>NZ_JBVHWN010000003.1:606773-670087 GCF_055564335.1 Streptomyces sp. NPDC029139 | reverse complement strand
CCCCCCCCCCCCCCCCCCCCCCCCCCCCCCCCCCCCCCCCCCCCCCCCCCCCCCCCCCCCCCCCCCCCCCCCCCCCCCCCCCCCCCCCCCCCCCGTCAGGCAGGCCCTGGGGTCAGACGGGGCTCGGCCCGCCGCCGAACGGCCCGCCCGTCCGGTAGTGCACGGCGATCTCCTCCCGGTACTGCTGATCCGCGAGGTGCTTGTCGGAGTGGAACTCCGGTGCGTCCTTGATCTGTTCCTTGGTCAGGCCGACATGGACCGTGTGCTCCTCCAGGTCGACACGCGTCACCGTGCTCGCCGGGAGCAGCACCTCCTTGCCGAAGATCCATACGCCGGTGTCGACGACCAGATAGGCGTCACCGACGTCCTCGGAGTGCTTGTCGACCTTGCCGATGTGCCCGTCGGTCGCCTCGACCCTCCAGCCGGCGAGGTTCGTGCCCACCGGGTAACCGGACTCCGCCCCGTAGCTCCACGCGTTCTCCGTCATGCGGATCACTCCTCCGTTCCGATCGAGTGGGCCGCGGCGGGGCTGCCCGCCGCGGCCTCAGGAGGACCGCCTGCCCCGCCGACCGGGACCCACACCCGTACGGGACCGGGACCCACACCCGTACGGCGGGAGTGGCCCGGGCTCACCGGCGCGGATGTGGCCGGGAGAAGGCCGCCCGGTCGCAGCGCCGCCCGGAGCGGGCCCGATGCCACCACGACAGGAGACAGAGGCCGCCGGCGGCGGCGAGCGCGAGAACGATCTCTCGGCTTCGGATGCGCGGGAAGCGGCCCATGCGAGGGGAGCCGGCCGATGAGCCGCACAGCCCGCTGATCGAAGGCGCGGGACCGGAGGCCGCTTCCGTCTCCGCCCGTTCGCGTGTGATGCCCCGCCACACCCGTTCCGGAGGGGCGGCCGGGAGGTCCGGTTCCTCGACTCCCCGGGCGGCGCTGACGACCCGGGTCATCAGGCTGAGTTCCTCCCAGCAGCGCCGGCACACGGCGATGTGCCGCAGGGCACCGACGTCGTCGTGCGAGAAGTCGTTTCCGAGGGCCAGTTCCACCAGGTGCGTGGGGTCGACGTGCGGCACCGGCACCCTCCTGTTCGTGTGCTGGGTCGCGTGCCCCGCACGCCCCGCACGTCCCTGTACCGGGTGGTGGCCGTCCGAGGATGCGCTTGCTCGTTCGAGGTGGGCCCGAGGGTGATGACCGCCGCCCGCGCGGCGGTCATCACGGCGGGGCCGGTGAGTCGTCGGGCCGTGTCACCCACGCCGGCTCGCGGGCCGGCGGATCAGCAGCACGCCCGTCAGTGTGACCATCCCGGTCACGGCCGCCCAGGCCAGCCATTGCTCGGAGGAGTTCGGCTGGGCGGCCGCGCCGAAGGGCCCGGCGTGGACGGCGTTCGACGCGGAATCCATGCCGCCGAACGTCTGCGTCGCCAGCGCGAGGTCCTTGCCGTTCCCGCCGCCCCAGGCGTAGACGATGTTGCTGGTGCGGTCCTTGAGGTTGAGGTCGGCCGGACCGATGGCCACGGTGCTGGTGCCGGCGAGCACCACGTCGGCCGAGACGGTGCCCTTGTCGACCACGGCGGTGGCCTGCTTCGGGTTCTCCAGTCCCTTGAAGACCGGTTGTCCGCCGACCCGGACGTCCACGGCCGGTGCGGCGGCCACGTGACGCACGGTCAGCCTCGCCTTGCCGTTGTCGAGGGGGGACACATCGTTGGTGAAGGCCGTCAGCTGCGGTGTGCCGCCGGCGGAGAGATGCGCGGCGATCGTGGCGTTGGCTCCGGCCGGTACCTTGATCTCCTTTTCGACGGCGGGGGTGCCGCCGGGGCCCTGGCCGGCTTCGAAGACCTGGATGTCGTAGGTGCCGGCGTCGAGCGACTGCGGGTCGGTCACCGTTCCGGGCTTGAAGTCGCCGAGGAGCTTGTCACCGTTGGCGTAGACGTCGACGGTCAGTCCCGGGACGCCGTGGAACACGGACACCATGGCCTTGTCGTCACTGCCCTCGGCGGGGGCGGCCATGGCGGGCGCGGCGGCGGAGAGGGCGAGGGCCCAGGCCGCGGCCGACGCGCCGATGAGGAGGGGGGTCCGGAAGGTCATGAGGATCATCCCTTCGCTGAGGTCGCGCCGGTCGCGCCGGTTGCGCTCGTTGCGCGGTCTCGTGGGTGATTCGTCCACGGGTGCCGCCGCGGATGCTCGCGTCACGGTTTTTTCGGAGCGCCTACGCGGCGTTCTCGTCGCCCCGGCCTTGTTCGATCGCCTCGCGCAGTCGAAGGAGGCCGCGCCGGGTGTGGCTCTTCACGGTGCCCAGGGGCATACCGGTGCGCTCGGCGATCTGGGCCTGGGTCAGGTCCTCGTAGAAGGCCAGGCACAGCACCTCACGGGGGCCGCGCGGCAGCCGGGACAACGCGTCGACCAGGAGCACCCGGTCCAGAACCCCGTCCGGTGCCCCTTCGTCGTGGCGCCGGCCGCCGGCATCGTGGGCCACGGTGTCGATCAGGTTGAGACGCCTCGTCCTGGCCGCCAGCGCGTCGACGATCTTGCGGCGGGTGATGCCGACGAGCCACCCGCCGAGCGGCCCTCGTTCCGGGCGGTAGCCCTCCCGCCCGCGCCACGCGCCCAGGAACACCTGCTGGGTCACGTCCTCGGCTTCGTACGTGTCCCCGAGTGAGCGGGTGGCCATCGTGTGGACGAGCGAACCCCAGCGCCGGTAGACGGCCGCGAAAGCGTTCTCGTCGGCGGCGAGCAGGCCACGGGCGAGTTCGTCCTCGGACCCGGCTGCCCGCGGGGTCGGAGGGCGGACACCTGTGCGAGGCGAGTACGTGGTCATGACCTGTTCCTCCTGCCGTCTGCGCCGCACGCGGGGAGGCCGCCCGCGGAGCGGGTCGGGACAACGTGGCTCGCTGCCGCCGTCTCGTGGCGCCCAGTCTTGTGAGCGAGACCGACGCGGACAACATGCGTCGGTTGTGCGTCGTAAGGTGGAGGTGTGAACAGGGACGAGCGCGAGGGCGACGCGGCGGATGGGCGGCGCGGTGGCGGGCTGACCACGGGCGAGGTGGCGAGGCGTCTGGGCGTGGCGCCGACGACGGTCCGTTCGTGGGACCGCCGCTACGGCCTGGGCCCTGTCGCGCACACCGGCGGTCGGCACCGCCGCTGGACCCCCGAGGACCTGGCCCGGCTGGAGCGCATGTGCGCTCTGACGGCAACGGGACTGCCGCCGGCCGAGGCCGCCCGTCTGGCTCTCGACGCGACCGGGACGGACCTGCCCTCGTGGGAGGAGGGCGCCGCCCCCGCCTCGCGGCGGGCGGCCCGTGCGAGAAGCCGGGCCGGAACCGGCCTGAGGCTCGGTGACGTGCGTCAGGAGTGCAAGGGCGTCGCCCGGGCGGCCCTGCGCCTCGACGCCGCCGCTCTCGAAGACCTGCTGAGGGCCGCCATCGAGGAGCACGGCCTGGTCGCTGCCTGGACGGAGGTGATCATGCCGACGCTCCAGGCGGTCGGCCGCAAGTGGGAGAGCTCGGGCGAGCGGTACGTCGAGGTCGAGCACTTCCTGTCCTGGCACGTCTCGGGCGCCCTACGGCGCCATGCGCCGCCTGTGCCCGCCGATCGCCCCGGCGCCACGACGGTGCTGGCCTGTGTGCCCGCGGAGAATCACACCCTGCCGCTGGAGGTGCTGGCCGCCGCGCTGTCCGAACGGAACGTGCCCGTGCGCATGTTCGGCGGTGCGCTGCCCGTCGAGTCTCTGGTGGCCGCCGTACGGAGGACAGGGCCGGCCGCGGTGGGGCTGTGGGCCCAGTCGCGGACCACGGCCAGCCGGCCGCTCGCCCAGCATGTCTCGGCGATCGAGTGGGGGGTGCGCGGCGCTCGCGGGAAGCCGCTCGTCCTGACGCTCGGCCCCGGCTGGGCGGGGCAGACCGTACCGGGTCTGCCGCATCCTTCCGGGCTGGCGGAGGCCGTCGCGGCGGTGGAGTCGGCCCTGCGTCGGTGAGATGACGCCGCCCGCGGGGTACAAGTGGGGCGCCTGGTCTCTCCGGGGGCGCCTGGTCTCCGGGCCGAACGTGCCCGGGGTGCGTGCCGTGCGTTCTCGCTCCGCCTCCGCCGGAAACGACGCGGCGCGAAGGACGCGCCGGGCGCCGACCGAGGCGGGACGGACGCGGGAAAGCCTCGCGGGCGGGGGCCGTCTCGTTGACCGACCGGGCGACGGCCGACTGCGAAGGAAGAGGAAGATGGCCAGTCACGACCGCGGCACCCCTGACACGGTCGTCGTCGGAGCGGGTCTCGCCGGTCTCGCCTGCGCCTTGGACCTGTGCCGCGCCGGACGGGGCGTGGCGCTGCTGGAGGCGTCCGACGGAGTCGGCGGCCGGATGCGGACCGACCGGCGGGAGGGCTTCCTGCTGGACCGTGGATTCCAGGTCTTCAACACCGCCTATCCCCAGGTCAAGCGGCGTCTCGACCTGCGGGCCCTACGGCTGAGGCCCTTCACCCCGGGCATGATCGTGCACACGTCGACCGGCACCGTTCGCCTCGCCGATCCGACCCGGCAGCCGGACGCGGTGGGGGCGCTGCTCCCCGGCCGGATCCTGTCGGCCCGCGACCTCGCCGCCATGACCGCGCTCACCGCCCGGGACGCCCTGCTGCCCGTCGGCCTCCTGAAGCGCCGTGCGGACCGCTCCACCGCCATCGCCCTCACGCGCGCGGGACTGTCGCCGGAAACGGTCACCGACATCCTGCGGCCCTTCCTGTCCGGCATCTTTCTGGAGGACCGTCTGGAGACCTCCGCCCGCTTCTTCCACCTGGTCTGGCGGAGCATGGTCAGGGGAACGCTCTGCCTGCCCGCCGACGGGGTCGGCGCCGTGCCCGCTCAGCTGGCAGCCGGCCTGCCCCCTGGCGTCCTGCGGCTGGAGACACCGGTCGACGCGGTCACCGCCACCGGGGTGGTGCTGGCCGACGGTCGGGAGCTGCCGGCCTCGTCGGTGGTGGTGGCGACGGACGCGCCCGCCGCGGCGCGCTTGCTGCCGGGCCTGGCCGTCCCCCTCGGCCGGACGGTCACCACGTACTATCACGCCGCGGCACGTCCACCGCTGACCGAGCCCACGCTGGTGGTGGACGGCTCCGGCGCCCTGCTGAACACCTGTGTGCTGTCCGAGGTCGCTCCCACCTACGCGCCGCCGGGCACCGCGCTGATCTCCACGTCCGTGCTGGGCACGGACCGGCCCGGAGCGGGCGAGGCGGCGCTGCGGCGCCTGGCCGAGTTGTACGGCACCGACACGAGCACATGGCGCCAGGTCGCGGTGTACACCGTGGACGGCGCCCTGCCCGCCATGGAGCCGCCGTGGCCGCTGAGCCGTACGACACGAGTCGCCGCCGGCAGGTACGTCTGCGGGGACCATCGGGCGACCGGCAGCGTGCAGGGCGCGCTGGCCTCGGGTACCCGGGCCGCCCGGGAACTTCTCGCCGACGTGATGGCCACTTGAGGGCCGCCCGGACCGGGCGCGGCGCATCCGCCGGACGGCGACGCACGGAACAAGCGGGGGAGAACCAAGGCCGTTGCTCACCCCTGGGAGTGGACTGTGAACCTCGACGGCGCGCGCGTGCTGGTGGCAGGCGCCACCGGCGTCCTCGGCGGTGCCCTCACCGCGGAACTGTTCGGTCGTGGAGCGCGTCCCGCGCTCGCGGGCCGCGATCCGGACCGTCTCGCCCGCCTCGCCCAGGAGTGCCCGGGCGCTCCGACCCTCCTGTTCGACGCGTACGACCCCGCGTCCTGCGCCCGGGCCGTCCTGGGCGCGCACACCCTGCTCGGCGGGCTGGACGGCGTCGTGACGGCCTTCGGCGCGGTGGCCTTCGGGCAGGCGGCGGACGTCGGTGACGAAGTGGGGGAGCACTTGTCGGCGGTCAACTTCCTCGCGCCCGCCGCGTTCTTCCGCGCCGCCCTCACCGTCATGGGAGCCGGATCCGTGATCGCCGCGTTCACCGGCGCGGTCGCGCAACACCCGCAGGCGGGGATGGCCGACTACAGCGCCTCCAAAGCGGCGCTGAGCGCCTGGCTCGGCGCGGTGCGCCGGGAGACACGGAGCCGGGGCGTCCGGGTGCTCGAGGTCAGCCCCGGGCACCTGGAGACGGGTTTCGCCGACCGTCGTGTCGCGGGCACGGCCCCGCGGATGCCCCCGGGGGGCGACCCGAGCCGCATCGTGGCGGCCGTCGCCGATGCGATGGAAGCGGACGCCGAACTGCTGCGCAGCGCCCCGGACGGGTCACCCGTCGTGGAACGGCGGGCCAGGTGAGCCGGCAGCCGGGCTCGTCCGGAGCGCCGTGCGACGTGGTGATCGTCGGCGGCGGCGCGGCCGGACTCAGCCTCGCCCACCGACTGACCGCCTCCGCCGCGGCCACCCTCACCCTCGTGGAGGCCCCGGACGGACCGCTGCGCCCTCCCGAGCGGACCTGGTGCTACTGGGACCACGGCACCCGCGACGTCGACGAAGCGGTGAGCGCCTTCTGGTCCCGGCTGCGTGTGCGCGGCCCCGACGGTCGCGCGATCACCGTGGATCCGTCCCCGCTGACCTACCGCATGCTGCGGTCCGCGGACTTCGAACGCCTGGTGCACTCCGCACTCGCCCGTTCTCCCGGTGTGCGCGTCCTGCGCGCGACGGCGGACACGGTGCGGAGCACGGCCGACGGCGCGGAGGTGCGCTGCACGACCCCCGACGGCCGCACACTGTCCCTCCGCGCGCGCCATGTCTTCGACTCCCGCCCGAGACGCACCCCCCCACCGGCCCGCACCCACCTGACGCAGCATTTCCGCGGCTGGTTCGTCCGCACGGACACGGAACGCTTCGATCCTTCGGTGGCCGACCTGATGGACTTCCGGGTGCCCCAGCCGTCCCACGGCCTCGCGTTCGGCTACGTGCTGCCCCTGGCACCGGACCGGGCACTCGTCGAGTACACCGAGTTCTCCCGGGCCCCCCTGACCACCGAGGCGTACGAGGCGGCGCTGGCCCACTACAGCCGGGACGTCCTGGAGCTCGGCCCGTTCACGGTCGAGTCGGCGGAGCAGGGGGCGATTCCCATGACCGACGCGCGCTTCGCCCGCCGGGTCGGACCGGCCGTCTTCCGCATCGGGACCGCGGGCGGTGCCACCCGGCCGGCGACCGGTTACACCTTCGCCGCCGTGCAGCGCCAGAGCCGGGCCATCGCCGCCGCCCTGAGCGCGGGCCACGCGGTCGTCCCGCCGCCGCACGGGCGGCGGGCCCTCGCCATGGACGCCGTGCTGCTGCGGGCCCTGGACACCGGACGGATCGACGGCCCCGACTTCTTCACGGACCTGTTCCGCCGCGTACCCCCCGAACGGCTGCTGCGCTTCCTCGACGGCGGCACCACCTTCCGGGAGGAATGGGGCATCGGCCTGCGCACCCCCGTCGGCCCCATGCTCCGTACCGCCCTCGAACTGCCCTTCCTGCCCCGCCGTTCGCTCCACGTCCCACGAACCGGAGAACGCCACCGATGACGCTGCTGCACGACCACGACCTGGCACGCGCCTTCGACCACGCCTCACAGACCTACGACCGTCTGACCGCCCTCAACCCCGGCTACCGCACCGACCTCCTCCGCTCGGCCCGCCGCCTCCGGCTGCCCCGGGCCGGGGCCGGTCTGCACGTGCTGGACCTCGGCTGCGGCACCGGCGCCTCCACCCGGGCGCTCCTGCGGGCCGCTCCGCACGCCCGGATCACGGCCGTCGACGCCTCCTCGGGAATGCTGCGACGGGCACTCGCCAAACCGTGGCCCTCTCGCGTGCGGTTCCAGCACCTGACCGCCGAGGAGGTCGCGACGACGGGGGAGGGGCCGTACGACGCGGTGTTCGCCGCCTATCTGTTCCGCAACGTCACGGACCCGGACGGGGTTCTCGCGGCTGTCCGCTCGGTACTGCGACCGGGCGGCCGGCTCGTCGTCCACGAGTACAGTCTCAGCGGCTCCGCCGTCCATCGTGCCCTGTGGACGGCCGTCTGCCAGGGGGTGATCATCCCCGCGGGCACACTCAGCGGCGACCGCGCCCTCTACCGGCATCTGTGGCGCAGCGTCCTCGACTTCGACACCGTTCCCGCCTTCACCGCGCGTCTGTCGGACGCGGGCTTCGACGGCGTACGCGCCGCTCCCGTGGCCGGTTGGCAGACCGGCATCCTGCACACCTTCCTGGCCCGCAACGGCTCTGCCGCGCAGCACGTGGAGGACGCTCGGTGAGCGCTTCCCCCCGGACGGCCCGACGGGGCCGCGACCGCAAGGCCGACATCGTGCTGCCCGCGCCGGGGCGGGACCGTTTCCCCCCGGGCGACGCGCCCGCCGTCGCCGTCGTCGGCGGGGGCATCGCCGGCCTGGCCGCGGCCACGCTGCTGGTCGAACGCGGCGCTCGCGTCACCCTCTACGAACGGGAGGAGTCGCTCGGCGGACGCCTCGCCGGCCGGCCCACCCGTCTGGCCGACGGCTCCCTGGTGACCATGAGCCGCGGCTTCCACGCCTTCTTCCGCCAGTACTACAACCTGCGCGGTCTGCTGCGGCGGACCGATCCCGGACTCGACCGTCTCCGCCCGCTGCCCGACTATCCGCTGCGGCACAGCGGCGGACTGACCGACAGCTTCGCCCGTGTCCCGCGCACCCCACCGCTCAGCGCGCTCGGCTTCGTCGCCCTGAGCCCGACCTTCGGCTGGCGCGACCTCGCCCGCATGGACGCCCGCGCGGCGCTGCCGCTCCTCGACGTCCGCGTGCCCGAGGTCTACGACCGCTTCGACGGCATGAGCGCGACAGCGTTCCTGGAAGGCGTCCGCTTCCCCCCGGCGGCGCATCATCTGGCCTTCGAGGTGTTCTCCCGCAGTTTCTTCGCCGACCCACGGGAACTGTCCGCCGCGGAACTG
Organism: Streptomyces sp. NPDC029139; assembly: GCF_055564335.1. NCBI lineage: Bacteria > Bacillati > Actinomycetota > Actinomycetes > Kitasatosporales > Streptomycetaceae > Streptomyces > Streptomyces sp. NPDC029139. The sequence continues at coordinate 661,206 of NZ_JBVHWN010000003.1, read as the reverse complement.
CTGCTGATGTTCCACATCTACTTCCTCGGCTCCGCGGAGGGCCTGCTCTTCGACGTGCCGGACGAGCCCTTCCCGCACGCCCTGTGGGAGCCGCTCGGCGACTACCTCCAGAGCCACGGAGCGGACATCCGCACCAGCACACCCGTGCGCGGCGTCCACCCCGACGCCGACGGCGGGGTGGAGGTGCGGACGGACCGTGCCGTGGACCGGTACGAGGCCGCTGTCCTCGCCCTCGACCCCGGAGCACTGCGCGGGGTCGTCGCCGCCTCACCCGGCCTCGGCACTCCGGCCTGGCGCGACGACATCGCCGCCCTGGCGACCGCCCCGCCCTTCCTCGTCTCCCGGCTCTGGCTCGACCGGCCGGTCCGCCCCGACCGTCCCGGCTTCCTCGGCACCAGCGGCTACGACGGCCTCGACAACATCAGCGTCCTCGACCGCTACGAGGGGCAGGCCGCCCGCTGGGCCGCCCGAAGCGGCGGCTCCGTGGTGGAGCTGCACGCCTACGCCGTCGCCGCGGGCGCGACACCGACGACCGTGCAGAACCGCCTGATCGACAGCCTCCATCGGGTGTACCCGGAGACCCGGGAGGCAGGGATCGTGGACGCCCGGCACGAATGGCGCTCCGACTGCCCCTTCTTCCCGGTCGGTTCGCACGCCCGGCGGCCCACCGTGGTGACGCCCCACCCGAGGGTGACACTGGCCGGCGACGCGATCCGCAGCGACCTGCCCGTGGCCCTGATGGAACGCGCGGCCACCACCGGGTTCCTGGCGGCCGGAACCCTTCTCGCGGGCTGGGGAGTGCGCGGACAGACACTGTGGACGGTTCCCCGGGCCGGCCGCTCGGCAGCGCTGCGCGCCCTCGGCGGGATCGGGAAGCGGTGAGGGCCGGGGCCCGGGCCTGACCGGGCAGACGGGACCGGGCGCCGTCGTGACCGGCGCCGCCTCTCCCGTCGCACCGGTGTCAGCCCGGGAACCGCCCCGTGCTGCGCAGCTCCCAGCGCCGCTCCGCGTAAGCGAGGTCGTCACGCCACAGCCTGCCGGCCGTCCGGCGCATCAGCGGGCGCAGCACGGGCGCCACGGCCCGCGCCAACGCGAAGCCGCGCCGGTCCGAGGCGGCGACGACCGCCTCGACGACGGCTGTCCGCGGCCGCTGGGCCGACTCCCCGGTCAGGGGCGTGGCATGCGTCTCCACCACGGACGTGGCCCCTTCCCCCTCCGTGATCCGCATGACCACCGTGCGGGGCTCCGGAGCGGTGAACTCCGCCCGCACCGGTACCACCAGACGGCCGGTGACCCGGAAGGAGACGTCGACGACGAAGACGTCGTCGTCCTCGTCCTGAGGTGTCCGGGCCACGGCCAGGTCGACGAACGAGTACGGGTGGAACCACGACCCGTGCCACGGGTCGAGCCGATTGGCGACCACGTCCTGAGGCTCGCACCGCCCGACGGCCGTGAAGACGGCGTCCACCCCGTCGCCCGCCGCCGGCCGCACCGGCACCACGGGACGGTCCGTCGGTTCCTCGCCGCCGACCGCGTCCAGCCGGACCCACACCAGCACGCCGTCGTCATGAACCGGGTACGGATGCCATCCCGCGAACGGCCCGCCGTCCAGGGCCAGTCCGTGCCAGGGGCACACCAGGGTCCCGCACACCACCCTGCTGTCCCGCAGAGGTGCGCCCAGGTGCGGGCAGATGCCCGGGCCCCCGTGCAGCTCACCGGTTTCCGACCGCCACAGGACGACCTCCACACCGCCCACCGTCCTGCCGCGGGGACGGTCCCCGGCTCCCACCTCGCGAGAGGCCCCGACGACGTACCAGTTCCCGGAAGGGCGAGCCGAGGCCCGCTTGAGCGCGTCGGCGATCAGAGCCGGGCGGGCTTCCCGCCAGGTCGGTGTCTGGGTCGCCCACTCCGAGGGGCGGCGCCGCCGCAACGGCGGTGTCCAGCGGGGCCGTTCCGCTCGTTCACTCACCGTACGGGTCCCTTCCGGTCACTCACTTCACGGGCTTCTTCCACGGCAGCGGGGTCGACGCCCGGGTGGGGCGCCCGACGCCCGGCGCGCCGGCCGCGCCAGCGCGCTCCGGCGATCTGCACGAGTCCGGCCGCCGCCGTCGCCGCGCGGCGGCCCCGGGAGACCGCCGCACGACGCTGGAGCACCGTGTACCCCTGGTCCGCGATCGCGTCGAGGATGCCGCCGTAGAGGGCGAACGCCGTTCGGATGCAGGGGCGGGTCCGCGGGTCCAGCATGGCGAGGCCGGGTTCCGCCGCCCGGTACACCGTCCTCGTCAGGGCCACGGCGGCCATGAGGGCCGCGCGGATGCGCGGGTCGGTGCGGCCCGTACGGCGGCTCCACTCCAGCAGCGGCCGGTCCACGCCGTGGGCGCCGAGCAGATCGGCCGGGAGGTAGACGCGTCCCCGGTCCAGGTCCTCGCCGACGTCCCGGATGAAGTTGGTGAGCTGGAAGGCCACCCCGAGGGCCGCCGCGTGGGGCGCGGCCTCCTCGCGGGGGACGACCGTGCCGAGGACCGGCAGCATCTGCAGGCCGATCACCGCGGCCGAGCCGTGCATGTAGCCCCGCAGGTCGGCGTAGGTGGGATAGTCCGTGACGTGCAGGTCGCTGCGCATCGAGGCCAGGAAGTCGGCGAACAGCGTGTGCGCGATGTCGTACCGTTCGGCGGTGTCGGCCACGGCCCGCACCACGGGCTCGTCGCCCTGTCCGGTGCGCAGCCCGTGCGCGAGGTCGCCCTCCAGACGCCGCAGCAGACGGTCGCGTTCCCCGGGCGCGCGGTGCCGGTCGAGGTCGTCCACGATGTCGTCCGCCCAGCGGGCGAAGCCGTACAGGGCGTGCACGGCGGACCGGCGCTCCACCGGCAGCAGGCGGGTGGCCAGGAAGTAGCTCTTGCCGTGGCGGGCGTTGAGGCGCCGGCAGTCGGTGTAGGCGGTGCGCAGGGCGGGGTCGGTGATGCCCGCCGCGTCCAGTTCACGACGGGTCATGGGCGCCCTCCGCGGTCGGTGCGACGGCCCTTGTGCCGCGCCGTGCGGGACGGGTGTGCGCCGGGCGGCCGCCGGTCACGCGGGCGGCGGCGAGCTTGCCGCTGATGAGCACGGTCGGTACGCCGACGCCTGGGGTGGTGCCGCAGCCCGCCAGCACGACGTTCTCCAGGTCGCGCACCAGGTTGCGTGGACGGAACGGCCCGGTCTGGGCGAAGGTGTGGGAGACCGAGAAGGGGCTGCCCGCCGCATGGCCCAGCGCCGCCCAGTCCAGCGGCGTCACCAGCAGCTCCTCCTCGATGCTGTCCGCGAACCCGTCGAGTCCCCGCCGCTCCAGCTCGGTGACCAGGCTGTCGCGGTAGCGCGGCCCCAGGTCCCGCCACTCGGCGCCGGACAGCCCCACGTCGGTGTTCGGACAGGGCGCCAGGACGTAGTGCAGGTGCCTGCCCGGTGGAGCGAGGCCGGGATCGTGCGTGGTCGGCCGGGTGATGAGCAGGGACGGGTCGCTCATCAACCGTCCCGAGCGGGTGAGTTCGTCGAAGGTGCTTTCCCAGGCGGCGCCGAAGGACAGGGTGTGGTGGGCCAGAGCGGGCCAGGTGCGGTCGGTTCCGGCGTGCAGGACGAGGGCGGACGGTGAGTGGCGCAACCGCACCGGGCGCTTCGGAGCGCGTCCCAGGAGGCGGTGAGCGGCGGGCAGCTCGCACGTCAGCACCACGGCGTCGCACGGGATGCGCTCGCCCGAGGCCAGACGCACGGCACGGACCCGGCCGCCCGAACGTTCCAGCACCGTCGCCTCGTCCGACCAGCGGAACTCGGCGCCCGCCTGTTCCGCCGCGTTCGCCATCGCGCGCGGCAGCGCGTGCATGCCACCCTTCGGGAACCAGACGCCGGCCACGGTGTCCATGTAGGCGATCACCGCATAGGCCGCGAGAGCTCTGGCCGGCGCCACGCCCGCGTAGAGGGCCTGGAAGGAGAACACGCGGCGCAGACGGGGGTCGGAGAGGAAACGGCCGATACGCCGGTCCAGTCGGCCGAATCCGCCCAGCGCCGCCAGCCGTGCCAGGTCAGGGTGGAGCAACTGGAAGGGAGAGTCGAAGTTCGTGTCGATGAACCGCCGCATCTGGGCCCGGTACAGCCGCTCCAGCCAGTCCCGCAGTCCGCGGTAACCGGCGGCCTCCGCCGGTCCCGCGAACCGCCTGACCTCCGCCTCCATCGCCTCACCGTCGGTGTGCACGTCGAGCGAGGTGCCGTCCGCGAAACAGGCCCGGTAGGCGGGGTGCAGGGCCGTCAGCTCGACGTGCCTGTCGAGGCTGTCGCCCACGGCGGCGAACGCCTCGTCGGCCAGGTGCGGCATGGTGAGAACGGTCGGCCCCGTGTCGATCTCGTAGCCGGCCAGGTGTACGCGGCCCGCCCGGCCCCCGGGACCGCCGTCCCGTTCCACGACCGTCACGCGGCGACCGGCACCCAGCAGATGCAGCGCGCAGGCGAGGCCGGAGAGTCCTGCGCCCACCACGACCACGTGGTCCGTGGCACCCGGTACCGTCCTCACGCCGGCCCTCCCGAGCGAGAAGGCGCGATCCCGGACGCTCGTTCGACCAGGTCGGCGAACTCCCGCCGGACGAAGGGCTCCGCGCCGGTCCGGTCGAAGTGCCGCAGGCTCGCCGCGGCCAGCTCGACGATCTTCGACTCGACGACCGCCCGTGCCCCCGTGCGCTCCAGCGCGGCGCGCATACGGCGCACGGTGTCGTCGGACACGGACGGCGTGCCCGGGCCCAGTACGTCCGCGGCCTCCCGGTCGCCGGAGGTTTCGGCGAGCCGGTGGCCGACGGCGAGCAGATACGTGAGCTTGCGCGCCCGGAGGTCGTCGTCGACGGGCTTGCCCGTCGTCGCCGGGTCGCCGAAGGTGCCGAGGAGATCGTCGCGGAGCTGGAAGGCCAGACCGGCGCACCGTCCGGCGGAGCGCAGCGCGTCCAGTACGGCGGCCTCGGCGCCGGCCACGGAGGCGCCCAGCGCCAGGGGGCGCTCCACCGTGTACAGGGCGCTCTTCAGGGTGGCGATGATCACCGCCTCGTCGACACCGGACGCGCGCGTGGCCTGCGCGTGGATGTCCCGGTACTGACCCGCGACCATCTCGCCGCGCATGGCCTGCCACTCACGGTGGAGTCGCGGGCCGTGCGGCGAACCGAGCGCCGTCTCGGTCAGCAGGTCGTCAGCCCAGGCCAACGCCAGGTCGCCGGCGAGCACGGCCGCGGAGGTCCCGAACGCTTCGGGGGAGCCCGCCATGCGTGCGTCCTCGTGCATCCGGGCGAGGTCCACGTGCACCGCCGGTGCGCCGCGCCGCAAAGGTGATCCGTCCATCACGTCGTCATGGATGAGCGCACACCCTTGGACGAGTTCGAGGGCCGCGCCCGTGCGCAGGACCGCCGTCGCGTCCCCCGACCCGCCGGCGGCACGCCATCCGCACCAGGCGAACGCCGTGCGCAGCCGCTTCCCGCCGCGCAGGACCAACGAGGCGACGCGGTCGGCGATGTCGCGGGCGAACACCGGGTCCGCGCCGCGGGCACGTTCCAGCCCTTCGTCGAGAACACGCCCGAGCTCCGCCTCGACGGCGCGGGCCGCGTCGCGGGCGGTGAGCGGACCGCCGACGGCCTCGACCGGCTCGGCCATGGTTGGCCCCAGTCCCAGCATGCACAATCCCTTCACGCTCCCGGTCACCTGCACACCCCTGCTTCGGCCAAGTGGCCCCGAACGGATGCGCTGATTCCCGCGTCGGCGCGCGGTGGCCCGCCTGACGGTCACCCCACCGGCCCGGCCGCAGCCCCGTCATGGCGGCGCGTCACCTCGGGCGCGCTCCTGGCGGCGCGCGTCGTCGTAACCGGAGAGCCGCTCGAGTCGGCGTACGGGTCGGGCACTCCTCACGGACTGTCACGCTCAGTTACTATGCTCACTTCGTGCCGGATGCCGGGAGCAAGGCGAAAGAATCAGGTGACCTGGGAAAATGCTGACAGAAGTGACCGCGACCCGCTACGTCACGCCCCTGCGTGAGGGCGGTTCGCTCCCCGGGATCGTCGAGGCCGACGATCTCGGCACGTACGTCATGAAGTTCACCGGTGCCGGGCAGGGGCGCAAGACCCTCGTCGCCGAGGTGATCTGCGGGCAGCTCGCCCGCCGGCTCGGGCTGCGCGTGCCCGAGCTGGTCGCCATCGAGCTCGACCCCGTGATCGGGCTCTCCGAGCCCGACCAGGAGGTGCAGGAGCTGCTGAAGGCGAGCGGCGGGCTCAACCTCGGCATGGACTATCTTCCCGGCTCGCTGGGCTTCGACCCGCTGGCGTACGAGGTGGACCCGAAGGAAGCGGGGAAGGTCGTCTGGTTCGACGCGGTGATCAACAACGTCGACCGGTCCTGGCGCAACCCGAACATGCTGGTCTGGCACGGCGACCTCTGGCTCATCGACCACGGCGCCACGATGATCTGGCACCACAACTGGCCGGGCGCCCTCGCCTCCGCCGCCAAGCCGTACGACGCGTCCGACCACGCCCTCGCGCCCTTCTCGCCGGACGTCGCCGCCGCCGCGGCCGAGCTCGCGCCCCTGGTCACCAGGGAGCTGCTCACCGAGGTCGCCGCCGACGTGCCCGACGAATGGCTCGTCGACGAGCCGGGCTTCGACTCCACCGACGCCGTGCGCCGCGCCTATGTGGACGCGCTGCTTCCGCGGGCGGCCACCATCCACGAGCGGATCACCCTCGGCGCCCGTACCGAGCGCCGCCCCTCGCAACCCCCCGGCTGGCTGGCCGAACGCCTCGCCCCCCGGCCCCACCCCACCCGGAAGGACCGAACGCCGTGAGCGACCGCGATGTCTTCGAGTACGCGGTGCTGCGCGTCGTCCCCCGCGTCGAGCGCGGAGAGTTCTTCAACGCGGGCGTGGTGGTCTACTGCCGCGCCAAGTCCTTCGTCGCCGCCCGCACCCATCTGGACGAGACCAAGCTGAAGGCGCTCGACCCCGGCGCGGACGTGGTCGGCGTACGGGCCGCGCTGCACGGAGTCGAAGGGGTGTGCCGAGGCGGCGAGGACGCCGGACAGGCCGCCCGTGACGACGCCGGACGGCGCTTCCGCTGGCTGATCGCGCCGCGCTCCACGGTCGTCCAGCCGGGCCCGGTGCACACGGGGCTGACCTCCGATCCGGAGGGCGAGGTCGAAAGGCTGCTCGATCTGCTGGTGCGTTGAGCGCCCGGAACACCCTGGGAGTGATCCGGTGCACCCGGTGGGCCGTTGACACCGGGTGCCAGGGCTTCTAGCGTCTCGTCTGCGGAAGGTACTAAGCGGTCGCTCATGTATGGGACGCACCGTGTGGGGCCGCACATCCAGGGATGATCCAAGGGCGAGGAGAACCAGCATGTCGACCACCGAGCAGCGCGTAGCCGTCGTGACCGGCGCGGCGCGGGGCATTGGCGCCGCCACCGCGGTACGGCTGGCCGCGGAGGGCCGCGCCGTCGCCGTACTCGACCTCGACGAGGCGGCCTGCAAGGACACCGTCGAGAAGATCACGGCCGCCGGTGGCACCGCCATCGCCGTCGGCTGCGACGTCTCGGACAGCGCCCAGGTGGAGGCCGCCGTCGCGCGCGTGGCCACCGAGCTCGGCGCCCCGACGATCCTCGTCAACAACGCGGGCGTGCTCCGCGACAACCTGCTGTTCAAGATGTCCGAGGCCGACTGGGACCTCGTCATGAACGTGCACCTCAAGGGCGCCTTCCTGATGGCCAAGGCGTGCCAGAAGCACATGGTGGACGCGGGCTTCGGCCGGATCGTCTCGCTCTCCTCGTCCTCCGCGCTGGGCAACCGGGGCCAGGCCAACTACTCCGCCGTCAAGGCCGGCCTGCAGGGCTTCACCAAGACCCTCGCCAAGGAGCTCGGCAAGTTCGGCATCACCGCCAACGCCGTGGCCCCGGGCTTCATCGTCACCGAGATGACCGCGCAGACCGCCGAGCGCGTCGGCATGGGCTTCGAGGACTTCCAGGCCGCGGCCGCCTCCATGATCCCCGTGCAGCGGGTCGGCAAGCCGGAGGACATCGCCAACGCCATCGCCTTCTTCACGGGCGACGACGCGGGCTTCGTCTCCGGCCAGGTCCTGTACGTGGCCGGCGGCCCGCTCAACTGACGCGCGCGCGGAAAAGGAGACGTACATGAGCACGAAGGAACTGCCCGAGCTGTCCGGCAAGGTCGCTCTGGTCACCGGCGCCAGCCGGGGCATCGGCTACGGCGTCGCCGAGGCGCTGGTCGCCCGCGGCGACCGCGTGTGCATCACGGGCCGTGGCGAGGAGGCCCTCAAGGAGGCCGTCGAGCAGCTCGGCGCCGACCGGGTCATCGGCGTGGCCGGCAAGGCCCACGACGAGGCCCACCAGGCCGCCGCGGTCGCGGCGACGATGGAGGCCTTCGGCCGGGTCGACTTCCTGGTCAACAACGCCGGCACGAACCCCGTCTTCGGGCCGATCGCCGACCTCGACCTGAATGTCGCCCGCAAGGTGTACGAGACGAATGTGATCTCGGCGCTCGGATTCGCCCAGCAGACCTGGCACGCCTGGCAGAAGGACAACGGCGGCGCGATCGTGAACATCGCGTCCGTCGCCGCCCTCTCCGCCTCGCCGTTCATCGGCGCGTACGGGATGAGCAAGGCGGCCATGGTCAATCTCACCCTCCAGCTGGCGCACGAATTCGCGCCCGTGGTCCGCGTGAACGCGATCGCCCCGGCCGTCGTCAAGACCAAGTTCGCCCAGGCGCTCTACGAGGGCCGGGAGGCGGAGGCGGCGGCGGCGTACCCGCTCGGCCGGCTCGGTGTCCCGGAGGACATCGGCGGCGCCGCGGCCTTCCTCACGTCCGACCAGTCGGACTGGATCACCGGGCAGACTCTCGTGGTCGACGGGGGGATTTTCCTCAACGCCGGTGTCGCGTGACCGATATCCGGACACTTCCCTGAATTCATGACCGGTTTGGCCCCGGTTCTGTATTGAATGCCTCAAGTGCCCCGTCAGGGTCGAACATTGACCTGGCGGGGCGCTGCGGTATGGTCGGCCGACCCATGGCTGAACGAGGAGCGTGCACGTGTTCAACCGGACCAGTCTGCAGGCCGCTGCAGCCCTTGCGTCCATATCCCTGGTGTCCGGATGCAGCCTGTTTTCGGACGCTGAATCCGCCGGGGAGCAGAGAATCGTCGTCGGCACGACGAGTTCTCCCACCACGCTTGATCCGGCAGCCGCTTGGGACAATTCCTGGGAGCTGTTCCGAAATGTCTTCCAGACGCTGGTGAGTTTCCCGACCGGCAGTACGATCCCGCAGTCGGATGCCGCCGACTGCAAATTCACGGACACCGCGAGCCGGGTCTTCGAGTGCAAACTCCTCGACGGCCTGACCTTCTCGAACGGGCACAAACTGGACGCCAAGGCGGTCCAGCACTCCATCGAGCGCATCCGCAAGATCAACGTCGAGGGCGGTCCCAACGGGATGCTCGGCTCGCTCGACGCGATCGAGACCGTGGGCGAGCGGACGATCGTGTTCAAGCTGAACAAGCCCGACGCGACCTTCCCCTTCGTCCTCGCGACGCCCGCGATGTCGCTGGTGGACCCGGCGGAGTACCCGGCGGACAAGCTCCGTGAGGACGGCAAGCTCACCGGCTCCGGCCCCTACGTCCTGGACGAGTACGTCGAGGGCGAAAAGGCCGAGCTGACCAAGAACCCCACCTACAAGGGGTACGCGGACCGCAAGAACGGCGGTGTGACCATCCGGTACTTCAAGGAGTCCGAGCCGATGGTCGACGCGCTGAAGAAGAACGAGATCGACGCCACCTACCGGGGTCTGACCGCCGAGGAGGTGGTCGACCTCCAGGAGGACACGGAGGCGAACAAGAAGCTCCAGCTCGTGGAGTCGACCGGCGCCGACATCCGCTACCTGGTCTTCAACCCCCGTGACCCCTCCGTCGCCAAGGAGCCGGTCCGCAAGGCGATCGCGCAGATCGTCGACCGCGAGGAACTGGTCGCCAAGGCGTACAAGGGCACGGCCGAGCCGCTGTACTCCATGGTCCCCAAGGGCATCGCGGGTCACACCACCGAGTTCTTCGACCGTTTCGGCGAGCCCAGCGTCCCCAAGGCCAAGGCGATCCTGCGCAAGGCCGGGATCACCGAGCCCGTCGCGCTGACCTTCTGGTTCACCACCGACCGGTACGGCTCCGCCACCGCGCTCGAGTTCGCCGAGCTCAAGCGGCAGCTCGACTCCTCCGGGCTCTTCGAGGTGACCCTGAAGAGCAGGCCGTGGAAGGAGTTCGCGCCGGGCTACCAGAAGGGCGAGTACCCGGTCTTCGGCCGCGGCTGGTTCCCCGACTTCCCGGACGCGGACAACTTCATCGCCCCGTTCGTCGGCAAGCAGAACGCGCTGGGTACGCCGTACATCAGCCCCCGCATCACCGACGAGATCCTCCCGAAGTCCCGGCGCGAGAGCGACCGCGGGGCCGTCGCGGACGAGTTCAAGGAGGCGCAGGAGATCATGGTGGAGGACGTCCGTCTCCTCCCGCTGTGGCAGGGCAAGCTGTACATCGCGGCCGGTGAGGACATCGCCGGCGCCGAGCGCGCCCTCGACCCGCAGACCGTCATGCAGATGTGGGAGCTCGGCCGCAAGACCAGCTGGTAGCGGCGTTGTCAGTGGCCACCGGTAGGTTCTTCCGTACGTAGGAAGACCTGGTTCACCGGAGGTTGTTGACGTGACCGACACCGACATGCTGCCCGAGTCCTGGCGCGGCGTCCTCGGCGAAGAGCTGCAGAAGCCGTACTTCAAGCAGCTCGCCGATTTCGTCGAGGAGGAGCGGGCGAAGGGGCCGGTCTACCCGCCGCGCGACGAGGTCTTCGCCGCCCTCGCCGCGACTCCGTACGACAAGGTGAAGGTCCTGGTGCTCGGCCAGGACCCGTACCACGGGGAGGGGCAGGGGCACGGCCTCTGCTTCTCCGTCCGGCCCGGCGTCAAGACGCCGCCGTCCCTCCGGAACATCTACAAGGAGATGCAGGAGGAGCTCGGCCACCCGGTGCCGGACAACGGCTATCTGATGCCGTGGGCCGAGCAGGGCGTGCTGCTGCTCAACGCGGTCCTCACCGTCCGTGCCGGCGAGGCCAACTCGCACAAGGGCCAGGGCTGGGAGAAGTTCACCGACGCGGTGATCAGCGCGGTGGCCTCCCGGCCGGACCCGGCCGTCTTCGTGCTGTGGGGGAACTACGCGCAGAAGAAGCTCCCGCTGATCGACGAGGAGCGCCATGTGGTGGTGAAGGGTGCCCACCCCTCGCCGCTGTCCGCGAAGAAGTTCTTCGGATCCCGCCCGTTCACGCAGATCAACGAGGCGATCGCGGCGCAGGGCCACGACCCGATCGACTGGCGCGTTCCGAACCTGGGCTGAGCCGTCCGCCCGCGAGGGTGCCCGGGCGGGGCTTGCCGTCCGGGCCGGGCCTGCTGTCGGCCGGGCGGTGAGCCCGCCCGGCTGACAGGCCCCCGTCCCCGCCCGAGCCTGTACCGGATCGGTGGCCCCTGCGGCTAGCTTCGGAGTTCCCGGACGGAGAGCGCGTGGAGGCCGTAGTGACCGAGCAGCAGCAGGTGGCGGACGACGGCGTCATGACCCGGATCGGGCAGGCGAGGATGCTGCTGCACGGCGGGGACCGCGAGGAGGCGCGCAATCGCTTCGGGGTGCTGTGGGGGCAGATCGGTCCGGACGGTGACCCCCTGCACCGCTGCACCCTCGCCCACTACATGGCCGATGCGCAGGACGACCCGGACGACGAGCTGGCCTGGGACCTGCGGGCCCTGCTGGCGGCCGAGGGGCTGAGCGAGGAGCGGCCTGCCGCGCACGACTCCGCGGCCGCGCTGCGGGCGCTGTACCCCTCGCTCCACCTCAACCTGGCCGCCGACTACCTCAAGCTGCAGCGCCCCGACGCGGCGCGGGTCCATCTGGACCGGGCCCGCGCGGCGTCGGACGCCCTGGACGACGACGGGTACGGCAACGGGGTACGCGCCGCGATCGCGCGCCTCGAGGTACGACTCCGCGCGCGCTAGCGGTAGGCGGCGGCGCTCAGTTCTTGTACGTACCCCGGCAGATCTTCGCCTGGTCGCTCGAGGGGTGCCAGCCTCCGTACCGCTCGCCCAGTTCGCACGCCTCCGCCCGGGAGCGGGGCGGACGGGGCGTCTCGGGCGGCTTCATGTCCGGCACCCGGGTGTGCGGGCGCGGCACGGACGGAGGCCGTTTCTTGCCCGTCGAAGCGCCGGCCCGGCCCTTCTCCTTGTGCTTCTTCATCGGGGCCGTGCGCGGTGAGGAGGGCGGGGGAGGAGGCAGCGCCGCCTCGAGGGCCTCACGCGCCGGTCCCTCGACGATCTGCGGGGCCACGTCCACGTCGACGTCTCCGTCCGCGTCCTGGACGGGCCGGCTGACCTCCTTCGGCGGTTCGGGGGCCGGGTACGGCGACTCGATCGAGACGCAGCCGGAGAGGGCGGCGACGGCCACCCCGACCAGGATCTTCGCTGTGGTTCTGGTTCCATGCACCCGCGCAACTCTGGTGGTCGGGCGGTGATCTTCGCGCCCCTACCGGCGGGGAATGCCCCGCACGGGTGAGGGGCGCCCCGCGGGTGACGCGGGAGGTCCGGTCCGCCGTCCCGCACGAGACGCCGGCGGGGCGCCGGGTGATCCGGCACGGTTCACGCGCCGAGCATGCCGCGCAGCAACTCCGCCAACCCGGTGCGCAGTTCGTCCCGGCTCGGCACCGCGGAGTGGAACGACCCGGCGGCGCAGGAGAACATCAGCCCCTCGGACCAGGCGATCACGGACAGCGCGTGCCGCTCGGGGGAGGGGGAGCCGGCGTCCGCCATCATCGCGATCAGCGGCCCGTGGAACACCGCCCCCGCCGCGTCGAAGAAGGCGCGCAGCTCGGGTCGGCGCGTGGCCTCCAGGGCGAGCTCGTAGCGCGAGACCAACAGCGCCCGGTGGTCGGTCAGATACCGGTGCAGGGCGAGCGCGAGCGCGTCCGCCAGATCCCCGAGTACGGCGCCCGGCCCCGGCATCTCGTGCGGGGTCAGAACCCCGGCCTCCCGCTCGACCTGACGGCGGACCGCCGTCTCCAGCAGCGCCTGGCGGGTGCGGGCGTGGTTGGAGGTCGAGCCCTGCGGCAGCCCCGCCCGCTCGTCCACGGCCCGGTGGGTCAGGCCGCGCATGCCGCGTTCGACGAGGAGGTCCAGAGCGGCGTCGCCGATCCGCTCGGCGCGGGACGTGGACGAGGAAGGGGACGCCGGAGCGGAGACGGACGGGGCGGCGGAGGCCGGAGCGGAGGCGGACGCCGGGGTGCGTGCGGTCATGGGGACAACCTATCTACCGAGGCGACTACACCTGTAGTACGGTCAAGAAGTCACTACACCTGTAGTCCCCGAGGAGCAGTCATGGAGCAGCACCGTGCCGTCGTCGTAGGAGCCGGCATCGGCGGTCTCACCGCCGCCGTCGCCCTCCACCGCACCGGCTGGGACGTCACCGTCCTGGAACGCGCCGCCGCCCTCACGCCCGTCGGGGCCGGTATCGGCCTCGCGCCCAACTCCCAGCGCGCCCTCGACGTCATCGGGCTCGGCGACCGTGTCCGTGAGCTGTCCGCCTGGCAGGGCGACGGCGGCATGCGCGCCCCCGACGGCCGCTGGCTCGCCCGCACCAGCGCCAAGGCCGCCGCCGCCCGCTTCGGCGGGCCCCTCGTCCTGCTCCACCGCGCCACCCTCGTCGACCTCCTCGCCGCTGCCCTCCCCGACGACGTCGTACGGACCGGAGTGACCGCCTCCCTCGCCGACCCCGGCGACGACGAGCGGCCCGCCGTCGTCCGCACCCCCGACGGGGACATCGAGGCCGAACTGGTCCTCGGAGCCGACGGCATCCGCTCCGCCGTCCGCCGGACCCTCTTCCCCGGCTACACCGGCCTCGCGTACTCCGGCTTCACCACCTGGCGCGTCGTCGTCCCCGCCCCCGAGCGGCCGTTCCCTCCGCACGAGACCTGGGGCCCCGGCCGCCTCTGGGGCACCCAGCCCCTCAAGGACGGCCGTGTCTACGCCTACGCGATGGCCGCCGCCCCCGAGGGAGCCCACGCCCCCGACGACGAGAAGGCCGAACTGCTGCGCCTCTTCGGCGACTGGCACCACCCGGTGCCCGCGATCCTCGCCGCCGTCGACCCGGCGCAGGTCCTGCGCCACGACGTCCACCACATGCCCGAGCCGCTCCCCGCCTTCCACCGCGGCCGCGTCGCCCTCCTCGGGGACGCCGCCCATGCCATGCAGCCCACCCTCGGCCAGGGCGGCAACCAGGCCATCGAGGACGCCATCGTCCTGGCCCACCACGCCGGCCGGGACCTTCCGCCGAGCCGCGCCCTGGCCGCGTACACCGCCGACCGGCGGCCGCGCACCACGGCGATCGTCCGCCAGGCCGCCCGGACCGGCCGGCTCGCCCTGCTGTCCGCCCGGCCCGCCGTCGCCCTGCGCAACGGGCTCATCGCCGCCGTCTCGCGCTACGGCCCCGGCCTCGTCCTGCGCGGATTCGACGGCATCGCGGACTGGCGGCCCCCGGCTGCCGCGGAACGCCCGCGAGTAAGCTGACCGGCGCGAACGACAGATCACCCAGCGCTAGGGAGACCCCGTGAAGGTCGGCTGCATCGGACTCGGCGACATCGCGCAGAAGGCCTATCTCCCGGTCCTCGCCGCGCTTCCGGGGGTCGAGCTCCATCTGCAGACCCGGACGCGGGCCACCCTGGAGCGGGTCGCCGAAACACACCACGTCCCGGCCGTGCGGCGCCACAGCGACCTCGACTCGCTGCTCTCCGCCGGCCTCGACGCAGCCTTCGTGCACGCGCCGACCGCCGTGCACGCCGAGATCGTCACCCGGCTCCTCCAGGCCGGCGTGGCGACCTACGTCGACAAGCCGCTGGCATATGAGTACGCCGACTCCGAACGGCTCGTGGCGCTCGCCGAGGAGCAGGGGGTCGGCCTCACCGTCGGCTTCAACCGCCGCATGGCCCCCAGCTACGCGCAGTGCCTGGACCACCCGCGCGAGCTGATCCTCATGCAGAAGAACCGGATCGGCCTGCCCGAGGACCCCCGCACCCTCGTCCTCGACGACTTCATCCACGTCGTCGACACCCTGCGCTTCCTCCTGCCGGGAGAGGTGGAGCACACGGACGTACGGGCCCGGATCCGCAACGGCCTGATGCACCACGTCGTCCTCCAGCTCTCCGGCGACGGGTTCACCGCCATCGGCATGATGAACCGGATGAACGGCTCCACCGAAGAGATCCTCGAGGTCTCGGGCCAGGACACCAAGCGCCAGGTCCTCAACCTCGCGGACGTCGTGGACCACAAGGGCCAGCCGACCGTCCGGCGCCGCGGGGACTGGGTGCCGGTGGCCCGGCAGCGCGGCATCGAGCAGGCCGTCCTCGCGTTCCTGGACGCCGTACGGGCCGGCAGGCCGATCAGCGCGCGGGACGCCCTGTCGACCCACCAGCTGTGCGAGCGCGTGGTGCGCGAAGCCCTGACGCAGGCCCCCTGAGCGCCCCCATGCCCTCGGCGGCGCACAGCGCGGCCAGCACGGTCAGGGCGCCGTACAGCGGCCAGTCGCCGAACCGGACGTAACCGGTGGTCGAGCCGGCCAGGGGGACCTCGTGGACGGCCGCCGCGCTGCGGTCGGTGCCCAGCGGCGTACCGATCCGGCGGCCGTCGGGTGCGTAGACCGCGCTGACGCCGGTCAGCGTCGCGTGCACCACCGGCCGGCCGGACTCCGCGGCGCGCAGCGCCGCGAGCGACGCGTGCTGGGCGGGCGCCCAGCTGTTCTGGAACGTCGAGGTCGCGGACTGGGTGATCAGCAGGTCGGCGCCGTCGCGGACCAGACGGCGCGACATGTCGGGGAAGGCCGACTCGAAGCAGACCAGCGGACCGATCCGCAGCGCCGGATCGGCTCCGTCGGCCGGCAGGGTCATCACCACGGGCCGGGTGCCGCGCCGCCGGTCCTCGCCGGCCGCCTTGCCGACCGACGTCACCCAGCCGAGGACGGTGCGCGCCGGGATGTACTCACCGAACGGCACGAGCCGCATCTTGTCGTACCGGTCGCCGGTGGGACCCCGCTCCCCGATCAGCACCGCGCTCTTGAAGATGCCCGGCCGGTCGGAGCGGCGGGCGTCCACGTTGACGAGGATCGGCGCGTCCACCGCACGGGACAGGGCCGTCAGCCGGGCGGCGAGATCGGGGCGCGAGGTGAGATCGGCTCCGACACTGCTCTCGCCCCACACGACCAGGTCCGGATCCCGGCCGGCGAGCTCACGCGTCAGCTCCTCCCCCCGGGCGAACCGCCGTTCGGCACCACCGGGCCCGTCGAACACCCCGGGCTGCACGACCGCGATCCGTGCCGTCCCCCTCTCCCGGGGCGGGGCGGTTCCCCACCAGACGACGCCCAGAGTGAGTGCGCACACCACGAGTCCGACCAGCGCCGCCATCCGGGCGGCGGCCGCGGACACCACAAGCAGCGCCACGGCCGTGTTGACCGCCACCACCAGCAGGGACACGAGCCACACCCCGCCGACGGAGGCGAGCCGCAGCGCCGGCCCGACCTGCCACTGACTCGCGCCCAGCAGGCCCCACGGCCCGCCCAGACCCTCCCAGGAACGCACCAGCTCGATCATCAGCCAGCCGGAAGGGACGACCAGCAGCGCCGCGGCGGCACGCGGACCGGACGGCCCGTCACCGAGCATCGCCCGCACCAGCCACCCCCAGGGCAGCCACAACAGGCCGAGGAACGCGGCCAGGACCAGCAGGAAGACGTGCAGGCTCGGCAGCAGCCAGTGGTGCATGGCCGCCATGAACCCGATGCCGCCCAGCCAGCCCTCCAGGGCCGCGCGGCGCGCGGTGGGGGCGCTGCGGAGCAGCAACAGCCAGGGGACGAGGGCCACGTAGGCCAGCCACCAGAGGCCGGGGGCCGGAAAGGCGAGCGCGGGCAGCGCGCCGGCGACGACGGCGAGCGCGGCACGGGCGGCGCGGTGCGGGGTCGCCACAGGTCTACGGGACGGCGGTTCGGCTCCCGTACGAGGTGGGGCTCCGCTTCCCGTACGGGGCGGGGCTCCGCTTCCCGTACGGGAGCGGCGCGGGCGCCACGCAGGGGCACCGGGCCCCTGCTCCGCGCCGGTGCCACGACGGCCGAACGCAATCCCCACGCCGCGCCTCCAGGTGTCGCCTCCAGTGTGCGCGCCACACGGCTCCTAGGCGCGGCGCCACTTCTCCCGTACGACGACGGATCGCAGGCGCCATCCGGCGTCCGTACGCAGCAGGGAGAACTCGTAACGCCCGCCGCAGACGAAGTCCTCGCCCGACTCGAACCGCATCGGGTTCACATAGTCGGCGTGGACCTCCGCCGAGTCGCCGGGGTAGCCGCCGAGATCCTGGATGGTCACCCGGCGGTTCACGATGAGGTGCTGGCGCACCGGGAACAGCCGCATCGTCTCCGCGAGCCAGTCGGCGACATCGGCCGCCGGGCCCTCCACACCACCCGAATCGCGGTAGTCGGCCGTGCCGTCGCGGGTGAACAGCGCCCGGTAGCCCGTCCAGTCGGAGTCGTCCACCGCCACCGCGTATCCGGTGACGAGGTCGTCGATGGCCAGCCGGTCCATCACGGTCGCGAGATCCACGCGCTGTGTCATCGGCTCAGTGTCGGGCAGGGGGAGGCACGGGGCCAAGAGCCGTGCGGGGTGGGCATGGTCCGATACCGGTCATACTTTTCGTCATGCGTATCGACATCGATCCCGACCGCGGCGACCGGAACTCCTTCTACCGCCTGCTCACCGCCACCGTCGTGCCCCGGCCCATCGCCTGGATCTCCACGACCTCGGCCGACGGGACCGACAATCTGGCCCCGCACTCCTTCTTCACGATCTCCTCGGTGAACCCGCCGGTGGTCCAGTTCACCTCCGTGGGCCGCAAGGACTCGCTGCGCAACATCGAGGACACCGGAACCTTCGTGGTGAACCTCGCGCCCGAGCCGCTCTTCGAGCAGATCAACGCCACGGCGACGGACTTTCCGCGCGGGGTGAGCGAGTTCGACGCCTGCGGGGTGGAACGCGAGCCGAGCCTGCGGGTCAAGCCGCCGCGAGTGGCGCACTCGCCGGTGGCGCTGGAGTGCGAACTGCACAGCACGCTGCGGCTCGGCGACTCGACCGTCGTGTTCGGACGGGTCGTGCACGCGGCGGTGGACGAGTCCGTGATGGCGGACGGCCACCCCGAGGTCACGCTCATGCGTCCGCTGACGCGACTCGGCCGGAACGAGTGGGGAACGCTGGGCGGGATCAGGGAGATCGCCCGGGTGCCGTACGCCGACCAGCCGTAAGGCCGGAGCCGGAGCCGGCACTCACGCCGCCTCCCACCGGTGGGGGCGGCCACCACGCCACTCGACCAGATGGGGATCGTCCAGGATCACGTCGGCGTCCTCGAGTCCGGCGCGGCGCAGGAACTCGACGAGGTCGGTGTCGTTGTGCGCGAGGCCCACGATCTGCCCGCGCACGGTCACGCGCCGCCCGCCCCCGGGGGACAGGCGGTGCACGACGATGGGTGCTTGCCAGGCCATGCCTCCAGGGTGCGACGAACGCCCCGATCCCGCCCGGCGGGCCGTGCGACCGGGTTCACACGGGGTGTGAACGGAACGCCTCGGCACAGGCGGCGCACACGCTCGCCCTTCCCTCCCACCGGCGGGAGGATCGGGGCGTCCCTTCGGGAGGGGCGCACCAGAGAAGAGCCGCCGGGGATTCCCCCGAGTCCGGCGGCCCGTCCCGATCCGGCGCGGAACCCGGTACCCACCCGAACGGACACGAGCCCGTCCGCCGTCCGCGGTCCATCGACCCTCCCGTCGGCCGCGGACGGGCTCCGGAGAGCCGGTGAGGGGCCCGGCTAGCTCTCCAGGTCCTTGGGGTCGTACCGCTCCAGCGGTTGCAGGGCCGGCCCTTGCAGGACCTCGCCGTCGGTGTCGTAACGGGAGCCGTGACAGGGGCACTCCCAGGTCCGCTCCGCCGGGTTGAAGGCGACGAGGCACCCGAGGTGCGTACAGACCGCCGACAGGGAGTGGAGGGCCCCCGTCTCGTCGCGGTGGACGGCACACGGCTTGCCGTGGACCCGCAGCACCGCGCCCTCGCCCGGTCGGATGTCGTCCACCGTGCGTGAGGCATCGGATCCGACCACGGTGTCCAGGCGGTCCTTGACGAAGTGCTTGCCGGCCTCCCACTGCGCCTTGGCGAGGGCGGGCGCGCTGCGGAGAACCGATGCCGGGCGCCGGGGGTCGTAGAGCCCGGCCCACTCGGCCGGGGCGTCCGGGGCGGTGATGAGTCCGCTCAGCAGCCGGCCCGCCAGGACCCCGCCCGCCATGCCCCAGCCGGCGAACCCGGAGACCACGAACACCCCCTCGTCGTCGTGGTGGAGCGGCCCGATGAGCGGGACGGTGTCGGTCGCGGCGTTGTCCTGGGCCGCCCAGCGATGCGTGACGGTCACGCCGAACCGCTCCCGCGTCCAGTCGGCCAACCGGGCGTAGCGGCCCTCGGTGTCGCTCTCCGTGCCCGGAGTGAAGACCTCGCCGGTGACGATCAACAGCCTGCCGTCACCGAACGGAGCGGTACGCACCGAACGCTTGCCGTTCTCGCTGGTGATGTACATCCCCTGTGGATCCTGACCGCTCGGCAACGGCCCGGCGACGACCAGGTCCCGGTGCTGGGTGAGGCGGGCGGTGAGCAGGCCGCGGTCGAAGACCGGGTGATGGGTGGCGACGACGACGTTCCGGGCCGTCACGGTGACGCCCGAGGACGTGGTCAGCCGGAGGGGTTCCGAACGGTCCAGGGAGGTCACCCGGGTGTGCTCGTGGATCCGTCCCCCGCGCGCGACCAGATCGGCGGCCAGCGCGCGCAGGTACTTCAGCGGATGGAACTGGGCCTGGTCCTCCACCCGCACCGCGCCCGCGACGGGGTACGGCAGGTCCGTCTCCGTGACGAACGAGGCGTCCAGGCCCGCGTCCTTCGCCGCCTCCGCCTCGGCCCGCAGGGCGTCGACGCCCTCGGGGTCCTCGCAGTAGGTGAGCGCGGGCCGTGGCTCCAGTTCGCAGTCGACGCCCAGCTCGGCGGCGACCTCCCCCACATGCCGGAGGGCGTCCATCTGGGACCGGGCGTAGAGGCGCGCCGCGTCGGGGCCGTGCGAGGAGCGCAGTCCGTCGTAGACGGTGGTGTGCAGGGCGGAGAGCTTTCCCGTGGTGTGGCCGGTGACGCCGGCCGCCACGCGGCCGGCCTCCAGCACGATCACGCGCCGGCCCGCCCGGGAGAGTTCCCAGGCGGTGCTGAGTCCGGCGATGCCCGCCCCGATCACCGCGACATCCGCGTCGGTGTCCTCGGTCAGGGGCGGGTGGGCCGGGATCGCCGCCGTCCGCATCCAGTGGGAGTCGCTTGTGCCGGTAAGACAATTCATGCGGGGCGACTGCCCGGAAAGCCGAGGGAAATGCCCCGGTACGGGCGGACGCCGGGGAGCGCCCGGAGGGACGGGAGCGAGGGGAGCGACGGGAGCGGCGGGGCGCCGAGAGGCCCCGGAACCCACGGAGGGGCGGGGGAGCGCCCGGAGGGACGGGAGCGAGGGGAGCGACGGGAGCGGCGGGGCGCCGAGAGGCCCCGGAACCCACGGAGGGGCGGGGGAGCGCCCGATGGGGGCGCGCCCGGCATGAGTCCGGGGCCTGCGGGCATCCGCTCGGCGAACCCACGGGTACCCCGCGCGAGGCCGTCTCGCGCCGGCATGCCGGAGGACGACACCATGCGACTGCGGACGAGCGACCCCCGCCGGCCGGGCTTCGGCCGGGTCCGGCGCGGCCGGGGCTTCGCCTACCGGGACACGTCGGGCGCTTTGCTGACGGATTCCGACCAGCTCGCGCGCGTCCGCGCCCTCGCGATCCCGCCCGCGTGGCGGGACGTCTGGATCTGCCCCTGGCCGAACGGTCATCTGCAGGCGGTCGGCACGGACGACGCCGGCCGGCGGCAGTACCTCTACCACGCGGAGTTCCGCGCCCGGCAGGACCGGGCCAAGCACGAGCACGTACGCGAGATGGCCGCCGCCCTCCCCGACGTGCGCGCGCACGTCGCCAAGAACCTGGGGAGCCGGGGGCTGACCCACGACCGGGTCACCGCCTGCGCCGTACGCCTTCTCGACCTCGGCTTCTTCAGGATCGGGTCCGAGCGCTACGCGCGCGACCACCAGACCTACGGGCTCACCACCATGGAGCGGAGCCATGTGGCCTGCGGCCGGGGTGCGATGACGTTCAGCTATCCGGCGAAGGGCGGCAAGCACGTCGTCCGCGGCCTCGTGGACGCCCCCGCCGAGACGGTCGTACGGGCGCTGCTGCGCCGTCCGCCGGGCAGCGCGCGCCTCTTCGCCTACTGGCAGTCGCGCGCCTGGCACGATCTGACCGCCGACGACCTCAACGACGCACTGCGCCGGTTCTCCGGAACGGAGGTCACCGCCAAGGACTTCCGCACCTGGCACGCCACCGTCCTGGCGGCCGTCGCGCTCGCCGTCACCACGGACGAGGCGCATGACAACCGCGACGGCACCCGGCGCACCGAGGCGCGGGCGGTGCGCGAGGTCAGCCGGTACCTGGGCAACACCCCCGCCGTGTGCCGCGCCTCCTACATCGATCCCCGCGTCTTCGAGCGCTTCGAGGAGGGCGTCACCATCGCCCCCGCCCTCGACCGCCTGGGCGAGCACGGGACCTTCGGCCGCCCCGCCACGCAGGGGGCGGTGGAGCAGGCGGTTCTTGAACTCCTCTCCTCCTGACGTACGGGTCGATCCCGGCGACGAACGGGTCGAATCCCGTGACGCTTGGGTCGCGCCGGTCCGGGCATCCGCGCTTCATGAGAGTGATCACGCCCCCCGGCGTCTACGCGCCCCAAGGGGACTCGAACCTGCTGGTGGAGAGCCTGGAGGCCGAGGATCTGCGGCCCGGATCCCGGTCACTGGACCTGTGCACCGGCACAGGGGTCGTCGCCATCGCCGCCGCCCGCCGCGGTCTGGAGGCCACCGCCGTCGACGTCTCCTGGGCCGCGGTGGCGACCGCCTGGCTCAACGCCCGCCTTCACGCCTGCCGGGTACGGCTGTGCAGGGGAGACCTCGGCGAACCCGTGGCCCACGAGCGGTTCGACCTGGTGACGGCCAACCCGCCGTACGTACCGGCCGAGGACCCCAGCCCGCCCGCGTACGGACTGCGCAGGGCGTGGGACGCCGGCCCGGACGGGCGCCTGCTCCTCGACCGCATCTGCAGCCAGGCGCCCAGGCTGCTCACCAGGAACGGCGTGCTGCTGCTCGTCCAGTCCTCCCTCTCCGGCGTCGCCGCGAGCCTGGACGGACTGGCCCGCGCCGGGCTGCGGGCCGAGGTGGTCGGCCGGCGCACCCAGCCCTTCGGGCCGGTGATGAGCGCGCGGGCGGACTGGTTCGAGACGAGGGGCCTGGTTCCCCGGGGCCTGCGCACCGAAGAGCTGCTTGTCATCCGTGCCACCCGCGCATGACGACGGCCCCCTGACGGGCGGACCTCCGCACGACGGGGGACCCGCCGCATGACCGGCGGGGGAGCGGGCACCTGCCGGGGGACGGAACGAGCGGATCGGTGGTGAACGATGTCTCTCTCGACGGAACGGACGGAAGGGCATGAAAGCCCTGAACGGCCCCCACGGGCCGAGGCGACGCGCCTCACCCCGCTGAGGGAAGGCCCCCTGCTGGTCGAGGGCCCGGTGGAGATCGTCATGCCGGACGGAACGGTGCGCCGCTGCGACCGCCCCGTGGTGGCCCTCTGCATGTGCCGGCGCAGCCTTCGTTCCCCCTTCTGCGACACCAGCCACCGGCCGCGTCTGCGCCGCGAGCGACGCGAGCGGGAGAAGGCGCAGGAGAAGGAGAGCCGGAAACAGGAGGGGAACGAGGAGGAGTAGGCGTCGGAGTGACATCGCCCGGCCGTCCGGGCGCACCACGGATCGAGTACGAAGACGGATCGAGTACGAAGGAGGAACGGCGTGACCCCGCACCCCACCCCCGACGAGCGGCCCACCCCTGAGCCGGACCCGGCGGCCGGCCGGCCGCGCCCCGACTTCCCCGACCAGGAACAGGAGCACCCCGGCTGGACGGGCCCCATGGATCCCCCGCCCGACCACGGCGAGGAGAGCTACCACGGGCACGCGCTGCTGCACGACCGCACGGTCCTGCTGACGGGAGGCGACTCCGGCATCGGCAGGGCGGTCGCGCTCGCCTGCGCGCGCGAGGGCGCCGACATCGTCTTCACGTACCTCCCCGAGGAACAGGACGACGCCGACGAGACCGCCCGGCTCGTGGAGGCCGCGGGGCGCAAGGCCGTCGCCGTCGCCTGCGACATCCGCGAGGAGGACCGCTGCACGGAGCTGGTGGCACGCACGGTGGCCGACTTCGGGCGCATCGACGTCCTCATCAACAACGCGGCCTACCAGATGGCCCAGCCCGACGGCATCCAAGCCATCAGCACCGAGCAGTTCGACCGCGTGCTGCGCACCAACCTGTACGGGATGTTCTGGCTGACCAAGGCCGCGCTGCCGCACATGCCGCGGGGCGGCAGCGTCATCAACTCCACCTCCGTCCAGGCGTACAAGCCCAGTCCGCCGCTGCTGGACTACGCGATGACCAAGAGCGCGATCGTCACGTTCACCCAGGGACTTGCGCAGATGGTGGCGTCCGACGGCATCCGGGTCAACGCGGTGGCGCCGGGGCCCGTCTGGACGCCTCTCATCCCGGCGACGATGCCCGACACCGCCGAGTTCGGGAAGCAGTCGCCTCTCGGGCGGCCGGCACAACCGGCCGAGATGGCGCCCGCCTATGTCTTCCTGGCGTCCGCCCAGGCCAGTTACATCACGGGCGAGATCCTCAACGCCACCGGCGGAGTGCCGCTGCCGTGACAGTGGCCCATGAGGCCCGTGAGGAATGAAGTCACGAGCGTCGGGCACGCGAGTGACAGGCCGGTTCGTCCGGCTTGACCGAGTGAGGAGGAATTTCCGTGAGTATGGTGAAGGAATCCATCGACGTCGACGTGCCGGTGAGCCGTGCGTACAACCAGTGGACGCAGTTCGAGGAGTTCCCCACGTTCATGGAGGGCGTGGAGGAGGTCCGTCAGCTGGACGACCAGCACTGTCACTGGAAGACGAAGGTCTCCGGAGTCCGGCGTGAGTTCGACACCGAGATCGTCGACCAGCTCCCCGACGAACGGATCTCCTGGCGCACGGTCGGCGGCGACACCCGGCAGAAGGGTGTCGTCACGTTCCAGCCGCTCGACGAGGCGCACACGCGCGTGAGCCTGGCCATGGACTTCGAGCCGGAGGGCATGGTCGAGCAGGCCGGGGACAAGACGGGGCTCCTCGATCTGCGGATCCGGGGGGACCTGAGGAGGTTCAAGGGCTACATCGAGGACCGCGCGCAGGAGACCGGTGGGTGGCGCGGCCGCATCAAGCCCGGGGAGTCCGGCACCGGGACGGGCACCATGCCGAGCGGCAAGTGGGAGCCGCCGGCGACCGGGTGACGGTGCGCACAGAAGGAAGGAGGCCGGGCCGGCGAGCCCGGCCTTCTTCATGCTCCGCGACGGATCGGCGACCCGGCACCCAACACCGTCCGCGGACTCGATCCACGGCCCGATGTCGTGATCCACGACGTTTGGGGCCACGCCCTGAGGGTGAGGGGCGGGAGAGGAAGAACACGACCCGACAGGACGGAGGACGTCATGGCGGACATCAGCCCCATCGATGTGCAGAAGGCGCTCAAGGGCGCGCACTACCCCGCTTCCGCGAAGGATCTGGCCGGCCTCGCCCGCGACAACGGAGCCGACGACCGCGTCGCCGAGAAGCTCGAGAGCGCGTCCGGCGGCAAGGAGTACGGCGGCCCCGACGACGTGCAGAAGGCCATCTTCGGCAAGGGCTGACGCCGACGCCGACGCCGGAGAACCCTCCACACATCCCGTGTGGAGGGTTCTCCGTTCCGTACGGGTCGGCCCACGCTCAGGGCGTGAACAGGACCTTCACCGCCCCGTCCCGCTTCTCCTGGAACATCTCGTACGCCTCGGGCGCCTCCTTCAGGGGGAGGCGGTGCGTGGCGAAGTCCTCCACACCGAGCGGGTCGGAGTCCGTCAGCAGCGGCAACAGGTCGTCCACCCACCGGTGCACGTTCGCCTGGCCCATCCGCAACTGGATCTGCTTGTCGAACATGACCAGCAGCGGCATCGGATCGGCCGCGCCCCCGTAGACCCCGCTGAGCGAGACGGTGCCGCCCCGCCGGACCAGCTCGACGGCCAGATGCAGCGCGGAGAGCCGGTCGACGCCGTACCGCCGCATCAGGCGGCGGGCGAGGGGCGCGGGCACCAGGGACACCATCGTGTGCAGGCCCCGCGCGAGCGGCGCTCCGTGGGCCTCCATGCCCACCGCGTCGATGACCGCGTCGGGACCGCGGCCGCCGGTGAGGTCCCGCACCGTGTCCACCAGATCCTCGCCCTGCTCGACGAGGTCGAGGGTGCGGACGCCCCGTGCCGCCGCGCGGGCGAGCCGCTCGGGGACGAGATCGATGCCGATGACCTGCCCGGCACCCCGGAACGCCGCGATACGGGCGGCCATGTCGCCGATCGGGCCGAGCCCGAGGATCGCGACCGAGCCACCCGGGGGCACGGCGGCGTACTCGACCGCCTGCCACGCGGTCGGAAGAACGTCCGAGAGGTACACGAACCGGTCGTCGGGCGGCCCCTCGGGCACGGGGATCGGCAGGGTGTCGCCGAAGGGCACCTGCAGGAACTCGGCCTGCCCGCCCGGCACGTGGCCGTACAGCTTGGTGTACCCGAACAGCGCCGCTCCCGTGCCGTACTCCCGTACCTGTGTCGTCTCGCACTGGGAGTGCAGCCCCTGGTCGCACATCGCGCACCGGTTGCACGAGACGTTGAACGGGATGACGACGCGCTGTCCGGGCCGCAGCCCCCGCACCTCGGGACCGGTCTCCTCGACCACGCCCATGGGCTCGTGACCGAGGACGTCGCCGGCGTCGAGGAAGGGGCCGAGCACCTCGTACAGATGCAGATCGGAGCCGCACAGACCGGTCGTGGTGATCCTCACGATGACGTCGGTGGGGTCCTGGATGACGGGATCGGGCACCGTCTCCACGGAGACCTTGCGCCTGCCCTGCCAGGTGACTGCCTTCATGGGCCATCGTCCTCCTCGCGATCGGGGGCCTCGGCCCCGTCGATCACATCGAGCAGTTCGAGCAGGTAGAGGAAGGCCGCGGCCATGGGCGCCTCCTCGTTCTCCCTGCGCAGCCGGTCCCAGTCGATCCGTTCGCGCAGACCGCGCGCGAGCGGAAGGAGGGCGCCGAAGTCGCAGTGGTGCTCGGACAGCGCCGCGAGCCGGCTGCTCAGGAGGTCGGTCGGGTCGAGGACCGGCATGTGCACCGAGTCCACGGGGAGCGTCGGGGCCCGGTCGAGCAGTTCCGTGGTGACCGGACGCCCGGCGAGGGCGAAGATGAGGTCGATCTGCTCGCCGTGGGAACGGGCCTTGATCAGCCAGTCCTCCGGGGGATCGACGATCCGCACGCCGTGTTCCGCGAGCAGACGCGTGATCGTCTCCGCGTCCTCGCGCCGCACGGCGAAGTCGGTGTCGTGCTGCAGTCGGACAGGGATGCCGTGCGCGTACGCGGCGACACTTCCGACCAGGGCGAACGGACACCCCGAGGTCTTGAGGACCGCGGCGACGTGCTTGGTCGCCTCCAGGATCGCCTGGGTGTGGTCCGGGGGCAGCGCCGGCGCGTGGGCGTCGTCACGGGCGTCGTGGGGCGCACCGGTCTGCGGTGCACCAGCCTGCCGGGTGCCGCCCCGCGCCCCGGCGTCCTGCTGTGGCGCACCGGCCTGTGCCGGGGCGTCCTGTGCCGCACCCGGCTCCGGTGCGCCGTCCTGCGGTACCGCGTCCTGTGCGAGGCGGGTGGCCGCGAGGGACCGTTCCCGGCGTCCTGCCATAAGGTTCATCAGTGCCTCCTCCCGGAGGGTCGACCGCACGCCGTTCGAGCGGCGGGAGACCTGCCTCTACCCACTGGAGCGGGATGCATCCCCGTCCCGGCCCTCGCCGAGCGGAACCCGCAGCGCCGACTGTTCCTCCCTCCAGGCACCGGTCACGTGCGCCGAGAGGTCGTCCTCCAGCAGCGCCGTCGCCTCGATGCCGAACGCCACGTCGCCGGCGAGGCCGGGCTCGTCCTCCAGCAGGCCGCCCACGACCTCACGCCGTACGAGCTGCTCGTGCACGGCGTCGGCCTCGACGTGCTCGTCGTAGAACAGCACCGCCGCGTCGCCCGCCTCGAGCCGGCGCATGGCGGCCGCGATCCGGGACGCGGCGGGGGAGGAGCTGATCTCGACGGCGGCGAAATGGCCGACGAGAGCGCCCCGGCGGGCGCGGTGGAGCCCCAGGAGCGACATGAGGTTCACCGTCGCCAGCGTCTGCGCCCCGGCCGACTCCAGATACCGGCCGTAGCCGGGGTCCAGGTCCAGGTCCTCCATGAGGTCCGCGAAGAGCCGCGCGTGCATGCGCTCCGGGCGGCCGCAGCCGTACTCGTCGTACTCCACGGTCACCATCGCCGCCTTGGCGCGGCCCCGCAGGCGGGGGATGACCCACAGATGGGGATCGGCCTCCCTCAGCTGGTAGACCGACCGCAGTGCCGCGTACTCCCTCAGGTGCCACCGCTCTCCACGCCGCAGCAGGAAGTGGGAGGCGCCGTCGCCCTCGGCGGGCTCCGTCAGGATCGCGTCGAACGCCTCGTCCAAGGACGCGAAGCGACCGCAGCGGCTCCGCAGGGCGTCCTCGAACCGCTCCTCCATGAGGGCCCGCAGCCGCAGCAGATCGGGGTCCCACTCCTTGTCGTCGGGCACCTGGGCGAAGCCCCGGTAGTGCAGCTCGTAGCAGAGGTGGAGGGCGAGTTGCAGATCCTCGCCGTACGGGTCCGCTCGCCGCACCTGCGATCGGTCGGCGAGCCGGGGTGTCGGGCGCCCCAGCAGGTAGGCGCGTACGGAGTCCGACAGCTCGCCGCGCGGCTCGGGTAGTTCGGGTGGGTGCGCTCGCACGCCCGGCACCGTGTCCGGCCCCGGCTCACGTGTCCTCACCACCGTGCTCATGACCGGCAGTCCCTTCGTTCGGCGGCCGCCGTGGCGTGCGCGGGCGTTCCTGACGTCCGCCGCCACGGCGAGGGCGTGCGGCCGGCCCGAGGACCGGTCCGCGCCCCGCTTCCGCCCCGGTGTTGACGTCGTGCTGCTGCCCCCGGTGCCGCCGATCATGCCCGGTCATGCCCGGGCGTGAGGGTGGTGACGCACGGTGACCCTCGGAGCGGGGCATCACGTGGAGTGTGTCCTCATCACGTTCTTTGTCGACCGGGCCTCCGTTCCTCGGACGACGCACGTCCCCGGCCGCGTCCCGACGTTCACACCCGGCTCTCCGGGGAAGCCGCCCTGCGTCGGGGGAGCGCCGGCGCCCGCCGTCGGCGCAGTCTTCGCCGAGAGGAGAGGGATCCCGTGTCGATCAAGGTGTCCGACCACGTTCTGCAGCGGCTGCGCGAGTGGGGCGTGGAGCACGTCTTCGCCTATGGCGGCGACGGCATCAACGGCCTGCTCGCCGCCTGGGGCCGGGCCGACAACAAGCCGGTGTTCGTCCAGGCGAGGCACGAGGAGACGGCCGCGCTCCAGGCGGTGGGCTATGCCAAGTTCTCCGGAAGGACGGGCGTCTGCGCCGCCACCTCCGGGCCCGGCGCCATCCACCTGCTCAACGGGCTCTACGACGCCAAACTCGACCACGTACCGGTGGTGGCGATCGTCGGGCAGACCAACCGCAGCGCGATGGGCGGGTCCTACCAGCAGGAGGTCGACCTGCTGAGCCTGTTCAAGGACGTCGCCGAGTACTGCGAGATGGTCACCGTCCCGCAGCAGCTGCCCAACGTCATCGACCGGGCGATGCGCACGGCCGCCGCCCGGCGGACCGTCACCGCCGTCATCATTCCCGCCGACGTCCAGGAGCTGGAGTACACCCCGCCCGAGCACGCCTTCAAGATGGTCCCCTCCAGCCTCGGCGTCGCCTCCTCCCTGCCCGTCCCCGGCGACGACGACCTGGCGCGGGCGGCCGAGGTGCTCAACGCGGGCAAGAAGCCCGCCGTCCTGATCGGGCAGGGGGCGCGGGGCGCCGAGGCCGAGATCGGCCGGCTGGCGGACGTACTGGGGGCCGGGGTGGCCAAGGCGCTCCTCGGCAAGGACGTGCTGCCCGACGACCTGCCGTACGTGACCGGCGCCATCGGCCTCCTCGGGACGCGCCCGAGCTACGAGCTGATGCGGGACTGCGACACGCTTCTGGTGGTCGGCTCCAGCTTCCCGTACACGCAGTTCCTGCCGGAGTTCGACCAGGCGCGCGCGGTGCAGATCGACATCGACCCCTTCATGGTCGGCCTGCGCTATCCCTTCGAGGTCAACCTCGTCGGGGACGCGAAGACGACCCTGGGGCGGCTCCTGCCCCTGCTGGAACGGAAGAAGAACCGGCGCTGGCGCCAGACGGTGGAGAAGAACAACGCCCGGTGGTGGGAGGTCATGGAGCGCCGGGCCGCGGTCGAGGCCGACCCGGTCAACCCCGAGCACGTCGTGCACGCCCTCGACGCCCTCCTCCCCGAGGACACCGTCCTGGCGGCCGACTCCGGCTCGGCGACGAACTGGTACGCCCGTCATGTGCGCATGCGCGGCCGGATGCGGGGATCGGTCTCCGGGACCCTCGCGACGATGGGGTGCGGCGTGCCGTACGCCATCGGGGCGAAGTTCGCGCACCCGGACAGGCCGGTGGTGGCGCTCGTCGGCGACGGCGCCATGCAGATGAACGGCATGGCCGAGCTGGTCACGGCGGCCAAGTACTGGCAGGACTGGGAGGACCCGCGGCTGATCGTCGCCGTGCTCAACAACCAGGACCTCAACCAGGTGACCTGGGAGATGCGCGCCATGACCGGGGCCCCGCAGTTCCTGCCCTCCCAGGCCCTTCCCGACGTGCCGTACGCGGATTTCGCCCGCTCCGTCGGTCTGGAGGGCGTGCGCGTGGAGAAGCCCGGTGACGTGACCGGCGCCTGGGAGTGGGCCCTCGGCGCGGACCGGCCGTGCGTCCTCGACTTCGTCACGGACCCGGCGGTGCCTCCGATCCCGCCCCATGCCTCACTGGACCAGATCGAGGCGGCGGCCACGGCCGTTCTGAAGGGCGACAGCGACCGCGCGGCCGTACTCCGGCAGGGCTTCAGGGCGAAGGTCCAGGAGGTGCTGACGGGCCATACGCGGCACACCGGACGTGCGGGGCGGGCCGGCCGGACAGAACACACGGCCGGCACGGGCGGCACGGGGCGTACGCGGCACAACCGGCACGTCGGCAAGAGGTGACGAGCACCGGGTGACGTGCACAGGGTGCGAGCACCGGGTGACGCGCACCGGGTGAAGGTGGCGTCCGACCGCGGCCGGCCTCCGTCGTATCGGCGGAGGCCGGCCGTCACGTACGGGCCGGGCCGCCCGTCACCGGTGGCCCGGCGCTCGTCAGGCGTGGCCCGGGGGCAGTCGCTCGCCCGTCGTGAGGACGTGAGCCGCCACCCGGAGCCTCAGGGCCTCCAGCGTCTGCGACTGGCGCCGCGCCCGCTGGACGAGCCCGTCCAGCTGGTCCGGGTCGAGGCGGGAGTCGGTGCGGGCGAGCGCGTGGAGGGTGCGCCATCCGGCCGCTTTGGCCTCCACACCCACGCGCATGGCTTCCAGTTCGAGGAGGTCGCTCAGCGGGGAACGGGAGAAGAGGTGGCCGTTGAGCTTCATCCGGCCGATCCTCTCCGCGATCCGGCCCAGGGCGGTCCTGCCGCGCAGTGGACGGACGCCGAGCGACTGCATGATCGCGCGCAGGGTCCGGCGGTCCTCGCTCACCTCCTGGGCCAGTTCGGCTAGTTGGGGGGCGAAGTCCTGGCCCCGGTGCGC
Organism: Streptomyces sp. NPDC029139; assembly: GCF_055564335.1. Lineage (NCBI taxonomy): Bacteria > Bacillati > Actinomycetota > Actinomycetes > Kitasatosporales > Streptomycetaceae > Streptomyces > Streptomyces sp. NPDC029139. Next base: position 630,140 of record NZ_JBVHWN010000003.1, on the reverse strand, counting down.
GCGGCAGATGCGGCGCATGACGTCGACGCCGGCGCCCGCCCCGGTCAGATGGTCGTTGAGATAGATGCCCAGCAGCGCGGGACCGGAGTCCCGCGTCGACAGGGGGGCCTTCGAGGAGGTGCCGTTCATGGTGGTTGCGGCTCCGTTCGGCACGATCGACACGGATGCGACGGCGGCGGGACGTGCGGCGCCCTTCCCGGGGCGGACCGCCGGCCCCGGCGTTTCACCGGTCCTCCCGGTCCGTGCCCGTCCGGACGTTCTCCTCGTTCTCCTCGGGTCCTTCGATGTCGGTCAGCTCGTGCATCGCCGCTTCCTCGGCCGACGCCGCGCCGTCGTCGATTCCGACGTCGCGGGCCACGGCGCCGGTGTGCTGGCGTGACGGCGTGTCCACCGGGGTGAGGCGGCCCGCCCGCGCGGCACCCGCCTCCGGGTCCACGGTCTCCCCCTGCCCGCCGACGAGGTCGCCGATGCCGTCGCCCTCCGGCGGCACGACGTCGGGAACCTCCTGAGCGAGGCGTTCGTCGAGCGACTCGCCCTCGCGCTGCTCACGGTTGGTCGTCCCGTGCCGCGTGACGGCGCGGGGACGGTCGGGGGGTGAGTAGCCCGGTGTCCGCATGTCGTCGAGCTGGTTGACGTCGACGGCGTTCTCCAGGTCGAGGTCGTCGGTGGGGCGGTTGTCCACGTCCGCGTTCGTCGGCTGGTAGACGTCGTCGCCACGGCCCCCGTTCCCCTCCGCTCCCGCGGCTCCCGCGTCCTGGCCCGGCTCGTTCTGGGTCATGATCGGCTCCTTCCTCCGTACACGTACGCACAGCGGCTTCCCGGGTCCCGCCGCCCGACACACGAGCGGAGGGACCGGTCGAGGGGACGCCTACGGCCTGCGCCAGTCGTCGCTGTCGAGGTGGGAACCGGCCATCGGCCCCATCCGCAGCATCCCGCCGTCCACCGCCCACGAGGCCCCGGTCACGTACGAGGCGTCCCGGCCCGCGAGCAGGGCGATCACGGCCGCGACCTCGCGGGCGTCCCCGGGCCGGCCGAGCGGGATGCCCGGGCGGGAGGCGCCACGCACGTTCGCGTCCTCCTGACCGGTCATCGGCGTGGCGATCTCACCCGGGGCGACCGCGTTGACCGTGATCCCGTGCTCCGCCAGCTCCAGCGCCATGACCTGGGTGAGCAGTCCGAGACCGCCCTTGGCCGCGCAGTACGGGCCCGCGCCCACCCGGGGTTGATGCTCGTGGACCGAGGTCACGTTGACGATGCGGCCCCCGGTGCCCTGGCCGATCATGCGGCGGGCCGCGCGCTGGGAGCAGAGCAGGGGGCCGACCAGATCCACGTCGAGCACCTGCCGGACCGTCGCGAGGTCGAGGTCGAGAAAGGGAGTGGCCGTACCGACACCCGCGTTGTTCACGAGGACGTCGACCCCGCCGAGCTCCTCGGCGAGGAGGTCGATCACGTCCGCCGCCTCCGGCAGCCTCGTCAGGTCGAGCCGGGCGACCGCGGCCCGCCGGCCCCGGGCGCGCACCTCCTCGGCCGTGGCGGAGGCGCCCTCCTCGTCCTTGTGCCAGGTGATGCCGACGTCCATGCCCTCTTCGGCCAGCCGCACCGCGACGGCGCGGCCGATGCCGGAGTCGGAGCCGGTCACGATCGCCGTCCTGGGGGTGAACCCGAGTGTGTCGGCCATGGCTGTGCTTCCTCCTCGAAGGACGATTCCGGATCGGAGGGGCCCGTCCGGACGGGTGGCTCTCGCTTGCTTTCCGGCGGTCGTTTTCCCCGTCTCCTCCGACCGATGCGGATCTTCGACCGACCTGGATCTCCGACCGATGCGGATCTTCGACCGGCTCGGAGCCTCGTCCGGCTCCGAGTCTTCGGCCGACGCGCATCGCGGACGGTCAGGGCTCAGGGCCAGGACGTCTCGCGGCGCGGTACGACCACCACCTCGGCCAGCGCGCTGCCGGCCGGCACGGACAGCGCGTACATGACGGTGTCCGCCACGATCTCCGGGCTCTGCAGCAGCGACACGTCCGTGTCCGGGAAGCGGTCCATGATGAAGGCCGTCTCCATCCCTCCGGCCACGACGCCGGTGACCCCGATGCCCGGGCAGTCGCGCTGCGCCTCCTTGAAGAGGGTGTGGGTGAACGTGCGCAGCCCGGTCTTCCCCGCCGCGTAGGGGCCCGCCTCCGTCCATGTGCGGATCGCCGCCGTCGAGAGGATGTTCACGATGTGGCCGCCGCCGCGCGCCACCATCCGCCCGTAGGCCTCGCGGCACAGGTACATGGGGCCCAGCAGGTTGGTGGAGACGACCAGGGTCATCTCCTCGGCGGTCAGCTCGGCCACCGACTTCGTCACGTCCACGGCGGCGTTGTTGACCAGGATGTCGACCGCCTCTCCGCTCGTCTCGAGATCGCGGAAGACCTCGGCCACGGCTTCCGGATCCCGGACGTCCAGGACGAGGGGGCGGGCCTGGCACCCCTCGGCGAGCAGACTCTCGCACAGCTCCTTCGCGAGGTCCTGGCGTACGTCCGCCACCAGCACGGACGCCCCGGCGCGCGCGAGCCGCCCCACGATCGCGGCCCCGAGCCCCCGGGCGCCGCCCGTGACCAGTGCCTGCTTGCCTCTCAGTTCCACCTGTACTCCGCTGTTCATTCGGTTCTTCCTCCGGTGTGGTCGTCCTCGTCCCACTCTGCGGACGGTGTGCCGTGGAGGGCGCGGTGGATTACGCCGCAGGGCCCAATCGGGGCCGGCGGCCGCGTGTGGCCCGCCTCACCTCGCGAAGGGTCGCGGGCGGGGTCCGCGACCGGGTGTGAGCAAGCCCACCAGAAGCGCCGAAAAGCTTTCTCCGTACGGAAGTTGGGGCCGCCGAGGCCCCCTCCCGCACGGCGCCGCCGCATCGTCCGACCGCTTCTCGAGAGCCGTCTGCCACGATGGGTCGCCGGGACCTCCCGCCGCTCACCGAGTCCCCGCGGAACGCCGCTCAGGCACACCGCGGACGGGGCGGATCCCTGCCGCTCTCCCCGTCCGCGTCGCCGCGCACCCCCCTGGTATCCCTGTGCCTTCCTCCACCACGCCCTCGTCCACCACGCCCTCGGCCGTCGACAGCTCGTTCGCCGAGACTCCGCCCGCCGCCGCTCCGGCCGTCGCCCCCACGGGCGTCCCCGGTGCCGAGGCGTCCCGGAGCGACCGCTCGCCGTGGCGTTCGTTGCGCGGGCGCAGCATGCGCTGGTGGGCCGTCGCCAACTTCGTCTCGAACGCTGGCACCTGGATGCAGCTCACCGTCCAGAACCTGCTGGTCCTCCAGATCACCGGCTCCGCCGCCGCGACCGGCCTCTCCATGTCCGTCCAGGCCGCGCCCGGCCTGCTCCTGGGAACCCTGGGCGGCGCGGTCGTCGACCGCTGGCCCAGGAAGTTGACGGCCGCGGTCGGCCAGGTCCTGCTCGGCGCCGTCGCCGTGCTCACCGCCGTCCTCGTCGCGCTCGACCAGCTGAACCTGCCCCTGCTCATGGTGCTGGCCGCGCTCACCGGTCTCATCGCGACCGTGGACGGCCCCGCCTGCGCCCTGCTCGGCAACGACCTCGTCCGCACCGAGGACGTCCCCTCCGCCATCGGCGTGGGCTCCCTCGCCCACAGCGCCGGACGGCTGGCCGGAGCCGCGCTCGCCGGTGTGACCGTCGCGGTGCTGGGCACGGCGGCGGCCTACGTCGCCAACGGGTTCTCGTTCCTCTTCGTGGCCTGCGTGATCCCCTTCCTCAAGCCCGTACGACGCCAGGAGCGAGCCGTCCCCCGGGCGCGCCCGAAGGGCACGAGGGGGCGGGGCGCCAAGGCGCCGCGCGACACCGGTGTACGCGAGGGGCTCGTCTTCTTCGCCCGCCGCCCCCGGCTCGTCGCGCTCGCCGGCCTCAACGGCATCAGCGCGCTCTTCGGCCGCAACTACTCGCTGACCCTGGTGGTCCTGGTCACCGGACCCCTCGCGGGCGACGCCGGCACGTTCAGCACCGTGGCCACCGTCCTGGCCGTCGGCGGAATCGTCGGAGCGGTGCTGGGAGCCCGCCTGCAGAGGCCCGGCGTACGCCTCGTGGGCATGCTGACGCTCGCCGGCGCGCTGCTCCAGGTCCTCGCCGGCCTCTCGCCGTCGGTCGCCGTCCTGCTCGTGCTGGTCCTGCCCATGGCGATCGCCGAATCCGTCGCGGACACGGCCCAGAACACCGTCCTGCAGACCGACCCGCCGGCCCATATGCGGGGCCGCGTGCTGGGCGCCTGGAGCAGCATCCGCACGCTCTGGGGCCTGGCCGCGCCCCCGACCCTCGGCCTCCTCATGGAGGTGCTCGGGGTCCGCGGAGCGCTCGTGGCGGGCGGCCTGCTGGTCGCCTCCACGGTCGGCGCGGCCTTCCTCACCCGGGGCCGCCGTACGGTGAAGGCGGCGGTCACCACCGTCGTCGAAGCCCCGCTCGCCGAAGCCCTGGTGCCGAAGACCGCCCAGCTCGCCTCTCCCCGTACCGGGCTCGGCACCGCCGTCTGACCCCGCGGGTCCGTTCCGGCCCGTCTCGCCGGGACGGACCACGCTCCGGACGACGCTCTCCATCGCCGTCAGCACCTCGCCGACCGTGACCCGCAGCAGACGCGGGTCCGGCTCGGTGCCGTGGGCGTCTCCCGGCCGCAGGGGGTCGGCCCCGGGGGAGGGATGCCACAGGACACGGTGCGGACCGCCCGGCGGCGGCCCCCACAGGCGCGGTGCCACCGGGCCGAACAGCACCACGGACGGTGCGCCCAGCGCCGTCGCGAGGTGGGCGATGCCCGTGTCCCCGACCACCAGGCAGCGCGCTTCCGCGAGGAGCGCGCACAGCACGGCGAACGGCACACCCCGGGCCCCGCCCACGACCGCCGAAGCGGGCAGGCCGGCGCGGGCGGCCACCGCCCGTGCGAGCGGCTCCTCGCCGGGCCCCGCCGTCACCACGACCGGACGACCCGCCCGCCGCACGGCGCACGCCACGGCGGCGAACCGTTCCGTCGGCCAGCGCCGGGCCGGGGAGTCCGCGCCGGGATGGATCACCACGGCCCCCGGCACGGGGGACGGACCGCAGGGCGCCGGGATGCGCGTCTCCCCGGGCTCGGCCGCCAGCCCGTACCAGCGCAGCAGCCGGCACCAGCGGTCCCGCTCGTGCTCGTCCGGCCGCCACGGCGGGCCGTCGAGCCGGGGGAACTCCGGATGGCGGAACGCCCAGAGCGCGCCCGGCCGCAACCGTTCGAGGAGCCGGTGACTGAGCGGCCCGTTGCCGTGCAGGTCGACCGCCAGGGCGGGCGGCGGGCCGGTCCACGCCAGCGAGGCCGGGACCGATCGTCCCGGGGCGCTCGCCGGCAGCAGCCGGTCCACGGCGCCCGTCGCCCGTACGACCTCTTCCAGCGGCCCCGGCGCCGCCAGCACGATCTCGTGGCCGGGGAACCCGCGGCGCAGCGCCCGGAGGGCGGGCACGGCGGTCAGCACGTCGCCCAGCCCGAGCGCGCGCAGCACGAGCACCGTCGGCCGGTCGCCTCCGCTCCCGTACGGCTCCGCTCCCGCTGCGTTCCCCCCTCCGGAGGTCGGCCTCGCGCCCCCGGCCGTCATCGGGCGGCGGGCGGCGGCGGGGTGGCCGCGGCGCGGGCCGCCCGGTGGGCGAGGGAGGTCGTGGAGCGGCCGTCGAGATAGGGCAGCACGACCGCCTGGCCGTTCCAGGTGCGCAGCACCTCCGCCTCGGGAAGGTCCTCGGCGGCGTAGTCCCCGCCCTTGACCCACACATCGGGACGCAGCGATTCCAGGAGCCGTACGGGTGTCTCCTCGTCGAAGGCGATCACCGCGTCGACGCTGTCCAGGGCACTCAGCACGCGCACGCGGTCCGCCAGCGGGTTCAGCGGCCGGCCCGGGCCCTTGAGCCGGGTCACCGACGCGTCCGAATTGACGCAGACGATCAGGCAGTCCCCGATCCGCGCCGCGTTCTCCAGCAGCCCCACATGTCCCGCGTGGAGCAGGTCGAAGCAGCCGCCCGTGGCCACCACGGTGCCGCCGCGCGCGTGGACCTCGCGGGCCAGTCGTACGGCGTCGCCGGGCAGCGGCCGTTCCACGGCGGGCGCGGTCGGCGGCTCCCACAGGCCGCGGTTGCCCGCCCCGCCCGCCCCCACGAAGTCCGCCGCCTCGGCGACCGCGCGCGTGACGGCCTCTTCCGGCAGGGCGCCCTCGGCGAGCGCGGCGGCCGCCACGGCGGCGAAGCAGTCGCCCGCCCCGCACGGATCGCCCCCCGCGCGGTACGGAGCCGGGACGAGCACCGGCGCCGCGCCCGGCCGGACGAGGAGCGCGCCCCGCGCACCGAGCGTGATGACGACCGAGCCGGCGGCCCACCGCTCGGCCAGCTCCCGGCCGCGGTCGGCGTGCGCGCCGAGCGAGGTCCCCGTCAGGTCGGTGAGCGCGCTCGCCTCGGCGGCGTTGGGGGTCACCAGCCGCGCCCCGGCCACGGGAGGGCCGCCCCGGGGATGCGGATCCCACACCAGCGGCACGCGGGGTGCCGCCGCCGTCAGCGCGGCGCGCAGGGCGTCCGCCGTTCCGCGCCCGTAGTCCGCGACCAGGATCGCCCGCGCCTCGGTGAGTGCGGAGAGGGCCCGCGCCCCGGGCCGTCCCGGCGTCCCGCCGCCCCGGTCGACCCGGACCACGGGGCGGCCGTCGGCCAGGATCCGCGTCTTCACCGGCAGCGTGCCCTCCAAGGGGATCTCGACCAGGTCCACGCGTTCCCGGAGGGCGCGGCGGGCGATGTCGCCGGTCTCGTCCCGGCCGAGCGCCGTGACCAGCACGACGGGACCGTGGTGCCGGGCGGCGAGTGCGGCGGCGAGCCCGGCCCCGCCGGGGCGGGCCCGCTCCTCCAGGACGTCGACCACGGGGACGGGCGCGTCGGGGGCCAGGCGGGTGGCCCGGCCGTCGACGTCCTGGTCGAGCAGCACGTCGCCGACGACGACCAGCGGTCCGTCTTCGTTCACGGCATCCTCCTCAGCGGGGCGACGGCGGGGCGGGCCGACGGGTGGGGCCGGCCGTTCACGGCGCCGGTGCGCGGGGCCGCGGCGGACGCGTCGATCGTGACCTCCCGCGGCGCGGCCGCCACAGCGGCGTCGAAGAACTCGCAGAGCAGGTGGACGGCGACCAGGTGCGCCTCCTGGACCGTCGCCGTCGTCGCCCCGTCGACGCACAGCGCCTCGTCGGCCGCCTCGGCCAGCGGATTGGGGGCCGCCCCCGTCATGGCCCAGACCGTGAGGCCGGCCGAGCGGGCCGTCATCGCGGCCGACAGCAGATTCGCGCTGCGGCCGGAGGTCGACAGGAGCAGGAGGAGGTCACCGGCGCGCCCGTGCGCGGCGACCTGGCGCGCGAAGACCTGCTCGAAGCCGTAGTCGTTGCCGATCGCGGTGAGGCTGGAGGTCTCCGCGTGCAGGGAGAGCGCCGAGTAGGGGGGCCGCTCGCGCTGGTACCGGCCGACGAGCTCGGCCGTGAGGTGCTGGGCCTGGGCGGCGCTGCCGCCGTTGCCCGCCGCCAGGAGCCGGCCACCGGCGGGAAGCACCTCGGCGAGTCGGTCGCCCCACCGCGCGAGCTGCCCCAGGCCCTCGCGGCTCAGCCGGTCGAGGGCGGTCTGCAGTGACCGGCAGTGGAGCTGTGCGCTCTCATAGGTGTGCGATTCGCTCATGGTGTGTCGGCCGGCGCTTCGTCGAGCGCGCCCGCCGCACCTCCTTCCGCTTCGAGTCCTTCCGGGCTCCGCGTCCTGGCGGTTTCGAGTCGTGGGCTGTGCGTCGTGTGGCTCCGAGTCCTACGGCTTCGGGTGGTGATGGGCTTCGGGCGTGACGGGCTTCGGGTGGTGACGGGCTTCAGGTCGTGAGGCATGAGTCGTGGGTCGTCGAGTCGTGGGGTCCGGTTCCGCCGGCCGGGCGCGGGCCAGGACCGTCTCGGGGCCCGGGACCGTCCCGCTGACCAGGACCGTCTCAGGGCCCCAGGGCCGTCCCGGGACCGGGGCGCTCACGCGACAGGGGCGCGCGCGGCGAGGGCGGTGCGGTAGGACACCTCCGTCGCCGCCGCCACCCGCGCCCAGGAGAAGCGGTCCAGGACGCGCCGGCGACCGGCGTTCCCGTACGCCCTGCGCAGCGCGGAGTCGGCGAGCAGGCCGGTGACCGCCGCGGCGAGCGCCTCGGGGTCACGCGGCTCCACCAGCCGCCCGTTGACCCCGTCGGCGACCGTGTCCAGCTGTCCGCCGACGGCGCTGGCGACGACCGGCCGGCCGCAGGCCATGGCCTCCAGCGGGACGATGCCGAAGGGTTCGTAGTCCGCGGGGCAGAGCACCACGTCGGCGCTGCGCATCAGGGCCGGCACCTCCGCCGTCGGAACGCCGCCCAGCAGCTGGACCCGGTCCGCCACGCCCGCCTCCGCCGCCAGCTTCCTCAGGCGCCGGACCTCGGGATCGGTGTCGAGCCCTCCGGCGGGCGGGCCGCCGACCACCACCAGCTCCGTCCCCGGCAACCGGGCCAGCGCCGCGATCGAGACGGCGGCGCCCTTGCGCGGCACCAGCCGGCCCAGCTGCAGCAGCCGATAGGGGTACGCGCCCCGGTCCGCGACCGGCCCGTCCGGGCGGAACACCTCCGGGTCGACCCCGCAGGGCACCACGTCGACCTTCTCGCGCGGTATCCCCATGGCCGCCAGTTCGTCCACCTCGTCCCGGCAGGTGGCGACCACCCGGTCGCACCCCCGGCCGACCTCCGCCTCACAGGCGATCCGGGCGGGCGGGCTGGTGTCCGCGCGGCCCTGGTGCCGCCGCTTGACCGTGCCCAGCGCGTGGTACGTGTGCAGCAGCGGCAGCCGCGACTCGTAGGCCGACCACAGCGCGGCGAGCCCCGACATCCAGAAGTGCGAGTGGACGACGTCGGGGGCACCCGCGCGCCAGCGCCCCGCGAGATAGCGGGCGAAGTCGCTCATGTACGGCAGCAGTTCATCCTTCGGCACCTGCCGCGGAGGGCCGGCGGGCACATGGTGCACCTCCACTCCCGGCCGCAGCGGCCTGCTGACCGGCAGCTCTTCCGCGTCGCGCCGGGTGTACACCGTCACCTGGTGGCCCCGGTCGGCGAGCGCCCCCGCCAGCTGCGCCACGTGCACGTTCTGCCCGCCGGCGTCGACGCCGCCGAGCGCGGCCAGGGGGCTGGCGTGCTCCGAGACGAGGGCGATGTCCAGGGGACGGCCGTCGAGGGAGGAGAAGGATGTCATGACCGAACCTCCGCGATGAGGTGCTCCCAGTCGTCCAGGAAGCGCTTGAGGCCGTACCGTTCGAGGGCCGCCTGCCGGGCGCGCGCGCCGTCCTGGGCCGCCGCCTCCGGTTCGGCCAGATAGCGGCGGGCCGCGTCGGCGAGTACCTCGGGGCGGGTGGAGAGCGTGCCCGTTCCGGCGGGGACGGCCTCCACGGCCTCGGTGGTGGCGAGGGCCACCACCGGCATCCCCAGATGCATGGCCTCCAGCAGGGACAGGCCCAGCGACGTCCACCGCACCGGGTGGAGGTACAGGCGGCGTTCCGCCAGAGTGGCGTGCAGGTGCCGTTGGGGGAGGTCGGCGGAGCGGCACCGGTCGGCGGACAGTCCGAGATGATCGGCGAGCCCTTCCGTCCGCATGCCGAAGACATCGAGCGGTGCGGCTTCGGCCAGCTGCGCGAGCAGGTCCGTACCGACGTAACGGCGCCGCCGGACCGGCTCGTTGACGACCACGGCGGCCCTGGGCAGGCGGCCGGTGTAGAGGTGGCCGGGGTCGACGATGCCGTGCTCGATCACGGCGGTGCGGGTCGTGCCGTTGTCCCAGAACAACCGGTTGAAATGGGTGACGTGAACGAGCGTCAGGTCCGCTCGGTCGGCCATCGGGTGCCGGGTGTCGGGCACGTCCCCGCGGGGTGTGTTGTGCTCCACGTACACGGCGGGGATCTCCCGGCCCGGGCGGCGCCCGCCGAGCCAGCGGGTGGCGAGCTCCTCCTCGTGCGGACGCTGGAGCACGACCAGGTCGACCGGGGCGTCCGCGAGCTCCTCGGGAGAGAGCTCGCGCACCGTCGACGGCCAGGTGAAGGTCTCGGCCCGGCCGCGTCCGTCGGGTCCCCGGTCCGGGGTGACCGGTACCAGATAGGTATGGGGCCCCTGGACGAACGCGGTCGTCCAGGAACCGTGCACATGCCACAGGAGGATGTTCATACGGTCGCTCCTCGCTCCGCTCCGTGGAGGCCCTCCGGCGGGACCGGAGCGAGGCCGGGAGCCGTCCGGTCCGTCCGATCCATGCGGCCGGTCCGGTCGAGGAGCGCGGCCACCGCCGCGAGGACCTCGGCATCGCTCACGCCGTCGAGGCAGGGATGCCCCTCCACCGGGCAGACCCGCGCCCTGCTCAGGGCGCAGGCGGCGTTCTGTTCGCCGAGCAGGACGTGGGGGATCTTGTGGGGCCGCCACCGTTCGGCCGGCACCACCGGGGCGAACAGGCAGACCACGGGCGTTCCGACGGCCGCGGCCAGATGCGCGGGACCGCTGTTGCCGGTCACGACGACCCGCGCGCGGGCCAGGACCCCGGCGAGGCCGGCCAGATCGGGGGTCGCCCCGCCGAGGTCGAGGCCGTGCCGGGCGGCGACCCGCGCCGTCAGGGCCTTCTCGGCGGGCCCGCCCGTCACGACCACCCGGTGGCCTGCCCGGTGCAGCGCGTCGGCCGCCCGGGCCGCCCGGTCGGGGCTCCACGCGCGGGCCGGGACGGCGGCGCCGGGATGGAGCACGACGTACGGCTCGGGGCCGGTCAAGGCGGTGGTGTCCGGCGGCTTGTGGACCCGGGGCGCCCCGCCGTCGCCCGCCGGGAGATCGAATCCGCAGGCGTGCGCCAGGTCCAGGGCCGCCTCCGTCTCGTGCCGGCCCGGCAGGCGGCGGTGGCGCAGATCGAGCAGCGCCCCGGGGTAGTCCTCGCTGTCCGCCGCGATCCACGGCACGCCCGCGAGCCTCAGCAGCAGCGCGGCGGGCAGCGGGCTCTGGTGGTACGAGACGAGGATCAGGGCGCGGTCGAAGCGGCGGGCGGCGACGGCGTCGATCAGCGCCGCGCACGCGTGGGCGGACACCGGCGGCGGCTCCAGGCCCACCCAGGGAGCGTCGTGGACGAGGACGTCGTCCACCCCGGGCAGCAAGGCGGCGGCGGGAGCGCCGAGCGGCCCGCACAGCATCGTGGTCGTCGAGGAGCCCGCCGCCACCGCCCGGACGGCCGGCCCGGCGAGCAGGACGTCCCCGGCGCTGTCGAGGCGCACGACCAGCGTGCGCGGCGCGGTCACCGGGCACCGCCGCGGTGGGCGGTGTCGGCGAGGCCGCGGGCGCCCATGAGGAGCATGCGGACCACGGCCGGGAGGCCGGTGGCGGTCTCGGCGGCGGCCGCCACCTCGCCGGGCAGCGTCGCCGCCGTCGGTACGAGCACGCCCCGGGCGCCCGCGGCACGGGCGGCCTCCATGTCGGAGCCGATGTCGCCGACGACCACCGTGCGCGAGGGCCGGACCCCGAGCCGCGCGCAGGCGGCCAGGATCAGACCGGGGGCGGGCTTGCGGCAGGCACAGCCGTCGCCCGGACCGTGCGGGCACACCGCCCACACGGCGAAGGGGCCGATGAGCCCGTCCACGCGCCGCCGTACCGCCTCGACGTCCTGACGGGTGATCAGGCCACGGGCCACGCCCGACTGGTTGCTCACCACCCCGACGGGGATGCCCAGACTGCGCAGGGCCGCGACGGCGGCCGCGGCGCCCGGCATGGGGACCACGAGGTCGGGGTCGCCGTTGTACGGCACATCGGTGACCAGGGTGCCGTCACGGTCGAAGAGCACCGCCTCCGGCAGCCGTGCGTACGGTCCCCGCGCCCACAGCGGCCGGGGCGGCGCCGGGGCGCCGAAGAGGTCGCCCTCGAGCAGCCAGGGCCCGTCCGCGCGCGCGGAGGCGTTCGCGGACGCGCCGCCCGCGGACAGGGCGGGTGCGGCGCAGGGGGACAGGCGGTCGTCCACGCGCGCGTCCGCGGGGCGGAGCCGGGCGGGGGAGGGGCCGGTCATGATCCGACCTCCGCGCGACGCGGCGTGCCCGCCGTGGGGGGCACCGGCTCGGGGGAGCGGGCGGGACCGCGCGGCAGGGCGCCGCGGTGGACGACATGGCCGCGCAGCCGGTGCCAGGCGGCGACCGGCGGTATGAGGGCGCTCGTCAGGATCATCCGGGTGATCTCCTCCCGTGTACGGGGGCCTGGGGCGATGCGGGCGACGGCGAACTCCGCCGTGCCCGCGAGCCAGAGCGCGCCGCACACCGCCGCGGCCGTCCTCCGGCCGAGCGCGGCGCAGGACAGGCCGGCGACGCCCGCGGCGGCCACGGCCGCGTGGCGGGGGAAGCGGCCCCGAGGCGCGCCCGCCCGGATCCGCCAGTCCGGTCCGTGCAGCCGCGTCATGAGCACGTCGTCGGCGTTGCCGGCCTGCTGGCGCACGGAGACCCAGCGGTCCGCGGGCCGTACCGGATGCGCGGTCCTGCGGGTTCCCGCGGCGAGCGTCCAGCCGCCGCCGAGGAGCCGCAGGGCGAGGTCCGCGTCCTCCCGGTAGGCGCGGCCGAACCGTTCGTCGAAACCACCGGCGGCGTCCAGCGCCTCCCTGCGGAAGGCCATGTCGGCGGTGATCCAGCGGGCGGTGGCCAGACCGGCGGTGTTGCGTTCCCAGTCGGTGGGGCGGCGGTCCGGGGGCAGCGGCACGTCGATGTGCGCGGTGACGGCCCCGGTGACCTCGGACGCCGTGGCGAGGTCCCGGGCCAGGTCCTCGGCCCAGCCGTCCGAGGGGATGACGTCGTCGTCGAGAAAGACGATCCACGGGACCGGACCGGCCGCCGCGACACCGGCGTTGCGGGCGGCCGCCGGGCCGGCCGCCCGGCCCGGCACGACGACGGTGACGGGCCGGAGAGCGCCCGGGACGGCGAGCTCGGGCACCGAGCCGTCGGCGCCGGGACGGTCGTGGACGATCACCAGCCGCGAGGGCGCGGGTCCGGCGGACGCGGCCAGGGCGTCGAGGCAGCGACGGAGGCTGGGCCGGCCCAGGGTCGGCACGACGACGGCGTACGCGGGCGCCCCGCCGTGGCCCGTCACCGGGACCACCCGTTGGCGCCGGCGCGGAACGCCTCGCCGCGGCGTACGGCGAACGGTCCGATGGCCAGCAGGTCGACCGGCGAGGAGCCGAAGCACTCCAGCGCGTCGCGCGGGTCGTCCACCATCGGCCTTCCCGCCGTGTTGAGACTGGTGTTGACGACGACCGGAAGGCCGGTGCGGCGCTCGAACGCGTCGAGCATCCGCGCCACGAGCGGTTCCTGCTCCCGGTCGACGGTCTGGATCCGCGCCGTGCCGTCCACGTGCACGACGGCCGGGATGCGCTCGCGCCACTCGGCCGCGACGTCGTGGACGAAGAGCATGTACGGGCTGGGCAGCGGGCCGTCGAAGATCTCGGCCGCCCGGTCGGCCGCCACCATCGGGGCGACGGGCCGGAACTGCTCGCGGCCCTTCACGTCGTTCAGGCGCTCCAGGTTGCCCGCGTGCCCCGGGTGCGCGAGCAGCGACCGGTGCCCGAGCGCGCGCGGCCCGTACTCCGAACGTCCCTGGAACCAGGCCACGATGGCGTTGTCGGCCAGCGCCTCGGCGACGGTCTCCGCGATGTCCGGGGGCCGCTCGAACGGAACGGCCGCGGTCTTGAGCCAGCCGGCGAGCTCGGCGTCCGTCCAGTCACGGCCGAGGTCGGCTCCCCGCATCGGCTCGGGTTCGTCGCCCGCTTCCGCGGACAGCAGCAGGGCGGCGCCGAGAGCCGTGCCGGCGTCACCCGCGGCCGGCTGGACCCACACCCGCGAGAAGGGGCCCTCGCGGGCGATCCGCGCGTTGGCCACGCAGTTGAGCGCGACACCGCCGGCGAGGGTCAGGACGCTGTCGTGGGTGCGGCCGTGCAGCCAGCGCACCAGGTCGAGCATCGTCTCCTCGAGGACGGCCTGCGCGCTGGCCGCGACATCGGCGTGGTCCTGGGTCCACGGCTCGTCGGGGGCGCGCGGCGGACAGAACTCGGACCACGGCACGCCACCGGCGCGGAAACCGCCGTCGCCGGTCGGGTGCACGTACCGGCGCAGCGCGTCCAGCATGCGGGGGGAGCCGTGCGAGGCGAGTGCCATCACCTTGAACTCGTCGGAGGAGCGCAGGAATCCGAGGTGCTCGGTGAGTTCCTCGTAGACCAGGCCGAGGGATTCCGGCAGCTCCTGGGAGTGCAGTGGTTCGAGGCGGTCCCCCACGCGCCGGGCCGACAGGTGCGAGGCGCGTTCGCCCCGCCCGTCGAGGACGAGGACGGAGGACGTCTCGGCGTCCCGCGCGGCGAAGGCGCTCGACGCGGCGTGCGCCATGTGGTGGCCGACGAAGCGGACGATCCCCGGGTCGAGCCCGGGCAGCGCCGTCTTCAGGAACCCGGGGACCTCACGCGCGTACGTCTGCCGCAGATGGTCCCAGGGGTCGTCGAGCCCCATGACCTCGGCCGGCAGCGCCAGCGAGGGGTCGTAGGAGTACGCCACGGCGTCGAGGTCCTGCGGTCGCAGCCCGGCCCGCTTCAGGCACCAGCGGGCGGCCTGCTCAGGCAGCTCCCAGGCGGAGAACGGCACCGGCCGCTTGCCGTGCTTACGCCGTGAGAAACGTTCTTCCTCCGTGGCGGCGACCGTCCTGCCGTCGACGACGAGCGCCGCGGCGGGGTCGTGGAAGAGCGCGTTGATTCCGAGAACTCGCATGGTGCCAGGGCCTTTCCGCTGTCGGGGACCGCTGCCTCAGTCGGCGCGACGCACGGTGGGGGATTCGGCGGGGCCGTGGGCGCGGAACCAGGCGATGGTGCGGCGCAGCCCTTCTTCGGCCTGGACGGTCGGTTCCCACTGGAGCTTGTCGCGGGCCAGGGTGATGTCCGGGCAGCGGACGGCAGGGTCGTCGGTGGGCCGCTCGACGAAACGGATCCGCGAGCGCGAGCCGGTGAGTTCGATGATCCAGCGGGCCAGGTCGAGCATGGTGATCTCGTCCGGGTTGCCGAGGTTCACGGGTCCGCGCATGGTGTGGGCGGCCGTCGCGAGGATGCCTCGGACCGTGTCGTCCACGTAGCACAGCGACCGGGTCTGCAGCCCGTCACCGGTGACCGTCAGCGGCTCGTCGGCCAGCGCCTGCCGGATGAAGGTCGGTACGGCCCGGCCGTCGTATCCGCGCATCCGCGGGCCGTAGGTGTTGAAGAGCCGGACGATCGCGGTGTCGGTCCCGTTCGCCGACGCCTCGGCCGTGGTGAGCGCCTCACCGAAGCGCTTCGCCTCGTCGTAGACGCTGCGGGGTCCGACGGGATTGACATGGCCCCAGTACCGCTCGTTCTGCGGATGCTCCTGGGGGTCGCCGTACACCTCCGAGGTGGAGGCGAGGACGAAGCGCGCGCCGGAGCCGTGGGCCACCGCCAGGGCGTTTCTCGTCCCCAGGCTGCCGACGTCCAGCGTGTGCAGGGGGAGACGCAGATAGTCGGCGGGGGACGCGGGGGAGGCGAAGTGGAGTACGAGGTCGGGCGGCCGGGCGACCTGGAACGGCTCGGAGACGTTCGCCTCCAGCAGCTCGAAGCCCGGTCGGTCCAGCAGCGGGGAGACGTTCTCCCGCCGGCCGGTGCTGAAGTCGTCGACGCAGGTCACCGCCACGCCCTCGTCGAGCAGCGCGGCGCACAGGTGTGAACCGACGAAGCCGGCGCCGCCGGTGACGACGGCGTGCTGCCAGCGGGGTGAGTGCGAAGTTGCCATGGTGGATTCCTCCAGCGGTGAGGGCGAGGAGATCGACCGCTGCCTCGGTAGGGCTGGAAGGGAGACAGCGCCCCGCGCACCTGGGAAGTGGCGCCGATCAAGGGGTGCTCACGCGTCCGACTCATCGTGTGCCGGGGGAACGTCGGTCGCCAGACGAATGGTCCGACCGGGTGAAGCGCCGGAACGCCGGAAGGCCCGGATCGGCCGGGGAGCCGTACGGGCACGTGTTCGGGTCGCCGGGCGGGCGGTTCTCCACCGCCACCTGCGAAAAGGTGTCTCGGCAGGAGGCCGGCGAAACGAGAACGGCGCTTCCGGAGGAAACCCTCCGAAAGCGCCGTCGTGGGGGCCTGCTGCCCCTCGGCCTAGTGGCCGGCGGTGACGCCCTCCGTCGGCTCGAGGGTGCCGGACCAGACCAGGGCCAGGATCAGCACACCCAGCAGGATCCGGTAGATCACGAAGGGCATGAAGCTCTTCGTGGTGATGAACTTCATGAACCAGGCGATCACGGCGTAGCCGACGGCGAAGGCGATGAGCGTCGCGAAGACCGTCGGTGCCCAGGACACATGACCCTCGGTGGCGTCCTTCAGTTCGTAGGCGCCCGAGGCGAGCACCGCCGGGATGGCCAGGAGGAAGGAGTAGCGGGCGGCCGCCTCGCGGGTGTAGCCCATGAGCAGACCGCCGGAGATCGTCGCGCCCGAGCGGGAGACGCCGGGGACCAGGGCCATCGCCTGGCAGAAGCCGAAGATCAGGCCGTCCCGCACGCCCAGGTCCTTGAGCGTCTTGCGCTCGCGGACGACGCGGTGCCGTCCGCCGATCTCGTCGCGGGCGGCGAGACGGTCCGCGATGCCGAGGACGATGCCCATCACGATGAGGGTCGTGGCGATCAGCCGCAGATCACGGAACGGGCCCTCGATCTGGTCCTTGAGCGTCACGCCGAGCACACCGATCGGGATCGAGCCGACGATGACCAGCCAGCCCATCTGGGCGTCGTGGTCGCCGCGCATCGACTTGTCCCGCAGCGAGCGGAACCAGGCCGAGACGATCCGCGCGATGTCCTTGCGGAAGTAGATCAGGACCGCCGTCTCCGTGCCGATCTGGGTGATCGCGGTGAAGGCCGCGCCCGGGTCCTGCCAGCCGGCGAACGCGGCGGTGAGCCGGAGGTGCGCGCTGGAGGAGATGGGAAGGAACTCCGTCAGCCCCTGGACGAGTCCGAGGATGAATGATTCGAACCAACTCATGGGGCTAGGGCCGTCCCGAATGTGCTCGTGCGGTCAGAAGGGGCGGTCGGATCGGAGATCGACCGCCGGTCGTTGCGCAGCGTACCGTCCCTGGGTGAAGGCCCCGATCCCAGGTCTCCCGGCCCCGCGCCCTCAGCTCCCGACGGGCCCGTTCGTGGTCCAGCCCGGCGCCCGTACATGGGGAGTCAGGCTCGTGGCGTCCGCCTCGTCACCGCAGCAGGCGCACACCACCCGAGGGCTGAGCACCTCGCCGCAGCTGTGCTCCAGGACGACCGGCCTGTTCTGGGGGTTCACATGGCGGTCGCCCCAGGCCATGAGTGTGAGCAGCACCGGCTGCAGCTCCTCACCGGCCGGTGTGGCCCGGTACTCAAAGCGCTGCGGACGCTCGCTGTACGGCACCTTCTCCAGGATTCCGGCCTCCACCAGCCGCTTCAGACGAGCCGTGAGGATGTCGCGCGGAGCGCCGGTGTTCCGTGCGATCCGGTCGAAGCGGCGGACGCCGAGCGAGATCTCGCGCAGGACGAGCAGCGCGTACTTCTCCCCGACGAGGGCGAGGGCGTCGGCGATCGAGCAGGGGCGGGGGGCGGCCTTCATGCGCTCAGCCTAAGGGAGGAACGCCGAGAGGGTTTGAAAATCAAACTCACTGGAGTATGTTACTCGCGAGTGTAGGTCCAGTTTTCCAACTCTCAGGTGAACGAGGAGCCGTCGTCATGCGCGATGCCGTCATCGTCGAAGCAGTCCGCACGCCCATCGGCAAGGGGAAGGCCAACGGGGCCCTCGCCGATGTCCACCCCGTCGCCCTGCTCTCCCACACGCTCGCCGCCCTCGTCGAGCGCAGCGGCATCGACCCCGCCCTCGTCGACGACGTCATCGGCGGAACGGTCGACCAGGTCGGCGAACAGGCCATGAACACCACCCGGTACGCCTGGCTGGGCGCGGGCCTCCCCGAATCGGTGCCCGCCACCACCGTCGACCGCCAGTGCGGCTCCTCGCAGCAGGCCGTGCACTTCGCCGCCCAGGGCGTGATCTCGGGGGCGTACGACATCGCCGTCGCCTGCGGGGTCGAGTCCATGAGCCGCGTCCCGATGTGGTCGAACGTGCCGCCCGGCGCCGACCCGTTCGGGCCCGGGGTCGCCGAGCGGTACCCCGAGGGCCTGGTCCCGCAGGGCATCAGCGCGGAACTCATCGCCGCCAAGTGGTCGATCGGGCGCGCGGCGATGGACGAGTTCGCCGCGTCCTCGCACGCCAGGGCGGCCAGGAGCTGGGAGGCGGGGCTCTTCGACGCCGAGGTGGTCCCCTACGGGGACTTCCGCCGCGACGAGTCGGTGCGGCCCGGGACCACCCCCGAGATCCTGGCCGGGCTCCGGCCCGCTTTCCAGGACCCGGTCCTCGCCGAGCGCTTCCCTCAGATCGACTGGTCGGTGACCGCCGGCAACAGCAGCCCGACGAACGACGGCGCCTCGGCCGTGCTCGTCATGGCGGCCGAAACGGCCGAGCGGCTCGGGCTGCGCCCGCTCGCCCGGCTGCACAGCTTCGCGGTGACCGGCTCCGACCCGCTGCTGATGCTGACCGGAGTGATCCCCGCGACGGAGAAGGTGCTGCGCAGGGCGGGACTCGGCCTCGACGACATCGACCTGTTCGAGATCAACGAGGCGTTCGCGAGCGTCGTGCTCGCCTGGCAGCAGGAGACCGGGGCCGACCCGGCCAGGGTCAACGTCCACGGCGGCGCCCTCGCGATCGGTCATCCCCTGGGGGCCAGTGGCACCCGGCTCACGACCACCCTGGTCCACGCCCTGCGGGCCCGCGGCGCGCGGTACGGCCTCCAGGCGATGTGCGAGGCGGGCGGCCTGGCCAACGCGATGATCGTCGAGGCCCTCTGAGGAGCCGGCGCCCCCGCCGTCCGGCCCCCGCCGTCCGGCCGCGCCACGCTCCGGCACCGGGCCGGGGGTTGTCGCCCCGCTGGTGAGGTGGCCCCCCGCCCCCGCCGGCCCGGCCAGGCCGGACACCTCGCGTCCTACGGGGCGGTCACCGCTCGGGCGTGGAACCCGCCCCCGCGCCCGTCAGGACCCGTACCGGCTGCGTCGCGGCCGGCGGCGGCGTCGACCGCAGGCCGTGGCGCTTGCGCCAGGCGACGGTCGCCCCGGCCAGCCCGGACACGACGATGAAGCCCATCGAGATCAGGAAGGCGGGCGAGGTCGGCGAGCCGGCCTGGCTGCCCGCCACCACGTACGCCGTCGTGTTCGGGACCGACCCGATCCCCGTCGCCAGGAGGAACGGCGCGTACCCCATCCGGGAGACCGCCGCGCAGTAGTTGGCGGCGGCGAACGGCACCCCCGGGAAGAGCCGGATCGCCAGCATCGAGCGGAACCCGTGCCGGCTCATCTGCCCGTCCGCCGCCTTCAGCCAGCGCCCCCGCAGCAGCGGCCGCAGCGCGTCCTGCCCCAGCACCCGGCCCAGGGTGAAGGAGATCCCCGCTCCCAGGACCGTCCCGGCCACCGCCGCCACCAGCCCGGCCTGGGTGCCGAAGAGCGCGCCCGCCGCCAGGTTCAGGATCGGCCGCGGCACGAAGGCGGCCGTGCACGCCCCGTACGCGAGCCCGAACAGCACCACCGCTCCCACGCCGCTCGTCTGCGGCGGCCAGCCGGCCGCAAGGAGGCGCTGGGGCTCGTACAGCACGACGGCCGTCGCCGCGGAGAGGAGAAGCAGGACGAGGAGGGACAGCCGGGACCAGGGCGACAGCAGGGCCCGGGAGAGCCGCGGAGCGAGGGAGCCCGGCGGCCGGGTGACGGGGTCGAGCATCCGGGGAGAGTAACCGACAAGCCCATGTGATCGCCGTGATGTCCGTCATCGGTCGTACGGTGAACCCCATGACGACCGCCGTCCCCTCGGAACCCGCCGCGACCGCCGAGCCCGCCTCGGCCACGGCGCCCCCGGCATCCGCCGTGCCCGGCAGCGCGCTCGCCGACACCGTGCTCGCCCGCCTCACCGAGGTCTACCCGGCAGCCGGCGATCCCTTCCGGGCGCAGGAGATGGTCGCGTACATGAAGGGCGTCGTCCCCTTCCTCGGCATCCGCACCCCCGAGCGCCGCGCCCTCTCCCGTACGGTCCTCGACGGCATCCCGGGCCCCGACGAGGCCGACTGCACCGCCGTCGCGCTGCGTTGCTTCGCGCTCCCCGAGCGCGAGTACCACTACTTCGCCGTCGACTACCTGCGCCGACACGTCCGGCGGTGCTCCTCCGGCTTCCTGCCCGTCGCCCGTCGCCTCGTCACCACCGACTCCTGGTGGGACACGGTCGACCCTCTCGCCGCCCATGTCGTCGGCGGTCTCGTCGCGGCCGACCGGGCGCTCGCGGCGCGGATGGACGAGTGGATCGAGGACGACGACCCGTGGGTGGCACGCACCGCCCTGCTGCACCAACTCCGCTTCAGGGACGCGACGGACAGCGAGCGGCTCTTCGCCCACTGCCTGCGGCGCGCCGCCGACACCGACTTCTTCCTCCGCAAGGCGATCGGCTGGTCCCTGCGGGAGTACGCGAAGACGGACCCGGCCGAGGTCCGCGCCTTCGTCGAGCGGCACCGCGGCCGTCTCTCCCCGCTCTCCGCGCGCGAGGCGCTCAAGCACGTCGCCCCTTCCTGAGGGGCGGGACCGAGGGCCCGGACACGCGGCGCAGAGGCGCCTCCCGGAGCTCCGCGCCGAACTCCCCACCGTACTCCCCGCCGTGAAAAACCCTTCGACGCGGACCGCCCCGCACCCCCATGATCAGGGGCATGTTCCGGTACGCCTTCCTCGCAGCACGGCCCGCAGTCGCGGCCGCGCCGAAGGCTGCCGTTGTCGATTCCACGTTCCTCGCGGCCGCATGCGACGGCGCCCGAAGCTGACCCTCCCCGGCTCGTCCGGCGGACCCCACAGGGGGAGGGTCGGTCCGGCCCCGGGGTCCCCTCACACGCTTCGAGCTCAAGGAACGAGCGAACCATGCCCAAGACGGCGTACGTGCGCACCAAGCCGCACCTGAACATCGGCACCATGGGCCACGTCGACCACGGCAAGACCACCCTGACCGCCGCCATCACCAAGGTCCTCAGCGAGCGCGGGACCGGCAGCGCCACCTCCTACGTTTCGTTCGCCCAGATCGACCGCGCGCCCGAGGAGGCCCAGCGCGGCATCACCATCAACATCGCGCACGTCGAGTACGAGACCGACACCCGCCACTACGCGCACGTCGACATGCCCGGACACGCCGACTACGTCAAGAACATGGTGACCGGCGCGGCCCAGCTCGACGGGGCGATCCTCGTCGTCTCGGCGCTCGACGGGATCATGCCGCAGACGGCCGAGCACGTCCTGCTCGCCCGTCAGGTCGGCGTCGACCACATCGTGGTCGCCCTCAACAAGGCCGACGCGGGCGACGACGAGCTGACCGACCTGGTCGAGCTGGAGGTACGGGAGCTGCTGACCGCGCACGGTTACGGCGGCGACTCCGTCCCCGTCGTCCGGGTCTCCGGACTGAAGGCCCTGGAGGGCGACCCACGCTGGACCGCGGCCATCGAGGCGCTGCTCGACGCGGTGGACACCTATGTGCCCATGCCCGTGCGGTACGTGGACGCGCCGTTCCTCATGCCCGTCGAGAACGTCCTCACCATCACCGGCCGCGGCACCGTCGTCACGGGAGCCGTCGAGCGCGGCACGGTGCGGGTCGGCGACCGCGTGGAGGTGCTGGGCGCGGGGACCGAGACGGTCGTCACCGGGGTCGAGACCTTCGGCAAGCCCATGGAGTCGGCCGAGGCCGGCGACAACGTCGCCCTGCTGCTGCGCGGGGTCGCGCGCGACGCGGTCCGCCGCGGGCACGTGGTGGCGGCGCCGGGCAGCGTCGTACCGAGCCGGCGGTTCACCGCGCGGGTCTACGTCCTGTCGGGGAAGGAGGGCGGCCGAACCACCCCCGTCTCGACCGGGTACCGGCCGCAGTTCTACATCCGGACCGCGGACGTCGTCGGTGACGTCGACCTGGGCGGGGCGGCGGTCGCGCGTCCGGGGGAGACGGTCACCATGACCGTCGAACTCGGCCGCGACGTACCGCTGGAGCCCGGTCTCGGCTTCGCGATCCGCGAGGGCGGCCGCACGGTCGGCGCCGGCACGGTGACGGCCCTGGCCTGAGAGGGCTCGTGCCGTACGGGCACAATGAGAGCGTGAACGAGCAGATACCGGTCATCCGGGACGTCGACGGGGGAACCGCCAGGCTCATGCCCGACGTCGACCGGGAGCGGGCCTGGCTCCTCACGGTCGACGGCGCGCCGCAGTCGTACGTCGACCTGGACGAGCCGACGCACCTCGAGTTCGAGTACGCGCGCCGGCTCGCCCACGTCCTCGACAGCGCCGCCGCCGAGGGGGCACCGCTGTCCGTGCTGCACCTCGGCGGCGGGGCGCTCACGCTGCCCCGTTACGTGGCGGCGACCCGGCCCGGCTCACGGCAGGACGTCGTGGAGGCCGACCGGGCTCTGCTCGACCTGGTCGCCGAGCACCTTCCGCTGCCCGACGGCTCGGGCGTCACCGTGCACGCGGCGGACGCCCGAGCGTGGCTGGAGCGGGCGCCCGGAGCGTCGGCGGACGTGCTGATCGCCGACGTCTTCGGGGGCTCACGGGTGCCCGCGCACCTGACCTCCGTGGCGTACGCGCGGGAGGCGCGGCGGGTCCTGCGGCCGGGCGGCCTCTACGCCGCGAACCTGGCCGACGGCGCGCCGTTCGCGTTCCTCCGCTCCCAACTGGCGACCTTCGCGGAGGTCTTCCCCGAGCTCGCCCTGATCGCCGAGCCGGCGGTGCTGCGCGGCCGCCGGTTCGGCAACGCGGTCCTGGTCGCCTCCGACCAGGAGATCGACACGGCCCATCTGTCCCGCCGGGCGGCCGCGGACGCGTTCCCCGCGCGCGTGGAGCACGGCGCCTCCCTCACCCGCTTCACGGGCACCGCCCACCCGGTGACGGACACGACCGCGATCCCCTCCCCGGTCCCTCCGGGCGGATCCTTCACCATCGGCTGACGGCCCGGACCACGTCGTCGCGACGTGCCGCCGGTCCGACCGGAACGGGTCGCGGAGGGGCGGGGGCCCGGCTGCCCGCGCCCCCTGCGACGGATCAGGGCGCCCCGACCTTGCGGCCCCGCCCTGCGCCGACAGCCCGCCACCCGACTGACGGCTCCCGAACCACCGTCCGGTCAGCCCCCGCCACCGGCCTTGACGGCTCTGTGCGGCCGCCCGGCCGGTCAGCTCCCGCCACCGGCCTTGACGGCTCTGTGCGGCCGCCCGGCCGGTCAGCTCG
>NZ_JBVHWN010000003.1:568294-606678 GCF_055564335.1 Streptomyces sp. NPDC029139 | reverse complement strand
CTCCCGCCACCGGCCTTGACGGCTCTGTGCGGCCGCCCGGCCGGTCAGCTCCCGCCACCGGCCTTGACGGCTCTGTGCGGCCGCCCGGCCGGTCAGCCCCCGCCACCGGCCTTGACGGCTCTCTCCCGGCCACCCGTCCGGTCAGCCGTCCGCCTCCGGCGCCCCGGTCTTCCCGGCCGCCGGCGGACCGGCGGGCGGCGTGCCCGCCCCCATCCCCGCGGTGGGCACGGCCGCCGCCGTTCCCGCGGAAGGCGTCAGGGGCACGGTCGGCAGCGGCCCGAAGGAACCGCCCACCTCCTTGGTGCGGCGGCGGAGGTTCCGGACGTCCGGGACCAGGAGGACCAGGGACGTCACCAGCACGATCAGGGCCGCCGAGCCCCACAGCGCCTCGCTGCGGCCGAAGAGGCTCTCCGCCGGACCCGCGAGGGCCGTGGAGAGGGGAAGCATCGCCGTCGAGCCGAACCAGTCGTACGCGGAGACCCGCGACAGCTTCTCCTCCGGGATCTCCTGGTGCAGCGTCGTCATCCACGCCACGCCGAACACCTCGATCGCCACACCGCTCACGAACATCGCGACCGAGAGGCCCACCACGTCGAGCGGCACCGCGAGTGCCGCCGAGGGCAGAGCGATCGGGAAGACGCCGAGCGTGCCCACGAGCAGCATCCGCCGCGGTTTCCAGCGCATCATCAGCAGCGCGCCGGCGAGCGTGCCCACACCGAAGAAGGCCAGGGCGATGCCCCACGGTCGCGCGCCGCCGAGTTCGTCCCGGGCCACCAGCGGACCGTAGACGGACTCGGCCGCGCCGACGAGCGCCACGACGATCGAGAACTGGGCCACGATGGACCACAGCCAGGGCCGCCCCGCGACCTCCCGCCAGCCTTCCCGCAGATCGGCGAGCAGCCCGCCGCCCGCCTCGCGCTTCGCGATGTGGCTGACGTCGAGGAAGGCGCGCAGCGCGCCCGCGACGGCGAAGGCCGCCGCGTCGATCGCCAGGACCCAGCCGGGCCCCATGGCGGCGATCATCGCGCCGCCGAGCGCCGCCCCGCCGATTCCGGCCCCGTGCATCGCCATCCGGAACAGGGCGAAGGCCCGGCTGACCTGTTCGCCGCTGACGCTGGACATCAACATGCCCTCGGCCGCCGGGCTGAAGAAGGCCTGGCCCGTCCCGCACAGCGCGGTCAGCAGCATCATCTGCCACAGCTGGGGGTCGCCCGCGAGGACGAGGACGGCGAAGGCGCCCTGCGAGACGCAGTTGAGGGCGTTGGCGGCGACCATCACGCGGTGCCGGGGTATGCGGTCCGCGACGGCGCCGCCGATGAGCAGGAAGAGCACCAGCGGCAGGGTGCGGGCCGCCGCCACGAGGCCCACGTCGCCACCGTCCCCGCCCGTCTGGAGCACGGCGAACGCCGCCGCGATCAGGGCACCGTGGGTGCCGAGGTTGGTGACGATCGCGGCGGCGGTCAGCAGCAGGTAGTTCCGGCCGGCCCACTCGGGGCGGCGGGAGCGCAGAGGGGCGCGGCGGGAGGCGGCGGGAGTTCTCACTCCGGGACTATCCCCGGTGCCGCCGCCTCCTGCCAAACCGGATACGGCGGCCCGGAGCCGGTCAGGACCCTGCCGGGGCCAGCCGCACCGTCGAGAGGATCTGCTGGATCGTGGCGTCCGGCAGCTCGTCCTTGACCCCGTCGGCGCCGTAGAGCACGAACGACGAGAAGTCACCCTGGGCGTTCTTGAAGGAGAACGCGATGGACTTGCCGTCCGACTCGCACTTGTTCCGCTTCTTGATCCCCGGCGCGGTGGCCGTCGCCATGCTGCCGGTCAGACCGGACTTGGTGGTGTACGGCACGGCCTTGGTGATCTTGATGGTGCCCTTGGGCATGTGCTGGGCGTATCCGGCCCACACCCAGTTGCCGGCCTCGTTGTACGCCGCCTCCGAGGTGTTCTTGGCGCCCTGGCCGCCCTTGGTCCCCGCGCTGCTCAGGCCCCAGGTCTCCTCGGTGCCGTTCTTGTCGGTGTCGTAGGTGCACCACTTGCTCTTGTAGCGGGTGGGCGCCGACATGGTGACGACGGGCGAGCCGTCGCCCTTCTTCTCGTCCTCGAAGAAGGTGACGGTGCCGGGCTTCAGCAGCTCCCACTCCGGCGGTACGTCGAACAGCGTGCCGTACTTGGGGTTGTGGACGACCTTCCAGCCCGGGATCGTCGGCTGGTGCTGGGCGTCGTCGCGCGGGTTGTCGATCGGCGGCGACGACGAAGCCGACGTCGGGGCCGACGCGGAGGGCTTCTGGTCGCCGCCGGCGTGGGTGTTCTTGTCGTCGTCCTTGCCGAGGACGAGGAAACCGGTGACACCGGCCGCCACGACGACGGCGGTCGCGGCGACGATGGCGATCAGGGTCGTCTGCTTCTTCTTGCCGTCACCCGGGCCGCCCGCCGGAGGCGGCATCCCCGGCACCTGGTACTGCGGCACGGTCGGCTGCTGGTACGGGTTGGGCTGCTGGTACGCGGGCTGGGCCGGCTGCGTCGGCGGCTGCGGGAATCCCGGCTGGGCCGGCTGCGTCGGCGGCTGCTGCGGGTACCCGGGCTGCTGCGTGTACCCCGGCTGCTGGTACGGGTTGGGCTGCTGCGGATACCCCGGCTGCTGATACGGGTTCTGGTTCTGGTCCTGCGGGTTCTGCTCGCCCCCGGGCGGCTGCTGTCCTGGCCACATGGCCAGTAACCATAGAGGTGTGGCGGGAAGCCTGCTACGCCCGCCCCCGTGCGGGCTCCGGGCGCAGGGGATGGTCTTCCCTGCTACTCGCGGGTAACATCGCGGCATGAGCGCAGACCAGATGTCCGTCGGCGAGATGCTCGCCGCCACGGTCCCCATGGCCAGGACCCTCAACCTCGAGTTCCTGGAGACCACTTCCGAGCGTGCCGTCGTCCGGCTGCCGGACCAGGCCGACTACCACAACCACGTCGGCGGTCCGCACGCCGGAGCCATGTTCACGCTGGCCGAGTCCGCCAGCGGCGCGATCGTCCTGGCCGCCTTCGGCGACCAGCTGAACCGCGCGGTGCCGCTCGCCGTCACCGCCGAGATCGGCTACAAGAAGCTCGCCATGGGCGTCGTCACGGCCACCGCCACCCTGGGCCGCCCCGCCGCCGACGTCGTCGCCGAGCTGGACGCCGGCGCGCGCCCGGAGTTCCCGGTCCACATCGCCCTCACGCGCGAGGACGGTGCCGTGACCGGCGAGATGACCGTCGTCTGGACCCTGCGCCCCCACTCCTGACACCGCGTCGCCGCAGTGCCGCCCCCGTGCTCCGATTCGGACGCGGGGGCGGCCTCGTCAGCGGGGCTCCGGCGAAAATGAGAGACCGTCACGCATAGTGCGCTCACCGCCCAAACGCGGCATTCCCGTCTGTGCGAAGGAGCAGCGCCCGTGTCAGAAGCCGAGTCCCGTCAGTCGTACGTCCCGCCGGACGACCCCGCGGCCGGGCCTGTGCCCGCGGCGCTCACGCCTCGCGCCCGCGGCACCTCCGAGGGCACCAAGGGTCGTCCCCGCCCGGCGCCGTCGCCCGGTGCCGCGACGGGTGCGCGGCTGCCCCGCAGGGCCGCGTTGTGGCTGCTCGGCGGAGCCTTCGCCGCCGCGGCCTCGGTGTCCTCACCGGCGCGCGCGAACCCGCGCCCGCGCCGGGCCGGCCGGGTCGACGAGCTCCTCGACCGGCTCACCCTCGCCGAGAAGGTCTCCCTGCTGCACGGCGCCGCCGACCCGAAGAGCCTCGGCGAGGCCGGATACGTACCCGGTGTGCCACGGCTGGGCATTCCGGCGCTGAGGCTCGCCGACGGGCCGGCCGGCGTGCGGGTCAAGCGCACCGCGACCGCGCTTCCCGCACCCGTCATGCTCGCCGCCGCCTTCGACCCCTCCCTCGCCCGCGCCTACGGCGAGGTGATCGGCCACGAGGGCCGCGCGCTCGGCCAGGACGTGCTGCTGTCCCCCATGGTCAACCTGATCCGCACCCCGTACGCGGGACGGAACTTCGAGACCTTCTCCGAGGATCCGCTCCTCTCCGCCGACCTCGTCGCCGAGGAGATCCGGGGCATCCAGGCCGAGGGGCTGATCGCCACGGTCAAGCACTTCGCCCTCAACAACCAAGAGAAGGACCGGACGACCATCGACGTGCGCGCCGACGAGCAGACCCTGCACGAGACCGAGCTGCGCGGTTTCGAGGCAGGCGTCGCCGCCGGCGCGGGAGCCGTCATGGCCGCCTACAACAAGGTCAACGGCATGTACTCCGCCGAGAACCCGAAACTCCTCACCGAGCTGCTGCGCGAGCGCTGGGCCTTCGACGGCTGGGTGATGAGCGACTGGGGCGGCGTGCACAGCACGGGGCCCTCGATCGCCGCCGGTCTCGACATGGAGATGCCGTCCGGCGCGCGTTTCGGCGCCGCGCTCGAGAAGGCGGTGCGGGACGGCCAGGTGCCCCAGGCGTCCGTCGACCGGGCCGTGCGCCGCATCCTCTCCGTACGGGACCGGTTCGGGCTGCTCGACGAGGCCCCCCGACCGGAGCGGAACGTGGCGGCGGGCGCCCGCGTCGCCCTCAGGGTCGCCACCGCCGGCGCCACGCTGCTGCGCAACAAGGGCGGCGCCCTGCCGCTCACGGGCCAGGCCGCCCGCTCCCTCGCCGTGATCGGCCCCACCGCCACGGTGCCCTTCGTCAGCGGTGGCGGCAGCGCTCATGTCATCCCGGACTCCGCGGCCCGCCCGCTGGACGCGATCCGGACCCGCGCCGGCGCCGGCGCCACCGTCACGTACGCCCTCGGAGAGGACCTCTTCGGCAGGCCCATGCCCGCCACGGAGCCCCCGGCCGAGCTGGAGAACCGCGCCGTCGCCGCCGGCGCCACCTGGAGCTACGAGGGCACCTTCACCGTCCCCGAGGCCGACCGTTGGACCTTCCTCGTCCACTACAGCGGCACCCGGCCCACCGTCACCGTGGACTCCACCGAGCTCTTCCCCGTCCGCCCGGGTGTCTACGACTACTTCCCCGGAGGGCTGGAGAGCCACGCCCCGGACGGCCTCAGCGTGCGGCGCACCACCGTCGACCTCGCCGCGGGCGCCCACCGGCTGACCGTCACCGCCCGCGGCGGCGCCCGTGGCCAACGCTTCCGGCTCCGTGCCATCAGCGACGCCGACCGGGCGGAGGACATCGCGGAGGCCGTGCGCGCGGCTCGCGCCGCGCACAGCGTCGTGCTCTTCGCGTACGAGGACGCCACCGAGGGCCAGGACCGCACCAGCCTCGCGCTCCCCGGCAAGCAGGAGGCCCTGATCGACGCGGTCACGGCGGTCAACCCGCGGACGACCGTCGTCCTCAACACCTCCTCGTGCGTCACCATGCCCTGGTTGGAGCGCAGCGCCGCCGTGCTGCAGATGTACTACCCCGGGCAGGAGGGCGCCGCCGCGACCACGGCCGTCCTCTTCGGCGACGCCGACCCCGGCGGGCGGCTCACCCAGACCTTCCCGGCCGCCGAGGACCGGCATCCCATGGCGGGCCACCCGCTGCGCTACCCCGGGCGGGACGGGGTCCAGGAGTACAGCGAGGGCATCCACGTCGGCCACCGCTGGTACGACGCCGAAGGGGTGGAGCCGCTGTTCCCGTTCGGGTACGGACTCTCGTACACCACGTTCGGGTACGAGGACCTGGCGGTCGAGCGCGCCGCGGGCGGTGGACTCGAGGTCGGCTTCACGGTCCGGAACACCGGCGGCCGCGCCGGGATCGAGGTGGCCCAGGTCTATGTCGGCCCCTCGCCCCATGTCGCCGCCCTCGGCGTCGACCAGCCGCGCCAGCTCCTGGCCGGCTACCGACGCCTGGAACTGGCAGCAGGGGAGCGGCGGCGGGTGACCGTACGCGTCGCCGTCCGCACCCTCTCCTCCTGGGACACTGCACGGCACGACTGGGTGCTCGGCACGGGCCGGCGCACGGTCCGGGTGGGCGCGTCCTCGCGCGATCCCCGGCTGGTCACGGAGGTCGCCGTGCTGCCCTGGTGACCAGGTAGGCTGCCCCGGCGTGCGCGACGCGGCGCACGCCTCGACACGGGAGGAATCCGCGTTGCACGTCCAGGAGTGGCTGGAGACGATCCCCGCGGTCGCCGTCTATGCGCTGGTGGGGGTGGTGATCGGGCTGGAGAGCCTGGGCATCCCGCTGCCCGGCGAGATCGTCCTCGTGAGCTCGGCCCTGCTGGCCTCGCAGCACGGCGACATCGATCCGTACGTCCTCGGTGCCTGCGCCACGGCCGGCGCCATCATCGGCGACTCGATCGGCTACGCGATCGGCCGCAGGGGCGGGCGCCCGCTGCTGGCCTGGCTGGGGAAGAAGTTCCCCAAGCACTTCAGCGAGGCCAACATCGCGCTGGCCGAGCGGTCCTTCGAGAAGTGGGGCATGTGGGCGGTCTTCTTCGGCCGCTTCGTCGCCCTGCTGCGGATCTTCGCCGGACCGCTCGCGGGCGTGCTGAAGATGCCGTACTGGAAGTTCCTGATCGCCAACGTCTTCGGCGGCATCCTCTGGGCGGGCGGGACCACGGCCGTCATCTACTCGGTGGGCGTCGTCGCCGAGGCGTGGCTCAAGCGCTTCTCCTGGGTCGGCCTGGTGCTCGCCGTCCTCTTCGGCGTCGCCTCCATGCTGATCATGAGGAACCGCGCGAAGAAGGCGGCGGCCAGGTCCGAGGAGACCGCCGACGCGCCGGTGCCGGTGACCGTCGGCGACTGACGCGGAGGTTGTACGGAGAAGGGCGCGGCGCCTGCGAGGGCGCCGCGCCCTTCTCCGTACCGTGCCGGGGGTTCAGTCGCCGAACGCCTCGGCGTGCCCCTTGGCGAGGTGCAGGTACATCTCCGCGTTGAGGCGGATGCCGGCCCGCTCCTCCTCGGTCAGCGGCCGCCGGACCTTGGCCGGGACGCCCGCGACCAGCGAGCCCGGCGGGATCTCCATCCCCTGCGGCACGAGAGCCTGCGCGGCGACGAGCGAACCGGCACCGACCCGGGCGCCGTTGAGGACCGTGGCGCCCATGCCGACCAGGACGTCGTCCTCGATGGTGCAGCCGTGGACGGTCGCGTTGTGGCCGACCGTCACGCGGTCGCCGATGGTGACCGGGAAGCCGGGGTCGACGTGGACCGTGCAGTTGTCCTGGATGTTGGAGTCCTCGCCGACGGCGATGGGGCCGCAGTCCGCCCGCAGCACCGCGTGGTACCAGACGCTCGCGCGGGCGCCGAGGGTGACGTCGCCGAGCACGACGGAGGTCGGCGCGGTGAAGGCGGTCGGATCGACCCGAGGTTCCTTGCCGCCGACGCCCCTGATCAACGCCTCTGTCATCGTTCGCTCCTGATCCCTCGTGGTTGCGTCACGCCCTGCGGGCAATCTAGCCCCGCCTCATGACGGACATCACAGGGCACCCCACTGACCGGCCACGACGGCGAGGACTACCGTGTCCGGGTGCCCAGGAACAGAAACACGTTCTCCTCTCTCGCCGCCTGGCGGCGCCGGGTCCTCGCCCGCGCCGTGCAGGGCGGATGGCGCTGGGTGCAGGAGGCCGGAGCCGTCACCGCCGAGAGCCCGGGGCGGCTGCGGTTCCGTCGTCTCGGCGCCGGCACCCGGCTCGCCTTCCCCCAGGGCACGGTCTTCGGCGAGCAGTGGATCGAGATCGGCGAGTGCTGCATCATCGCCGAGCAGGTCACCCTCACCGCCGGCATGCTGCCCGGGCTCGACCTCGGCCAGGACACGGTCCTGACGCTCGGCGACGGCGTCGTCCTGGGACGCGGCAGCCACGTCATCGCCGACACCTCGGTGGCGATCGGCTCGGACACGTACTGCGGCCCGTACGTCTACATCACCTCGACCAACCACAGCTACGACGACCCGGACGAGCCGGTCGGCCGGCAGTGGCCGCGCTCCGAGCCGGTCGAGATCGGTCCGGGCTGCTGGCTGGGCACGGGCGCGGTGATCCTGCCGGGTGCCCGGCTCGGCCGCAACGTGGTGGTCGCGGCGGGCGCGGTCGTACGGGGAGAGGTTCCGGACCACTCCGTGGTGGCCGGGGCGCCGGCGAAGGTCGTGCGCAGCTGGGACCCGGAGCGGGGCTGGCAGCCGCCCCTGCGGACGCCGGCGCCGGTACCGATCCCGGACGGCGTGACACCCGAGCAACTCGCCGCGCTCGCGGCATGGGACCTCGCCCAGGGCTGACGGTACCGACGACTCACCTTGTCGGGAGCGGCACCGTGCCGACGAGGGCGAGTTCCGCGCCCGCGGCGTCACCCCGTCGCCAGCAGTACCGTGCCCACCAGGGCGAGGCCCGCACCCGCGGCCTGCACCGCCCGCAGCCGTTCCTTGAGCACGCCGCGCGCGGCCAGCGCCGTCACCACCGGGTAGAGGTTGGCCAGGACGGCGGCGACGGTAACCGGACCGTTCTGCGCCGCGATCGAGTACGTGCCGTTGGCGGCGACGTCCGCGAGGCCGACGAACGCGAGCGCCGGGAGGGCCGCCAGGAGGGCCTTCGTCCCCCCACCGCCCTCGGGCAGCACCCGGCCGCCCCGCCTCACCGAGACGTACAGCGCGCCGCCGCCCACCGCCACGTTGGTGACGCGCTGTACGAACAGGGCGAGGAACAGGCCGGTGAGCGTCGAGGACGCCTCCGCGATCAGGGCCATCACCGAGCCGAAACCGAAGGCCGCCACGAGGGTGAGCAGCACGGCCTGGCGCTGCACGGGCGCTCCGCGCAGTTCCGGTCCGCCGGCCAGGACGATGCCCACGACGGCCACGGCGATGCCGGCGAACTGCAGGAGGCCCGGCCGGTCACCGATGAGCAGCCCCACCGACACGGGCACGACGACGCCGAGGGAGCCGAGCGGGGAGACCACGCCCATCGGGCCGAGCGCCAGGGCCTTGTAGAAGCAGAGCATCGCCACGGGTCCGACCGCGCCCGCGCCGACCGCGTACCAGAGCTGCGGCCCCGCCTCCGTCCAGCCGCCCGTGGCGAGCACGAGGGCACCGAGGACGACGATGGCGATCACCTGGGAGGCGAGCACGACCGTCAGGGCCGGCATGCGCCGGGTGAGCAGCCCGCCGCCGAAGTCGGCCAGGCCCCAGAGCAGGGCGGTGGCCAGGGCGAACAGCGCGGTCATGGGTCCTCGCAGGGTGACGGTCTCGCAGTACAGTGCGGTGGACAGCTGAGTGCACCGCGATAGACCACACGGTAGTTCAGTCTGTTGGACTGTGTCATCCAGAATATTGGACGGAATGTGTCGGACCTCGATCAGCTCACGCAGTCGCTCGCGCGCAACCTGAAGCGGTGGCGCAAGGAGCGCGGTTTCACGCTGGACTCACTCGCCGCCCGCGCGGGAGTCAGCCGCGGCATGATCATCCAGATCGAGCAGGCCCGCACCAACCCAAGCGTCGGCACCACGGTGAAGCTGGCGGACGCCCTCGGCGTCTCGATCACGACCCTCCTCGACTACGAGCAGGGAGCGCAGGTCCGCCTCGTCCCGCCCGAGCAGGCCGTACGCATGTGGTCCACCTCCACCGGCAGCCACACCAAGCTTCTGGTCGGCACCGAGGCACGCGGACCACTGGAGCTCTGGTCGTGGACGCTGATGCCCGGGGACGGCAGCGCATCCGACCCGCACCCCGACGGCACCACCGAACTGCTGCACGTCACGGAGGGCGAGCTCACCCTCGTGGTCGAGGGCGAGGAGCACCGGATCCCGGCGGGCACCTCCGCGGTCTTCGAGGCCAACGTGCCGCACGCCTATCGCAACGACGGCACGGAGAAGGTCGGGATGACCATGGCCGTCTCGATCCCGCCCGCCCGCTGAGACGGTCAAACCCCGGGCGCGGGCGGCTTGTTAGCGTGTGCGCATGCGCGCACCCATCGGCGACTTCGACCGCGCCGTCCCCGCCCCCGACTGCCTCGACCTGCTCACGGAGCCCGTCGCCGCCGCGGTCCGTGCCTGGCAGTGCGCCGTCCCCGCCGACCAGCTCCTGTACGTGGACACCGATCCGGAGATCGCCGACACGGCCGCCTTCGTCGAGCACCACGGCCGCGATCTCCTCGACCGGTCGGCGAACTGCGTGATCGTCGCGGGCAAGCGGGGCGAGGTGACGACCCTGGCCGCCTGCGTGGTGCGCTCGGCCACCAGGCTCGACGTCAACGGAGTCGTCCGCAAGCACCTCGGCGCCCGCAAGGCGCGGTTCGCCCCGATGGAGAGCGCGACCGGCGAGAGCGGCATGGAGTACGGCGGGATCACCCCGATCGGGCTCCCCGCCGCCTGGCCGGTCCTCGTCGACGCGACCGTCGTCGACACCGAATGGGTCCTGATCGGAAGCGGCCGCCGGCGCGGCAAACTGATCGTGCCCGGCAAGACCTTCGCCCAGCTGCCCGGCGCCGTCGTCCTGGAGGGCCTCGGCGTCAGCTGAGACGCGGGATCTCGATGGCGGGGCACCGGTCCATGACCATGTCGAGCCCCGCCTCGCGGGTCCGCGCGTACGCCGCCTCGTCGATCACACCGAGCTGGAACCACACCGCCTGGGCGCCGATGGCCACCGCCTCGTCGGCGACCTCGCCCGCGTGCTCGCTGTTGACGAAGACGTCGACCACGTCGACCGGGAACGGGATGTCGGCGAGCGAGGCGTAGCCCTGCTCGCCGTGCACCGTCTCGGCCTTCGGGTGGACGGGCACGATCCGCTTGCCGAAGCGCTGCAGCACCTCCGCCACGCCGTACGCCG
The DNA here is from genome assembly GCF_055564335.1 of Streptomyces sp. NPDC029139. Lineage (NCBI taxonomy): Bacteria > Bacillati > Actinomycetota > Actinomycetes > Kitasatosporales > Streptomycetaceae > Streptomyces > Streptomyces sp. NPDC029139. The sequence goes on along the minus strand of NZ_JBVHWN010000003.1, from coordinate 595,944 downwards.
CGCGCGCCCGGTTCGAGGACAGGCCCACGACCGCCCAGGTGTCACCCGTGGCCGTCAGGATCTTCCGTACGGTCTCCGACTCGGCGGTCGTCGTCTCGACGCTCATTTCGCTGCCTCCCATGGCTCGTCGCTGTGCAGAACCCGTCACGGGCCCCGGTGATTCCCGCCCGCCGGGGACCGGGGACGGGAGCACGGTCGCGGGCGCATAGGGTGGCGGGATGCAGGAGCAGTACCGCACGCTCGCCCGCGAAGGTGTGCACGAGACCGAGATCAACCGCTCGCGCTTCCTCTGCGCGCTGGCACCCGTCGCGAGCGAGCGGGAGGCGCAGGAGTTCGTCGCGCGCGTCCGCAAGGAGCACCCGACCGCCACGCACAACTGCTTCGCGTACGTCATCGGTGCCGACGCCGCCGTCCAGAAGGCGAGCGACGACGGCGAACCCGGCGGCACGGCGGGCGTGCCGATGCTCCAGATGCTCCTGCGGCGCGAGGTGCGGTACGTCGCCGCCGTCGTCACCCGTTACTACGGCGGCGTGAAGCTCGGCGCGGGCGGTCTCATCAGGGCGTACGGCGGAGTGGTCGGCGAGGCCCTGGACGCGCTCGGGACCGTCACCCGGCAGCGCTTCCGCCTCGCCACCGTCACCGTCGACCACCAGCGCGCGGGCAAGCTGGAGAACGACCTCCGGGCCACCGGACGGGCGGTGCGCGAGGTGGCGTACGGAGAGGGCGTCGCCATCGGGATCGGCCTGCCGGACGCCGACGTGGAGGAGTTCCGCGCCTGGCTCGCCGACGCGACGGCCGGCACGGCCACGCTGGAGCTCGGCGGAGAGGCGTACGGCGATGCCTGAGCGCGTCACGCGCCGCGGGATCCGGCCGCCCGCGAGCCTCGGTCCGTCCGGCGGAATCGCCGAAGCCCCGGCCGATGTCCGACCCCACCGATACGCTCCTCGATCATGAGATTCCTGCACACGTCGGACTGGCACCTGGGACGCTCGTTCCACCGGGTGAGCCTGCTCGACGCCCAGTCCGCGTTCCTCGACCACCTGGTGGCGACGGTGCGCGAGCGCGACGTGGACGCGGTCCTGGTCGCCGGGGATGTCTACGACCGGGCCGTGCCGCCGCTCCCCGCCGTCGAGCTCTTCGACACCGCCCTGCACCGGCTCGCCGAGGCCGGGGTGCCCACCGTCATGATCTCCGGGAACCACGACTCCGGGCGCCGCCTCGGCGTCGGCGCCGGACTCATGGAGCACGCCGGAATCCATCTCCGTACCGACCCCGCCGGGGTCGGCACGCCGGTCGTGCTCACGGACGCCCACGGAGACGTGGCCCTGTACGGCCTTCCCTACCTCGAACCGGCCCTGGTCCGCGAGCAGTTCGGCGCCGCGAAGGCAGGGCACGAGGCGGTGCTCGGCGCCGCCATGGAGCGGGTCCGCGCCGACCTCGCCGCGCGCCCCGGCTCCACCCGCTCCGTGGTCCTCGCCCACGCGTTCGTCGCCGGCGGCGAACCGAGCGACAGCGAACGGGACATCACCGTCGGCGGTGTCGCCGCCGTGCCCGCGGGAGTCTTCGACGGGGTCGACTACGTGGCCCTCGGGCATCTGCACGGCAGCCAGGCCGTCACCCCCCGCGTCCGCTACTCCGGCTCCCCCCTGGCCTACTCCTTCTCCGAGGCCGACCACCGCAAGAGCATGTGGCTGATCGACCTCGGACCCGACGGCGGGATCGAGGCCGCCGAGCGGATCGACTGCCCGGTGCCCCGGGCCCTGGCCCGGATCAGGGGCCGACTGGACGACCTGCTGGCCGACCCCGCCCTCGGACGGCACGAGCAGTCCTGGGTCGAGGCGACGCTCACGGACGCCGTGCGGCCCGCCGAGCCCATGACCCGGCTCACCGAACGCTTCCCGCACACCCTGAACCTGGTCTTCGAGCCCGAGCGCACCGAGAGCGACCCGTTCGCCTCGTACGCGCAGCGGCTGCGCGACCGCAGCGACCACCAGATCGCGGAGGACTTCGTGGCCCATGTGCGCGGAGGCGCCGGACCGGACGGCGCCGAGCGGACCGTGCTGCACGGCGCGTTCGACGACGTACGGGTGGACGCCGCGCAGCGGGAGCGCGAGGTGGCTTCCCGGTGAGACTGCACCGCCTCACCGTCACCGGGTTCGGCCCCTTCGGCGCCACCCAGGAGATCGACTTCGACGCCCTGTCCTCCGCGGGACTCTTCCTGCTCCACGGACCGACCGGTGCCGGGAAGACCTCCGTCCTCGACGCGGTCTGCTACGCCCTGTACGGCGCCGTGCCCGGCGCCCGGCAGTCCCCGGGAGCCTCCCTCCGCAGCGACCACGCGCCGCCCGGCACGCCCACCGAGGTCACGCTCGAACTGACCGTGGGGGAGCGGCGCTTGGAGATCACGCGCCGGCCGGCCCAGCCCCGCCCCAAGAAGCGCGGCGGCGGCTTCACGACCGAGAAGGCGCAGAGTCTGCTGCGCGCGTACGACGCCGGCTCGGGGGAGTGGGCCGGACTGAGCCGCTCCCACCAGGAGATCGGCGAGGAGATCACCCAGCTCCTCGGCATGAGCCGGGAGCAGTTCTGCCAGGTCGTCCTCCTTCCGCAGGGCGACTTCGCGCGCTTCCTGCGGGCCGACGCGGAGGCACGCGGCAAGCTGCTCGGGCGGCTCTTCGACACCCGCCGGTTCGCGGCCGTCGAGGAGCGCCTCGCCGATCTGCGGCGCGCCGCCGAGCAGCAGGTACGGGACGGGGACGAGCGACTGCTCGCGCTCTCCCACCGGATCGCCCAGGTCACGGGAGGTGCCGGGGTCGAGGAGCGGCCCGGCGAGCCCGGGCTCGCCGAGGCCGTCCAGACCCGGGCGGCGGTCGCCCGCTCCGAGGCGCGCGAAGCCCTCGACATCGCCGCCTGCGCGGTCTCGGCCGCCGAGTCACGGCAGGTGGCCGCCCGGCAGGCGCTCGACGCCGAGCGCGAGCTCGCCGCGCGTCAGGCGCGGTACGCCGACGCGCGGCGACGGCAGGAGGAGCTGGAGGCCCGGCGGCCGGAGCGGGACGCCTGGGAGGCCGCGCTGGACCGTGCCCGCGAGGCCGATCGCGTGGCGCCCGCCCTGGGGCTGCGGGCCGACGCGGAGCGCGAGCACGCGGCGGCGAGCGCGGCCCGGCGGCAGAGCCTCGGCAGGCTGCCCGCCGACCTGGCCGACGCGGGCGCCGAGCAGCTGTCCTCCCTGGAGCACCGGCTCCGTGAGGAACTGGGTGGTCTCGAGTCCGCACGGCGGGCCGAGCGCCGCAGCGCGGAGATCACCCAGGAGCGCGCCGTCCTGGAACGCCAGGCCCGCGCCGACGAGGAGATCCTCCAGGAGACGGGCGGCTGGCTCGCCGGATGGGAGACGCGGCGGGCGGAACTGACGGCGCGGATCGAGTCGGCCCAGGAGGCCGCCGCCCGCGCCGAGCACCTCGCGGGCCGCCTCGAACCCGCCCGGCGCAGGCTCTCCGCGGCTCGCCGCCGCGACGACCTCGCGGAGCGCACGAGCACCGCCGGGTCCCGGCTGACGGCCGCCCGCGAGCGCCGCAACGCGGCCCACGAGGCATGGCTCGACGTCAAGTCCCGGCGCCTCCGGGGCATCGCGGCCGAACTGGCCGCCGCCCTGACCCCCGGCGCCCCCTGCCAGGTCTGCGGCTCCGCCGAGCACCCGGCTCCCGCCCGCACGGGCGCCGACCACGTCGACCGCGCCGCGGAGGACGCGGCCTACGCCGCCTTCACGGCCGCGGAGGAGGCGCGCACGGCCGCCGAGCGCGAACTCGCGGCCACCACGGAGGCATGGTCCGCCGCCCGGGCGGAGGTCCTGCCCCGCCCCGCCGACGCAACCGACGAGAGCCGCGGCCCCCGGCTGCCCGGACCTCGCGACGCCGTCACCGAGGCCTTCGCCGAAGCCGACGCCGTCGGGATGCGGTACGCGGCGCAGGGCGGCGCACAGGACGGCGCGCCCCCGCGGGGCGGCCGCGGCGTCGCCGAGGGGCCCGGTGCGGTGACCGAGCCCACCGTCGACGAACTCACCCGTGAGGTGGAGGAGTTGGCGCGCCTGCACGCCGAGGCGCACGCGCTGGCCGCGCAGACGCACAGCGCGCGCGAGGCGCTCGCGCGGGCCGAGCGGGAGTACGAGAGCCGGGTCGGCGCGCAGCGGGACGCCGAGCGGCGGGTGGCCGGCCGGACCTCGCAGCGCGAGGCGCTCGACCGCGAACAGGCCGCCTCGGACGCCGAGTTGGCCAGGGGGCGGGGCGATGCCGGGAGCGTCGCCGAGCACGCCTCCCTGCTGGAGCGGAAGATCGCCGTCCTGGTCGACGCGGCCGAGACCGTCCGCTCCGTGGACCTCACCGCCCAGCGGCTCAAGGAGGCCGACGACCGGCTCGCCGACGCCGCCTTCCGCGCCGGCTTCGACACCCCCGCCCAGGCCGCCGCCGCGCTCCTGGAGGACGGCGAGCGCCGTACCCTCCAGCACCGTCTCGACGCCTGGCAGGCCGAGGCCGCCGCCGTGGCCGACCGGCTCACCGAGCCCGGGACCCGGGCCGCCGCCGACCGGCCGCCCGCCGACCCGGCGAGCGCCGAGGCCGCGCACACCGCGGCCGAACGGGCCCTGCGGGACGCCACGTCGGCCCTCGCCGCCGTGCGGGACCGGTGCGCCGAGCTGTCCCGGCTCTCGCGCCAGGCCGACACCGAGGTACGCCGCCTCGGGCCGCTCCGCGTGGAGTACGAACGCGTCGCCCGGCTCGCCGGACTCACCGCCGGCACCTCGGCGGAGAACGAACGGAAGATGCGCCTGGAGTCGTACGTCCTGGCCGCCCGTCTCGAACAGGTCGCGGACGCCGCCACCGCCCGCCTCCAGCGCATGTCCTCCGGCCGCTACACCCTGGTCCACTCCGACGCCCGCTCCGGCGGCAGGCGCGCCGGCCTGGGCCTGCACGTGGTCGACGCCTGGACGGGCAACGAGCGGGACACCGCCACCCTCTCCGGCGGCGAGACCTTCTTCGCCTCACTGGCGCTCGCGCTGGGTCTCGCCGACGTCGTCACCGACGAGGCCGGCGGCGTCCGGCTCGACACGCTCTTCATCGACGAGGGTTTCGGCAGTCTGGACGACCAGACCCTCGACGAGGTCCTCGACGTCCTCGACTCCCTGCGGGAACGGGACCGCAGCGTCGGCATCGTCAGCCACGTCGGCGATCTGCGCCGCCGTATCCCGGTCCAGCTGGAGGTGGTCAAGGACCGGCACGGCTCGGCCGTGAAGCTCCGTACGGGAGGCGCCGTCAGCGGCTGATGGGGCGCCGGGGGAGGGGCGAGGAGTACACGACGCTGGTCGTCACCGAGCCGAGCGTGGAGATCTTCCCGGAGATCTCCTCCAGGTGCTTCATGGACCGGGCGGCCACCTTGATCACGAAGCAGTCGTCGCCGGTCACATGGTGCGCTTCCAGGACCTCCGGGGTGGCCTCGATCAGATCGTGGAACGGCTTGTAGTTGCCGTGCGGGTAGCGCAGCCGGACGAAGGCCAGGATCGGCAGCCCGAGCCGCTCCTGGTCCACCACCGCCGTGTATCCGGCGATCACCCCCGCGTCCTCCAGTCGGCGCACCCGCTCGGTCACGGCGGAGGCGGACATGGAGACGGTCCGGGCCAGGTCGGCGAAGCTGGCCCGGCCCTGGCTCTGCAGGGCCTGGAGGATGCGCCAGTCCGTGGCGTCCGGTGCGTATGCGGTCATGGACGCGATGGTGCGGGGGAATCCCCGGTCGATCAAGCCGCGCCCAGGGATTTCTCACCGTACGGAACGGGTGGGGCGCCGGATTCCCCGCCCCACCCGTCCCGCCGGTCCTGCTGCCGGCCGCCCTTCCGGCCGTCCGTCACAGGCGCGAGATCTCGTCCACGAGGTCGTCGAGGCCCAGCGGGCCCTGCGACAGCGCCGCCATGTGCCACGCCTTCGCGTCGAACGCGTCGCCGTGCGCCGCCCGCGCGTTGGCGCGGCCGAGGAGCCAGGCCCGCTCGCCGAGCTTGTAGCCGATCGCCTGGCCCGGCATGGAGAGATAGCGGGTCATCTCGCTCGCGACGAAGGCGGGCGGACGGCTGCTGTGCTGCTGGAAGAACTCCTCCGCCAGCTCCGGCGTCCACCGCTCGCCCGGGTGGAAGGGCGAGTCCGCGGGGATCTCCAGGCGCAGGTGCATGCCGATGTCGACGATCACCCGGCAGGCGCGCATCATCTGCCCGTCCAGATAGCCGAGCCGCCGTTCGGCGTCCGGCAGGAAGCCGAGCTCGTCCATCAACCGCTCCGCGTAGAGGGCCCAGCCCTCCGCGTTGGCGCTGACCCCGCCGATCGTCGCCTGGTAACGGGAGAGCCGGTCCGCCACGTGCACCCACTGGGCGATCTGCAGATGATGGCCGGGGACACCCTCGTGGTACCAGGTCGAGACCAGGTCGTAGACCGGGAACCGGGTCTGTCCGTCGACCGGCAGCCAGGTGCGGCCGGGCCGGGAGAAGTCCTCCGAGGGGCCGGTGTAGTAGGGCGCGGCGGCGCCGCCGGGCGGGGCGATGTGCGACTCCACCTTCCGTACCCGCTCGGCCAGTTCGAAGTGGGTGCCGTCGAGCGCCTCGATCGCCTCGTCCATCAGGTTCTGCAGCCAGTCCCTGACCTCCTCGACGCCCTCGATGTGCGTGCCGTGGACGTCGAGATGCGCGAGCGCCTCCCACGGGCCCGCCCCGGGCAGGATGCGCTCCGCCTCGACGCGCATCTCGCCGAGGAGACGGTGGTACTCGGACCAGCCGTACGCGTAGGCCTGGTCCAGGTCCAGGTCCGTGCCGTTGAAGTAACGCGACCACCGCTGGTACCGCTCGCGGCCCACCGTGTCGGGCGCGCCCGCGACCGCCGGGGCGTACTCGTCACGCATCCAGTCGCGCAGCGCGGCGACCGCCTCCGTCGCGCCACGGGCCGCCGCCGCGAGCTCCGTACGCAGGTCGGCCCGCAGGGACTCCGGTCCCTGGGCGGCGAACTCGTCGAACCAGCCGCGGCCTTCGGCCTCCGAGCCCGACCACTCCGTCAACTGGTCCACGAAGACCGCGGTCGGCCGGGGGCCGCCGAGGAGCTTGCGCTCCAGACCGAGGGCGAGCGAGGCGCGGTAGCCCTCCAGGGCCGCAGGAACCGCGCGCAGCCGCCGCGCCACGGCCTCCCAGTCCTCCTCGGTCTCCGTCGGCATCACCGTGAAGACCATGCGCACACTGTGCGCGGGAGACCGGATGTTGCTGACCGTACAGAGGCCCTCATCGGCCTCGTGGACGGCGAGTTCCGCCGTCAGCCGCTCACGGAGCAGGCGGCCGCAGCGACGTTCGGAATCGGTGTCCGCGCCGGGCCGCCGCTCGGCCTCGTCGAGCAGAGCCAGGGTGCGGCGGGCGAGTTCGGCCACCTCCTCCTGTCCGGCCGGCGAGAAGTCGGGAAGGAGCCCGGCGCTCTCTTTGACTCCCAGGTATGTACCGGTGATCGGGTCGAGTTCGATGAGTGCGTCGACGTAGGTGTCGGCGACCTGGCGGGGCAGCGCGCTGCTGGAAGTCTCTGGCATGAGGCTCATCCTCGTCCCTCCACCGTCCCGGCGTCACCCTCAATCGATCTCAGTCGGCTGACAAATGAGCGCCGGGAGAGGGCGGCAGAAGGGGGCCGCACTCCCACTGCTGGAAGATCAGCCGGGTCTCCACGCGAGCCACCTCCCGGCGCGAGGTGAACTCGTCCAGGACGAGTCGTTGCAGGTCGGCGGGGTCGGCCACGGCCACGTGCACGAGATAGTCGTCCGGCCCCGTCAGATGGAACAGTGCCCGGGCCTCCGGAAGCGCGCGGATGCGGTCGACGAACGGACCGATCAGTTCACGCCGGTGCGGTCGGACCTGGACGAGAAGGAGCGCTTCCAGCCCACGGCCGAGTTTGGCCGAATCCAGTCGTAGCCGGTGCCCCAGGATCACTCCCGTGCGACGCAGCCGGGCCACTCGGTCCAGGCAGGTCGAGGGCGCTACGCCGACCTCGGCGGCGAGTTCGCGGTATGTGGTCCGGGCGTCGTTCTGCAGGAGGCGCAGTATGTGCAGATCGACCGGGTCCAGTACGACAGAATCGGCCATCTGCCGAACGTAACACGGAGATACACCCCTACTTTCCGGTATCCGTTCACAGTGCCCGTCATGTACATGGACTACGACGCCTCCACCCCCAGGGCTCTGGCCACCGAAGCCGTGCACGCCGGCCGCGAAGACCTCGCCGGGCTCGGTCTGCACGCCCCGCCGCTCGACCTGTCCACGACCTATCCGTCGTACGACACCCGGGCCGAGGCCGCCCGGATCGACGAGTTCGCCACCACGGGCGCCCAGCTCGACGGCCCGCCCGTCTACGCCCGACTGGACAACCCCACCACCGCCCGCTTCGAGGCGGCGCTCGCCCGGCTGGAGGGCACCGACTCGGCCGTGGCCTTCGCCAGCGGCATGGCGGCGCTCACCGCCGTGCTGCTCGTACGGGCGAGCCTGGGGCTGCGCCACGTGGTGGCCGTCCGGCCGCTGTACGGCTGCAGCGACCACCTGCTGAACGCCGGTCTGCTGGGCACCGAGGTCACCTGGACCGATCCGGCGGGCATCGCCGAGGCGATCCGCCCGGACACCGGCCTGGTGATGGTGGAGAGCCCCGCCAACCCGACGCTCGCCGAGGTCGACATCCGCGCCGTCGCCCACGCCTGCGGCTCGGTGCCCCTGCTGGTGGACAACACGTTCGCCACGCCGGTGCTCCAGCGGCCGGCCGAGCAGGGAGCGCGCTGCGTGCTGCACAGCGCGACCAAGTACCTGGGCGGGCACGGCGACGTCATGGGCGGCGTCGTCGCCTGCGACGAGGAGTTCGCGCGGGCGCTGCGCCAGGTGCGGTTCGCGACCGGCGGCGTACTCCACCCGCTGGCGGGCTACCTCCTGCTGCGGGGACTGTCCACCCTGCCGGTCCGGGTGAGGGCGGCGTCGGCGACGGCCGCGGAGCTGGTCCGGCGGCTCGCCACCGATCCGCGCATCGCCCGGGTCCATTACCCGAGGGTGGGCGGCGCGATGGTCTCCTTCGAGGTGTTCGGGGACCCGCACGACGTGATCGCCGGGGTCCGGCTGATCACGCCGGCGGTCAGCCTCGGCAGCGTCGACACCCTGATCCAGCACCCGGCCTCCATCAGCCACCGGATCGTGGCCGAGGGAGACCGGCGCTCGGCGGGCGTCAACGACCGGCTGCTGCGGATGTCGGTCGGACTGGAGGACGTGGAGGATCTGTGGCGTGACCTGACCCAGGCGCTCAGCGCTCCGCCTGCTGGTACTCCTCGTACGGCAGAGGGCTCCGCCTCGCGGTCGCCCCGAGCCGGGCGGTGATGACGAGGGTCCCCTCCTCGATCTGGTAGTCGAGCGGGAGGTTGAGCGCCCGCATCGCGGCGACCATGCCGGTGTTGGAGGACTGCGTCACCGCGTAGACGCTCTCGCATCCCGCCTCGACGGCCATCGCGACCAGCCGGCCCAGGAGTTCGGAGCCGATGCCCCGGCGCTGCCAGTCGTCCTCCACCAGCAGGGCGACCTCCGTCTCGTCGCCGTCCCACAGCAGATGGCCGAGGGCGACGAGACGACCGGAGGCCGTCTGTACGGCGAGGGTGCGGCCGTAGCGGGGGCTGAGGAGATGGTTGAGGTAGCGGTCCGCGTCGCCCACCGGCCCGTGGTACCGCAGTCCCAGCGTGCGCTCGGAGCAGCGGTCGTGCATGGCGCGCGCCGCGACCAGGTCGCTCTGGTCCGCGCGGCGGACCGTGATCTCGTTGCCCTCGGGGAGGGTGAGGACGTCATGGCTGCGGGGGATGCGCGGGCCGAGGCGGGCGTCGAGCTCGACGAGGGCACGGGCGCGGGCGAACTCGGTCGGGGTGAAGGGCAGATAGGGCCGCTCGATCGTGATCACCCCGCCGCTCGGGTCGCGCAGCCGGATCACCGTCTCCTCCAGCACGCCCTCGACCGGAGCCGTCTCGCCGGTCGGGCGACCGCTCAGGGAGACGGCGGGCAGCGAGTGGATGGTGCACCGGCCGAGCAACTGCCGCAGTGCCAGCGGCAGTTCGGCAGCGTCCAGGGCGGTGCGGGTGGCCAGGCCCAGCAGCCGGGTCGGGGTGTCCACCAGGTCGTGGGCGTCGGCCCGCTCGATCCAGGTGCTGCTGCCGCCCGCGGCGGCGATCTCGCGCGTGAGCCGGGCGGCCTCGAGCGCGGCCGGGGCGCGCAGCAGGAACTCGTCGACCGTTCCTTCGGCGAGCGGGTGCGTCTGCAGGGTCAGGATGTCGACCCCGTGACGGGCCAGCGCCGTGCACAGCGAGGCGAGGCTGCCCGGGGTGTCGCGGACCGTGGTCCGCATCCGCCAGAGGGACGTCTCGACCGGCTCGTCGGTGTCCGGGTCGGTGTCGGTGCGGGTGTCCGCCGGCAGCGGAGCGCGCCCGCTGCCGCCGGGATCACCGGCCGGCGGCGCATGGCTGTGGCGCCGCGCCCACCAGGTGTGGAACCCGGCGGTCGCGACCAGGGCGATCGCCGAGAACACCAGCATGTACGGGCCCTCGGCGCCGCGGACGACGGTCTTGGCGATCGTGTCGGCCACCACCACGGCCGTGAACAGCGCGGCCAGTTCGATGAGGTCCCGCCGCCAGTGGTGGGGGCGGCGGGCACTCTTCGCAGAAGTCACATCAGTCATGGCTTCACTGTGACCCAGCGGTGTTGCGTGATCACGAACGCTTTGTGACTGACGGGTTAAGCGCCGATCTGGGCTCTTAGTGACTGTTTTCGGCCGGTTGTGTCAGGACCTGATCGACCTAGACGGCCGGAATGTGCAGCGCGTTCCGCAACCGCCGGGCCTGGACCACGAGCTGGGAGGAACCGCCACGTGCGGCGACCGCGTCGAGGGCCGGTATGCCGGCCGTCGCCCCGCACCGCTCCACGCGGTCGGCGGCCACGGCGAGCAGTTCACCGAGCCCGCGCACCGGCTTCTCCGCCGCCAGCAGATCCGGCAGCGCTCCCGCCGGCTCGGCCCACGTGGTGGCGTACGCGCCGGTGGCGGCGGCCGTACGGGCCGCTTCCGTCCTTCTCCATCCAGAAGGCGTCGGCGAACGCGGCCTCCACCGCCGCGACCAGCTCCTCACGCCGGCGATGAGCGAGCCGGACGAGGCCGTCCAGCGCCCGCTCGAAGCTCGAACTCCTCCTGCGTGTCCGTACGGCCCTTGGACACCGCCACCAGATCCGCGGCCAGCTCCGCGACGGTCTCCGCGGGACCCGCCACCCGCCGCGGCTCCGGCACCGGCGGCAGCACCTCCTCGTACGGAAGGTCCTCGTCCGGGCCCGCCGCCGTACCGAACAGCTCCTCGGCCGCCGGCCGGTGCACCGGGCTCAACGAGACCGCCGCGCCCGCCAGTTCCTCGCGCACCTGCCCGTCCACCTCGGACAGATGCCGCCCGACCAGCTTCAGCGCCCGCTCCTGGATACCGGTCTCCGCGTGCCCGAACGCGTCCGCGACCAGCGGCAACAGCTCGGACGCCGCGCCCGGCCCCGCAGCTCCCTGGCGAGCAGCGACAGCTGGGCCCGCACCAGCTTCGTCTCCGTACGGAACAGCAGCGGCCCCGTCATCTCGGCCAGGTCCCCGACGGAGAGCCGCCCCTCGGCGGCGAGCCCGGCGAGCACCTCCTGCGCGTGGGCCGCGACGGGCGACGGCGCGTCGGCCGCCATTCCGATCCATTCGGCGGTGCGGGCGCGCCGCTCCTCCGCGTCGGGACCGAGCGCCTGGAGCAGGGCGAGCGGGAACCGCAGGTCCCGGGGCCGGGCGCCGCGCAGCAGCCGTGCGACGCAGCCGTCGAGGAGGTCCGCGCGGTCGAGGACGCCCTCGGCGGCCACGCTAGGGCCCGCCACTGACAATCACCGCCGAGGGCTCACTGACCGACGCGTCCCGGCTGGAGCACCTTGCTGAACAGGATCGTTCCGCCCTCCGCGCGGAGCCGCACGGTCAGTTCGCCGCTGCCACCGTCGATGTCGACCTCCCCGAAGTACTGCGGGCTCTCCATCGGCGAGACGTTCGCCCGCTCCGGAGCCCGTACGAACACCCTCTCCGGGCCGAAGGTGGCGTCCAGCTTGTTGGCCGGGAAGCCACCCGCGGCCAGCGGACCGGAGACGAACTCCCAGAACGGCGCGAAGTCCTGGAACGCGGCCCGCTCGGGGGCGTAGTGCTGGGCGGAGGTGTAGTGCACATCGGCGGTCAGCCACAGCGTGCCGGTGATCCTCCGGTGCTTGATGAACCGCAGCAGCTCGGCGATCTGCAGCTCCCGGCCGAGCGGGGCACCCGGATCGCCCTGGGCGATCGCCTCGATGTTCGCCGAGCCGTCCGGAACGACGAGACCCAGGGGCATGTCCGCGGCGAGCACCTTCCACACCGCCCGCGAGCGGCTCAGCTCCCGCTTGAGCCAGGCCAGTTGCTCCGCGCCGAGGATGCCCGTGGTGTCGTCGGCCTGTCGGCCGGGGGAGTTGGCATCGCGGTACGAACGCATGTCGAGCACGAACACGTCGAGCAGCGGCCCGTACCGCACCACCCGGTGCATCCGGCCCTCCGCGGCGCCCTCGCGCGCGTGGAGGGTGGACACCGGGAAATACTCGGCGAACGCCCGCGAGGCGCGGTCCGCCAGCACGTCCACGTCCTTCTCCGTGTAGCGGGCGTCGTCCAGGATCTGACCGGGGTACCAGTTGTTGCGGACCTCGTGGTCGTCCCACTGCACGATCGAGGGCACCTGCGCGTTGAACGCGCGCACGTTGTGGTCCAGCAGGTTGTAGCGGAAGTTGCCCCGGTACTCGTCCAGGGTCTCGGCCACCTTCGCCTTCTCCGGCGTGGTGACGTTCCGCCAGATCCGCCCGTCCGGCAGCGTCACACTCGGCTGGAGGGGGCCGTCGGCGTAGATCGTGTCGCCGCTGCAGAGGAAGAAGTCCGGGTTCAGCCGGCGCATCTCCTCGTACGCCCGGAAGCCTCCGATGTCCGGGTTGATGCCCCAGCCCTGTCCGGCGATGTCGCCCGACCAGAGGAAGCGCACCCCGTCGCGCCGCCGCGCCGGAGCCGTGCGGAAAGTGCCGACGACCGGTTCGCCGGTGCGGCGCGGGTCGTCCGGATCCGCGAGCGTGACCCGGTAGTGGATCTGCTCACCCGGGGGGAGCCCCCGCAGCGCCGTCGTCCCGGTGAAGTCGGTGCCCGCGCCCAGCAGCGGACCGAGGTGACGGTGCGTGCGGCGGAACGATTCGCTCGCCGAGGTCTCCACGATCATCCGGGCCGGCCGGTCCGAGCGGACCCAGACCAGTCCCGAGGAGGCGGTCACGTCCCCCGTCTGCACACCCCACGCGGCCCGCGGCCGCCCCGAGAGGGCCAGCGCCGGGGCCGCGGCAGCGCCGCCGCCGAGAGTGAGCGCCGCCGACGCGGCGAGCGAGCCGCGCAGCACGCTGCGGCGGGCGGGGGACGGGCGGCCGGGCACGGAGTGGGACATGGAGGCGCCTCCAGGAGCTGAGCGGTCCGGTGTGTCGCCCCATGCCTAACGGCCGGGGGCGGCGCGCACACGAACCCCGCGTGAACAGAGCGGAGTGCACCCCGTTCGGCCCAGCCCTCCCCGCCCGCCCCCCGCCCCCCGCTTCCTCAGCCCGCCGCTCCCTCGCCGCACGTCTCCGCCGCCAGGCGCACGCCCCGCTCGATCTCGGACGGCGTCAGGTGGGCGTAGCCGATGACCAGCCGTACGACGCCGTCCGTCGGACGCTCCGTGCCGTACTCCTCCAGGGGGCGCAGGGCCACACCGGCGGACGCCGCCCGCTCCACGAACCGGGCGCCGGGACCGTAACGCGCCGGCACGCGCGCGATGATGTGCAGCCCGGCGGCGATCCCGCTCACCTCGGTGCCCGGGAAATGCCGCTCCAGGGCGGTCACCAACGCGTCCCGCCGCTCCCGGTACGCACGCTGGCAGCGGCGCAGCTGCCGGTCGTAGCCACCGCGTGTCACGAACTCCGCGAGCAGCGCCTGGTCCAGCGCCGGGTTGCCGAGGTCCATCGTCCGCTTGCGCTCCACGACCTCCTCCACCAGCTCCTCCGGCACCAGCAGCCAGCCGAGCCGCAGTCCGGGGGCGAGTGACTTGCTCACGGAACCGGTGTACGCGACCCGCTCCGGATCGAGGCCCTGCAGCGCCCCGACCGGCGCCCGGTCGTAGCGGAAGTCGCCGTCGTAGTCGTCCTCCAGGATGTAACCGTCCACCGTGCGGGCCCAGTCGAGGAGCGTGGCGCGACGCGCCGCCGAGTACGCGATCCCGGTGGGGAACTGGTGGGAGGGTGTCGTCACGACGGCCCGTACCCCCGACGCGGCGAGCGGACCCGGCAGCAGCCCCTCCTCGTCCATCGGCAGCCACGCGGTGCGCATGCCGGTCGCGGCGAAGAGCCGGTCGTGCTCGGGGCTCCCCGGGTCCTCGATCCCGACGGTCCGTATCCCGCGCCCCCGCAGGACGAAGCCGAGCAGCGTCGACGCCTGGGCCACTCCCGAACACACCACGAGCCGTTCGGGATCGGCCACCACTCCGCGCCGTCGCGCGAGCAACCCGGCGAGCGCGGTCCGCAGCTCCGGCAGCCCCCGCGGGTCCGGGTAGCCGAGCGCCCGGTGGGGGAGCGCGGACAGCACCGAGCGCTGCGCAGCGGCCCAGGCCGCGCGCGGGAAGAGCGCGAGATCGGGCGTCCCGGGGCGGAAGTCCACCCGGACGCCCGGCGCACGCGGCGCGAGATCCCGCGCGGGCTGGGCCGCTGCCGCCCGCACCGCCTCGCCCACCCAGGTGCCCGAGCCGCGGTCGCTGCGCAGATAGCCCTCGGCCGTGAGCTGCTCGTACGCCTCCGTCACCAGGCCGCGCGAGACACCGAGATCGGCCGCCAGTTCACGGCTCGACGGCAGCCGGGTCCCCGCCGTCAGACGGCCGGTGCGCACCGCCTCCCGCAGCGCCTCCTGAAGCGCCCGGCCGCGCCGCCGCGCCGGCGCCGCCGCCGCGGGGAGCAGCAGCTCCCAGGCCGGCTGCCCGCCCCGCGGGGCGGAAGAAGTGGTCCCCGAAGACATCATGGAAGTGGACCTTAAACGGGACCGCCCCGCTTTCTAGCGTCGGGACCATGAAGTCGAACTCCCTGCGAGGCACGCTCCTCGTGACCGTCGCCTACGCCCTCGTGGGCGCCTCCTTCACCGCCAACAGCCTTCTCGGCGACTACCCGTACGCGGGTGGCCAGGCCCTGCGCTACGGCGCCGCCTGTCTCCTGCTGCTCCCGCTCCTCGGCCCCGGCGGACTCGCCCCGCTGCGCGCGCTCGGAGCGCGCCAGTGGGCCCGCCTCGCCGTGCTCGCCGGCGTGGGCATGGTCGGTTTCAACCTCGCGGTCCTCGCCGCGGAACGCACCGCCGAGCCCGCCGTCCCCGGTGTCCTCGTCGGCTGCGCCCCCGTCGTGGTGGCGGTGCTCGTGCCGCTGATCGACGGACGCAGGCCCAGCAGGCCGGTCCTCTACGGTGCCCTGCTCGTCGCCGCCGGCGCCTTCACCGTGCAGGGCTGGGGCCGTACCGATCTGGCGGGCCTCGCCTACTCCGTGGGAGCCCTGGCGGGCGAGGTCGGCTTCACCGTCCTCGCCGTCCCCGTCCTCCGGCCGCTCGGGCCCAAGCTGCTCACGGCCGTCGTCTGCGGCGTCGCCGCCGTCGAGTCGGCCCTGCTCGGCCTGGTCGTGGACGGCGCCGCGTTTCTGCGGGTACCGACGGCCGTCGAGACCGGCGCCCTGATCTGGCAGGCCGCCCTGGCCACGGTCGTCGGCTTCGTCCTGTTCTACATGGGCGTCCAGCGGATCGGGATGGAGCGCGCCACGCTGTTCACCGGCGCGATCCCGGTCGCGGCGGCGCTGACCGCGGCGCTCGTCTCCACCGGCGGTTTCGGCCTCCCGCAGGCCGCCGGCGGCGTCCTCGTGGGCGCGGGAGCGGCCCTCGGCACCGGGCTGTTCACGCGGGGACCGCGGGCGGACCGGTCAGCGGCTGCCGTCGAGGATCACCCGCGCGACGAGCGCCGGATCGTCGTTCATGGGCACGTGGCCGCAGCCGGGCAGCCGGACGAGCCGGGCTCCGGGCAGGGTGTTCTTGGCCCGCAGGCCCTGGCGGCGCAGCAGCAGCCGGTCGCGGGTGCCCCACGCGATCGTGACCGGCACCGCGGGGACGTCGTCGCCGAACAGCACGGTACGGCCGGCCTCCAGAGTGTCCCGGAAGCCGGTGGCCTCGCGCAGCGCGAGCGTCTCGGCGACCACCGCCTCGGGTGAACGGCGCCCAGGACGTGCGTAGATGGTGCTCGTCAGCGCCGTACGCCCGGCGGCGCTGCGGGAGAGCCGCTCGATCAGCGGCAGGGGCATCGAGAGCGCGGCGGCCCGCATCGCGCGCAGCGTGCCGAAGGCGTACCGGCGTTCGCTCTCCGACCAGAAACCGGCCGGGGAGAGCGCGGTGACCGAGCGCACCAGCTTCTCGCGGCCGAGCTCGAGGGAGAGCAGCCCGCCGAGGGAGTTGCCCGCCACGTGCGGCCGATCGATCCCCAGGGCCGCGCAGAAGGCGCCGAGCACCGGCACGACCGTCGACAGGTCGTACGCGCAGCCCTCCGGCAGTGCGGGCGAGGCGCCGAAGCCGGGCAGGTCGACGGCCACGACGTCGCGTTCCGCGGCGAGGATGTCGAGGACGGGCTCCCAGGCCTGCCAGTGGTGACCGATGCCGTGCAGCAGGAGCAACGGCTCGCCGCCGCCCCGGCGTTCGTAGGTCAGGGACAAGGGACGCGGACCGCGCGGGGATTCGATCACGAACGAGATCTGCTCGGACATATGCCTGCTCCCTGACTTAGACATCCTGTCAGCAAGAATTACCGCTCAGTAGGGCCGAGTTCAAGGGGCTGGACGGAACCCGGCCCGAGGGAACTGGACAGAGTCCGGGTGGTCGGCTGGGATGGGAGCGTGGAGACCGACACCCTGACCGACGTCTTTGAAGAACACCGGCCGATGCTCACCGGTGTCGCCTACCGCATGCTCGGCCGCGTCGCCGACGCCGAGGACGTGGTCCAGGAGGCGTGGCTGCGCTGGACGTCCGCGGACCGCGGCGACGTCAGGGAGCCCCGCGCCTTCCTCGTACGGATCACCACCCGCCTCGCGCTCGACCGGCTCCGCCAGGCCCAGGCGCGCCGCGAGTCCTACGTCGGGCCCTGGCTGCCCGAGCCCCTCGTCACGGACTTCGGCCCGGCCGTCCCGGACACCGCCGAGCGGGCCATGCTCGCCGATTCCGTCTCGCTCGCCGTGCTCGTCGTCCTCGAATCCCTCTCGCCGCTGGAGCGGGCGGTCTTCGTGCTCCGCGAGGCGTTCGGCTTCCCCTTCGGGGAGATCGCCACCGCGCTCGACCGTTCCGAGGCCGCCGTCCGCCAGCTCGCCGGCCGGGCCCGCCGCCATGTCGACGAACGCAGGCCCCGTTACGACGTCGACCCGGCCGAGCGGCGGGACCTCACCGAGCGATTCCTCGCCGCCGCGGCCGGTGGGGACCTCGAGCGACTCCTGGCCCTGCTCGCCCCGGACGTCCGCCTCGTCGGCGACAGCGGCGGCAAGTCCAAGGCGCCGCTGCGTGTCATCGAGAGCGCGGACAAGGTCGGCCGCTTCCTCTTCGCCGTGTCCCAGGACCCGGCGGCCGCCTACGAGTTCCGCTTCGTGGAGCTCAACGGAGGGCCGGCGCTGGTCTCTCTCACCGACGGCAAGCCCGACGCGGTCTTCCAGATCGAGGTGCGGGACGGGCGCGTCCAGTGCGTCTACATCATCCGCAACCCGGACAAACTCCACGCGGTCGGCGTCCGCTGATCCGCCGGTCCCCCTGACCCGCCCCGTCTCCGCTCCGGAGGCGGGGCGCTGTGCTGCGCGGGCCTCACGGCGGCGCGAACGTCCCGTGAACGATCTACGTCAGAGGGCCCCATTCGCGGGCATCCGGGTCAGCATTGGTCTTGACCAAGGGGGTGTGCCGCCTTATGGTCGCAGAGTTAGTGCAGGAACCTTTAATAAACAAGGGCGCGGAAAGCCGCCGAGGACACGGCGATTGCGGAGGATCAGGGTGGGGACCACGCAGCTGGAATCGGTGCCGGAGCCGAAGTACTGGCACCTCAAGACCGTGATCGGCGAGGCGCTCGACTCCGACTTCGCGGTCGGCGAGATCCTTCCCAACGAGCGCGAGCTCGCCGCGCGCTTCGGCGTCGCCCGGGCCACGCTCCGCCAGGCCCTGGAGCAGCTGGAGCTGGAGGGCCGTCTGCAGCGCCGCCGCGGTGTCGGCACGACCGTCGCCCCGCCCCGCGTGGGCGTGGACGTCTCCACCACGCAGCACAGCTGGCCGGGTGTGGCCGAGGAGACCTGGCAGTCCGTGGACTCCTCCTCCGCCGCGGCCCCCGCCGCCGTCGCGCGGCTTCTGGACATCGAGCCCGACGAGCAGGTGCACGTCGTGCGCCGCCTGCGGGTCACGCACGGCCAGCCGGTCGCCGCCGAGCTTCTGTACGTACCGTCCGGATCGGTCCCCGAGCTGACCGCGATCGACGTTCCGTCCGGCCCCGCACGCGCCCGCCGGGTGCTGCGCGAGCTCCAGCGGCTCGTCCTGGACGGTCAGGACCGCGCCGTCGAGCTCGGCTCCGCACGCGCCGACGACGCCAAGGAACTGGACCGCCTCCCGGGCGCCCCCGTCCTCGTCGTCACCACCCGCTACCTCTCGGAAGGGCGTACGGCAGCGGTCTCGGTGGCCACCTACCGCGCCGACACCTGCCGCCTGACCTTCGGTGACTCCGGCGACCTCGTGATGGCGTCCTGAGCGAACCGCCCCCGGCGTCGTACCCCGCACCGAGCCCGTGAGGAGCCCGCCCCGGCGGCGCCCCTGACGGGCTCGCCGCCGTTCCGGCGCCGGCCCGCGGAGCGGGTCCGCGAAGCCGCTTCGGGCCCGGCGCGCCGGACCGAGCCACGCCCCCGAGCCGAGCGACGTTCCCGAGCCGAGCGACGTTCCCGAGCCGAGCCACGTCCCCGGGCCGAGCGACGTTCCCGGGCCGAGCGACGTTCCCGGGCCGAGCGACGTCCCCGAGCCGAGCCGCGCTCCGGCCCCCGAGGTGTCGGCGCCAGCCGCCTCCCTCCCCGGACGAGGGCGGGCGTGGCTAGCGGCGGGCCGTCACCGTGCCCTCCACCGCGAAGAGCTGTTCCTCCACATGGTCCAGGGCGAGGCGCAGAGCGCCCGTGCCCACCGCCGCCTCGCCCAGCATCGACAGGACCACCCGCGGGGGACGCAGGCAGAAGCGGGCCAGCTCGTCGCGCAGCGGCTGCAGTACGCCGTCCAGGCCCGCCGCCCAGCCACCGATCACCACCAGCTCCGGGTCGAGCGCGAGGACCAGCGCCGCCACGTCGTGCACCAGACGCTGGGTGAAACGCTCCACCGCCGCCTCCGCCCGCGCGTCCCCGCCCCGCGCCAGCGTGAAGACCTCGGCGACCGCCTGCTCGTCCAGCGGGTGCAGCGGCTCGTCCGTCGTCGACAGCAGGTGCTCCGGGGTGACCCCCTGACCGAGCAGGTGCAGCGCCCCGATCTCCCCGGCCGCCCCGCCGTAACCGCGGTGCAGACGGCCCCCGATCAGGGACCCCGCACCCGGGCTGAGGCCGGCGAGCACGAAGACGATGTCGTCCGAGTCGGTCGCCGCGCCCTTCCAGTGCTCCGCGACGGCCGCCGCGTTCGCGTCGTTCTCCACCAGCACCGGACACCGGAACGAACGCCGCAGCCGCTCGCCGAGCGCCAGGCCCGTCCAGCCGGGCAGCGCCGTACCGAGCCGGACCGTCCCGTCCGCCTCGACGATCCCGGGCGTACCGACGCCGACGGCCCGCAGGTTGGACCGCGCCACCCCAGCCCTGCGCAGCACATCGGCGACGACCACGCGGACCCGTTCCAGGCGTTCGTCCTCCGGCGCCGTCTCCGAGACCTCGCGGGAACCGGCGCCGATGATGCGCCCGTCCAGGCCCGAGAGCAGCGCGGCGACCCGGTGCGGTCCGATCTCGATGCCCAGCAGATGTCCTGCCTCCGCCCGGAAGCGGAACCTCCTGGCCGGCCGCCCCTGCTTCCTGGCCTCGCCCTCCTCGGGCGCCGCCTCGACGACGAGACCTCCGCCGATGAGTCCCTCGACGACGCCCTCGACCGTCGGCCGGGACAGGCCCGTGATCCGGGTCAGGTCCGTGAGCGTGAGCGCGTCGGCGCCCCGCAGGGCATGGAGTACCACCGCGGAGTTGATCCGCCGCAGCAGTGAAGGATCCCCGCCCGTCAGCCGTCCCACGGTGTGTCCTCCCAGCCAGTACGCCTGTCTGGCGGATCGTACTCGCTGCTCGGGGGCGCGACGAAGGCCGGCCGTGCCCAGGGGCGCCCGGAGTCGGGTCAGCCCGGGGTCACGAAGCCGGACTCGTACGCGGCGATCACCGCCTGGGTGCGGTCCCGGGCGCCGAGCTTCGCCAGGACGGCGCTGACGTGGGACTTCACCGTCTCGGTGCCGACGACGAGTTTCGCGGCGATCTCCGCGTTGGAGAGACCGCGGGCCATCAGCCGGAGCACCGCCTCCTCCCGCTCGGTGAGCGCGGCCCGCTCCAGGGCCGCGCGTGCCTTGTCGCTGCCGTACTCGGCCGCGAGCGAGCGGACCGCGGCGGGGAACAGCAGTGACTCGCCCTCGGCGATCATCCGCACCGCGTGGACGATCTCGGCAGGCCGCGCCCTCTTCAGCAGGAACCCGTCGGCACCCGCGCGCAGCGCCTCATACACGTACTCGTCGTTCTCGAAGGTCGTCACCACGAGGATCTTCGGTGGATCCGCCACCGTGCGCAGCAGGACACGGGTCGCCTCGATGCCGTCCATCAAGGGCATCCGTACGTCCATGGCGACCACATCGGGCCTCAGCCGCCGGACGAGCGGCACGACGGAGGCGCCGTCGGCGGCCTCGCCCACCACCTCGATGTCGGGCTGTGCCTCGAGAACGGCGCGCAGGCCGGCACGGACGAGTGGCTCGTCGTCGACGAGGAGAACGGTTACCGGCATCGGATCAGCGTATTCCGTCCAGCGGCAGGCTGGCGTGGACCAGCCATTGCCCGTCATACGGGCCGGTCTTGGCCTTCCCGCCGAGGAGCGCGGCCCGCTCCCGGATCCCCCGCAGGCCGCTGCCGCTGCCCGGGCTGCCGGCGGCCTCGCCCAGCGGACTGGTCACCTGCAGCTCCAGCCGGCCGTCCGCGACGGCGATCCGCACCCGGACCGGAACGGGGCCGGAATGGCGCAGCACATTGGTGAGCGACTCCTGGACGATGCGGTAGCTCTCCCTGGACACCGGCCCCGGCACGGCCGGCAGCGGCCCGGACACCTCCACGTCGACCTGCGCCCCGGAGGCGCGAGCCGAATCGAACAGCCGGTCCACCTCGGCGAGCGTCGGACGCGCGCCGACCGGAGTCCGCTGCTCCCGCAGCACACGGAGCACCCGCTCCAGGTCCTCCAGCGCCTCGCGCCCGGTGTCCTCGATCGCGGCCAGCGCCCGGTCGGTGAACTCCGTGTCCTTGGCGGCCCGCGCCGCACCCGCCTGGACGACGGCCACCGTCAGGGCGTGCCCGATGGAGTCGTGCAGCTCGCGCGCGATGCGATTGCGCTCCAAGAGCTGCTCCGTGCGCTCCTCCAGGGCCTGCAGTCGCTCCTTCGGAGAGGGGCCGAGCAGCCGGCGGGCGATCACCGTGACCAGGTTTCCCAGACCGACGACGCAAGCCGACATGATCACGAGCGGAAGCGGGGCGAGCAGCGCGAACCACCCCTGGGGTTCCACCCCGTTCATGACCGGGTTGTCCGTCACCCGTCCGCCCGCCGACATGAGGACCAGGTCGTAACTGAGCAGCGGGAGCCAGACACTCACGACCAGCGTGACCGCGGACAGCAGCAGCCGGGCCTCCAGCCACAGCACCGTCCGCCACCGGTCCCCCCACGTGGCGGAGCGCGTCGCGGAGAACGAGGCCTGTGCCTCCTCCCGTTCGGAGAGGGGGAGCAGCAGCATCTGCGCCTGTACGCCCTCACCGAGGCGCATCGCCGGGATCAACCCGACCGGCAGGACCAGCAGCATCGGTACGTACGGCTTCTCCATGTCGATGAAGAGCCACACGGCGATCACCGCCACGGGGATGCACAGATGGAGCCAGCGGGTGTACGTGACCGAGTGGGTGAGCGGCCGGACGAGGCGGAGCATGCGGCTCATCGTCCCAGGTGGCCGGGGTCGACGGCTCCCCCGCGCGGGGGAGAAGGTTTCCACGGGTGGGGGAGACGGGGGACCCGGTGAGGGGGCCAGTGTGGAGCCATGACCAGCATCGACGTCCACGAACTCTGCAAGACGTACGGCTCCCGGCGGGCCGTGGACCACCTCACGTTCCGTGTGCGGCCCGGCCGCGTCACCGGCTTCCTGGGTCCCAACGGAGCCGGGAAGTCCACCACCATGCGCCTCGTCCTCGGCCTGGACCGGCCGACCTCCGGCACGGCGACCGTCGGCGGCCGGCCCTACGCGGAGTTCGACCAGCCGCTGCGCAGGGTCGGTGCCCTGCTCGACGCCCAGGCCGCACACGGCGGTCGAACGGCCCGTGGCCATCTGCGACTTCTCGCCGCGAGCAACAGCATCCCGCGACGGCGCGCGGACGAGGTCCTCGAGGAAGCGGGCATCGCGAGCGTCGCGGACCGTCGGATCAAGAGTTTCTCCCTCGGGATGCGGCAGCGCCTCGGGATCGCCGCCGCCCTGCTGGGCGACCCGGAGGTGCTGATGCTGGACGAGCCGTCCAACGGTCTGGACCCGGAGGGCATCATCTGGATCCGGGAGCTGATGCGCTGTCTCGCCCGCCAGGGCAGGACCGTCCTCGTCTCCAGCCACCTGATGAACGAGACCGCCTCCTTCGCCGATCACCTGGTGGTCCTGGGACGGGGTCGGCTCCTCGCGGACACGCCGATGCGTGACTTCATCGACGCGCGTATTCAGCCGAAGGTGCGGCTGCGGACCACGGAGGGAGACCGGCTGCGCGCCGCGCTGCTCGGCAGGGGCTTCGACCCGGTCCAGGAGGAGGACGGCCGCTGGACCGTCGAGGGCGCACGCGTGACGGACATCGGACCCGTCGCCGCACACGAGGGCATCGCGCTCCTCGAACTCGCCGACGAGGAAGCCACTTTGGAACAGGCCTATCTCGACCTGACCTCAGAGGCGGCGCAGTTCACATCCGGTCGCACGACCGTCACCCAGGAGGTCTGAGCCATGTCGTTCCCCGCTGCACTCCACGCCGAATGGATCAAGATCCGCTCCCTGCGCTCGCTCAGCGGCACGCTGCTGACCGTCTTCGGCGCGACCGCCGGATTCTCCCTCCTCGCCACCGGGACGCTCGGCCGGCCCGAACCCGGCAGCACCGACTTCGATCCGGTGCTCTTCTCCTACTACGGGCTCAACTTCGGTCAGCTGGCGGCCGTCACCTTCGGCGCCATGGCGATGGCCGGTGAGTACAAGAACGGGGGGATCAGGGTGTCGCTGGCCGCCGTGCCCCGCCGCGGACGCTTCTACGCCGCCAAACTCGCCGTGATCGGCGGCCTGACCCTCGCTGTCGGCCTGGTCACGAGCCTGCTCTGCTTCTTCGCCGGACAGGCGCTCATGGACGAGGGCTTCGGCATCGGCATCACCGACCCCGGGGCGGGGCGCGCGGTCGTCGGCTGCGCCCTCTATCTGGCGCTGGCCGCCGTGCTGGCCGCGGGAGTCTCGGCCGTGCTGCGCAGCGTGACCGGAGCGATGAGCCTGCTCGTACCGGTGTTCCTGATGCTGCCCTTCGTCATCGGAGACGTGTCCGGGGGCAACAGCCTGGCCGACTTCCTTCCCGACCGGGCGGGGCAGCAGATCCTGCTCCAGGACTCGTCGGGCGCGCTCGGGCCCTGGAGCGGCATGGCCGTCATGGCGGCCTGGGCCGCTCTCACGGCCGCGGCGGGGTGGCTCTCCCTGCGCATGCGAGATGCCTGACGGTCCGCCAACTGCGCGCGGACGCAATGTCAGAGGGTGCGGCTTTACTGGACGTATGAGCCTCGCACGGCATCTCGACACCATCGAACGGCTGCGTGCCCGCCCCTTCCCCGCGGTGTCCGGAAGGACCGGGGCGGGACACAGCGGCCCCGGCTACCACGTGGCGGAGCTGACCAGAAGTGAGGAGTTCTGGGACGACGAGGGATCGCGGCGGGAGGAGGTCGCGGAGCAGTGGGAGGCCGAGCGTCACGCGCTGGCGCTGCTGCTCGACGGGCGGTGGGGCGAGGCCCAGGTCTTCGCCCTCGGCTCGCTGCTCCTCCGGAGATACGAGGGCGAGCACATACCGGACCCGTGGGACCTGCTCTGCGGCTCCGTCCCGGACGTGCACCTCTGGCGCGCGGACGGCAGGTGGATCGCCGTCGGCGTCTCCCAGTGGGGCAAGGAGCTCGCCTTCCGACTCCTCGTCTGCGTCACCGAGGTGGATCCCCCGTGACCTTCCCCCGGCCTCCGTCCGTGAGGTGCCTCCGGTCCGGCACGCCCGCCGCCTCCCGCAGCCGCCCGAACTCCTCCGCCATCGCCCCCACCGACCAGTGCGCGTTCAGCCCGCTGGGGTTGGGCAGCACCCAGATCCGGCTCTCGCCGATCGTCCGCTCCTGCGGACCCACGACCGCGCCGCGCTCCCCGAACGCCGTGCGGTACGCCGTGATGCCGACCACGGCCAGCCATCGCGGACGCAGGCGCTCCACCCGCTCGGTCAGGAGCCGTCCGCCCTCCCGGAACTCCTCGGCGCTCAGCTCGTCGGCCCGCGCGGTCGCCCGCGCCACCACGTTCGTGATGCCGAGACCGTACGCGAGCAACTCCTCCTGCTCGGACGGCTTCAGCAGCCGCGGCGTGAACCCGGACCGCTCCAGCACCGGCCAGAAGCGATTGCCCGGGCGCGCGAAGTGATGGCCCGTCGCCGCCGACATCAGGCCCGGATTGATCCCGCAGAAGAGGACGGAAAGGCCGCCCGCCACCACGTCGGGAATGACGCGGTCGCGAGCGGCCTCGAGCTCCTGCGGCGTGAACCGGGTCAGAGGATCGACCCGGGGGTGTACGCGGCGGCCGCCGGGTGCTGCTTGACGATCTCCTCGATACGGGAGACGACGACGGCGACCTGGTCGGCGGCGGCACCGGTGAACGACAGCTTGTCGGCCATCAGGGCGTCGAGCTGCGCGCGGTCCAGCGGGATCCGCTCGTCGGCGGCCAGCTTGTCCAGCAGCTCGTTGCGCTCGGCGCCCTGCTCGCGCATGGCGAGGGCCGAGGCGACGGCGTTCTCCTTGATGGCCTCGTGGGCGAGCTCGCGGCCGACCCCGGCGCGGACGGCGCCCATCAGGACCTTGGTCGTGGCCAGGAAGGGAAGGTAGCGGTCCAGCTCGCGGGCCACGACGGCGGGGAACGCGCCGAACTCGTCGAGCACCGTCAGGAAGGTCTCCAGGAGCCCGTCCAGGGCGAAGAACGCGTCCGGCAGCGCGACCCGGCGGACCACCGAGCACGAGACGTCGCCCTCGTTCCACTGGTCGCCGGCCAGTTCGCCGGTCATCGACGCGTAGCCGCGCAGGATGACCATGAGGCCGTTGACGCGCTCGCAGGAGCGGGTGTTCATCTTGTGCGGCATGGCGGATGAGCCGACCTGGCCGGGCTTGAAGCCCTCGGTGACCAGCTCGTGGCCGGCCATCAGACGGATCGTCTTGGCGACGGACGAGGGCGCGGCGGCCAGCTGGACGAGCGAGGTGACCACGTCGTAGTCGAGCGAGCGCGGGTAGACCTGGCCGACCGAGGTGAAGGCGTGCGCGAAGCCGAGGTGCCCGGCGATGCGCTGCTCCAGCTCCGCCAGCTTGGCCGCGTCGCCGCCGAGCAGGTCGAGCATGTCCTGCGCGGTGCCGACCGGGCCCTTGATGCCGCGCAGCGGGTAGCGGGCGATCAGCTCCTCCAGACGGCCGTAGGCGACGAGCAGCTCGTCGGCGGCGGTGGCGAACCGCTTGCCGAGGGTGGTGGCCTGGGCGGCGACGTTGTGGGAGCGGCCGGCCATGACGAGCTCGGCGTACTCGCCGGACAGCTTGCCGAGGCGGGCGAGGACGGCGACCGTGCGGTCACGCATCAGCTCGAGCGAGAGCCGGATCTGCAGCTGCTCGACGTTCTCGGTGAGGTCGCGGGAGGTCATGCCCTTGTGGACGTGCTCGTGACCGGCGAGGGCGTTGAACTCCTCGATCCGGGCCTTCACGTCGTGGCGGGTGACCTTCTCGCGCTCGGCGATGGAGCCGAGGTCGACCTGGTCGAGCACGCGCTCGTAGTCGGCGAGGGCCGCGTCCGGGACCTCGATCCCGAGGTCCTTCTGGGCACGCAGCACGGCGAGCCACAGCCGGCGCTCCAGCTTCACCTTCTGCTCGGGGGACCAGAGGACGGCGAGCTCCGCGGAGGCGTAGCGGCCGGCCAGGACGTTGGGGATGCGGGGCTTCGCAGCAGCAGTCACGTGACCTGATTCTACTGGCGGTTTCTGCAGGCCAGCGCCAGGCCCCGGTTCGTCTCTTGCTACGAGACGCCCGTCACGTGCGCCGGACACCCCCTACACCGCCGGCGGCTCGTACGGCAGCAGCTCCGGCCGCTTGGCCGGGCGGCCGTCGCCCGAGGAGCGGCCGGTCAGCCGTCGTCCGATCCATGGGCCGAGGTGCTCCCTGGCGAACCGCGCGTCGCCCAGACGGCGGCTCGCCCAGCCCGGCCGGGCCTCCGGCGCCAGCGGCGCCCGCCAGTCGTGCTCGGGGTCCAGGCCCAGAGCCTGCCACACGGCCTCGGCCACCCGCCGGTGCCCCTCGCCGGTCAGATGGAGCCGGTCGACGTCCCACATCCGCTGGTCGCCGAGGGCCGGCGCTCCGTACAGGTCGACCACCAGTGCGCCGTGCCGGGCGGCCAGCTCGTCGATGTGGCGGAACAGCTCCTCCATGCGGGGGCGGAAGCGTTCCATCACGGGGCCGTTGCGGCCGGGGCTGCGCATCAGGACCAGCTGACCGCAGGACGGCGCCAGCTTCTCGACCGCCTCGGTGAGCAGCGCGCGGACCCGGCCCATGTCGACCTTCGGCCGCAGCGTGTCGTTCAGGCCGCCGACCAGCGTCACCACATCCGCCTTCATGGCGGCGGCCACGTCCACCTGCTCCTCGACGATCTGGCCGATGAGCTTGCCCCGGACGGCGAGGTTCGCGTATCGGAAGTCCGGGCTGCGGGCGGCCAGCCGGGCGGCGAGCAGGTCGGCCCATCCCCGGTAGGTCCCGTCGGGCAGTCGGTCCGACATGCCCTCGGTGAAGCTGTCCCCGAGCGCGACAAAACTGGTGTAAGTGGCATTCATCTGCATGGCGAAGCGATCATACCGTGCGGTATGCGGGCGGGAATCCGCCGGAGCCCCGGGCGCGCACCGTGCGCGCCCGGGGCTCCGGACCGGTTGCCCTCCGGAAGGTGCCGGTTGTCCCACAAGACCCCACAAGAAGGCC
>NZ_JBVHWN010000003.1:264378-568284 GCF_055564335.1 Streptomyces sp. NPDC029139 | reverse complement strand
CCACTGACAACACCGGCCGACATTTTTGGGTACATCCGCCGGACCCCCGGCCCCACCCCGTCCCCCCCCGGGGCTCCGGACCGGTCACCGTCAGGAAGCTGCCGGTCGCCCGACGAGCTCCCGCAGGACGTCCTCCATGGTGACCAGGCCGGCCAGCTTGCCGTCGTCGTCCAGCACGGCCGCCAGGTGCGTACGGCTGCGGCGCATCGCCGTCAGCACGTCGTCCATCGGCGTGGCCGCCCTGACCCGGGCGATCGGCCGCATGGCCGTGACCGGGAAGGGAAGGTCGCGCGGGGTGGCGTCCAAGGCGTCCTTGACGTGCATGTAGCCCAGGATCCGGCGGCTCGCGTCGACCACCGGGAAGCGGGAGAAGCCGGATTCGGCGGCCAGCGCCTCCAGCTCCTCCGGTGTCGTCCCGACGGCCGCGTACACGACCCTCTCCACCGGCATGACCACGTCCCGCACCGGGCGGCGGCCGAGTTCGAGGGCGTCGTGCAGGCGCTCCGCCGCCCGGTCGTCGAGCAGACCGGCGACGCCCGCGTCGGTCACCATCCTGGCCAGCTCGTCGTCCGAGAACGTCGCCGAGACCTCGTCCTTCACCTCCACCCGCAACAGCTTCAGCAGCGCGTTGGCGAAGGCGTTGATCGCGAAGATCACCGGGCGCAGGGCCCGCGCGATCGCCACCAGCGGCGGGCCGAGGAGCAGCGCGGAGCGCGTCGGCTCGGCCAGCGCGATGTTCTTCGGGACCATCTCGCCGAGCAGCATGTGCAGATAGGTCGCCAGGGAGAGCGCGATCACGAACGAGATCGGGTGCACCAGTCCGTGCGGCACGCCGATGGCGTCGAAGACCGGTTCGAGCAGATGCGCGATGGCCGGCTCGGCGACGATGCCCAGCACCAGGGTGCACAGCGTGATGCCGAGCTGCGCCGCGGCGAGGAGCGCGGAGACGTGCTCCAGACCCCACATGACGCTGCGCGCCCGCCGGTCCCCCCGCTCCGCCGCCGGTTCGATCTGGCTGCGGCGCACGGAGATCAGGGCGAACTCGGCGCCGACGAAGAAGGCGTTCACGACCAGGGTGAGAAGGCCGATCAACAACTGGATCGCGATCATCGGCCCGTCTCCCCGGTCTCCTGGAAGCCATCGGCCGGCGGCGCGTGCATCAGCACCCGCGCGGCCCGGCGCCCGGAGGCGTCCACCACGTCGAGCTCCCAGCCGGCCAGCTCCACGCTGTCGCCGACGGCGGGGATCCGCCCCAGCGCCGTGGCGAGGACACCCGCCAGCGTCTCGTACGGTCCGTCCGGCACCCGCAGGCCGATCGCCTCCAGCTGGTCCGTGCGCGCGGCGCCGTCGGCGGACCAGAGCTCACGCCCGTCCGCGTCCGCGCCCGCCCGCGCCAGGTCGGGCGTCTCGTGCGGATCGTGCTCGTCGCGCACCTCGCCGACGACCTCCTCGACGATGTCCTCCAGCGTCGCGACGCCGGCCGTACCGCCGTACTCGTCGATGACGACCGCCATCGTCTGCTTGCCCGACAGCCGGTCGAGGAGCCGGTCCACGGTCAGGGTCTCGGGGACCAGCAGCGGCTCGCGCAGCATGTCCCCGATGCGCCGGCGGGGCCGCTCGTCGGCCGGTATCGCCAGGACGTCCTTGATGTGGGCGATCCCGACCACCGAGTCGAGGCTGCCCCGGTAGACGGGGAAGCGGGACAGGCCGGTCGCGCGGGTCGCGTTGGCGACGTCCTCGGCGGTGGCCTGCACCTCCAGGGCGGTCACCTGCACGCGCGGGGTCATCACGTTCTCCGCGGTCAGCTCCGCGAGGTTCAGCGTCCGGACGAACAGCTCCGCGGTGTCCGCCTCCAGAGCGCCCGCCTTGGCGGAGTGGCGGGCCAGCGCCACCAGTTCCTGCGGGGAGCGGGCCGAGGCCAGCTCCTCGGTCGGCTCCATGCCGAGCCGGCGCAGGATCCGGTTCGCGGTGTTGTTGAGATGGCTGATCAGCGGCCTGAAGGCGGCGGTGAAGATCCGCTGCGGCGTGGCCACCCGCTTGGCGATGGCCAGCGGCGAGGAGATCGCCCAGTTCTTCGGGACCAGCTCGCCGACGACCATCAGGACGACGGTCGACAGGGCGGTGCCGATGACCAGGGCCACCGAGGAGGCGACCGTGGGGGAGAGGCCGAGGTCCTCGACCGGACCGCGGATCAGCTTGGCGATCGAGGGCTCGGAGAGCATGCCGACGATCAGGTTGGTGACCGTGATGCCGAGCTGCGCGCCGGAGAGCTGGAAGGTGAGCGATCTGACGGCCTTGAGCGCGCTCGCAGCACCCCGCTCACCCCGCTCGACGGCCCGTTCGAGTTCGGACCGCTCGACGGTCGTGAGCGAGAACTCGGCCGCGACGAAGGCGCCACATGCGAGCGAGAGCAGCAGCGCCACCATGAGCAGAAGCACTTCGGTCATCGGTTCACCTCCGTCCCATGATCAGTCACGGGGAGAGGGATCGCTCGCTTGGTACTGGGAGGCTCGCCCATGGGCGGACGCTCACACCTTTCGGTCGTGCGGGATGGAAACACTCATGGTAAAGGATGGGCAAAACGGGGAAGTGGTCAGTCCCGGGGGGCCGCCGTCAGCGGCTTCACCCAACGGGTCCAGTGCCGCTGGGGGCCGTACTCCGCCGCGCGCCAGGCGTGCTGCCCGAGTTCGTTGTCGTTCAGCACCATGGCGTCCACCCGCCGGCCGCCGAGCCGTACGAACCGTTCCTCGGCCGCCGCGAGCAGTGCGCCGCCCACGCCCCGGCGGCGGTGGTCGGGATGGACGGCGAGCCGGTAGAGGTGGCAGCGCCAGCCGTCGAACCCGGCGATCACCGTGCCGGCGAGCTCGCCGCCGCGCTCCGCGAGGATCAGGGCCTCGGGGTCGCGTGCGACGAGCCGCTCGATGCCGTCACGGTCGTCGCTGATGCTGGTGCCCTCCGCGGCCACTCTCCAGAAGGCGAGGACGGCGTCGAGGTCGGCCGGCTCGGCGGCCCGGATGCGCGGTTCGGTCATGGTCCGATCCCACCACCGGCCCCGGCCGACCGTCGACCGCGTATCGCCATATGGTCGGTCCGGCGCCCGAACGGCCCCGACGCACGACCGGCCCTGTTCACGCTCGGGCCTTGACACGACCGGCCCTGCACACGAGCGGCCCGGCGTCCGAGGACCGGCCCGGGCACACGACCGGCCCGGCGCGCGTGAGCGGCCCCGACGCCCGACCGGTCCGACGACGCGCGACGCATGGGGGGTCCCTGACGCGCGGACGCCCGGGCCGACCCGCGGGGGGTCGGTCCGGGCGTCGCGATCAGGCCCCGGGGGCCGTGACCGTCAGGAACCCGCGAGGTCGAAGCGGTCCAGCTCCATGACCTTGTGCCAGGCCGCGACGAAGTCCGTCACGAACTTCTCCTTCGCGTCGTCGCTCGCGTAGACCTCCGCGAGCGCGCGCAGCTCGGAGTTCGAGCCGAAGACCAGGTCGGCGCGGGTGCCGGTCCACCGCACCTCGCCGGTGGCCGCGTCGCGGCCCTCGAACTCGTCCTGCGCCGAGGACGTCGCCTTCCACTCCGTACCCAGGTCGAGCAGGTTGACGAAGAAGTCGTTCGTCAGGGTGCCGGGCCTGTCCGTGAGGACGCCGTGCTTCGACTGGGCGTGGTTGGCGCCGAGGACGCGCAGACCGCCGACGAGGACGGTCATCTCCGGCGCGCTGAGGGTGAGCAGGTTCGCCCTGTCGAGCAGCAGGTACTCGGCCGGCAGACGGTTGCCCTTGCCGACGTAGTTCCGGAAGCCGTCGGAGGACGGCTCGAGCGCGGCGAACGACTCGACGTCCGTCTGCTCCTGCGTGGCGTCGACACGGCCGGGCGTGAACGGCACCTCGACCTCGTGGCCGGCGTCCTTGGCCGCCTGCTCGACGGCGGCGGAGCCGGCGAGCACGACCAGGTCGGCCAGCGAGACCTTCTTGGCGCCCGCGGCGTTGAAGGACTCCTGGATGCCCTCGAGGGTGCGCAGCACCTGCGCCAGCTCGTCCGGGTTGTTGACCTCCCAGTTGCGCTGCGGCTCCAGGCGGATACGGCCGCCGTTGGCGCCGCCACGCTTGTCGCTGCCGCGGAAGGAGGCGGCGGCGGCCCAGGCCGCGGAGACGAGCTGCGTGACGGTGAGGTCGGAGGCGAGGATCCGCTCCTTGAGGGAGGCGATGTCCGCGGCGTCGATCAGCTCGCCCTCGCGCGCCGGCAGCGGGTCCTGCCACACCAGCGTCTCGGACGGGACCTCGGGGCCGAGGTAGCGCACGACCGGGCCCATGTCGCGGTGGGTCAGCTTGAACCAGGCGCGGGCGAAGGCGTCCGCGAACTCCTCCGGGTTCTCGTAGAAGCGACGCGAGATCTGCTCGTAGACCGGGTCGAAGCGCAGCGACAGGTCCGTGGTGAGCATCATCGGACGGTGCTTCTTCGACGGGTCGTGGGCGTCGGGGATGATCGCCTCGGCGTCCTTCGCCACCCACTGGTGAGCGCCGGCCGGGCTCTTCGTGAGCTCGTACTCGTACTCGAACAGGTGCTTGAAGAAGTCGTGACCCCACTGGGCGGGCGTCGTGGTCCAGGTGACCTCGAGACCACTGGTGATCGCGTCGGCGCCCTTGCCGGTGCCGTACGAGTTCGCCCAGCCCAGGCCCTGCGCCTCGATCGGCGCGGCCTCGGGGTCGGCGCCGACGTTGTCCGCCGGGCCGGCGCCGTGGGTCTTGCCGAAGGTGTGGCCACCGGCGATGAGAGCGACGGTCTCCTCGTCGTTCATCGCCATGCGGCGGAACGTCTCGCGGATGTCGCGGGCCGCGGCGAGCGGGTCCGGGTTGCCGTTGGGGCCCTCGGGGTTGACGTAGATGAGGCCCATCTGGACCGCGCCGAGCGGGTTCTCCAGCTCGCGGTCGCCGGTGTAGCGCTCGTCACCGAGCCAGGTCGTCTCGGGGCCCCAGTACACGTCCTCGTCGGGCTCCCACACGTCCGCGCGGCCGCCGGCGAAGCCGAAGGTCTTGAAGCCCATCGTCTCCAGGGCCACGTTGCCGGTGAGGATCATGAGGTCGGCCCAGGAGATGGACTGGCCGTACTTCTTCTTGACCGGCCACAGCAGGCGGCGGGCCTTGTCCAGGTTGCCGTTGTCGGGCCAGCTGTTCAGCGGCGCGAAGCGCTGCTGGCCGGCGCCGGCCCCGCCGCGGCCGTCGCTGATGCGGTACGTACCGGCGCTGTGCCAGGCCATGCGGACCATGAGCGGGCCGTAGTGACCGAAGTCGGCCGGCCACCAGTCCTGCGAGGTGGTGAGGACCTCGGCGATGTCCCGCTTCACGGCCGCGAGGTCGAGGGCGTTGAACGCCTCGGCGTAGTCGAACTCCTCGCCGAGCGGGTTGGCCACGGCGGGGTTCTTGGCAAGGATCTTCAGATTGAGCCGCTCCGGCCACCACTGGCGGTTCCCGCCGCCCTGGGTCGGGTGCGCGGCGCGCGCGGTGTGCGCGACCGGGCAGCCGCCCGTTCCCTCGGTTTTCGCGTCGGTGACGATCGCATCATGGTTCTCGGGCATGGAAATCCTTCCGGACGGGGCGGATCGCGGAGCTTGCCTCGGGAAGCCCCGGCGGGCGTAGCGCCACCCGTGCCCGGAGTCATGTTGTCCCTTGGCTATTGCCGGAAGCGATCCTACGATGGACAGAGTCCAAGTCAAGAAGAGCGCCAATTCCATACCCGTCGGAAACCCGAGCGTCCACCCCTGGAGGCCGTGTGTTCCGTCGAAGCCGAAGTCGAAGCCGAATAGGTGAGCCGATATGAGTGACCTGCTGGAGCGACTGCGAGGGCGCGGCTGGCGTATGACCTCCCAGCGGCGGGTCGTCGCGGAGGTCCTCGACGGCGACCACGTGCACCTCACGGCCGACGAGGTGCACGTCCGCGCCGTGCGGCTGCTGCCCGAGATCTCCCGGGCGACCGTCTACAACACCCTGGGCGAGCTGGTCTCGCTCGGGGAGGTGGTCGAGGTCTCCACCGAAGGCCGCGCGAAGCGCTACGACCCCAACGCGCACCAGCCCCACCAGCACCTCGTCTGCGCCGGCTGCGGCACCATCCGTGACGTCCACCCCACCGGCGATCCGCTGGCCGACCTTCCCGCGGAGGAGCGGTTCGGCTTCGAGGTGTCGGAGGTCGAGGTCCTCTACCGAGGGCTGTGCCCCTCCTGCTCCTCCGCCCGTCCGTAGCGCGTGGGACGAAAAAACCTGCCCGGTCGGCGGCGCGCCCGAGGCGGCCTGCCCGCCGGAGCGGCCCGCCGGAGCGGCCCGCCGGAGCGGCCCGCCGGAGCGGCCCGCCGGAGCGGCCCGCCGGAGCGGCCCACCGGAGCGGCCCACCGGCGCGGTGCGGGGGCAGCTCCCCTTGCCCGTGCTAGCGCGCCGGCGCTAGCGTGGTCGTGTGGCGAAGACTCAGTTGAACGTACGGGTGGACGAAACGACCGCCGACACCGCCCGTCGGCGGGCGCATCAGCGCGGAATGAGCGTCAACCGCTACATCGAGGAACTCGTCCAGCAGGACGCGGGGGAGTCGGGGCGTGCCTTCGTCGAGGCGGCCGCCGACTTCATGAAGGAGTACGAGGCCGTGTTCGCGGAGGAGTTCGGCACGGAGCGTGGCCGCACCGCATGAGCCTCACGGTCGACATCGCCTGGCTGCTCATGGTCGCCGAACACCGCATGCCCGGCGACCCTCAGGTCACCGACTGGGGCGCGCTCGTCGCCGCGGTCGGCCGGCACGACGCCGAGATCTTCGGCGTGCCCGTCTACAGCGACCCGCACGCCCGCGCGGCCGCCCTGCTCCAACTCCTCCTGCACGTCCCGGCCCTGGAGCACTCCAACGCGATGTTCGCCTCGGCCGTCGCCTACGGCTACCTCGTCGCCAGCGGTCTGAAGGTCGTCACCTCGCCCGAACAGGTCCGCGACCTCGCCCGCCTGGTCAAGAAGGGCGAGGCGGACGTCCGTGCCATCGCCGCCGAGCTCCGTCAGTGGAGCCGCTGACCGGCGGTTCTCAGACCCGCCGCGCCGTGCCCAACACGCAGTAGGAGGAGGGCAGTCGGGGCCCCTGCTCAGGGACGGTGAACCTGCGGTACGCGACCGGCTCGAACCCCGCCGCCTCGATCGCCGCCAGCGGATCGCGCGCGGTGTGACAGCCACCGAACAGCAGCGGCCAGACCGTGCGGTCCAGGGCGCGCTGGGCCCTGGCCATCCCGGGCGAGGGGGCCGAACCGTGCTCGAAGAAGCGCAGTTCGCCACCCGGACGCAGTACCCGGTGCAGCTCCGCGAGGGCCCGGGGCACATCCTGTACCGTGCAGAGCACGAGGGAGACCACCGCCGCGTCGAAAGCCTCGCTCTTCACCGGCAGAGCCTCCGCCGCGCCCGGCGCCACGTCCACCGGCACATCGGCCCGCAACGCGGCCTGGACCGCCAACTGGCGCAGATGGCGCTCCGGTTCGATGGCCACGACCTCGGACACGGCGCCGGGATAGTGCGCGAAGTTCAGCCCGTTCCCCGCGCCGATCTCGATCACACGGCCGGACAGACCGGTCAGCAGCTCCGTACGGAGGGCGCCGATACCGCCCTTCGTATCGGCGGAGACGCTGAACCGCGCGTAGAAGCGGGCGAAGAGCGGGTGGTGAACGGCGTCCCTGGGGACCCCGGTGGAACGCGGTGACATCGCGGACCTCCTCCGACGCTGGGTGGCGCGGACGGATGGACGATGGACGGACGGGAGGATTCTGCCCGCGTATCGCCCTTCTCAGCCCGACACGAAGCAGAACTCGTTGCCCTCCGGGTCACGCATCACCTGGAAGGACCCCTGCGGGTCGCTGACGACGCCGCCGACGCGGGACGCGCCGAGCGTGGTCGCCTCGTCGGCGGCCGCGCCGATGTCGTCCGCGTGCACATCCAGATGGAGCCGGTTCTTCACGGTCTTGCCCTCGGGCACCCGCTGGAACGCGATCCGCACGAACCCGGGCGGCTCGACGTACGACCAGGCGGGGCTCCGGTCGACCGGAGCCCCGCCGAGGAGCCCGGCCCAGAACCGCACCAGATCCGCCGGATCGGCACAGTCGAAGACGATCTCTGAAACGTGTGCGTGCATGGATCCAGCGTACGGAGGTCAGGGCCGGGCGCGAGCGGCGAACCCCTCGGCGTCCCAGACGCCGCCCAGCGCGGGCGCCAGCCACTCGCCCGCACGCGCCCGGAACGCGACGGGATCCAGACCGCCCGCCCCCTCCGGCACGGCCCCGAGCAGCGGCGCCCCCGCCGCCTCCGGCAGATCGACCAGATTGCAGCGGGCCGCCAGGTCCGGCGCGGCCGGCCAGCTGCCGACCACGACGCCCAGCTGCTCGATGCCGCGCGCCGCGAGGGCCTCGGCCGTCAGCGCGGTCGCGTTGAGCGTGCCGAGCCCGGCCGGCGTGACCACCAGGACCGGGGCGCCGAGGAGCCGTGCCGCGTCCGCGAGCGTGCCGCCGTCCTCGTCGAACCGGACGAGGAGACCGCCCGCGCCCTCCACGAGGACCAAGTCGTACTCGGCGGCGAGTTTCGCGGCCGCCTCGGCGACCTCCCGCGGCCCGACCGGCGTCGCCCCGGCCCGCCGGGCGGCCGTGGCAGGCGCCAACGGCTCCGGAAAGCGCCCCAGTTCGACCGACGTCCGCGCTCCGGAGAGCCGTACGACCTCGTCCGCGTCACCCTGCTCACCCGGCGCGAGTCCGGTCTGCGCCGGCTTGAGGACGGCGACCGACCGCCCCCGCGCCGTGGCCACGGCGGCCACGGCGGCCGTCACGATCGTCTTCCCGATCTCCGTGCCCGTACCGCTGACGACGATGACGTTCATGGTGGGACCGCCCATGGTGTGAGTCCTTTCCTCGCCCGCTCAGCCCGCCGCCGCGGCGGCGCGGACCGCCGAGCAGATGCGGGTGAGGTCCTCGTCGCCGGTCACGAACGGCGGCATCGTGTAGATCAGATCGCGGAAAGGACGCAGCCACACGCCCGCCCGGACCGCCGCCTCCGTCGCCGCCGCCATGTCGACCTCGTGGTCGAGCTGTACGACGCCGATGGCGCCCAGCACGCGCACCTCCCGCACCCCCGGCAGCGCGGCGGCCGGGGCGAGGCCCTCCCGGAGGCCCGCCTCGATGCGCTTGACCTCCACGCCCCAGTCCTGGGACAGGAGCAGATCGATCGAGGCACAGGCCACCGCGGAGGCCAGCGGATTGCCCATGAACGTCGGCCCGTGGGCGAGTACCGGGACCTCGCCCCGGGAGATCCCCTCGGCGACCCGCGTCGAGCACAGCGTCGCCGCCATCGAGAGGTAGCCGCCGGTCAGCGCCTTGCCCAGACACATGACATCGGGGGAGACCCCGGCATGGTCCGCGGCGAAGAGCGCGCCCGTACGGCCGAAGCCGGTCGCGATCTCGTCGAAGATCAGCAGGACGCCGTGCTCGTCGCACGCCTCCCGCAGGACCCGCAGATAGTCGGGCGAGTGGAACCGCATCCCGCCCGCGCCCTGCACCACCGGCTCCACGATCACCGCGGCCAGCTCCTCGGCGTGCCGCCCGATCGTCTCGCGCAGCAGCTCGGCGTACGACTCCGCGTACGCGGCGGGCGGCGCGTCCACGAAGAGCTGGCGCTGGAGCACGCCCGCCCACAGCTCGTGCATCCCGCCCTGCGGGTCGCACACGGACATCGGCTGCCAGGTGTCGCCGTGGTAGCCGCCGCGCCAGGTCATCAGCCGCTGCTTGCCGGGCCGGCCCAGCGAGCGCCAGTACTGGAGGCACATCTTCGCCGCGACCTCGACGGCGACCGAGCCCGAGTCGCTCAGGAAGACGTGCTGAAGGGGCGCGGGCGTGATCTCGACCAGACGGGCGGCGAGCCGGACGGCCGGCTCATGGGTCAGCCCACCGAACATGACATGGCTCATCCGGTCCAGCTGGCCGCGCACCGCGTCGTTGAGCACCGGGTGGTTGTACCCGTGGATCGCGGACCACCAGGAGGACATGCCGTCGATCAACTCGACCTGCCCGTGGACCGGCTCCGCAGGCCTGAGCCGCACCCCGGACGCGGATTCGACCACCAGCGGGTCCGTACGGCCCGGCATGGGCCCGTACGGATGCCAGACGTGCGCCCGGTCCAGGGCCAGCAGTTCCTCGTTACGCATTCGGCGCGAGGTCCGTTCCGGCGCCGCGGCGGCGCACCGCCACCAGGTCGGTACGGGCCCCCGGGACCTCGGCGGCCTCCGCCTCCGCCGCCTCCGACCGCGGGGCCTCGGTCCGCGGCGCATGGCCCCCGCACGGCCCGCAGCCGCCGCCGGCCTCCGCCTGCGCACCGCAGCCGCCACCGGCTTCCGCGTGCGAACCACAGCCGCCGCCCGCCTCCGCGTGCGAACCGCAACCGCCACCGGCCCCGGCGCGCGCCGCCGCCAGCGCGTCCGCCCGGTGCTGGGGCAGCGTCTGCGTGCCCGCGCCCTCCACCTCGAAGCCCGCGTCCGCGATCATGTCCAGGTCCGCCTGGCCGGCCTGGCCCTCGCTGGTCAGGTAGTCGCCGAGGAAGATCGAGTTCGCGACGTGCAGCGCCAGCGGCTGCATCGACCGCAGATGCACCTCGCGCCCGCCCGCGATCCGGACCTCGACGTCCGGGCAGACGAACCGCACCATCGCCAGGATCCGGAGGCAGCGCTGCGGGGTGAGGTTCCACTCCTTCGCGAGCGGGGTGCCCTCGAACGGGATGAGGAAGTTCACCGGCACCGAGTCCGAGCCCAGCTCGCGCAGCGCGTAGACGACGTCGACCAGGTCCTCGTCCTTCTCGCCCATGCCCGCGATCAGACCGGAGCAGGCCGACAGCCCGGCGCCGTGCGCCTTCTGCACGGTGTCCACCCGGTCCTGATAGGTGTGGGTGGTCGTGATCTCGCCGTACGTCCCCTCGGACGTGTTCAGGTTGTGGTTGTACGCGTCCGCACCCGCCTCGCGCAGGCGCTCGGCCTGGCCGTCGGAGAGCAGGCCGAGGCACGCGCAGACCTCGACGCCCTCGTTCTGCTCCTTGATCGCCTCGATGGTCTTGCCGACGCGCTCCACGTCCCGGTCGGTCGGGCCCCGCCCGCTCGCCACCAGGCAGACCCGCTTCGCACCGCCCGCGACACCGGCGGCGGCCGCCTGGGACGCCTCGTCCGGCTTCAGCCAGGTGTACTTCAGGATCCCGGCCGTGGAGCCGAGCCGCTGGGAACAGTACGAGCAGTCCTCCGGGCACAGCCCGGACTTCAGATTCACCAGGTAGTTCAGCTTCACCCGACGCCCGAACCACTGGCGGCGCACCTTGCCGGCCGCGGCCACCACATCGAGCAGTTCGTCGTCGGAGGTCGCCAGTACGGCGAGCGCTTCTTCGCGGCTCGGCAGCTCGCGCCGCAGCCCCTTGTCCACCAGCGTGTTCAGCAGGTCCATAAGGGCTGATCCTGGCCTACGGCACACCTTGTGGCCAAGGAGGAACTGAACAAACGAGCCCGTTTGAGGTGTGTGCATGGCCACACCCTGACCTCGGCCACGGAAGGTTAGGGTCTGTGCGCTGCCTACAAAAGGATCTGCCCCATGCACCGGGACGAGGACACGAGCCGGACGGCCTTCGACTGGACCGACGCCGAGGCACGCCGGCGCGAGCGGGCGGGGCTCGTCCGTACGCTCAGGCCCCGCGCCGCCGAATCGGACCTGCTCGACCTGGCGAGCAACGACTACCTCGGACTGACCCGCCGGCCGGAGATCACGGAGGCGGCGGCCGAGGCGGCACGGCGCTGGGGCGCCGGCGCCACCGGATCGCGCCTCGTCACCGGCACCACCCGGCTGCACGCCCGGCTGGAGCGCGAACTCGCCGAGTTCTGCGGCTTCGAGGCGGCCCTCGTCTTCTCCTCCGGCTACACCGCCAACCTCGCCGCGCTCACCGCGCTGAGCGGCCGGGACTCGCTGATCGTCTCGGACGCCGGCAACCACGCCTCCATCGTCGACGGCTGCCGGCTCTCGCGCGCCGAGACCGCCGTGGTCCCGCACACCGACCCCGAGGCGGTACGCAAGACCCTGCGCGCCCACGAGGGCCGTCGGGCCCTCGTCGTCACCGACTCCGTCTTCTCCGTGGACGGCGACAAGGCGCCGCTCACCGAGCTCGCGGGGGCCTGCCGGGCGTACGGCGCCGCGCTCGTCGTGGACGACGCCCACGGCCTGGGGGTCCTCGGCGACGGCGGCAGGGGCGCCCTGCACGCCGCGGGTCTCGCGGGCGACGAGGACGTCGTCGCCACCCTCACCCTCTCCAAGTCGCTGGGCAGCCAGGGCGGTGCCGTGCTCGGACCGGCCCGCGTCGTCGAGCACCTGGTCAACGCGGCCCGGACGTTCATCTTCGACACCGGGCTCGCCCCGGCCGCCACCGGCGCCGCCCTCGCGAGCCTGCGACTGATCCACGGCGAGCCCGGCCTCGCGGAGCGGGCGCGTACGGTCGCCACCACGCTGCACCGGATGCTCACCGAGGCCGGACTGACCGCCGCACGCCCGGACGCGGCCGTCGTCTCGGTGCGGGCGCCCTCGCCCGAGGCCGCGTTGCGGTGGGCGGCCGACTGTCGCGAACA
The DNA here is from genome assembly GCF_055564335.1 of Streptomyces sp. NPDC029139. NCBI lineage: Bacteria > Bacillati > Actinomycetota > Actinomycetes > Kitasatosporales > Streptomycetaceae > Streptomyces > Streptomyces sp. NPDC029139. Next base: position 555,645 of record NZ_JBVHWN010000003.1, on the reverse strand, counting down.
GGGACTCGCGGTGGGCTGCTTCAGGCCCCCGTCCGTCCCGGACGGCATCTCGCGGCTGCGGCTGACGGCCCGGGCGGACCTGACCGGCGCGCAGATCGACCGCGCGGTGGAGACGATCGTCCGCACCGCGCCGCAGACCCCCTGATCCCGGCCCAAATACGGTCTCTCGTAGCAGAGTTCACCGCTTCGAGCGACAAATACGCACATATCTCGGTGGATCGCCGCACGGGGCGACACGATCGGTGGCACCCTGACGCGTAGTGCAGTCCGGGCCCGGCCCGGTGGGAAAGGGACAGCGTCGCCATGGCAGACCACCAGGAAGCATCCGTCACTCTGCCGAGCGATCCCGCCTCGGTGTCCGCCGCCCGGAGATACGTCGCCGAGGTCCTGACCGGCTGGGGGCTCGCCGAGGCCGGCGACACCGCCGACACGGTCCGGCTGATCGTCTCCGAACTGGCCACCAACGCCGTCCAGCACACGTTCGGACAGTCACCCACGTTCACCGTGGACGTCCGGCTGGAGCGCGAGGAGCAGCTGCGCATCGGCGTCACCGACAGCCATCCCCGCTGGCCCCGGCGACTCCCGGCGGCGGTGCAGCAGGACAACGGGCGGGGAATGGTCATCATCCGCTTCCTGGCGGCGGAGGCGGGTGGCCGGCTCTCCGTCACCCCGACCGACGAGGGCGGCAAGACGGTCTGGATCAACCTCCCCTGGACCGCCTCCCCGAACCGGGGAGTGCCTTCGGGCGCCCTCTAGGGCGCCGGGGAATTGGTCGCGCGCACAGGCGGAGGCCGTGACGGTGTGCCGGTGACACGTCTGCGGACGCGCGCCTTCACCGGCGGGCGGCACCGTGCTCTTGTGGGCTCCCGTCCCGCCGCCAGCGCCCCGGAGAGCCATGACCGCGCACCCCGTCCCCGCCGCAGAGCTGTCCATGGCCGGGGGTGACACCCAGGGCGCCATCCTGATCAGCTTCCTCCTCCTCGTGGTCGCCGCGCTGTTCGCCTGCCTGCTCCTCGGACCGCAGCGCGAGGAGGCCGAGAACTTCTACATCGGCCGGCGGCGGAACAAGCCCGTACGCAACGGGCTCGCGCTGGCGGGGGACTACATCTCCTCTGCCACCGTCGTGGGGACGGCGGGGACCGTCGCCCTGATGGGATTCGACGGCCTGTTCGTCGCGGGCAGCACCCTCGCCGCCCTCGTCGTCCTGGCCCTCCTCGCCGGGCCACTGCGGGCCCGCGGACGGTTCACGATCGCCGACGTCTTCGCGGACCGGGCGCCCGGGACGGCGGTCCGGATCTCCGCCGCCGTCGTCACCCTGCTGGTGTGCCTGTTCTACTTCGTCGTCCAGCTCTCCGCCGTGGCCCTCGTGACCGCCCAGCTCCTGGGCCTGGAGACCGTCGGCGCCCAGCGTGCGATCGCCCTCATGATCGGCGTCCTGATCGCCTGCGCCACCGCCGTCGGAGGGATGCGCGGGGCCACCGCGCTGCAGGCCGCGAAGACGGTCATCGTCCTGGTCGCCCTGCTCTTCGTCGTCGGCGCGCTCCTCGCCCGCTTCGGCTGGAACCCGCTCGCCCTGCTCGACGCCGCGCGGGCCAACAACGGCGCCGGCTCCGCGTACTTCCGCCCCGGGCTCCTGCAACGCTCCAACCCGAGCGCCAGCTGGACCTTCGACTTCATCGGGCTCCAGCTCAGCATCGTCCTCGGCGCGGCCGTCATGCCGCACGTGGTGATGCGGCTGCACGCCACCCCCGACGCCGCGGCGGCGCGCCGCTCCGTCCGCGGCGCCCTGCTCATCGTCACGGCCGTCGTCGTGTGCACCGTGGTGATCGGCCTGGGCACGGCGGCGAGCGTCGGCGGCGCGAAGCTGGCCGAGGTCAGCCCCGGAGGCACCGGGGCCCTGATGCTCACCACCGGGACGCTCGCCGGCGGCCCCGGGTCCACGGGCGGGGCCATGCTCTTCGTCCTCGTCGCCACCGCCGTCTTCGCGACCTCGCTCGCCGTCATCGCGGGCATCACCCTGACGGCGTCGGCCGCGGTCGGACACGATCTGTACCGGCAGGCGCTGCGCCGGACGGCCCACTCCGACAAGGGCGTCGAGATCAACACCGCCCGCTGGGGCGCCGTCGCCGTCAGCGCGGCCGGCATCACCCTCACCTACGCGGCCCTCGACTGGAACATGCAGATGTTCAGCTGGGTCGGCCTCGCCGTCGCCGCCTCCAGCCTGCTGCCCGCGCTCGTCTACAGCCTGTACTGGTCCCGCTTCACGGAACGCGGTCTGCTGTGGACCCTCACGGGCGGCGCGGCCTGCGTCGTCGTCCTGCAGGCCTTCACCCCCATGGTGTCCGGCCTGCCCTCGTCCTTGCTCCCTCACATGGACTTCGCCTGGCTCCCCTTTCAGTCCGTCGCCCTCATCTCCATCCCGGTGGGCTTCGCCCTGGGCTGGCTGGGCAGCGTGCCGGGCTCACGGCCGGCTCCGGCGGGTCGTGACGTGACTCCGTACGCCGACCGCACGCACGGCTCCTAGGGGTGGGGCCGAGCCCTTGCGCCGCGTCGGGGGTGTGGCGGCGTCACCACACCCCCCGCGGTCAGCCGACGCGGCCGTAGGAGACCCTGGACGACCAGATCCGGTCGAGCTTCACCCAGGACCCCTGCTTCGGCGAGTGCCAGATCCTGTTGCTTCCGGCGTAGATGCCCACGTGGTAGACCCTTCCACCCGAGTGGAAGAAGACCAGATCCCCCCGCTGCCGGCTGGAGGCGGAGATGCGGCGGGTCTTGTTGTACTGCTGCTGCGCGGTACGGGGCAGCGACTTGCCCGCCTTCTTGTACGAGTAGAGCGTGAGCCCCGAGCAGTCGAACCGGTGCGGCCCGGACGCTCCGTACTTGTACGGCGATCCCTTCTTCGAGGCCGCGACGTTCAGCGCCTTGCCGGCGTACGAGGTCGCGGCCCGGGCCTCCGATGTGGCGCCTGGGGCCAGCATCGTGCCGCCGACGGCGGCGAGGGTGAGAGCCGAGACGGCTCCTGCCCGGGACAGCAGGGACGGGACATGAATCTGCGCAGTCATGCGCAACCCTTCGTCAGCCGCCTGTGAAGGATGACCTGTCGGGTTCGGACTGGCGAAGTTGCCCGGCCGCGGCTGCGGCTTCACCCCGAGGAACGGCCCCACTGGGCGGCCGTCCCGTGCTGCTCGGGTCCTCCACTCCTGCCGATCCACTCCTGTCGACCAGACATCCGGGACGGCGGCAGGACTCGGCGTCCGCCCGGACCGCCCCGCCGCGGTGGCGGGGGCTTGTCGTCGTGAGGGATCTTGACCCACATTCAGGGTGAAATCCGAGCTGAAACGACCCTATGTGAGGCTCCTCACGACTGATCCATTTGGGTGGACAGATATGTTTATTGACTGACCGATGTTTGCCCGGCGAGGCTCGCACCAGCGACGGAACGTTCGATTCCGCCAGATGTGTACACCTCCCGCGCAACTCACCCCGCGCATAAGTCGATTCGTCGACTACGCCGAACGGGGGAGGGATTTCGCGCCCACGATGCCCCGAGTGGACCTCGACACGACACGCGCATGTGTCAACTCGCCGGTGATCCCGGGACGGTGACCCGGTCCGCGCGACGCTCCCCGTCCAACGTCCGCAGCGCACGGGCCAATGTCTCCGCGTGCACCTCGCTCTCGCCGCGCGCGTGCATGACCGTCAGCGCCTCGCGCAGGGCGATCGCCCGCCCTACCAGGGCCTGGGCCGCGCGCAGCGCCCCATAGGTATGCGACGCCCTGGATGGATTGATCCGTCCCAGCAGATCGACGGCATCGAGATAGGCGTCGACGAACTCGCCCTCGGCGCGGGTCAGAGCGGGCAGCGGCGGCAGCTCGGGAACCATCTCCGGCTCACCTCGTCCCGGCGCCGCCGGACGCCGCGCGGTTCTGGATCACGTGATCCACCAGCCCGTACGCGGTCGCGGCCGCCGCGTCGAGCACGGTCACGCGGTCGATGTCGGCGTCGATCCGCGCACGGTCGCGACCGGTGTGGGTGGCCAGCATCCCGGCCACCATCGCGCGCAGGCGGAGCAACTCCCGCGCCTGGATGTCGAGATCGCCGGGCCGGCCCCGCAACGGCTCGTCCGTCGTGGGCTGCTGGAGCACGACCCGCGCGCCGGGCAGGGCGAGCCGCTTCCCGGGCGCTCCGGCCGCGAGGAGCACGGCCGCGGTGGAGGCCGCCTGGCCGAGGCAGGTGGTCTCCACGTCGCAGGTGACGACCTGCATCGTGTCGTAGATCGCGGACATCGCGCTGAGCGAACCGCCGGGGGAGTTGATGTAGAGCGAGATGTCCCGGTCCGGGTCGGCGTACTCGAGGTGCAGCAGCTGGGCGATGACGTCGTTGGCCGAGGTCTCGTCGATCGGCGTACCGAGGAGGACGATCCGCTCCTCCAGCAGCTTGGAGTACGGATCGAGGGTCCGGCTTCCGGAGCTCGTGCGCTCGGTGAACTCGGGAAGGACGTAGCGGGCGTCCATGGGAGGCCTCCTGCTCTTCTGTGAAAATGTACAGGACGTACATTCCGTAAGATGAGGAGCATGGCTTATGAGATTCCGGTGACGCAAGCACGCGCAGAGCTCGCCGACTTGATCAACCGCGTGGTGTACGGCGACGAGCGGGTCGTCGTGACCCGGCACGGCAAGCCGCTCGTTGCGCTGGTCTCCGCCGCTGACCTGGAGAAACTCGAGGCGGAGCGGGAACTCCCGCAGGAGTCGGTGGCCGGCTCCGTCTCCTCCCTCCACGCCCGCCCGTCCTCTCCGGGTGAACAGGGACGCTTCGGCATCGCGGCCCGCCACCGCGACCCGGGGACCACCGGCGCATGAGAAAACCGCGCGCCCCCGTCCTCTCCGGCGGGGGCGCGCGTCGTACGTCGGGGGCGTCAGCCCGCGGGCAGGGGCTCCGGCGTCGTCGTGGCCGCCGTCGCCGGTGCCGCCGCCGTCCGGTCGCGCCGCCCGCCGAGCAGGACGGCCGCCAGGCCCGCGATCGCCCAGACGCCCAGGACCAGCAGGGGCGCGCCTGCCCCGCCGCCGTCGAAGAAGGCGACCGAACGCAGCGCCGAGCCTCCCGCGCCCGGGGGCAGCAACTGGCCGAGTGCGCCCGCGGGGGCCGGCAGCAGTTCCGGTGCGCTCGCCACGCCCGAGAACGGGTTGCCCAGCAGGACCATGAGGAGCGCCCCGATACCGAGGCCCGCCCTCCCCAGTAGCGCGGCGAGTCCCGCGAGCGACGCTCCGATGGCGAGGACGGTCAGGGCGAGGACGCCGGCCTCCGTCCACCACGAGCCGGTGAGCGCGCCCAGCCAGCTGTGCCCGAGCGCGGCGCCGACGATTCCGGCGAGCGCGGCGGCGCCGACCAGGGCGAGTGCCGCGCGGGTGCGGCGCAGTCCGAGCAGCGTCACCACGGCGCCGGCGGCGGCGCCGGCCAGGACCAGGGGGAACAGGCTCGCCCCGAACGCCCCGCCGCGCGGATCGCCGGCCGGGGCCGGTACCACGTCCGTCACCTTCATCGGGGTGCCCGCCGGGGCCTGGGCGGAGACGGCCTCGCGCAGCAGTCCGGCGACCACCGGGCTCGCGGCGGACGCGGTCAGCAGTTCGGGGCCCCGAGGAGTGACGATCACCGCGCCGTATACGGCCCGGTCGCCGATCGCCGCTCGGGCGGCGGCCTCGGAGCCGTAGCGGTGGACCTCGAAAGCGCCCTCCCGCTCGGTGAGGCGCTGTTCCAGGGCGGCGGTGGCGGTGGCCGGTCCTGCGACGCCGATCGGCAGGTCGCGAGGGGCGATCCGGGCCGCGGGCCACGCGAAGGCCCACAGGGCCAGGGCCGCGACGACGGGGATCAGCACCATCACGGCGAGGGTCTTGCGGGTGGCGGTGGCAGACATGGCACCCTCGATTCAAAGAGAAGGATCGTTCGTTTTTGGCGCTGCGCCCACTGTCCCGCCGGGGTGGCCGCTTGTCAAGAATGAATGTTCGTTCTAGATTTCTGGCATGGCCCGTGTCTCTCAGGAACACCTCGACGCCCGCCGCCGCCAGATTCTCGACGGCGCCGCGCGCTGCTTCGCCCGCAACGGCTTCCACGCCACGTCCATGGCCGATGTCCTGGCCGAGGTGGGGCTGTCCGCCGGCGCCGTCTACCGGTACTTCCGCGGCAAGGAGGAGCTGATCGCGGCCATCGCCGCGGAAGCGTTCGACGGGATCCGCGGAGCCTTCGAGGAAGCCTCGCGGGCCACACCGCCGCCCACCCCCGACATCCTGCTCGGCTCGGTGCTCCGTCTCCTCCTGGAGGAGCGGATCCCCGGGGGCGACCGCCAGGCGTTCGCGCGGCTCGTCCTTCAGGTCTGGTCCGAGACCCTGCGCAACGAGCAGCTGGCCCACATCCTCTCCGAGGGCTATCACGGCATGCGCGAGATCTGGGGAGACCTCGTCGAGGTCTATCGCACGAGCGGGATCATGGCGGCGGACGTCCCCGCCGACCGGGTCGCGCGCACCCTCATCGCCACCGCCCAGGGCTTCATCGCCCAGCAGGCGCTCTTCGGTGACGTGAGCGTGGACGTCCTGGAGGACGGCCTGCGCGGGCTCATGTCCATGGAGACGCAAAGCCGCAGTTAACGCGCCGGAAAAACTTCCGCCCTAACGTGCAATGTCTGGCCCAGCAGCCCGTCACCGCCGATCGGCAGCGTGTGGAAGATCGGTAGGGTCCGCTGCTGTCCGGGCCGACCGCCCGGTGGACGACTGTGAGGTGGAAGCGTGCAACTGACCCCGCACGAGCAGGAACGACTGCTCGTCCATGTCGCGGCGGACGTGGCCGAGAAGCGCAGGGCACGCGGAGTGAAGCTCAATCACCCCGAGGCCGTCGCCCTGATCACCACCCACATCCTGGAGGGAGCCCGCGACGGCCGGACCGTCGCGGAGCTCATGGCCTCCGGCCGCAAGGTCCTCTCCCGCGACGACGTCATGCCCGGGATCCCCGAGATGATCCACGACGTCCAGGTCGAGGCGACCTTCCCCGACGGCACCAAGCTCGTCACCGTCCATGACCCGATCGTGTGACGGGGGAGCGCCGCCGATGATCCCCGGAGAACTCCTTCTCGGTGAAGGTCCCGTCGTCCTCAACGAGGGACGGCCCGTCACCCGGCTCACCGTGCTCAACGCCGCCGACCGGCCCGTCCAGGTCGGCTCCCACTACCACTTCGCCGAGGCCAACCCCGGCCTCCACTTCGACCGCGCCGCCGCGCACGGCCTGCGCCTCCACATCGCCGCCGGCACCGCCGTGCGCTTCGAGCCCGGCATCCCCGTCGAGGTCGCCCTCGTCCCGCTCGCCGGCAGGCGGATCGTCCCCGGTCTGCGCGGCGAGACCGCGGGACCGCTCGACACGGCCACCGGCTCCCCCGACGCGAACGGAGCCGACCGTGCCTGACCTGCACCGGGCCGTGTACGCCGACCTGTTCGGCCCCACCACCGGCGACCGCATCCGGCTCGCCGACACCGACCTGCTCGTCGAGATCGAGGAGGACCGCTCCGGCGGACCCGGCCGCGCGGGCGACGAGGCCGTCTTCGGCGGCGGCAAGGTCATCCGCGAGTCCATGGGCCAGGCCCGCACGACCCGCGCCGAAGGCGCCCCCGACACCGTCGTCACCGGTGCCGTCGTCATCGACCACTGGGGTGTCGTCAAGGCCGACATCGGCATCCGCGACGGCCGGATCACCGCGCTCGGCAAGGCCGGCAACCCCGACACCATGGACGGCGTCCATCCGGACCTGGTCATCGGGCCCGAGACCGAAGTGATCGTGGGCAACGGCCGGATCGTCACCGCGGGCGGCGTCGACGCCCACGTGCACTTCATCTCGCCGACCCTCATCGACGAGGCCCTCGCCTCCGGCGTCACCACCCTCGTCGGCGGCGGCACGGGCCCCGCCGAGGGCACCAAGGCCACCACCATCACACCGGGGCCCTGGCACCTCGCCCGCATGTTCGCGGCGCTGGAGAACTCCCCGGTCAACATCGGCCTGCTCGGCAAGGGCAACACGATGTCCCGCGAGGCGATGTACTCCCAGCTGCGGGGCGGCGCCCTCGGATTCAAGATCCACGAGGACTGGGGAGCGACCCCCGCCGTCATCGACGCGTGCCTGGGCGTCTGTGACGAGACCGGCGCCCAACTCGCCATCCACACCGACACCCTGAACGAGGCGGGCTTCGTCGGCGACACCCTCGCCGCCATCGCCGGACGCACCATCCACGCGTACCACACCGAGGGAGCGGGCGGCGGGCACGCGCCGGACATCATCACCGTGGTGTCCGAGCCGTACGTCCTGCCCAGCTCCACCAACCCGACCCGGCCGCACACCGTCAACACCATCGAGGAACACCTCGACATGCTGATGGTCTGCCACCATCTGAACCCGGCCGTTCCGGAGGACCTCGCCTTCGCCGAATCCCGGATCCGGCCCTCCACCATCGCCGCCGAGGACCACCTGCACGACCTCGGCGCCATCTCGATCATCTCCTCCGACTCGCAGGCCATGGGGCGCATCGGTGAGGTCATCATGCGGACCTGGCAGACCGCGCACGTGATGAAGAAGCACCGAGGCGCCCTGCCCGGGGACGGCCGCGCCGACAACCACCGAGCCCGGCGCTATGTCGCCAAATACACCATCAACCCGGCGGTCGCGCAGGGGCTCGACCACGAGATCGGGTCGGTCGAGCCAGGGAAGCTCGCCGACCTCGTCCTGTGGGAACCCGCCTTCTTCGGAGTGAAGCCCCTGGTCGTCCTCAAGGGCGGCCAGATCGCCTACGCCCAGATGGGCGACGCCAACGCCTCCATCCCCACCCCCCAGCCCATCCTGCCCCGCCCCATGTTCGGGGCGCTCGGCAAGGCCCCCGCGGCGAACTCCCTCAACTTCGTCTCCCAGGCGGCCATCGAGGACGACCTCCCCGAACGCCTCGGCCTGGACAAGAAGTTCACCGCCATCAGCAGCACCCGCCGGGTCACCAAGGCGGACATGCGGGAGAACGACGCGCTGCCCCGCGTGGAGGTCGACGCCGACACCTTCACGGTGACCATCGACGGCGAACCGGTCGAGCCCGCGCCCGCCGCCGAACTGCCCATGACCCAGCGCTACTTCCTCTTCTGATGGGCCGGTCATGAGCAGCCTCGCCGCCCTTCTCGTCCTCGCCGACGGGCGCTTCCCCGCCGGCGGGCACGCCCACTCCGGCGGGGCCGAGGCCGCCGTCAGGGCCGGCCGGATCACGGACGCGCCGAGCCTCGCCGCGTTCTGCCGGGGCAGGCTCCACACCGGCGGCCTCACCGCGACGGCCCTCGCCGCCGCGGCCGCGCTCGGCCTCGACCCGCACGCCCTCGACGCCGCCGCCGACGCCCGCACCCCCTCACCCGCCCTGCGCGCCGCCGCCCGCAAGCTCGGCCGCCAGATGATGCGGGCGGCCAGAGCCGCCTGGCCCAGCCCAGAACTCGACGCCCTCGCCGCCGCGTTCCCCCGCGGCGCCCACCAGCCGGTCGTCCTCGGCACGGCCGCCCGCGCGGCGGGCCTCCGCCCCGAGGACGCCGCGCACTGCGTCGCGTACGAGACCGTCAGCGGCCCCGCCACCGCGGCCGTACGCCTCCTCGGCCTGGACCCCTTCCAGGCCACCGCCGTCCTCGCCCGCCTCGCCCCGGCCATGGACCGGGTCGCCGAGGACGCGGCCGCCGCAGCCCGGCAAGGCATCGACGCCCTGCCCGCCGCCTCCGCGCCCCTCCTCGACATCACCGCCGAACAGCACGCGGCCTGGCCCGTCCGCCTCTTCGCGTCCTGAGCGCCCCGCACACCCAGGAGAGCCATGCATCTCGACCACTCCCACGACCACGCGGGGGCCGTCTCCGCCGACGCCCGCCGCCCCGACGGAACGCGGCGCGCGCTGCGCATCGGACTCGGCGGCCCCGTCGGCTCCGGAAAGACCGCCACCGTCGCCGCGCTCTGCCGGGCCCTGCGCGACCAGCTCTCCATCGCCGTCGTCACCAACGACATCTACACCCGTGAGGACGCCGAGTTCCTGCTCCGCAACGCCGTCCTGCCCCCCGAGCGCATCCAGGCCGTCGAGACCGGCGCCTGCCCGCACACAGCGATCCGCGACGACATCTCCGCCAACCTCGAAGCCGTCGAGGAACTGGAGGACACGGTGGGCCCGCTCGACCTGATCCTGGTCGAGTCCGGCGGCGACAACCTCACCGCCACCTTCTCCAAGGGGCTCGTCGACGCCCAGATCTTCGTCATCGACGTCGCGGGCGGCGATGACATCCCCCGCAAGGGCGGCCCCGGTGTGACCACCGCCGACCTGCTCGTCGTCAACAAGACCGACCTCGCCCCCTACGTCGGCTCCGACCTGAAGCGTATGGCCCGCGACGCGAAGCGGCAGCGCGGCGATCTGCCCGTCGCCTTCACCTCGCTCACCGGCCAGGACGGTGTCGCCCCGGTGGCCGACTGGGTCCGCGAGCGGCTCGCCGCCTGGTCCGCATGAGCCTGCGCGCCACCGCCCGGATCGCCGCCGACGCGGACGGCGGACTGCCCCTCCTGGAGAGCGCCGGACCCCTCGCCGTCCGCCGTACCCGGACCGCCGGCCCCCGCACCCGCGTCACCGTCGTCGGCGCGATGAGCGCGCCGCTCGGCGGTGACCGGCTGGCGATCGAGACGGACGTACGAGCCGGGGCGCGGCTCCTGGTCGACTCGGCCGCCGCGACCGTCGCCCTCCCCGGCCGCACCGCCGAACCCGCCACGTACGACATCCGGCTCACCGTCGGAGACGGCGCCGTGCTGCACTGGCTGCCCGAACAGCTCGTCTCCGCGCGGGGATCCGACCTGCGCATGCGGACCACCGTCGAACTCGCCCCGACAGCGCGGCTCGTGTACCGCGAGGAGCAGATCCTCGGCCGCCACGGCGAAGAACCCGGCACGCTCGTCACCCGCCTCACCATCCGGCGCGGGGGACGGCCCCTGCTCGACCAGGAGCTGGCGTACGGCCCCGGCGCCCCCGGCGGCTGGGACGGCGGCGCGGTCCTCGGGGGCCATCGGGCCGTCGGACAACTCCTGGTGGTGGACCAGGAATTCGAGGCGAAGCCGGGGGAGGTCCGGCTGCTCGCCGAGAACGCCGTCCTCGCCCCGCTCGCCGGCCCCGCCGCCCTGGTCACCGCCGTCGCCCCCGACGCCCTGCGGTTGCGCCGCACCCTCGACGAAGCCCTGAGCGTCCTCGCCCCTTCCTGAGCGCACCGCTCAGCGGTACACCGCTCTCCGGTTATTGGTTCGGCAAAGAAACACCAGTACGACCTTTCGCCGTGCACCCCACTGACGAAAGGATCGGCCGGACAGACCATCACCCATAGGGGGAGGAACCACGTGGGACGCACCGCGGTGCTCGGCTCTGCCGGCACGCTCGTAGCGGGCACACTCATCGTCGGCGCGCTGGCAGCCCCGGCCGCCACCGCCGACAGCCGCCACCGGCCCGACGCGGAGACGCGCGGCGTCGCCCTCGCCGCCGAGCGGGCGGCGAAGCAGGGCATCGACTGGCAGGACTGCCCGGCCGACTGGGGCCTGGAGAAGCCCATCACCTGCGGCTGGGTCACCGTCCCGGTCGACTACAGCAAGCCCCACGGCAAGCAGATCAAGATCGCCGTCGACCGCATCGGTGCCACCGGCACCCCCGCCGAGCGCCAGGGCGCCCTGCTCTACAACCCCGGAGGCCCCGGCGGTTCCGGCCTGCGCTTCCCGCGCCGCGTCACCACGAAGAACGCCATCTGGGCCAACACCGCCAAGGCGTACGACTTCGTGGGCTTCGACCCGCGCGGCGTCGGCCGCTCGGCCCCCATCTCCTGCGTCGACCCGACCGAGTTCGTCAAGGGCCCCAAGCTCGACCCGGTCCCCGACAGCGAGGCCGACAAGCTCGCGCAGCGCAAGCTCGCCGCCGAGTACGCCGCGGGCTGTGCGGAGAAGAGCGGCGACATCCTGCCGTACATCAACACCCTCAACACCGCCCGCGACCTCGACGTCATCCGCGCCGCGCTCGGCGAGAGGAAGCTCAACTTCGTCGGCGTCTCCTACGGCACCTACCTCGGCGCCGTCTACGGCACCCTCTTCCCCACCCACGTCCGCCGCATGGTGCTCGACAGTGTGGTCAACCCGTCGAAGCGGAAGATCTGGTACGAGGCCAACCTCGACCAGGACATCGCCTTCGAGGGCCGGCTCGAGGACTGGATGACCTGGGTCGCCCGGCACGACGCCACCTTCCACCTCGGCGACACCCCCGCCGAGGTCCGGCAGCAGTGGGAGACTCTGCGCGCCACCGCCAAGAAGAACCCCCTCGGCGGCAAGGTAGGACCCGCCGAGCTCATCGGCTTCTTCCAGAACGCGCCCTACTACGACTCCATGTGGGTGCCCGTCGCCGAGGCATGGAGCGCGTACGCCGCCGGTGACCCGCAGCCGCTGATCGACGCGGCCGCCGCCGACCCCACCGACACGGCGGGCAACATCGCCTCGGAGAACGGCAACGCGGTCTACACCGCCGTCGAATGCGCCGACGCCCCCTGGCCGACCAACTGGAAGAAGTGGGACCGCGACAACAGCCGGCTCCACGAGCAGTACCCCTTCATGACCTGGTCCAACGCCTGGATGAACCTGCCCTGCGCCACCTGGTCCACCCCGCGCCAGCGCCCCACCGACGTCCGGACCCACAAGGGTCTGCCGCCGGTGCTCATCACCCAGGCCGAGCGCGACGCGGCCACCCCGTACGCCGGGGCGGTCGAGCTGCACAAGCGGTTCAAGGGCTCGCGCCTGATCACCGAGAAGGACGCCGGCTCCCACGGCATCACCAATGTCGCCAACCCGTGCCTCAACACGCGGGTGGAGGCGTACCTGCTGACGGGCAAGCTCGACAGCAAGGACGTGACGTGCGCCCCGCACGCCACGCCCCAGCCGTAGTCACCGGCTGACAGCGGACGGGGCGGCCGTCCCACCACGGCCGCCCCCTCCCTTCCCGCGCCCCCTCCCTTCCCGTGCCCCGTCCCTCCCTACGCCCCGGCTCCGGTACGGGCGGCGAGCCAGGCGTCCTCGGCCGCGTAGTCGAAGAAGTCCACCCGGTACTTCGCCAGATTCGGGAAGGTCTCCCGCCACTTCCCGCCCCGCGCCAGTCGCTCGGTCAGCCACTCGACCGTCGCCGGCAGGGACTCCTCGTACGACACCACCGGCCGGTACCCCAGCTCCTTCTCCGCCACCGTCATGCCGTAGACGATCGGATGGTCGCCGCCCGTCCACGGCGTGAGCCCCACCGAGCCCACCGGGGGCCCGTCGAACAGGACCGTCTCGCCGCGCACGCCCATCACGGCGTCGATCGCGCGACCGATCTCCGCCACCGTCGGAGCCGTCGGATCGGCGCCGTTGAGCACCCGGCTGCCCGGATTCGCCGCCGCCAGCCGGATCAGCTCCGCCAGATTGTCCACATGGACGGGGTGGAACTGCGAGGCGCCACCGTACGAGAGGACGCGCACCGGCCGTGCGTCGAGCGCCCGCTTGACGAACCACAGCTCGCGCGGCCCCGGGCAGTACGGCCCATGGATCGCGCCGGCCCGCACCACCGTCGTCGGCAGCGCCTCGCCCGCCGCGAGCATCTCCCTTTCCAGCGCCACCTTCCGCGTGCTGTACGAGGTGTCGCCGGGGGCGACCGTCCGCCAGTCCTCCGGGATCGGCAGCGGATACGCGGGGAAGCCGCCCGGCTCGTCCTGGGTGTCGAAGCCGCGCCCCCGGTCGTCCGCGTAGACCGCGCCGCTGGAGATCACCACCGCCGAGCCGATCCGATCGGCGAGCCCGGTCAACTGCCGCCCGTGCGCACCGTCGTAGGCGACGATGTCCACCAGCACGTCGGCGCCGTCACCGAGCCCCGCCGCGAGCGCGCCCTCCGCGTCGCGGTCGAGTGCCACCGCCCGGACCTCCGCCGGCCACCTCTCGTCGCGGCCACCGCCGCGCGAGGCCGCCGTCACCTCCCAGCCGTCCGCGGCGAGGGCCCGCACGGCCGCCCGCCCCACCTGTCCGGTCGCTCCGACGACGAATGCGTTTCCCTTTGCCATGCGCGTGACGCTACGGCGGTCGCGTCCGCCGCCCCAGGGGCTTTCGCCGTGCGCGGATCCGCCGTCAGCGTCCGCGGCGAGGGAACTTTCGCGCGGGCTTGGAGTTCCCCGCCTTCGCCTCCTCCTCCGCGGCCTTCACCGTGGTCGCGTAGTCGTCGACGTACTCCTGCCCCGACAGCGCCAGGATCTCGTACATGATCTCGTCCGTCACCGCGCGCACGGCGGCCTTCTGGCCCTCCAGGCCGGCGTACCGCGAGAAGTCCAGGGGTGCCCCGAAGCGGATGGTGACCCGCCGGACCTTCGGCACGACCTGGCCGGGCGGCTGGATCTCGAAGGTGCCCACCATCGCGCACGGGATCACCGGTACCCCGGCCGTGATCGCCATGACCGCGACGCCGACCTTGCCCTTGTACAGCCGCCCGTCGTGCGAGCGGGTGCCCTCCGGATAGATCCCGAGCAGTTCGCCCTTGGACAGCACCCCCAGCCCCTCGCGGATCGCCGCCTGCCCGGCCTCCTTGCCGGAGCGGTCGACCGGGATCTGCCCGGCGCTGCGGAAGAACGCCGCGGTCAGCCGGCCCTTGAGCCCCGGCCCGGTGAAGTACTCCTGCTTGGCGAGGAAGGTGATCCGCCGCTTGAGCACCACGGGCATCAGGAAGTGATCGGAGAACGACAGATGATTGCCGGCGACGATCGCCGCGCCGTCCTCCGGAATGTGCTCCAGGCCCTCGATCCGAGGCCGGAACAGCAGCCTCAGCAGCGGCCCGAGCAGAACGTACTTCAGCAGGTGGTAGAACACCGGCGGCCCCCGTCTCGGTAGAGCAACGGTTATTTCTCTCACAACTCACGCGACTGTGGTCCACACTGGAGACGGAGAGTGGACCCTATGGCTGCCTCACACCGACGCAAACGGCCCGGCGCAGCCCTCACCGTGGCACTGTGCGCGGTGATGACCGCCGGGCTGTACGGATGCTCCGACGACGGCGCCCCCAAACCGGCCCCGCCGACCACCCCCGCCCAGGAACGGCTGTCCCCCTTCACGGGCCTGCCGGCCACGCCCGCGCCCGTCCTCGCCGTAAAGATCGACAATGTGCCCCCGGCGCGTCCGCACACCGGCCTCGACGCGGCCGACCTGGTGTACGTCGAGCAGGTGGAGGCCGGCCAGACCCGGCTGCTCGCCGTCTACTCCTCCGACCTGCCCGACCGGATCGGACCGGTGCGCAGCGCCCGGGAGTCCGACATCGAGCTGCTCCGCCAGTTCGGCCGGCCGGCCCTCGCCTACTCCGGCTCGCATTCCGGCCTGAAACCGCCGCTGAAGGCGGCGCCGCTGTACGCGCTGCCGCCGGAGGACGCTCCCGGCGCCTATGTGCGCGACCGCGGCCGGTCCGCTCCCCACAACCTGTACGTCCTGCCCGAGAAGGCCCTCGCCGCCGCACCGAAGGCCACCGACGCCCAGGACATCGGCTTCCGCTTCGGCCCGGCCCCCGCGGGCGGTGAACCGGTCAACGAGCGCACGGTGCGCTTCCCCGCCTCCCGCTACACCTTCACCTGGTCCGCGCCGGACAAGAGCTGGCGGGTGGCGATGGACGGCCGGCCGGCCGAGAGCACCGACGGCGGCCCGGTGCGGGCCGCGACCGTCGTCGTGCAGTACGTGACGATCCGGTCCTCGAAGTTCTCCGACTTCCTCGGCAGCGTCTCGCCGTACACCGAGTCGGTCGGCAGCGGCACCGCCGTCGTCCTGCGCGACGGCAAGGCCCACGAAGCCCGTTGGAGCCGCCCGGCCGCCGGGGAAGGCACCACCTTCACCACCCCCGCCGGGGCGCCCCTGAACTTCGCACCCGGCCGCACCTGGGTCGTCCTCGCCCCGCGCTGACCTCAGGGAGCGGACGGCGCGGCTGATCGATCACCGCGCCGGCGACCGACGACAAGGCGGCGAGGTGCGGCGCGGTGCCAGGGCCCCGCGAGCCCGGCAAGACTCTCCTAGGGCCCCGGCCTGCTCGGTCGGCGGCGGCGCGCCCCGGCGGGTGTGGCGCTGTCGGCAGCCGTCATGCCGATGGTGACCACGCCGAGCACGACCCAGCCGAACCAGAGCCAGCCGCTGCTGCCGAGCGCCACCGTGTAGGCCGTCGTCAGCACCAGGGCCGCACCTGTGACCACGCACATCGCCTTCGTGGGACCGGACATATGTCCGCCCTCCTCCCGACGGGGAGCCGTCACGCCCATCGTGACCCCTGAGGCGGGCGCCGCGCTACTCCCGCGTCATGGCCCGCCGCGCCCCGTCCTACCGGCCGCGGGTCTGGAGCGAGGCGAGATACGCGTTGTACGCCTCCAGCTCCTTGTCGCCGTCCCGGTCGGCGGCCCGGTCCTTGCGGACGGCCTGCCGCTGCTCGGAGTGGTACCACTGGTACACCAGCGCGATCAGGACGATCACCGACGGGATCTCGCTGAACGCCCAGGCGATGCCGCCCGCCGCGTTCTGGTCGGTGAGCGCGTCGATCCCGAGGGAGGTCGGCGGATTCTCGTACGCCTTGATCATCGGCTCGGTCGCCATCATCAGCGCGATGCCGAAGAACGCGTGGAACGGCATGCCCGCGAAGAGCTCCAGCATCCGCATCACATAGCCGGGGCGGTGCGGGCCCGGGTCCACGCCCATGATCGGCCAGAAGAACACCAGCCCGACGGCGAGGAAGTGCACCATCATCGCGATGTGCCCGACCTTGGACCCCATCAGGGTGTCGAAGAGCGGCGTGAAGTAGAAGCCGTACAGACTCGCGATGAAGAGCGGGATCGTGAACGCCGGATGCGTGACGATCCGCATGTAGCGGCTGTGCAGCAGCATCAGCAGCCACTCGCGCGGGCCCTTGCTGCCCCGGGCCGCGACCGGCAGCGCCCGCAGCGCCAGCGTCACCGGCGCGCCGAGCAGCAGCAGGATCGGCGAGAGCATCGAGATCACCATGTGCTGCACCATGTGCACGCTGAACATGACCATGCCGTAGTCGTTCAGCTTGGTGCACATCATCAGCGCGACGGTCAGCACACCGACGGCGAAGAAGACCGTCCGGCTGACCGGCCAGGCGTCCCCGCGCGCACGCAGCCGCGCCACGCCCCACACGTACAGCGCGAGTCCCAGGACGCAGCCGACGAGGAAGAACAGGTCCGGCGAGAACTCCAGCCCCCGTCCCAGCGTGAACGGCGGCAGATCCATGGTCATGCCGTGCCCGCTGTGATCCATCTGTGTACTCCTGGAGCCCGATTCGCGCTTGTTGTCCGCACCAGACTAGAACCGCCCCCGTTCGCGGACGCTACCGGGGGCGGTTCATGGTGCCGGTACGGCGGTCAGAGCACGCACTCCGCCTCGGCGTAGCGCTCGGCCGGGACCGTCTTCAGGGTCTCCACGGCCTGGGCCAGCGGAACCATCTCGATCTCCGTGCCGCGCAGGGCGGTCAGCATGCCGAACTCGCCGCGGTGCGCCGCCTCCACCGCGTGCCACCCGAAGCGGGTGGCGAGGACGCGGTCGTACGCGGTCGGCGTGCCGCCGCGCTGGACGTGACCGAGGATCACCGGGCGGGCCTCCTTGCCGAGGCGCCGCTCCAGCTCCACCGACAGCTGGTTGGCGACCCCGGTGAAGCGCTCGTGGCCGTACTGGTCCTTGGCGCCGACCTGGAAGCTCATCGAGCCCTCGCGCGGCTTGGCGCCCTCGGCGACCACCACGATCGCGAAGCGCTTGCCGGCCTCGAAGCGCTCGCCGACCCGCGCGGTCAGCTCGTCGATGTCGAAGGGGCGCTCGGGCACGACGATCGCGTGCGCGCCGGCCGCCATGCCGGAGTGCAGGGCGATCCAGCCCGTGTGCCGGCCCATGACCTCGACGATCAGCACGCGCTGGTGGGACTCGGCGGTGGTCTTCAGCCGGTCCAGGGCCTCGGTCGCCACGCCGACGGCGGTGTCGAAGCCGAAGGTGACATCGGTCGAGGCGATGTCGTTGTCGATGGTCTTCGGCACGCCGACGATCGGCAGTCCGGCCTCGGAGAGCAGGTTGGCGGCCTTGAGGGTGCCCTCGCCGCCGATCGGGATGATCGCGTCGAGGCCCAGCTCGGCGACATGGCCGCGGGCGCGCTCCACGCCGTCGACCAGATGCGCGGGCTGGACCCGGGAGGAGCCGAGGATGGTGCCGCCGCGGGCCAGGATGCCGCCCACCGCGTCGAGGTCGAGCTTGCGGTAGTCGGCCTCCAGGAGGCCCTTCCAGCCGTCGAGGAAGCCGATGACCTCGTCACCGTGGTCGACGACGGCGCGGTGCACGACGGAACGGATGACGGCGTTCAGACCGGGGCAGTCGCCGCCGGAGGTGAGCACACCAATGCGCATAGCCCGAATACCTTTGCAACGTGGGCCGACTCCCGGACCACGTCGTCCGGTTGGATCCCCGCCACCCTATCGGTGCCGGGTGGCGGGGCCGAACCGGATGTCCGCGGATTGGACACCGTATTGACTTACGAATCCAATGCGCACACGGGTGCTCAGACGTGCAGTCCGATATGTGGACTGCGCCCCGGTCAGGAGGGCTGTGTCGCGGCGGCGACGCGCTCGGCGCGCAGCGCCTCGTACCACCGGTCGTCGGTCGGCGGCAGCGCGTTCACGTCGAGGGCCAGCTTCAGGAGCAGGTCCGCGATCTGCGGATTGCGGGCCATGACCGGGCCGTGCATGTACGTGCCGAAGACGGTGTCGTTGTACGCGCCCTCGGTGCCGTCGCCCGTTCCGTTGCCCCTGCCCAGGATGGTCCGGGCGAACGGGCGGGCGGTCGGGCCGAGGTGGGTGATGCCCTGGTGGTTCTCGAACCCGGTGAGCTGCGGGAGGCCGAGCCGCGGGTCGATGTCCGCGAGCACGTCGCCGACGCACCGCTCGCCCTCGCCCCGGGTGGAGATCACGTCGATCAGGCCCAGGCCGGGCTCACGCTCGCCGAGGTCGTTGATGAACTCGTGGCCCAGGATCTGGTAGCCGGCACAGACCGAGAAGATGATCGCGCCGTTGGACGCCGCCCGCTCCAGGCCGCCGTCCCGGCGCAGCCGTTCGGCCGCGAGGCGCTGCGGCCGGTCCTCGCCGCCGCCGATCAGGTAGATGTCGCCGGAGGTCGGCACCGGCTGGTCGCTGCGGACGTCGACGCGCTGGACGTCCAGACCGCGCTGGCGGGCGCGGCGCTCGACGACGAGGGCGTTGCCCTGGTCGCCGTACGTGCTGAGCAGGTCCGGGTAGACCCAGACCAGGCGCAGGCTGCTCTCACTCATGCTGCATGTCCTCTACGGGTCAGTTGCCGACGCGGCGGCGGACGTCCTGGAAGGCGGTGTAGTTGGCGATCAGTTCGATCTGTCCCGGCGGGGACATCTGCACCGCCTCGTCGATCGTCTCGCACACGCGGAACTCCACGCCCGCGACCTCCAGCCGGACCGCCAGGTCCAGCTTCCGGTCGCCGATCACCATGATCGGATGGCCGGCGAGCCGTCCGTAGTCCACGTCCCACAGCCAGGAGGTGTCCGTGCCGTCGGCGCCGCGCGCGTTGACGGCCAGGATCACCGGGGTCGGCGGCTGGTCGATGAGGGAAAACGTTTCGAGCCAGCCCGCCGGGTTCTTGGCCAGCAGCAGCCGCAGCTCGCGGCCCTGGAAGGAGACCACGTCGTAGCGGCCGGCCACGGCCTGCACCTGGTACATGCGCTCCAGGGCCACCTGCGGCGGCACCCCGAAGACGGCGGCGACGGCGGCGGAGGTCGCGGCGTTTGCCTTGTTGGCGCGGCCGGGCAGCTGCAGGTGGATCGGCCAGGCCGAACCGTGCGGGTCGAGGACGTGGTCGCCGTTGAGCGCCCAACTGGGCGCCGGGCGGCGGAAGCCGCACTCGCCGCAGAACCAGTCGTCGCCCGGACGCTGCATCACACCGCCGCAGGCGGGGCACGACCAGGCGTCGTCCTTCCACTCCTGGCCGGCGGCGACCCACACCACGTTGGGGGAGGAGGAGGCGGCCCACACGATCAGCGGGTCGTCCGCGTTGGCGATGACCACGGCCTTCGTACCGCTCAGGCCCTCGCGCCACTTCTCGGCGAGCATCCGGGTCTCGGCGGCGCGGTCGAGCTGGTCGCGGGAGAGGTTGAGCAGGGCGATCGCCTTGGGCGTGGTGTCCCGGGCGACGCCGGCGAGGTACTTCTCGTCGACCTCGATGACGCCGTACTTCGCGTCCGAGCCGCCGGCCAGCGCCGAGGTGATGCCCGCGGGCATGTTCGCGCCCAGCGCGTTGGAGACGACCGGGCCGCTGGCCCGCAGCGCCTCGGCGATCAGCCGCGTCGTGGTGGTCTTGCCGTTGGTCGCCGACACCAGGACGACGTCCAGATGCTGCGCGAGCCGCCCCAGCAGATCGGGGTCGAGCTTGAGCGCCACCCGGCCGCCGATGACGGAACCGCTGCCGCGTCCCGCTGCCCGCGACACCGCGGCGGCGGCCTTGCCCGCCGTCACGGCCAGCTTGGCGCGCGGCGACAGCGGCTCTGGATTACCGGGGTGTCCTGACATCGTTCTTGTTCCTCCTTGCGTCGGTCCGGGCTCAGCCTATCGAGATCCGGCCAGGGACCCGAACCGCGGCACCACCGGGACCCTTGCCGAAACACCGAGGTCACAGCGGACCGTACCCTTACGCCCATGCGAAACCGGCCGATCCCCGGCAGTTCCGGCCACGTCCGAGCCATGACCCTGCTCGGCGACCCGGTGCTGCACGCCCCCTGTGAACCCGTCAGCGACTTCGGCCCGGAGCTCGCCCGGCTGGTCGAGGACATGTTCGCCACGATGTACGCGGCGAACGGCGTGGGCCTCGCGGCGAACCAGGTGGGGGTGGGTCTGCGGGTCTTCGTCTACGACTGCCCGGACGACGAGGACGTGCGCCATCTCGGGCATCTGGTGAACCCGCGCCTGGTGGAGGCGGACGGGGACGTGATCCGGGGACCCGAGGGCTGCCTGTCGCTGCCGGGCCTGGAGGCGCCGACGCCCCGCTTCGACCGCGCGGTGGTCGAGGGCGTCCGCCTGGACGGCACCCCCGTCCGCGTCGAGGGCACGGGCTTCTTCGCCCGCTGCCTCCAGCACGAGACGGACCACCTGGAGGGTGTCGTCTACGCGGACCGCGTCACGGGGTGGCGCAAGTCACGTTTGCTGCGGTCGATCAGGAAGGAGCCGTGGGGGAGGGGCGCCCAGGTTCCTTCGCCGGGGGCTCCGCGGGTGTCCTAGCACTCCGGGCCCCCGTCGCCCGCCGCGGCTCCGCAGGCGCCTAGAAGCCCGGGCCGCCGTCGCGGTCGCCCGCCGCGGCCAGTCGGCCCCACAGCAGGTCCGCCAGCGCCCGCACCAACTCCGCGCGCGAGCAGGGCCGTTCGCCGAGCCACCAGTCGCCCGCCGCGTGCATCATGCCCACGATGCCGTGGCCCCAGATCCGGGCCTGCGCCTCGCCGCCCGGGCCGAGGTCGATGCGCTCGGCGATGACTTGGCCGAGCTCCTCGCCCATCCGCCGCAGTACGGGCGCCGAGTGGCGGCCCACGTCGAAGCCCTGCTCGGCCTGGTGCGTCTCCTCCGCCGGGTGCATGAGGAAGCGGTAGACCTGGGGCATCGCCTCGATCGAGGCGAGATACGTGTCCAGCGTGGACTCCACCCGCCGGCGCCGGTCGGCCGGCGCGTCGAGCGCCGCCCGCAACGCGGAGAGCAGGGCGTCGGTGTGCCGGGTCGCGAGGGCCCGGTACAGCCCGCCCTTGTCACCGAAGTGGCGGTAGAGGATCGGCTTGGTGATCCCGGCCTCCGCCGCGATCGCGTTCATCGAGGCCTTGGGGCCGTCCCGGAGCACCACCCGGTCCGCCGCCTCCAAGAGTTCGCGGCGCCGCTGATCGGCCGGCGACTGCTGGTCGGCGGTCCGGTGTGTGGTCTCCATAGCGTGTCTCCCCGCCCGTGCGAATTCCGTGAGGCTGTCGCAACGTAACACCCGACCGGCGCCGGGTGCCGCGCGGTGTGGGGCGCTCCCTCGCAGGTTGACAGCACCTACTGGCGAGTAACAGACTATTGTTACCCGAAGTAACGCACTGCTGGGAGGGAACATGGCCGAGTTCACGCTCGAACTCAACGACGACCAGAAGCAGGTCCGTGACTGGCTGCACGGATTCGCCGAGGACGTGATGCGCCCCGCCGCCGCCGAGTGGGACGAGCGTGAGGAGACTCCCTGGCCGATCATCCAGGAAGCCGCCAAGATCGGCATCTACTCCCTCGATTTCTACGCCCAGCAGTTCTTCGACCCGACCGGCCTCGGCATCCCGATGGCGATGGAGGAACTCTTCTGGGGCGACGCGGGCATCGCCCTCTCCATCGTCGGCACGGGACTCGCCGCCGTAGGCGTCCTCGCCAACGGTACCGAGGAGCAGATCGGCACCTGGATCCCGCAGATGTACGGCGACGCCGACGACGTCAAGGTCGCCGCCTTCTGCTCCTCCGAGCCCGACGCCGGTTCCGACGTGGCCTCGATGCGCACGCGGGCCGTCTACGACGAGGCCAAGGACGAGTGGGTCCTCAACGGCACCAAGACGTGGGCGACCAACGGCGGTATCGCCAACGTCCATGTCGTCGTCGCGGTCGTCGACACCGAACTCGGCTCCAAGGGCCACGCCTCCTTCATCGTGCCGCCGAACACCCCCGGGCTCTCCCAGGGTCAGAAGTTCCAGAAGCACGGCATCCGCGCCTCGCACACCGCCGAGGTCGTCCTGGAGAACGTCCGCGTTCCCGGCCACTGCCTCCTCGGCGGCAAGGAGAAGCTCGACGAGCGTCTCGCCCGGGCCCGCGAGAAGGCGAAGGCCGGGGGCGGCGACCGCGTGAAGAACGCGGCCATGGCCACCTTCGAGGCCTCCCGCCCCGCCGTCGGCGCCATGGCCGTCGGCACCGCCCGCGCGGCCTACGACTACGCCCTCGAATACGCCAGGACCCGCGAGCAGTTCGGCCGCCCGATCATCGACAACCAGGGCATCGCCTTCCAGCTCGCCGACATGCGCACCCAGATCGACGCGGCCCGCCTCCTGGTCTGGCGCGCTTCCTGGATGGCGACCGCCGGCAAGCCGTTCACCTCCGCCGAGGGCTCGATGTCCAAGCTGTTCGCCAGCGAGACGGCGAAGAAGGTCACCGCCCAGGCCATCCAGATCCTCGGCGGCAACGGCTACACCCGTGAGTACCCGGTGGAGCGCATGCACCGCGACGCCGCGATCTACACCATCTTCGAGGGCACGAGCGAGATCCAGCGCCTGGTCATCGCGCGCACCCTCTCCGGGATGCCGATCCGCTAGAGGCTGAGGGCGTCCTCGGCGTTGCTCAGCCACGCCGTGACGGAGTTCCGGGAGGAGACGTACAGGCCGGGGGTCGACGCCTTGAGCGGCACCTGCTCGAGGTCGGACGCGGTGTTCATCGTCATCGCGATCGAGTGGACGGTCCGGCCCGTGCCGTCGTTCGGGCCGCCCATGAGCCCGGCGTACGCCGACTCGCCCGGCTTCAGCCTGATGTCGGTGCCGGGATGCGTCTCCGTACGCTCCGTCGCCGCGCCGTCCAGATCGCCGAAGGTCACGATCGGGTGGTCCAGGACCTTGCACGGCTTGCCGCTCTTGTTGGTGATCTTCAGCAGGTAGCTGCTCGTGGTGCGCTCCGCGAGCGACGCGGTGAACGTCAGGTCGAAGGTGCTGCACGGAAAGACCGCGAAGTCGGGGTCGGACGACGGCGTGGCCGACGGGGACGCCGGCTTCGCGGGCGGCGTGGCCGACGGTGCCGGCCCGGCGGGCGGCGTGGACGACGGGGCGACCGTCTTCGGCGGAGTCGCCGAGGGCGGGACCTCCTCGGGCCCGCAGGCCGTGAGCCCCAGCGCGGACACGGCGGCGAGGACGACGGCCGTTCTGCGGACCCCGTGGTGGACGTGACGGTTCATCGGTTCTCCCCCGAGTGCGGCGAGCGCGAGCTGGACAGGGCACAAGCGTCTCGCCCGAGCTTCACGATTCGGTGACCGCGCCTTCCCGAATCCACCACGGAACTCACACCACGCAGAACTCGTTCCCCTCCGGGTCCTGGAGCACCACCGCGTAGTGGTCCATCCCCTCCGGCTCGTCCAACGTGTACAGGATCGACGCCCCCAGCCCCGTCAGCCGGGCGACCTCCCCGTCCACCCGCTCGCGCCGGACGGGCAGCGGCACCTCCCGGCCGCCGCCGACCTCCAGGTCCAGATGCACCCGGTTCTTGACCGTCTTCGGCTCCGGGACCTGCTGGAACCAGACCCGCGGCCCGACCCCCTTCGGGTCCACGATGGACTCCGGCAGCTCCCCGACCCCCTCGGGCAGCTCCTCCGCCGGAACGCCGATCGCCTCCCAGTACGCCCGCCACGTCGCATGGCCCTCCGGCGGCGGCTGCGGTACGTAGCGCAGAGCCTCCGCCCAGAAGAGGACGAGCGTCCGGGGGTCGGCACAGTCGATGGTGAGCTGCAGGGTCATCGAAGGGCTCCATGGGACGAGCCTGCCAGGCGCCACCGACAATCGAGCCAACCGGAGGGATCCGGACCGGTGTTCGCCCACGGCTACCGGTGGGTCACCCCGTGCGGGACAATCACCGGGCCGGTGACGATCAAGGGGGCAACGCACACATGGCAACCACCAGCACGATCCCGGGCCCGGCGGGGCTACCGCTGCTCGGCTCGATGTTCGACCTCAAGAACGACTCCCTCGGCACCTTCCTGAACTCCCAGCGCGCCCACGGGGACGTCGTGCGGATCACCGCCGGACCGCCCGGCATGCGCGGTGTCGTCTACGGGATCTTCTCCGCCGAGGGCGCCCAGCAGATCCTGGCCACCGAGTCCGCCAACTTCCGCAAGGACAACCACTTCTACCAAGAAGTCCGCGAGTCCTTCGGCAACGGACTGCTGACCAGCCAGGACGAGGACTACCTGCGCCAGCGCAGGCTCGTCCAGCCGCTCTTCACCCGCCGTCGCGTCGACAGCTACGCCGACGCCGTCGCCGCCGAGGTGGAAGCCGTCACCGCGGGATGGCGCACCGCGACCGACTCCACCGTCGACGTCCTCGACGAGATGACCCGGCTCGCCCTGCGCGCCGTCGCCCGCATCCTCTTCGGCACGGACGTCGAGGCGGCCGTCGAGATCGTCGAGCGCGCCTTCCCGGTGATGGGCGACTACGTCCTGCGCCGTGGCTTCTCGCCCGTCAACCTCCCCCGCGACTGGCCCACCCCCGGCAACCGCCGCGCCGCGGCCGCGCACGAGGAGCTGTACGCCGTCTGCGACCGGATCATCGCCGAGCGGCGGGCCGCCGGGCAGGACGCCGGGGACGGCGGCGGGCAGGACCTGCTGTCCCTGCTCGCCGAGGCCGAGAGCGCCGAGGACGGCAGCTTCGACGCCTCCGAGCTGCGCGAGCAGGTCCTCGTCTTCCTGCTCGCCGGACATGAGACGACCGCCACCTCCCTCGGCTTCGCCCTCCATCTGCTCGCCCTCCATCCGGAGCAGCGCAAGCGGGCTCACGAGGAGGTCGACCGCGTCCTGGCCGGCCGTACCCCCGGAGCCGCCGACCTCGAGGCCCTGCCCTACGTGACCCAGGTGCTCAAGGAGGCCATGCGGCTCTTCCCGGCCGCACCGGTCATCGGCCGCCGGGCGGTGGCCGCCACCGAGATCGGGGGCCACACCATCCCCGCGGGCGCCGATGTGATCGTCGCGCCCTGGGTCACCCACCGGCATCCCGCGTACTGGGAGGACGCGGAGCGGTTCGACCCCGAGCGCTTCACTCCCGAAGCCGAGGCGGGCCGCCCCCGCTACGCCTGGTTCCCCTTCGGCGGCGGCCCGCGCGCCTGCATCGGGCAGCACTTCTCGATGCTGGAGTCCGTGATCGCGCTGGCGATGATCCTCCAGAAGTACGACTTGGAGGCGATCGACACGGAGGTGCCGGTCAGCTCCGCGATCACCCTCCGGGCGACCGGCCCGGCACGCTGCCGCGTCCGGCCCCGTACCTCCTAGAGAGCCGAGCGCCGTACCGTCCACAGTCCCCGACCGACCCGGGCCCCGCACCCGACAGATGGGCGCCCGGAACGGCCGGCCGTCCCGCGCGCGTCAGTGACGCGTCGAGACGACGACCGTCGCGTAGAGCTCGTCCGACGTGACCGAGCGCGGGGTCAGGCCGTGTCCGGAGACCGCCTCGACGGCCCGGGCGGCCTGGCGCTCGCTCGTCTCGACCAGCAGGTGTCCGCCCGGGGCCAGCCACTCGGCGGCCTCGGCGGCCACCCTGCGCAGCACGTCGAGTCCGTCCGGGCCACCGTCGAGCGCGATCAGCGGCTCGTGCTCGCGCGCCTCGGGCGGCAGCAGGCCGACCTCCTCGGTCGGCACGTACGGCACATTGGCCACCAGCACCTCGACCCGGCCGCGCAACGCGTCCGGCAGCGGGGCGAACAGATCGCCCTCGAAGACCCGGCCGCCGCGCGGCTCGATGTTGCGCCGCGCGCAGCGCACGGCGGCCGGCTCGATGTCCGAGGCGTACACCTCAGCGCCCTCCACGGCGGAGAGCAGCACCGCCCCCGCCGCGCCGGAACCGCAGCACAGATCGACACACACCGCCCCTGGCCGGGCCAGGCCCACGGCCTGCTCGACGAGGAACTCCGTCCGGCGCCGGGGCACGAACACCCCGCTGTCGACCTCGATGCGCAGCCCGCCGAAGGCGGCCCAGCCCACGACGTGTTCCAGGGGCAGTCCGGCGGCGCGGCGCTCGACCATCGCGTCGAGCTCGGCGGAACCGGCCGCGGCGGCGAGCAGCATCTCCGCCTCCTCCTCGGCGAAGACGCAGCCGGCCGCGCGCAGCCGGGTGACGACCGTCGCGTCAGACAAGCTGGGCCTCGATGGCCGCGACGACCTCGGCGGCCTCGGGCTCGACACGCGGACGGAAGCGGGTGATCCGCCCGTCCTTGCCGACGAGGAACTTCTCGAAGTTCCACTGGACGTCCCCGGCCGCGCCGTCGGCGTCGGCGACCTTCGTCAGCTCCGCGTAGAGCGGGTGACGGTCCTCGCCGTTCACGTCCGTCTTCTCCAGGAGGGGGAAGGTCACGCCGTACGTCACCGAGCAGAACGTCTGGATCTCGTCCGCGCTCCCCGGCTCCTGGCCCAGGAACTGGTTGCAGGGCACCCCGAGCACGGTGAAGCCCTTCTCCCCGTACTCCTTCTGCAGCCGCTCGAGGCCCTCGTACTGGGGGGTCAGACCACACTTGGAGGCCACGTTGACCACCAGGACGGCCTGGTCGCGGTAGTCGGCCAGCGAGATCGGGTCGCCGGACAGCGTTCGCAGGGGGATGTCGTACACACTCATGGAGAGCTCCTCGTCGAGACTAGGGTGTGATCACAACATGAGTGACGAACCGCTGGCAATCGACATCGATCCCGCCCCGCAGAGCACGCGACGGCGCGTACGGTGCCGACTGTGCGGCCGCCCCCTGACCGGCGCGGAATCCCGCCGCACGGGCCTCGGCCCCGCCTGCGACGCCAAACTCCACCCTCCGGGCCCGGACATCCGCACCCGCCGCCACGAGGTCGACCAGGACACCCTCCCCGGCACTTAGCGGGTGTCCTGCTTCCGGCAGGACACCCGCTAGAGCTTGCGGAACAGCCCCTCCTGGACCACGGAGACGAGCAGCCGCCCCTCGCGGTCGTAGATCCTGCCGCGGGCCAGGCCGCGGCCGCCCGTCGCGATCGGGGACTCCTGGTCGTACAGGAACCACTCGTCCGCCCGGAAGGGGCGGTGGAACCACATCGCGTGGTCCAGCGAGGCCATGTCGAAGCCCCGCGGCCCCCACAGCGGCTCCACCGGGATCCGTACCGCGTCCAGGAGCGTCATGTCCGAGGCGTACGTCAGGGCACAGGTGTGCACCAGCGGGTCGTCGCCGAGCGGGCCGACCGCCCGCATCCACACCGCGCTGCGCGGGTCCGCGTCCTTGACCTCGTCCTTCGTCCAGCGCAGCCGGTCCACGTAGCGGATGTCGAACGGCTGGCGCCGCGCCATCCGCTCCAGGGCCTCCGGCAGCGTGCCCAGGTGGTCGCGGATCTCGTCCGCGAGCCTCGGCAGGGTCTCCGGGTCCACCATGTGCCGCGGCGGCAGCTGGTGCTCGAACCCGGACTCCTCCGGCAGGTGGAAGGAGGCCGTCAGATTGAAGATCGTGCGCCCCTGCTGGATCGCCGTGACCCGGCGGGTGGTGAACGAACGACCGTCCCGCACCCGCTCCACCTGGTAGACGATCGGCACCCCGGGCCGTCCCGGCCGCAGGAAGTAGGAGTGCAGCGAGTGCACCGGCCGGTCGCCCTCCGTGGTGCGTCCGGCCGCCACCAGGGCCTGCCCGGCGACCTGCCCGCCGAAGACCCGTTGCAGCGACTCCTGCGGGCTCTGCCCGCGGAAGATGTTGACCTCGATCTGCTCCAGATCGAGCAGGCCGACGAGGCTCTCGGCGGGATTGGTCACGACTGCGCTCCTTAACCCTGGCTGACCGCTACAGCTGTCCGACGGACGTCACACGGACGATCGCGCGGCCCTCCTCGTCGGAGGCCGCGAGATCCACCTCCGCGCTGATGCCCCAGTCATGGTCGCCGTTGGGATCGGCGAAGGTCTGCCGGACGCGCCACAGCCCGTGGGCCGCGTCCTCCTCGATCGACAGCAGCTTCGGGCCGCGCGCGTCCGGACCCGTACCGAGGTCGTCGTACTCGTCCCAGTACGCGTCCATCGCCTCGCCCCACGCGTCCGCGTCCCAGCCGGACTCGGCGTCCAGCTCGCCCAGCGCGTCCACGTTGTCCAGGGCCGCCAGCTCCACCCGGCGGAACATCGCGTTGCGCACCAGGACCCGGAAGGCGCGGGCGTTCGCGGTGACCGGCTTGACCTGGTCGGCCTTCTCCTGCGCCTCCTCGGCCGTCTCGACCTCGGGGTTCGCCAGCTGCTCCCACTCGTCGAGCAGCGAGGAGTCCACCTGGCGCACCATCTCGCCGAGCCACTCGATCAGGTCCTCCAGATCCTCGGTCTTCAGATCGTCCGGAATCGTGTGGTCCAGCGCCTTGTACGCGCTCGCCAGATAGCGCAGCACGATGCCCTCGGTCCGCGCCAGCTCGTACCAGGACGTGAACTCCGTGAAGGTCAGCGCCCGTTCGTACATGTCACGGATGACCGACTTCGGCGACACCGGATGGTCGCCCACCCACGGGTGCGACTTCCGGTAGACGTCGTACGCGTGCCAGAGCAGCTCCTCCAGCGGCTTCGGGTACGAGATGTCCTGGAGCCGCTCCATGCGCTCCTCGTACTCGACACCGTCCGCCTTCATCCGCCCGACGGCCTCGCCGCGCGCCTTGTTCTGCATGGCGGCGAGGATCTGGCGCGGGTCGTCGAGGGTCGACTCGACGACCGAGACCATGTCCAGGGCGTAGGACGGCGACTCCGGGTCGAGCAGGTCGAACGCGGCGAGCGCGAACGTCGACAGCGGCTGGTTGAGCGCGAAGTCCTGCTGCAGGTCGACGGTGAGCCGGATGATGCGGCCCTCGGCGTCCGGCTTGTCCAGCCGCTCCACCACACCGCCGTCGAGCAGCGAGCGGTAGATCGCGATGGCCCGGCGGATGTGCCGCAGCTGTGCCTTGCGGGGCTCGTGGTTGTCCTCCAGGAGCTTGCGCATCGCCTCGAACGCGTTGCCCGGGCGGGCGATCACCGACAGCAGCATGATGTTGGTGACCTTGAAGCGGGAGGTCAGCGGCTCCGGATCGGCGGCGATCAGCTTCTCGAAGGTGGTCTCGCTCCAGGCGACGAAGCCCTCCGGAGCCTTCTTGCGCACCACCTTGCGGCGCTTCTTCGGGTCGTCGCCCGCCTTCGCGAGCGCCTTCTCGTTCTCGATGACGTGCTCGGGCGCCTGCGCGACCACCAGACCGGCGGTGTCGAAGCCGGCCCGCCCGGCCCGGCCCGCGATCTGGTGGAACTCACGGGCCCGCAGCGTGCGCACCCGGGTGCCGTCGTACTTCGTCAGCGCCGTGAACAGCACCGTGCGGATCGGGACGTTGACGCCCACGCCGAGCGTGTCCGTCCCGCAGATCACCTTCAACAGGCCCGCCTGCGCCAGCTTCTCCACCAGCCGGCGGTACTTCGGCAGCATGCCCGCGTGGTGCACGCCGATGCCGTGGCGGACATAACGTGAGAGGTTCTGGCCGAACTTGGTGGTGAAGCGGAAGTTGCCGATCAGCTCGGCGA
The DNA here is from genome assembly GCF_055564335.1 of Streptomyces sp. NPDC029139. NCBI lineage: Bacteria > Bacillati > Actinomycetota > Actinomycetes > Kitasatosporales > Streptomycetaceae > Streptomyces > Streptomyces sp. NPDC029139. Next base: position 525,241 of record NZ_JBVHWN010000003.1, on the reverse strand, counting down.
TCTTGTCCTTCTCCTCGCGCGAGCACATGTTGATGCTCATCAGCGACTGCGCCCGCTCGACGGCCTGCGCCTGCGTGAAGTGGACGATGTAGACCGGCGCCTGCCTGGTCTCCAGGAGCTCCGTGAGCGTGTCCGTGATCGGCGTCAGCCGGTACTCGTACGAGAGCGGCACCGGCCGTGTCGCCGAGCGGACCACCGAGGTGGGCCGCCCGGTCCGCCGGGTCAGGTCCTTCTCGAACATCGACACGTCGCCGAGCGTCGCCGACATGAGGACGAACTGTGCCTGGGGGAGTTCCAGGAGGGGAATCTGCCAGGCCCAGCCGCGGTCCGGCTCCGCGTAGAAGTGGAACTCGTCCATGACGACCTGGCCGATGTCGGCGTACCTGCCGTCCCGCAGCGCGATCGAGGCCAGCACCTCGGCGGTGCAGCAGATGACCGGCGCGTCGGCGTTCACGGACGCGTCACCGGTCAGCATGCCGACGTTCTCGGTGCCGAAGAGCTTGCACAGGTCGAAGAACTTCTCCGACACCAGCGCCTTGATCGGCGCGGTGTAGAAGGTCACCTGGTCGTTCGCCAGCGCCGTGAAGTGCGCGGCCGCCGCGACCAGCGACTTTCCCGAGCCGGTGGGCGTGGACAAGATCACGTTCGCGCCGGAGACCACTTCGATCAGCGCTTCCTCCTGGGCCGGGTAGAGCGTGATGCCCCGGCCCTCCGCCCATGAGGAGAAAGCCTCGAAGAGGGCGTCGGGGTCGGCGTTCGGCGGCAGCTGATCGATAAGGGTCACGCCCCCCATCTTGCCTGGATTCCGCCCGGATGAGGGAACCGGCCACCGGCGGCAAGATCACGGACGATACGCTGACCCGTCGACCGGCCGTCAACTGAGCGCCGGCACCGTAGGAATGGGGCGGGCACAAGCATGATGGGACCGGCGCACTCGCTGTCCGGAGCGGCGGCCTGGCTGGGCGTCGGAGCGGCGGCGGCGGCCGCGGGCCACCCGATGCCCTGGCCGGTCGTCGTCGTCGGAGCCCTGATCTGCGCGGGCGCCGCCCTCGCCCCCGACCTGGACCACAAGTCCGCGACCATCTCGCGCGCCTTCGGACCGGTCTCCAAGGGGCTCTGCGAGATCGTCGACAAGCTCTCGTACGCCGTCTACAAAGCCACGCGCTCCACCGCCGACCCCCGCCGGTCGGGCGGGCACCGCACCCTCACCCACACCTGGCTCTGGGCCGTCCTCATCGGCGCCGGAGCGTCGGTCCTGGCGATCACCGGCGGTCGCTGGGCCGTGCTCGCCCTCCTCTTCGTCCACCTCGTGCTGGCCGTCGAGGGCCTGCTGTGGCGGGCCGCCCGGATGTCCAGCGACATCCTCGTCTGGCTGCTGGGCGCCACCAGCGCCTGGATCCTCGCGGGCGTCCTGGACCAGCCCGGCAACGGCTCCGACTGGCTCTTCACCGGCCCCGGCCAGGAGTACCTCTGGCTGGGCCTGCCGATCGTCCTCGGCGCCCTCGTCCACGACATCGGCGACGCCCTGACCGTCTCCGGCTGCCCGATCCTGTGGCCGATCCCCGTGGGGCGCAAGCGGTGGTACCCGGTCGGCCCGCCGAAGGGGATGCGCTTCCGGGCCGGCAGCTGGGTCGAGCTCAAGGTCCTGATGCCGGCCTTCATGCTGCTCGGCGGTGTCGGCGGGGCGTCGGCCCTCGGCTTCGTGTAGCGGACCCTCCGCGCGGCGGCGCCCGCGGACGCGCGCGCCGTCTGGCGCACCGGCCCGCCGGCCCTCCATGATGTGGTGCTCCCGACGGGCCGTCAGTGCCCGTCGGATCCGACTGCCGGCCTGGGGGGTCCGCATGGAGGAACAGCACATACGTACGGCGCGCCGAGCGAGACGGGGGACGGCGGCGGCGGTGACGGCACTGGCCGCACTCGCGCTCGCCCTGGCCGTACCCGCGCAGACACCGGCACGAGCGGCCGGTTCCCGTCCCTGCACTCCGTCGATCACCGTGCTCGGCACCCTGTCCTCGACGGGCGGGGGAGTGGTCACCGACCTCGGCCGGGGCCGGACGGCGGTCGGCAGCTCCGACGGGAAGCCGGTGTACTGGCGGGGGACGCGGGCGCACGCCGTTCCGCTGCCCGCCGGATACACCGGGGGCACGGTGGAGGCGGTCAACCGGTACGGCCTCATGGCCGGCACCCTGTCGGGCCCGGGCCGCGGCCCGGCGCCCTTCAGCTACCGGATCGGCGCCCGCGCGGTCACCGTGCTGCCGGGCGGCGGCCATGCCAAGGACCTCGACGACCGTGGCCGGATCGTCGGATACCGGCACGACGCCGAGGGCCGGGTCACGGGGGTCGAGTGGTGGGGCCGGACGATCCGCCGGGAACTCGCGGTCCCGCCGCATGTCCGGGTCGAGGAGGTCACCGGGATCAACAACGCGGGACAGATCGTGGGCAGCGGCTACGGCGAGGGCGAGGAGTACGCCGGCTACAACGTCGCCCTGCTCTGGTCCGCGGACCGGTCGGCCCCGGCGCGCGAACTGCCGCCCGTGTACCCGGGCGACACGTACTCCTCCTACGTACCCCGCGACATCGACGACCGCGGCCGTATGGCCGGCACCTTCGGCTACAGCAGGGCCATGGAGTCGGCCGGTCTGCACTGGACGCCTCCCTACGCCGAGGAGCCCCTGTGGATCGCGCCTCCCGGTGGCCGGACCTCCGCCACCCTGGAGGACATCAGCCCGGGCAGCGGCGTGGCCGTGGGCACCGTGGGCGACTCGCCGATCACCGGCCCGTGGCCCCCGGACACCGCCCCGCCCGAGCAGGCCCAGTACTGGCCGGGCGCCGGGCCCGCGCTCGTCCTGCCCCGCCTCGCGCCGACGGGCGCCTCCGCCGCCTACACGGTGACGGACGACGACCGGGTCGGCGGACGCGCGACGGACGCCTCCGGGCGCGTGCGCCCGGTGATCTGGACGTGCGCCTCCCAGCAGGCGCGCCGGTCGTAGGGAGCGGCGCGGCTCGCTCAGACCGAAGGGCCCGCCGCCCCGGAAGGAGCGGCGGGCCCTTGCCCGGTCCGTCAGCCGTGCCACGACCTCCACAGCGCCGCGTACGCGCCGTCCGCCGCCACCAGCTCGTCATGGCTGCCCAGCTCGCTGATCCGGCCGCCCTCGACCACCGCGATCACATCCGCGTCGTGCGCGGTGTGCAGGCGGTGGGCGATCGCCACGACGGTACGCCCGTCCAGGACGCGGGCCAGCGAGCGCTCCAGATGACGGGCCGCCCGCGGGTCCAGGAGCGAGGTCGCCTCGTCCAGGACCAGGGTGTGCGGATCGGCGAGGACCAGGCGGGCCAGGGCGATCTGCTGGGCCTGGGCCGGGGTGAGCGCCAGCCCGCCCGAACCGACCTCCGTGTCCAGGCCCTCGTCCAGCGCCCGCGCCCAGCCCTCCGCGTCGACCGCGCCGAGCGCCGCCCACAGCTCGGCGTCCTCGGCGCCCGTCCGGGCCAGCAGCAGGTTGTCGCGGAGCGAGCCCACGAAGACGTGGTGCTCCTGGTTGACCAGGGCCACATGCTCGCGGACCCGCTCGGCCGGCATGCTCGACAGCTCGGCGGAGCCGAGCGTGACCGAGCCGGTGCGGGGGGCGTAGATGCCCGCCAGCAACCGGCCCAGCGTCGACTTGCCCGCCCCGGAGGGGCCGACCAGCGCGAGCCGGGTGCCCGGGGCGACGTCCATCGACACCCGGTGCAGCACGTCGACGCCCTCCCGGTAGCCGAAGCGCACCTCGTCCACCCGGACCGCCCGGCCGTCGGGCCGTACGTCGTCGTCCCCCGCCTCCGGCTCGATGTCCCGGACGCCGACGAGCCGCGCCAGCGACACCTGGGCCACCTGCAGTTCGTCGTACCAGCGCAGGATGATGCCGATCGGGTCCACCAGCATCTGCGCGAGCAGCGCGCCCGTGGTGAGCTGCCCGACGTCGAGCCAGCCCCGCAGGACGAAGACACCGCCGAGCATCAGCACGCCCGCCAGGACCAGGATGTGCGTGAGATTGACGACCGGGAAGAGCACCGAGCGGAGGAAGAGCGTGTACCTCTCCCACCGCGTCCACTCGAGGACACGCTGGTCGGAGAGGGCGACCCGACGGGCCCCGAGGCGGTGCGCCTCCACCGTGCGGCCGGCGTCGACCGTCTCGGCGAGCGCGGCCGCGACCGCCGCGTAGCCCGCGGCCTCCGAGCGGTAGGCCGCCGGCGCGCGCCGGAAGTACCAGCGGCAGCCGACGAGCAGCAGCGCCGCGGCCGGCACGAGCGCGAGCGCGAGCGGCGGAGCGGTCGCGGCGAGCCCGCCGATCAGCAGACCGGCCCACACGACCCCGATGGCGAGCTGCGGGACGGCCTCGCGCATCGCGTTGGCCAGCCGGTCGATGTCGGTGGTGATACGGGACAGCAGGTCGCCCGTTCCGGCCCGCTCCAGGACGCCGGGCGGCAGACCGACCGACCGGACGAGGAAGTCCTCGCGCAGATCGGCCAGCATCTCCTCGCCCAGCATCGCGCCGCGCAGCCGCACCTGGCGCACGAAGTACGTCTGGACGGCCAGCGCGACCACGAACAGGGCGATCGTGGGCTCCAGCCGGAGATCCCTCTCGCCCGCCGCGAGCCGCTCGACGAGCGAGCCGAGCAGGTACGGACCGGCCATCGAGGCGATCACCGCGATCGCGTTGACGCCGATGAGCAGCGCGAACGCCCCTCGGTGGCGGCGCAGCAGCTCCCGTACATAGGCGCGTACGGTCGCGGGGGTGCCGACAGGCAGCGTCGTCGCCGACTGCGGGGCCGCCGGATCGTACGCCGGTGGCGCCAGGCCGATCATGCCGACTCTCCTTCCAGCTCTTCGAGTTCGTCGAGGGATTCCGGGCCGGCGGAGGGGGTGCGCGCGAGCTCCTCCTCCGTCTCCCGGGTGACGACGGCCCGGTAGCGCGGCTCGCCGCGCAGCAGCTCGCGATGCGTGCCCACCGCCACGACCTCCTCCTCGTCGATCAGGACGACCCGGTCGGCGAGATCCAGCAGCAGCGGCGACGAGGCGAGGACCACCGTCGTCGCGCCCGCGCGCAGGCGTTTGACCCCGGCCGCGACCCGGGCCTCGGTGTGCGAGTCGACGGCCGAGGTCGGCTCGTCGAGGACCAGCACCTTCGGGTCGGTGACCAGCGAGCGGGCCAGCGCCAGGCGCTGGCGCTGGCCGCCGGACAGCGACCGGCCGCGTTCGGTGATCCGGGTCTCCATCGGGTCGCCGCCGCTGTCGACGGACGCCTGCGCGAGCGCGTCCAGCACGTCCCCGCACTGCGCGGCGGCCAGGGCGTCCTCCGCCGCGACCGCACCCGAGGAGGGCACGTCGAGGAGTTCGCGGAGCGTGCCGGAGAGCAGCACCGGATCCTTGTCCTGGACGAGCACGGCGGTGCGGGCCTCGGCCAGCTCCAGCTCGTCGAGGGGGACGCCGCCGAGCAGGACGGAGGCATGCCCCTCGTCCGGCTCCGTCGGATGGCCGCCGAGCCGGTCCGCGAGGCGCCCGGCCGCGTCCGGGTCACCGCAGACGACCGCCGTGAGGAGCCCGGCGGGCGCGAGCAGACCGGTGGCCGGGTCGTACAGGTCGCCGGACGCCGTGCGGCCGACGTCGGCGGTGGCCGTCGTCGTGCGGGTCAGCGCGAGCACGCGCGCGGCCCGCTTGGCGGAAGGCCGCGAGAAGGAGAAGGCCATCGCGATCTCCTCGAAGTTCCGCAGCGGATGATGGGTGAGCGCCACCGCTCCGTAGACGGTGACCAGCTCACCGACGCTGATGCGCCCGTCCAGGGCGAGCCGCGCCCCGTACGCCACGACCGCGATGAGCAGGATTCCCGGCAGCAGGACCTGGACCGCCGCGATCAGTGCCCACATCCGGGCGCTGCGGACGGCGGCCCTGCGCACCTCCTGCGAGGCGGTGCGGTAGCGGCCGAGGAACAGCTCCTCGCCGCCGATCCCGCGCAGCACCCGCAACCCCGCCACGGTGTCGGAGGCCAGCTCGGTGGCCTTGCCCGCCTTCTCGCGCTGGACGTCCGCCCGGCGCGTGGCGCGGGGGAGCAGCGGCAGCACGGCGAGGGCGAGGACCGGCACACCGACCGCCACCACGGCGCCGAGCGCAGGCTGGTAGACCACCAGCCCGACGCAGACGAGGACCAGGGTCACGGCCGCCGCGGCGAACCGGGACAGCGCCTCGACGAACCATCCGATTTTTTCCACGTCACCCGTCGAAACGGAGACGATCTCCCCGGCGGCGACCCGCCGGGTCAGCACGGAACCGAGCTCGGCGGTCTTGCGGGAGAGGAGCTGCTGGACGCGCGCGGCGGCCGTGATCCAGTTGGTGACGGCGGTGCGGTGGAGCATCGTGTCGCCGACCGCGATGGCGGCGCCGAGCAGGGCGAGCAGCCCGCCCGCCAGTCCGAGGCGCCCGCCGTCGCGGTCGACGACCGCCTGCACGGCCAGCCCGACGGCGAGGGGCAGGCCGGCGATGCCGAGCTGCAGCAGCAGACCCCACAAGAGGGACTTGACCTGCCCCGCGAGTTGATTACGGCCGAGCCAGAGGAGGAACCGCGTGCCCGAGCGGACATCGGGGGCCCCTGGATCGGCGTACGGTAGATCGCGAATCTGCATGGCTTCCCAGGGTCTTCCGGTTCTTCGTCAGATGGCTCAAACCGTGCAAGGTTCGCGTTCCGTGACCCCGTACGGCAATCGATTTATTCGCATCGGGGCACAGAACACGCCAAGGTCCACCCACGCCCTCTGGACGCCCCGAGCACCCCGCGCTTCACTCCGGTCCCATGAGACATCACAAGGTCGTGAGCGTGATCGGCGGGTTCGTCCTGGCCGCCGGAGCGCTGCTCACCGCCCCGCCGGCGGGCGCACTGGCTCCGTACGAGACACCCCCTCCCGAGTTCACGAGCGACTGGCACGACCCGGTCACCGCCGCGCCGCCCGTCGCGAGGCCGGACACGCCCTCGTGTGAAGTGACCCTCGCCGAGGCCCAGTTCCGCGACTTCACGCCGTACAGGGGGAGCTACGCACCGCCGAAGGAGTGCGGCACCCGATGGAACAAGGTCGTCCTGCGCCTCGAAGGGAAGGTGAAGGGCCGTCAGTACGACCGGCTCGGCCACCTCACCGTCGGCGGCGTGGAGATCTTCCGCACCTCCACGCCGCAGCCCTCGCCCGACGGCATCACCTGGTCGGTGGAGAAGGACGTCACCCGCTACCGCGACACCCTCAGCCGCCCCCAGCCGGTCGAGATGCTCATCGGCAATGTCGTGAACGAGACGTACACCGGCGTCCTCGACGTCCGGGTCACGCTCACCTTCTACACGGCCCGGGGGCAGGTGAAGCCGGCCACCGGCACCCCCGACCGGGTGCTGCCGCTCGACTCCGCGAGTCTGACCACCCCGCGCAACACCGAACGCCTCCTCGCCGAGGTGTACGCCACGGGCTCCGGCGGTGGCTGCGAGGAGTACTGGTACCTGACCGTGCCCGACGCCGCCCCGTACTCGTGCAAGGCGACCGACGGGCCCTACCGCGAGGTCCAGGTCTCCGTCGACGGGCGGCTCGCGGGCATCGCCGCACCCTTCCCGACGGTATGGACGGGCGGCTGGTCCAACCCCTTCCTCTGGTACGTCACCCCCGGCCCGCGCGCCTTCGACGTCCAGCCGATCGTCTACGACCTGACGCCCTTCGCGGCCCTCCTCAACGACGGGCGCGCCCATCGGATCGAGGTGTCGGTCGTCGGCGTTCCCGCCGGACAGACCGGCTGGAGCACACCCACCAACATCCTGCTCTGGCAGGACGAGGGCCGCGCCGTCGTCACCGGCGCGCTCGACCGCCACGAGGAGACCGCTCCCCGCAACTCCTCGGCGTACACCCCGGCGGGGACGGAGCACCGGCTGGACACCGAGGGCGGACACCGGCTCACCGTCGCCGGACATCTCAACACCTCGCACGGCCGCGTCGACACCACGGTCACGCGGACCCTGGCGCACACCTCCGCCCACCGTTGGGGCGAGGGCGAGATCCCGGACGCGCTCACCGCCCGGTGGACCGACGACGAGACCGTGACCGCCGGGCGCACCAGCACCCGCACCCACCGCACGTACACCATGGACGGCGAGACGACCGTCGGCGCGGGTGACCGCCTGCGGACCGCACTGTCCCTCGGCGACCGGGCCCGCACCGACGTCGTACGAGGCGGCGAGCGGCTCTCCTGGTCGCGGCTCGACCACGGCTACACCGGTGACGCCACCTACACCACCGGTGTGCCCCGCGACCAGCGGCACGCGGTCGGAACGACGTCCGAGCGGTACCGGCTCGCCGGCTCCGGCGGCTGCTACGACCGGAGCGTGCGGACGGCTCAGGGCACGGTCACGGAGGACCGGCTGCGCTGCTGAGCGCCGTGAGGCCCGAGGACGTGAGCGGCGCGGCCGGTCAGGGCGACCACCCGCGCCGTCGCGTCCTGGGCGTGCGAACGTCCCACCTGTCCCTGGTGATACGGCCTAGGCGGGCTTGACCGAGTCCACGCCGGACCGGGCCTTCTTCCACTCGCCCCGGGTGAAGTCCGGGATCTCCTGGGGCGCGCCCTTGGCCTTGATCGAGGCGTGGCTGAGCGGCACCGGAGCCGTCCAGGTCGCCGCGTCGTACACGTCGAAGTCGGGGACCAGACCGAGCTGCATGCACTGCATCAGCCGGTAGATCATGATGTAGTCCATCCCGCCGTGCCCGCCCGGCGGATTGGCGTGCTCCTTCCAGAGCCAGTGGTCGAACTCCGCGGCGTAGGCCGCGAAGTCGCCCCACTGGTGCCCCTTGTGGTCCGGCTCCAGATAGATCCGGGCCGGGTAGTCCTCGAACACGCCGCGGGTGCCGCCGAGGCTGTTGATCCTGCTGTACGGGTGCGGCGTCGAGACGTCGTGCTCCAGCCGGATCACACGGCCCTTCGCCGTCTGGACCAGACTGATCGTCCGGTCGCTCCCGATGTACGTCTCCTTCCAGCTCGGGTCGCCCGCCGGCATCTTCGCCGCCCGGTACTGGGCGAGACCGAGCGCCGGTGTCCCGAAGCTGCTGATGCTGACCACCCGGTCGCCCCGGTTGACGTCCATGTAGTTGGCGACCGGGCCGAAGCCGTGGTTCGGGTAGAGATCGCCGCGCAGCCGGGTGTGCCAGAGCCGGCGCCAGGGGCCCTCGTAGTACGTGGGCGAGAACATCTGCTCCCGCAGGTCGTGGTTGTACGCCCCCGCGCCGTGCAGCAGGTCGCCGAACCTGCCCGCGTGCGCCATCCGCAGGACCCGCATCTCGTTGCGGCCGTAGCAGCAGTTCTCGAGCTGCATGCAGTGGCGCCGGGTCTGCTCCGAGAGGTCGACCAGCTCCCACAGGTCCTCGATCGTCATGGCGATCGGACACTCCACGCCGACGTGCTTGCCGTTCAGCATCGCCGCCCGCGCCATCTCGACGTGCAGTTCCCAGGGCGTCGCCACATAGACGAAGTCCAGGTCGGAGCGCTCGCAGAGGTTCTCGTAGTCGTCCTCGCCGTGGGTGTACACGGCGGGGGAGGGCTGCCCGGCGGCGACCACCTTGGCGGCGGCGCGTTCCGTCTTCGTCCTGACCGGGTCGCAGAGCGCGACGACCCGCACCCAGGGAAGGGCGAGGAACAGGTCGATCATGCTGCCGCCCCGGTTGCCGAGGCCGATGATCCCGACGCGCACGGTGGAGCGCCGGTCGAAGGGGACACCCGCCATGGTGGCGCCTCTGCGCGTGCGGGTCGCCGCGGCGGCGGTCTCGGCGGCGACGGCGGCCTCTCCGGCCGTGGCGGCCGTGGCGGCGGTGGCGGGGCCGGCGCCCAGGGCGCCGAGGCCGATGCCCGCTCCCGCGACCCCGGCCGTGGTCCGTAGGACGGAGCGGCGGCTCGGCGGCTGCGGTGCGTTGTCGTTCATGGAACCTCCAGTAGCTGTGGGCACGGCTGGCTCATGAATCCCGCACAGGACCCTGGCCGTTGGGGCTGATGGTGCGCAAGGGCGCGGATTGGACTCTTGCGACGGGTGGTTGGACTCTTCGCTTCCGCTTCGACCAGCGCCGGACGCGCCGGACGTCCGGACACGCACGAGGTGGCGGGCGCGTGCGGGGGAAGGGGAGGGGAGGGGAGGGGAATGGGGCTCAGGACGTGGCCGCGCCACGGGCGGACACGGAACGGGCACGTCATGGACGCGTCGCGCGCTCCAGGGCCAGCAGCACGTGGTGGTAGCTCCGGCCGGTCGCCCGGTCCATGCCGATCTCGCACATCCGGTTCGCCGACAGGTGCGCGTCGAAGGAGCGCGCCGTCACCTCGGCCGCCTCGCGCGCGGTGGCCGAGGCCGTCAGCTCCGGATGGAGCATTCCCCGGTCACCTGCGAAGGCGCAACAGCCCGCCTCCTGCGGCACCACGACCTCGTCGGCGCAGGCCCGGGCCAGCTCCGTCAGTCGCTCCTCGTCCCCCAGGTGCCGCATGGAGCAGGTCGGGTGCACCACCGCCGAGCCCACCGCCCGCCGTACGTCGAGCCGGGGCAGGAGCTCGTCGGCCGCCCAGACCAACGAGTCGAGGACGGTCAGCTCGGCGTGCAGCACCCGGTTGTCGTCGGTGAGGTAGGGCACCACCTCGTGGGCGATCCCGAGCGTGCAGGAGGAGGCGTCGACGACGAGGGGCAGGCGCCCGCCGGCCGTCCAGCCCCAGGCCGCCTCCACGATGCGGTTGGCCATCACCTCGTTGCCGCGCTCGTACCCCTTGGAGTGCCAGATCGTCGCGCAGCACGTCCCGGCCACGTCGTCCGGGATCCACACCGGCCTGCGCGCCCGCGCCGAGAGCGCGACGACCGCCTCGGGCAGCGACGGCCCCCCCGTGCCCTCCGGCCCGCCGAAGACGCGGTTCACACAGGCCGGGTAGTAGACGGCTACGGCCGCCGGCCGGTGGGTGCGCGGCAGGCGCCGCGCCGCCGCGGCGGGGATCTCCGGCAGCCATTCCGGTACGAGGTCGGGCCGCACGGCCTTGCGCGCGAGGCCGGTGACCGATCCCAGGAGCCGGTCACCGATCCGGTCCGCCGCGGCGACCGCGAGGCGGGCCGCGGCCTCCACGGCACGGAAGTTCCGGGCCGCGAGCGAGGCGATCCGCTCCTCGCGCGCGGAGTGCCGCTGATGGCGGAAACCCTTCATCAGCGCCCCCGTGTCGATGCCGACGGGGCAGGCCAGTTTGCAGGTGGAGTCGCCGGCGCAGGTGTCCACGGCGTCGTAGCCGTACTCCTCCAGGAGGCTCGTCTCCACCGGAGAGCCGTCGTTCTGCCGCAGCATCTCCCGGCGCAGCACGATGCGCTGGCGGGGAGTGGTCGTCAGGTCCTGGCTCGGACAGGTCGGTTCGCAGAAGCCGCACTCGATGCACGGGTCCGCGACGGCCTCCACCCTGGGGATCGTCTTCAGCCCGCGGAGATGGGCCTGCGGGTCACGGTCGAGGACGATCCGCGGCGCGAGGACCCCGTCGGGATCGATGAGCTCCTTGGTCCGCCACATCAGCTCGGTCGCCCTCGGGCCCCACTCCAGCTCCAGGAAGGGGGCGATGTTGCGGCCGGTGGCGTGCTCGGCCTTGAGCGAACCGTCGAAGCGCTCCACGGTCAGCTTGCAGAACTCGTCCATGAAGGTGGCGTACCGCTCCACGTCGGTGGGGTCGGCGGCGTCGAACGCGAGCAGGAAGTGCAGGTTGCCGTGGGCGGCGTGCCCGGCGACGGCCGCGTCGAAGCCGTGCCGGGACTGGAGCTCCAGAAGGTCCGCGCAGGCCTCGGCGAGCCGGGCCGGTGGCACGGCGAAGTCCTCGGTGATCAGAGTCGTACCCGGGGGGCGCGAGCCGCCCACGGCGGCCACGAACGCCTTGCGGGCCTTCCAGTACGCGGTGATCGTCCCCGGGTCGCGGGTGAAGGCGTTGCTCACCGAGGCGACGGGCGCGATCAGCTCCAGGCCCGCGAGCACGGCGGCGGCCGCCCGCTCGTACGCCTCCTGCGCGGCCGGGTCCGGCGCGCGGAACTCCACGAGCAGCGCAGCCGCCTCCTTGGGCAGCTCCGCCCAGTCGGCCGGCACCCCGGCGACGCTCACCGAGGCGCGCAGCGTGTTGCCGTCCATCAGCTCGACCGCCCTCGCCCCCGCCTCGGTGAAGCGCGGCACGGCGGCTGCCGCGGCCGGCAGCGAGGGGAAGAGCAGCAGGGCGGTGGAAACCCGCCGGTCCAGCGGCAGGGTGTCGAAGACGACCTCGGAGATGAAACCGAACGTGCCCTCCGAGCCGACCATGAGTCCCCGCAGGATCTCCACGGGCGTGGCGCCGTCCAGGAAGGCGTCCAGACGGTAGCCGTTGGTGTTCTTGATGGCGTACTTGGCGCGGATGCGCGCGACCAGCTCCGCGTCGCCCTCGATGTCCGCCTTGAGCGCCATCAGCCCCGCGCACAGGCCCGGTTCGGCACGCGCGAGCTCCTCGTCGGCCGCCGGGTCGCCGGTGTCGACGACCGTGCCGCTCGGCAGGACGAAGGTGAGGGAGGAGACGGTCCGGTACGCGTTCCGCGTCGTGCCGGCGGTCATGCCGGAGGCGTTGTTGGCGACCACCCCGCCGATCGTGCAGGCGACGGCGCTCGCCGGGTCGGGCCCGAGGATCCGGCCGTACGGGGCGAGGGCGGCGTTGGCCCGGACGACCGTGGTGCCGGGGCGGATCCGGGCGCGGGCGCCGTCGTCCAGCACCTCGACGCCCACCCAGTGCCGGCGCACGTCGACGAGGATGTCCTCCCCCTGGGCCTGGCCGTTGAGGCTGGTCCCGGCCGCCCGGAACACCACTTCGCGGCCCTTGCCGTGCGCGTACGAGAGGACCGCGGAGATGTCGTCGATGTCCTCCGCCACCACCACGACCTGGGGCACGAAGCGATAGGGACTGGCGTCGGAGGCGTACCGCACCAGGTCGGAGATCCTCGAGAGCACCTTCTCCGGGCCGAGGAGCGCGGTCAGCTCCTCCCGCAGATGACGGGGCGTGCCGCGGGACTGGAGATCGGGGACCCGGTCGGGGGCCGGGGTCCGCTTCCTGCCCGGACGCAGGGCCCGCGGGTTCGGCTCCAGCAGTGGCATGGCACGGCTCCCCTCGGCGCTCCGTGCTCCCCCTCGGTCAGCAGCGACGCTCCGGCACGTGGTCGACCAGAGCGGACAGCAGACCTCCGAGCACCTCGCGCTGATCGACGGTCAATGGAGCAAGGATGTCCTCTGCGGCCGCCCGACGGGCGCTTCGCAACGCGCGCAGCGTGGCGCGTCCCGGGTCGGTGAGCTCGATCCGGACCACCCTGCGGTTCGTCGGATCGGCGACGCGGCGCACCCGGCCGGCGGCCTCCAGACCGTCCACCAGGCTGGTCACGGCCCGGGGGACGACCTCCAGACGCTCGGCGAGATCGGCCATCCGGGGCGCGTGGTCGTAGTGAGCGACGGTCCGCAGGAGCCGGGACTGCGCCGGGGTGATGCCGAGCGGCTCGAGGTGCCGCTTGTGGATGCGGTGCAGCCGCCGGGTGAGGCGCAGCAACTGCTCGGCGAGGAGGCCGTCGGCGTCGGGGGTGCTCATGGAGGCACGCTATCAGGACCATGTTCACTGTGAGTATAGGTAACAATGAGGTATGCTCTGATCGACTCGACCTTTGTCGTCCCTCATGCCTCGCCTCGTCACTCGTAGGAGCCCATGCGCCCCCATGAAGCGTCCGACTGGACACCTCCACCGCGCGATCCCGCGCAGCCCGAGGAGCCCGCGCAGATGCGGCGCATCCTGCGGCTCTTCCGTCCCTACCGCTCCCGGCTCGCCGTCGTGGGGCTGCTCGTCGGCGCCTCGTCCCTGGTGACGGTCGCCTCGCCGTTCCTGCTCAAGGAGATCCTGGACACCGCGATCCCGCAGGGCCGCACGGGGCTGCTCAGCCTGCTCGCCCTCGGCATGATCCTCACCGCCGTGATGACCAGCGTCTTCGGCGTGCTCCAGACCCTCATCTCCACCACCGTCGGCCAGCGGGTGATGCACGACCTGCGCACCGCGGTCTACGCCCAGCTGCAGCGGATGCCGCTCGCCTTCTTCACGCGGACACGCACCGGCGAGGTCCAGTCCAGGATCGCCAACGACATCGGCGGGATGCAGGCGACGGTCACCTCGACCGCCACCTCCCTCGTCTCGAACCTCACCGCCGTCGTCGCCACCGTCGTGGCCATGCTGGTGCTGGACTGGCGCCTCACCGTGGTCTCGCTGCTCCTGCTCCCCGTCTTCGTCTGGATCAGCCGCCGCGTCGGCCGCGAGCGCAAGAAGATCACCACGCAGCGCCAGAAGCAGATGGCCGCCATGGCCGCGACCGTCACCGAGTCGCTCTCCGTCAGCGGCATCCTGCTCGGCCGGACCATGGGCCGCGCCGACTCGCTCACCCGGTCCTTCGCCGAGGAGTCCGAGCGCCTCGTCGACCTCGAAGTGCGCTCCTCCATGGCGGGACGGTGGCGGATGTCCACCATCGGCATCGTCATGGCCGCCATGCCCGCGCTGATCTACTGGGCCGCCGGCCTGGCCATGCAGGCGGGCGGTCCGGCGATCTCCCTGGGCACCCTGGTCGCCTTCGTCTCGCTCCAGCAGGGACTGTTCCGGCCCGCCGTGAGCCTGCTCTCCACGGGTGTCCAGATACAGACCTCCCTCGCCCTCTTCCAGCGGATCTTCGAGTACCTCGACCTCCCCGTCGACATCACCGAGCCCGCGGAGCCCGTCCGGCTGGAGAAGATCAGCGGTGAGGTGACGTTCGAGAACGTCCGCTTCCACTACGACGGCGAGACCGCCGGCCCGGCGACGCTCGAATCCATCGACCTGACCGTCCCGGCCGGCGGCAGTCTCGCCGTCGTCGGGCCGACCGGATCCGGCAAGTCCACGCTCAGCTATCTGGTGCCCCGGCTCTACGACGTGACCGAAGGACGCGTGCTGCTCGACGGCGTCGACGTCCGTGAGCTGGACTTCGACAGCCTCGCCCGCGCGGTCGGCGTCGTCTCCCAGGAGACGTACCTCTTCCACGCCTCCGTCGGCGACAACCTGCGCTTCGCCAAGCCCGACGCGACGGACGAGGAGATCGAGGCCGCCGCCCGCGCCGCCCAGATCCACGACCACATCGCCTCGCTGCCCGACGGCTACGACACCCTCGTCGGCGAGCGCGGCTACCGCTTCTCGGGCGGCGAGAAGCAGCGCCTCGCGATCGCCCGGACCATCCTGCGCGACCCGCCCGTGCTCATCCTCGACGAGGCGACCAGCGCGCTGGACACCCGTACGGAACACGCCGTGCAGCAGGCCATCGACGCGCTCTCCGCCGGCCGCACGACCATCACCATCGCCCACCGGCTCTCCACCGTCCGGGACGCCGACCAGATCGTCGTCCTCGAAGCCGGCCGGATCGCCGAGCGCGGCACGCATACGGAACTGCTCGCACGGAACGGCCGGTACGCGGCGCTGGTGCGCCGGGACGAACACACGAACGTGGGAGCGGTTGTTCCCCAGAACGTGTGATCGTCCCCGTTTTCATTGATCCGCTCCTCTGCGGCGGCAGACGATGACGGTGCGCAAGCGACGGGCTGCAGACCGCGACCGCGCACTGTCCCACAGATGCACTTGGCACAAGGAGAAAGCACCACCATGAACGTCATCACCAACCTGCTCGCCGGCGTCGTCCACTTCCTGGGCTGGCTCGTCTGACCCTGGCCCGACCGGCACACGCAGTGCACGGCGCCGTCGGCCCCCCGTCCCAGGGGGCCGGCGGCGCCGCCGCGTGTGCGGGCTGCGCGGTTTCCCGGGCGGGCGGGGTTAGCGTGCGGCCATGACGTACCGGTCCTGGCAGCCCGCACACCGCCGCCGTCGCCCCCGGCTCACCCGCCGGGGCAAACTCGCGCTGCTCCTCGGAGCCGCCCTCGCGGTGGCGGCGGCGATCGCCGTGCCGCTGCTGCTCCTCGGTGAGGACGAGCCCGCCCCGGAGGAACAGCGGACCCTGGTGATCCCGGAGGGCTGGCGGGCGGGCCAGGTGTACGCGGCGGTCGACCGCTCCCTCGCACTCCCCGAAGGCACCACCCGGCGCGCCGCGGCCGCCCCGGCCACCGGACTCGCCCTGCCCGGGGGTGCGGGAGGCAATCCTGAGGGCTATCTCTTCCCGGCGACGTACCCCGTCACCTCCTCGACCACCCCCGAGAGCCTGCTCCGCTACATGGTCGAGACGGCGGGCAAGCGCTTCGGCGCCGAACACATCGGCGCGGGCGCCCAGCGTCACGGCCTGAGCGTGCACCAGACGGTGATCGTCGCGAGCATCGTGCAGGCCGAGGCCGACACCGCCGAGGACATGGGCAAGGTCGCCCGGGTCGTCCACAACCGCCTCGCCCGCGGGATGGCCCTCCAGATGGACTCGACGATCAACTACGCCCTGGGCCGTTCGACCGTGGACACCACCCACGAGGACACCAGGATCGACAGCCCGTACAACACCTACGAACGCACCGGACTGCCGCCGACCCCCATCGGGAACCCGGGAGAGCAGGCCATGACGGCGTCGATCGACCCGGCGAAGGGCGACTGGCTGTACTTCGTGACCGTACGGCCGGGGGACACCCGCTTCACCGCCGACTACGCGGAACACCAGGCGAACGTCGCCGAGTTCAACGCCCACCGGCGGGCGGCGAAGACGGGGTGACGCCTCAGGCGCTGGGGACAGGCGACCGGTCCAGGAGGCGGCGGATCTCGCCGACGGCCGCACGCCCCGCCCGGTTGGCGCCGATCGTGGAGGCCGAGGGACCGTAGCCGACCAGATGGACGCGCTCGTCGCGTACCGCGCGCGTGCCCTCCACCCGGATGCCGCCCCCCGGCTCCCGCAGCCTGAGCGGGGACAAGTGGTCGATCGCGGCGCGGAACCCGGTCGCCCAGAGGATCACGTCCGCGTCCACGGTCCGGCCGTCGGCCCATGCCACACCGGTCGGGGTGATGCGGTCGAACATGGGGTTGCGGTCCAGGACGCCCTGCTCGCGCGCGCTCCTGATCGCGTCCGTGAGGGGCAGACCGGTGACGGAGACGACACTCTGCGGCGGCAACCCCCGCCGTACGCGCTCCTCGACCAGGGCGACGGCGGCCCGGCCCTCCATCTCGCCGAACGGCCCCTCGCGGTAGACGGGCTCGCGCCGGGTCACCCAGGTCGTCTCCGCCGCGACCTCGGCGATCTCCATCAGATGCTGGGTCCCGGAGGCCCCGCCGCCGACGACGATCACCCGCTGCCCCGCGAACTCCTCCGGTCCGGGGTAGTTCGCCGTGTGCAGCTGGCGGCCGCGGAACGTCTCCTGGCCCTGGTAGCGGGGCCAGAACGGCCGGTCCCACGTACCGGTGGCGTTGATCAGCGCGCGCGTCGCGTACGTCCCTTCCGAGGTCTCCACGCGCAGGCGCCCGCCCTCGCCCTCACGGACGGCACGCACCTCCACCGGCCGGTGGACGCGCAGGTCGAAGCGCTCCTCGTACGCCGTGAAGTACGCGCCGATCACCTCGGAGGACGGCCGGCGCTCGTCGGCACCGGTCAGCTCCATCCCGGGCAGCGCGTGCATCCCGTGCACCTTGCCGTAGGTGAGCGAGGGCCAGCGGAACTGCCAGGCGCCGCCGGGGCGAGGGGCGTGGTCGAGCACGACGAAGTCCCGGTCCGGCTCCAGACCGGTGCGCCGCAGGTGGTAGGCGGCCGACAGCCCCGCCTGTCCGGCACCGATGACGACGACGTCCACATCCCGCATCCCGAAATCGTTCACGATTCCACTAACGAGGTCGAGGCCCGAGATCTTCCCGGAACCCGCCCCGCCGCCGGCTTCGTCCGCCCCGCTGCCGTACTCGTCCGCGTGTGACTTTGAGCCGACCGCTCGGTCAGCCACCATGGAGACATGAGCCACGGATTCGAGACCCGCACCCTGGACGTCACCACCGGTGCTGCAGAGACGGTCTACGACCTCACCCAGGAGTGCGTCTCCTTCCTGGCGGACGTCGCGCAGGGGCGGGACGGACTCCTGAACGTCTTCGCACCGCACGCGACCATGGGTGTGGCGCTGATCGAGACCGGCGCGGGGAGCGACGACGACCTGCTGACAGCTCTTCACCACCTGCTCCCCGCCGACGAACGCTGGCAGCACCGCCACGGAAGCCGGGGGCACGGACGCGATCACGTGATGCCGGCCATCGTCCCGCCCCACGCGACCCTCCCGGTCATCAACGGGGAACTGGCGCTCGGCACCTGGCAGTCGGTGTGTCTCGTGGACACGAACAAGGACAACCCCGAACGTCAGGTGCGGTTGAGCTTCCTGGGCTGACCGGGCCGGTCGAGGTCCCCTCGGTGTGGACGAGCGGGGCGAGTACGAGCCGGCGCCGGTCGACCACCGCGCGGTCATGACGGCGAGCCGGCGGCCGGCCGGCTCCGCTACACCACGTGTCAGGCGGGCAGCGCGTGCAGTTTCTTGCCGTGCAGGGCGAACACGTGCTGCCCGTCCGTGGCCACCAGCCACGCGTGATAGTCACCGGTCTTGTCGTTGAACGTCCATCGCACGGCACCGGTCTTCGCGTCGATGGCTGTCACGCCACCCCGCTCGTCCAGGTCTGTGGCCGCGTACAGGACATCGCCCACCTTCACGTACTGCCGAGGCACCGTGAGATTCGCGTCGGCGAGCGCCGTCGACCGCCAGATCTCCTTGCCCGTACGCGGGTCGAGGGCACGCATCGTGCGGTCGCTGTCGGCGATGTAGAGCACGTCCTCCAGGACGGCCGGCTCCTTGAAAGCGACGTAGCTCTCGGCGGTCTTCACCGACCACTTCGCCGAGCCGTCGGCCAGGCCGAAAGCCAGAAGATTCGGTCCCTGCGGAACGATCACCAGATCCTTGTACACGGCGAAGAAGCCGTAGTTGGTCTTGGCGGTCTTGTGCGTCCACACCTGCTTGCCGGTGGCGGTGTCGCGCACCGTCAGGTTCTTCTTGAAGTCGGTGTACACGAGGTGGCGACCCTCGGCATGGGCGTGGATACCGTTCTGCTCGGTGCCGAAGTCGCGCTGTTCCTTCCACGCCACTCTGCCCGTACCGCTGTTCAGCGCGGCGATGACGTTGGTCTTCGACGAGCCGTCGGCCTCCTGGATCTCGGCGATGACGTACACCTGATCGTCGTCCACCGCGATCGGTCTCGGTTGCCGGTATTCCTTGCCCAGGTGGCTGCGCCAGGTCTGCTTGCCCGAGGCGGGGTCGTAGCCGGCGACGGTGCCGTCGTATGCGGCGCTGGCCAGGTACAGCGTGCCGTCGCCGAGCAGCATCGGTGCCCCGGGGGTCGCGCCGTCCTCCAGCGACCACCGCTCCTTGCCCGACGCCGCGTCCAGCGCGACCAGGGGAGCACCGCTGGCGATCACCACACCGCCGGCGGCCACGAGCTCGTCGTTGTCGCCGTAGGTCTGGGCGGATGTCGTCCTGGTCCACAGCGGCTCAGGAGCCTGGCCGTCCTTGACGCCGCCCCGGGCCGGCTTGTCTCCGCCGACCGGATCGGCCCCCCCGGAGCCACCGGCATCGGAGCCGTCCTCACGACAACCGGCCGCCCCCGCCGTCAGCACGGCCAGCGTGAGACCGCCGCCGGCCAGCCGGAGGGCACGCCGTCGGGAGAATCTGTCACCCGGCATGCCGTCTCGTCGCATGGTCATGTCGCCGTACCCCCGTGGAGTCGTCAAAGCGGAAAGAAAGGTGCATGGTCGGCGCCGCACGGACGTGCGACCCCGACGTCAGGAACGCTATCCGTCACTGCGCGACGCAGGGGCGGCCGGGCCCCAACCGCGACAGCTTAGTGAACCTATCGGGACACCACACGGGCACTACAGGGGAACCACGGTCCCAGTCGTCGCCGGAGCGCCCTCGCCCGCCGCGGCTGTGGCTCCGCTCCGGTGGGGGACGACGACGGGTCCCTGCGCCGGAGGCGCGGCGGCGGCCGGCGTGCCCGCCCGGTGCGCGCGAGGCACCCTGGAGGCATGGCCCGAGCCAACGACCAGGTCGGGGCGCTGCTTCAGGAGTACGCCGACCTCATCGCGATACGAGGCGGGGAGGCGTTCAAGGCGCGCGCCTACGAGAAGGCCGCGCGTGCCGTCGCCGGCCACCCGCACGACGTCTCGACACTGGACGCGAAGGGCCTCCTCGAGATTCCTCACGTCGGAAAGTCCGTCGCCGACAAGATCGTGGAGTACCTGCGGACCGGCCGCATGTCCGTCGTCGACGAGGCGCGGACGTCCCTGCCGGCCGGAGTTCGCGAGCTGATCGCGATTCCGGGGCTCGGGCCCCGCAAGGCCATGGTCCTCTCCGAGGAACTGGGCGTCACCACCGTCGACCAGCTGACCGACGCCATCCGGCAGGAACGGCTGCGCGACCTGAAGGGCTTCGGGGAGCGGACCGAGAAGAACATCCTGCACGGCATCTCCGTTTTGCGGAAGGCCGGAGAGGGCCGGATCCTCGTCAGCGCCGCCATGGACCTCGCCGAGCAGCTCGTCGCGGAGCTGTCGGACATCCGCGGCTGCGTCCGCTGCACGTACGCCGGCTCCCTGCGCCGTATGAAGGAGACCATCGGCGACATCGACATCCTGGTGGCGGCGCGCCGGTCGGCCCCGTTCATGGATGCCTTCGCCGCCCTGCCGCACACGGCCGAAATCATCGCGCACGGGGAGAAGAAGACCTCCGTGCGGACCGTCACCGGTCTTCAGGTGGACCTACGGGTCGTCCCCCCGGACTCCTGGGGCGCGGGACTGCAATATTTCACCGGCTCCAAGGCGCACAACATCCGCACGCGCGAACTCGCGTCGCGCCATGGCCTCAAGCTGTCCGAGTACGGGCTGTTCGACGCCGAGAGCGGCGAGAGCATCACTTCGGAGACGGAGGAAGCGATCTACGAGAGGCTCGGACTGCCCTGGATCCCGCCGACGCTGCGCGAGGACCGCGGAGAGATCGCGGCAGGGTTGCGCGGAGAACTCCCCGAGCTGCTGACCGACAAGGAGATCCGCGGCGATCTGCACACCCACACCGACCTCACCGACGGGCTGGCTCCTCTGGAGGACATGATCGCCGCCGCTGCCGCCCGCGGATACGCCTATTACGCCGTCACCGACCATGCGCCGAACCTGTACATGCAGCGCATGACCGACGAGAAGATCCTCGCCCAGCGCGAGCGGGTACGCGCACTCGACGGCGTGCACCACAGGATGCGGCTGCTGCACGGCACGGAACTCAACATCGGTCCGGACGGCTCACTGGACTGGCCCGACGAGTTCCTCGCGGGCTTCGACATCTGCGTGGCCTCGGTCCACTCCCACTTCGACCAGAGCAGGGCGGAACTCACCCGCCGGCTCATCCGTGCCTGCGAGAACCCGTACGTCTCCGTCATCGGCCATCCCACGACG
The DNA here is from genome assembly GCF_055564335.1 of Streptomyces sp. NPDC029139. NCBI lineage: Bacteria > Bacillati > Actinomycetota > Actinomycetes > Kitasatosporales > Streptomycetaceae > Streptomyces > Streptomyces sp. NPDC029139. The sequence continues at coordinate 503,750 of NZ_JBVHWN010000003.1, read as the reverse complement.
CGCCGGATCGGCAGACGGCCGGGCATCGACGCCGACTTCGACGCGGTCTCCGGCGCCTGCGCGGCCACGGGGACCGCCCTGGAGATCAACGCGCATCCCGAGCGGCTCGACCTGTGCGACGAGGACATCCTGCGCGCCAGACGGCACGGCGTGAAGTTCGCGGTGAACTCCGACGCGCACGCCACCACGCACCTGCCGTACATGCGTTACGGGGTGGCCACGGCACAGCGCGGTTGGCTGACGCCGGACGACGTCATCAATACGTGGCCGGTGACGAAGTTGCGCCACTTCCTGAACAAGAGGGACCGTCGAAGGGCCTGAAGCGTGACGCCCGCCGAGGGGAGGGCACACACGCCTGGGAGGTTCGTGGCAGGACGGCCCTTTTTCTGACACCACGCGCGGTCACCGATTTTCCGCCACCCCGCTTTTGTTGTCACACGTGGCCGTGTCCGGCGCAGCCTTCCCATCCGACTCAGCAGCCCCTGTCGGGGCCTCCGGCGTTACATTTTCACGGAATGGGAACAGGGTGATGACCGGTCAGTCCGCATGCCTTCTCAGCGGCCTCGTGCCCCGATTAGGATTGCCCTGCGTACCGGTCGACTCGTGGTGTGTGACGCAGGGAGCTTTCGTCTGGTGACCGGTTTCGCATTTCGTCATCGGATCCGTGACTCATGGAATTGGGTGACCCATGCCACCTCGGCTCGTTGGCCAGCAAGGCTCTCTGGCAGGACAGCAGTTCCCCATCGGCGGCACTCCGTTGACCCTGGGCCGCCACGGCGACAACAGTGTGGTGATAACAGGGGGAAACGTCTCACGCTTTCATGCGGAGGTGCGTCGTGAGCGCCACGGATTCGTGGTGTACGACAGCGGCAGCAGTAATGGCACGCGGGTCAACGGGGCGCGTGTGACGTCGCAGGAATTGCAGCCCGGGGATCTGGTCGAGATCGGAACCGAGACGTTCCGCTTCGAAGCGGCCGATGCGATGGAAACCATCATCGACCTCTCCGTGCTGCGGCCGCTCACTCCCTCCCGGGCGACCCTGGAGGCGGCGCCCGTGCTGAACGTCACCGTTTCGGGTGGCGGTCCCGTCGGCCTGAGCTTCGCTCTGCTCCTCGAACACCTCATGGGCCGACGCGTGGCCATCACCGTGTACGACGGTCGCTGGGTCCAGGACGGGGCGAAGGTCGTCTGGAAGAGCGAAGGGCAGGGCAACGTCAGGCGGCAGCAGGTCGTCACCGTGCAGAGCCGCCAGTACCTGAACCTCCCCGAAGAGGTGCAGGAACGGCTGTTCCGCGCAGACGCGTACACCGAAATGTGGCCGGTCGGGCCCGATTCGCTCCGCGGCTACAACCCGAGGAACCTTCGGATCTCCTACATCGAGGACACTCTCCTCGAATTGGCCAACGAAAAGCCGGACCGTATCCGGCTGGTTCCGGCCGTGTTCGACCCGGCGGAGCACCAGAAGGCGGAGTCGAAGGACCATGTGCTCGCTGTTTGCGAGGGCGGCCGCTCCCGAACGCGGGAGTATTTCACCGACAGGTTCGGCAACGCCGACAAGTCCATCTACTCGCTGCACGGTCAGCATATTCAGGACGTCGTCCTGGGCCTGCGCGTGAAGTCGACTCTGACGGATCCCATGACGGTCCTGCTGACCGTGGCGCAGAACCGCTTCCTCCTCAACGCCCTTCGCGGCGAGGGGTTTCTGAACATGCGGCTCACCGATGCCGAGGCCGCGGAGGTGGTCGGTATCGATCCGGTCCGGCATGTGTTCGAGGACTGCATCGCCTCACGCCCGTGCGTCATGGGGCGGGACGATCACGGCGACTTCCAGTGCTCGACGCACAGCACGCTCTTCCTGCCCGCCATGGTCAGGGGTTCGGCGCTGTGGAAGCGGGTGCTGGAGGGGCTGGCGCTGTTCGGCGTCGCCGAGAAGGACCTGAGCGCCGTCACGGCCTTCCGGCTCGACATGGTCCAGCGGCCCAGGTTCACCACCCGGCTCCGCGCGGCCACGTCGACCTCTCCCGGCTCTTACGGGTTCCTGCTCGGCGACGCCGCCAACGCCATCCACTTCTGGCCGGGACGCGGGCTCAACAGCGGACTGGGCTCCGCCATTTCGCTGGCCCGTTCCCTCAACGGCGCATGGACCGGCAGGCCCTTCCGGGACGCCGACTTCGCACGCCACGAAGCGGCCATGTCCATGCTCCAGTACCGGCACAAGAGCCGGGCCTGGAACACGATGATCACCACCGACGAGAACGGCGTCAGCTGCGCGATCAAGGAGAAGATCGCACAGAGCATCGAGGAGTCCGAAGGGACGGGCCCGGACAGGAAGGACGTGGACCGGGGCGCGGACATCGACGCGTTCATGGAACGGCTGCGGGGAATCCGCGACCGATTGGCATCACGCCTTCCCGGAATGCCCGACGACGCGACCCTGCGGAACCACCTGGAGACACTCAGGTCGGAGACTCTGCGCACCCTGTGGGAGAGCGGAGCCTGGGACACCCTCGTCGTCGGGGGTGAAGAGGTGGACATCGACATCTTCTACCAGCAGGAACCGCCGGCCACGCCTGCCCCCAGAAGGGCCCCCGCCGCGACCTGACACCGGGGCGGGACACCCCGGGAGCCGGCCACGCCTGCCGCCAGGAACCGCGACATGACACCGGGGCGGGAGACCCCCGGGCGAGGACGGGGGCGCCTGGAGGTCCGTGACGTGGCGGCCCTGGTCATCGTCCCCGCGGCGGGCTCACGGCGCCCGCCAGAGGTTGGCGAAGGCCGTGTTCTCGATGGTTCGCCTCTGGCGCGCGGCCTCCAGCTCCATCACGGCATCGTGGACGGCGGCGACCACGGTGGTCACCGCCTCGTCGTCGAAGCCGGGCTCGTCGTCGGACAGTCCGCCGTCGATGCCCACGGCCGAGGCGAGGGCGGTCAGAACGGGTTCCTTCCGGTCCCAGCGGCCGGCTGCCCGGCGGCGAGTGGGCGTATCGACCGTTTCCACGCGATCCGAGCCGAAGAGCGATCCGCCGCGTCGCTTCCGGGTCAGGTCACCGTCCGCCTCCAGGGCGGCCTGGTACGCGGCCGAGAGGTCTCGGCCCCGGCGCCACAGCCAGTCCTCGATCCGCTCGTAGGGCGTCTGCCGACCGAGCCGTGTCGCAGCCTCGCCGAGGAGCCGATCGTCCGGAGCCGGCGACTCGCCCGGCACGATACGGGAGCCATCCACCGTGATGGCTCCCGCCGCGAGGAGATCGATCAGCTCGGCTCCCGCGAGCGCGAGCGACAGGTCGCCCTGTCCCACGGCCCGCTCCGGCCTCGGCTCCATGGCGACGATGAACAGGTCTTTCGCCGTGGTCATGAACGGCTCCCCTCGGAGTCATCGACGGTGTGTCACCCGCGGCCAGGGCCGCATCCGCAGCCTGTTCGGCGGTGGGGGCGACTGTCCCGATCAGTATCGCCGCCGCCCGGGCGGCCGAAGCCTTCCGGCATGCCACGGTGCGAAAGCCTTCCGGCATGCCACGGTGCGGGAGGATGCCGGTGAACGGGCGGTGTGCGGGCCCGGCGACGACGCCCAGAGGTGAGCGAGGAGGCGCATCGGCTGATCCTCGTCGAGGATCGGTCCGTCGCGCGCCGCGTGCTCTCGGACGGGTACACCGGGTCGGCTCACGCGTCCAGCGCGTCGGCGTACAGCGCGAAGAGTCGCAGCTCGGGGCCGGTGCCGGTCGCCCGGGTCTCGCGGAGGTGTCGCCAGCAGTCGGCGGCCAGGCGGCGGGCTTCGCTGCCCGGCCAGAGGGCGGGCAGGAGTTCGGGCGGCAGGAGGGGGTCAGGGGTCATGGCGGCGGTGAAGTGGGCGGCGAGTGCGATGGCCGTCGCGAGCCGCTCGGCGTCCGAGGGTTCGTGTCCCCGAGCGAGCCGGGTGAGGTGGGACTCGGCGAAGGACGCGAGCCGCCTGTGGCGGGCGGCGATCTCGTCGAGAGGCCACAGCGTGGCGGCCAGCTCCTGGGGGTCGGTGGTCCTTCCGATCCGCAGGTCGGTGGTGGTCAGGCAGGTCAGGCCGTCGAGCACGCCGAGGTGGCGGGCCTGGGCCTCGACGAGTTCCGTGACGGGGTTGGCGGTGACGTACAGGCCGCTCTGAACGGGCGCGGCGCCGACGTGGAGGAGGCTCTCGCGCAGGGTGTCGCGGGCGGCGCGACGGGCTTCGGGGATCGCGAAGCCGAACAGATGCCATGTGCCGTCCCACGGAGCGAGCCCGGCGTCCTGTCGGTAGGCGTGCCGGACGTAGGCGGCGTTCGGCGCCAGGGATCCGGTGACGTCGGCGACGGCGCGGAGGGTTGCTTTGCGTCCGCGTCCTTCCTGCGTGAAACGGCCCTCGTCGACGAGGCGTTTGACGCACAGCCGCACCTGCTGGTCGGTCATGTGGAGAAGGCCGGCGACGGTGTAGAGCTCGCTCGCGTCGACGGTGCCGTCCTCGCGGACGAGGGCGTGCACCAGCAGCCGGGTGGGGATGTCCGGACCCTCGGGCCCGCCGTCGGCGTCGGTGGCGTGGTCGGTGGTGCGGTCGGTGGCGCTGGTGTTCATCGTGCCTCTCTCGCGCCCGGCGCGTCCGCTCGGGTGACCTGGCGGTGCATGGTCGTGACGGCGCCGAAGCCCATCAGACCGCGCAGGTAGGGGGTTTTCTCGGTGCGGACGGCGGTGAAGCCGTGCCGTTCGTAGAGTGCCGCGGCGCGGGGGTTGACGTCGATGACGTCCAGCCGGATCCGCCGGCAGCCGTGGCCGGCGGCGAGCGCCGCCATCTCCCGCAGCAGCAGGCTACCGATGCCGCGACCGCGGTGCGCCGCATCGACGGCGATACCGTCCATGACCAGTTCACCCTCGGCCGGTTCCCGCTCGAAGAGGGTGAGGAGCACCAGCCGTGGCAGGCCGCGGAGCGGGCCGTAGGTCGACAGGACGTCCCTCGCGCCGCCGCCGGTGAGCGCCCGGTCGCCGAGGCGGTAGCCCGCCACGCCGACCACCCGGCCGTCCGTGAGCGCGGTGATGCCCCGGTCGTGCTGCAGATGGGCCGCGATGAACGCCCGTCCCACCTCCGGTGGGTCGAGCGCCGGGCCGAGCTTGCGGCCGAACGCCTCCCAGTAGAGCTCCGCCACCCGCTCCTCGCTGCCCTCGGGTACCTCCTGGCGCACAACCAGCCCCCCGCCGTTCGCCGCCGGGTCCGTTCCCACCGTCGTCTCCATGCCGCCCCTCCGTACGCCGACTCACCATTCTCGTACGAGTGTATTACGCTCACTCTCCATACGAGCGTTCTGAGAACGAACGATTTGGGGGATGGGCATGGTCGCGATACGTCGTGCGCCGGGGCGGCGCAGAGTGCGGTGGGCGGTGTGGGCGCTGGCGGTGGTCCTGCTGGTGAGTGCCGGACTCGCCGGCGTGGTGGTGGTGCAGAACACCTACGCGCTGCGTGAGGAGAAGGTGTCGTTGCGACACGACGGAATGCTGCTCGACGGGGTGCTGGCGATGCCCGAGACGGGCGACGGGCCTTTCGGCCTGGTCGTCTTCGTGCACGGGGACGGTCCGGTCGACGCGACGCACGAGACGTTCTACCGGCCGTTGTGGGAGTCGTTCGCCCGAGCCGGGTACGCCTCGCTGTCGTTCAGCAAGCCCGGGGTCGGCGGCTCGGAGGGCGACTGGCTGCGGCAGAGCATGGCGGACCGGGCGGAGGAGACCCTGGCCGCGGTGGCCTGGGCCCGTGGCCGTCCGGACGTCGACGGCCGCCGCATCGGCCTGTGGGGAGCGAGCCAGGCGGGCTGGGTCCTGCCCAAGGTCGCCGCGGCGGACCGGCGTCTGCAGTTCGTCGTCGCGGTCTCCCCGGCCGTCAACTGGCTGCGGCAGGGGCGCTACAACCTCCTGGCCGAACTGCGCCGGGACGGCGCCGGCGCCGAGGAGCACGACGCGGCGCTGCGCAGGCGGGAGACCACTCTGGCCCTGCTGGACCGCGGGGCGTCCTACGCCGAATACCGCGCCGCGGTCGGTGACGTGGGCGGCACGACCGCGGCCAGGTGGTCCTTCATCGCCAGGAACTACCGCTCGGACGCGACCGCGGACCTGCGCGCCATGCGCGGGACGCCGGTCCTGCTGGTGCTGGCCGGTCATGACGTCCATGTCGACGTCGCCGAGACCGAAGCCGCCTACCGCGAGATCCTTCCGGCGGCCTCTCTGACGGTGGCGCGCTACCCCGACGCCGCCCATTCGCTGGTCGACCACGCGGTGGAGAGCTCGCGGTGGCGCCTGACGCCGACCGCCGTCCTCGCGCCCCGGAAGCTGTACACCGCCGGCTTCCTGGCCGATCAGGCGCGGTTCCTCCGGCGCCCGGTGTCCGGGGAGGGGGCGGCATGACCAGCACGACCGGACCAACCGCCGTGCGCGAAGGTCTCGTGGGGCGGCTCGGGGCCGTCGACGCACTGCGCGGATTCGCCCTGCTCGGCATTCTGATGGTGAACATCACCTATCTGGCCTCCGCCTACCACGGCACCGGCGTGGAGGACCCCGGCTTCGAGGGCCCGCTCGACGGTGCGGTGCGGGCGGTGGTGGCGACGTTCTTCGAGGCGAAGTTCTTCCTGCTGTTCTCGTTCCTGTTCGGCTACGCGTTCACCCTGCAGCTCGCCTCCGCGACACGCGCCCGGGCGCGGTTCGTCCCGCGGTTCCTGCGGCGCCTGGCCGGACTGTTCCTCCTGGGGGTGGTCCACGCCGTCGTGCTGTTCCCCGGCGACATCCTCACCACGTACGCCGTCCTCGGGCTGATCCTGCTGGTCTTCCACCGCATCCGGCCCCGCACCGCCGTGCGCACCGCCGTCGTGCTGTTCGGCGTCACCGCTGCCGCGTACGCGCTCCTCGCCCTCGCGCTGTGGTCGGCCGACGCGGCCGACGCCGGGCTGGACGAGGCGTCGGCGGCGGCCGACGCCGCCCGGGCCACCGAAGCCCTGCGGGGCGACGCCGCCTCGGTCGTCTCGACGCATCTGGACCAGCTGCCCGACGTCGTGTTCATGCTGGCGTTCTTCCAGGCGCCGGCGGCACTGGCCGCCTTCTTCCTCGGCCTCGCCGCGGGCAGGACCCAGATGCTGCGCGACATCACCGGTCACGGCCGTCTGCTGAGGAGGCTTCAGGTCGGGGGCTTCACCGTGGGACTCGGCGGCGCGGTGGTCTATGCCCACGCCAGCCTCGCCCATCCGTCGACGGCGTACCACATCCTGGCCGTGGCCGTCGATGTCGTCACGGCGCCGCTTCTGGCCGCCGCGTACGCGGCCACCGTCCTGCGCCTCGCGAACGGACGGCACGGCGGGACCGTGATCGGGGCGCTGGCCCCGGCCGGCCGGATGACGCTGACCCACTACCTGACCCAGTCAATGGTGTGCGCCCTGCTGTTCACCGGTTATGGAGCGGGACTCGTCGGCCGCGTGCCGCCCACGGGCGTCACCGCGATCGCCCTGACGCTGTTCGCCGTCCAGGCGGTGGCCGCCCGCTGGTGGCTCGGCCGCCATCCGTACGGGCCGGCCGAGTGGGGGCTGCGGGCCTGGACGACCCTGTCCCGGCCCGACTGGAGAACCAGAGCGCGGTGAGCACTTGATCCGTTCGCCGACCGCCGACCGCCGTTCGCCGACCGTCGACCGTCGACCGTCGACCGTCGACCGCCGGCGACACTTCGACGCTCCGACCGATGTCGTCGAGGTCGGACAACAGAGTCCGGTACGCGGATGTCCCGCCGGACAGGTGACCGCGCTGCGCACCCCCGGTGCGCGGCGCGGCTCCCGGCAGCCTCGCCGAACGGCCGCTAGTTCTTCTGCAGGGTGCGGGTGACGCCCGCGATGACGGCGGTCGTCAGTACCCAGCCGAGGGCGATCAACAGGTAGGCCAGCCACTGCAGTCCGCCGTTCGACCAGTACCAGGCCGTGCGCTGCCCCAGACCACCGATGGGGATCAGGAGGTCGAGCGTGTAGACCAGCGGCTGGAACGGGGCGCCCTCGCCCGGTTTGACCGGCGTGGGGGAGTCCGTACGGAAGGACAGCGCACCCAGCAGCGTCAGCGCCAGGAGCCAGACGCCGGCCAGCCACGGGCGGTAGCCGTAGCCGACCGTCGCGTCGAGCAGAAAGCCCCACGCGCGCGTGGCCGGACGCAGCGTTCGGCGGCGATGGCGTTGTCTGGCCAGGAGCACGCGGCGGGCCTCGTCGTCGTGGCCCGCCTTCCTGTACCAGCTCGCCAGCTGCTCGTACGGCTGCGGGCTGTAGCCCGGGCTGCGCCGTATCCACGCCACGCGGTGGGCGACGGAGTTCCGGCGCCCCACCGCCTCCCGTCTCTCGCCGCCCTCGTCCACCTTGATGGAGTGGTAGACGAAGCCGTCCAGTTCCACCGTGTCCGGCCAGCTGTGCTCGCTGTCGTGGAGAGAGGACACCTGGGCGCCCCGCAGGTCCACGGTGCCCGACGGTGGCCGGGCGAGGGTCAGGTCGAAGTCGGCGGCCTGCATCAGCGGCGCGACCAGAGACGGACCGCGGCCGTCGGGCGGGCCGTTCAGAACGGCCCGCTCGAAGGTCAGGTTGTCCGAGATCCGGGCGCCGCGCAGCCGTACGGTCCCGTTCGCGAGGAACCCGTCGGAGCAACTGAGCGTCGAGGCGACGGCGTTGTCCAGCGCGAGCGCCACCCCGCCCGGGCCGGGGCCCAGCAGGTGGGCCCCTCGCATGTGCAGTCCCCCCGGGAGTTGTGCCCCCATGAGACGGACTTCCCCGTTCGCGACGAATCCGCTCTCGCAGTAGACGCCGCCCTCCGCGGCCAGTCCGCCGGCGGACACCGCCCATTCCCCGGGTGCGGTGATCTCGGCGCCGCTGAGGTTCACGGCGCCGCTCACCTGGGCGTTGATGAGCGACAGGGCGGTGGGTCTGCGGTGCAGGGGTGAGACGGGGCCGCTTTCCAGACGGGAGCGCCGCAGGTCGAAGCGCCCCTCGACCCTGGTCAGGCCGGCTTCCACGCCCGGCACTCGGCTGGCCACGATCGCGATCGACCGGGTCGCCGCTCCGGAGAGGTCCACTCCTCCCTCGCACCAGCAGTCCTCGATCCAGAGGGCGTGATCGATCTGCGCGCCGGCGAGGTCGAGGCGCCCGGATATCCGCGCCCCGGTGAGCTTCAGACACGCGACGGCTCCCGGCTGTACGGTCTGGGCGCCCAGGAGGAGCGCCCTGATCACGGTGGCCCGGACCGTCCGCTCGGGGCCCCATCGCCCGCCCTCCGCGACACGGTCACGCTCGGGCACGCCCGTGCGCAGGTCCACGCGGCGTCCCTCGGGGAACGCGGCCCACAGCTCACGCTCGGGCGAAGTCAACTCGTCGTACGACAGCACGCGTGCAGCGTAGTGATCCTCCTCGGGGCTCGTCTGGTGCAGCGTACGAGGACCGGCCGCGGGGCCGGTCACGTGCCGAACGGCCGCAGGAGCGGCGCGCACGGGGCCGGGGCGGAAGGCAGCGGTGGTCGCTGGTGCGGGGGCGGCGGGCGGATCGGCGAAGATAGGGGGCATCACCTGTCCCCGAGCGCGTGAGGAGCGACGGACATGGCCACTTCCGGGGCCGGCTCGAGACCGCCGACGATCGCCGATGTCGCCGCCGCCGCCGGGGTGTCGCGCACCACCGTCTCGCACGCGCTCAACGGGCTCGGCAAGGTCGACCCCCGGACCCGGGAGCGCATCAAGCTCGTCGCCGCCGAGCTGGGTTACCGGCCCAACCTGCGGGCCCAGCGGCTGCGGCGCGGGCAGGCCAAGGCCATCGCGCTCGCCTCGTCCATGCCGGTCGCGGTCGCCGCGGGGCCTTCCCGGCTCGGCTTCTACATGGAGATCGCCGCGGCCGCCGCCGAGAGCGCACTGCTGCACGGATACGCCCTCGTGCTCGTACCCCCCGTGCAGTCCGCTTCGGGCCTCCACTCCGTCGACATCGACGGAGCCATCGTCGTGGAGCCGGATGTGCACGACGCGGCGGCGGCCCAGCTGACGGAGCGCGGGCTTCCGTACGTGGCGCTCGGCAGGCCCGTCTCGCCCGACGAGGCGGCGCCGTACATCGATCTGCGCGGCGGGCTCGTCGCCGAGAAGCTGCTCGGCCACCTGCGCGAGCAGGGCGCAGTACGCCCGGCGCTGATCATCGGGTCCGGGGAACGGCACGCGGCGGTCGACGCGCGCGCCGCCTACGAGCGTCTGGCCACGGAGCACGGCTGGACTCCGATCGTGGCGACCGCGCCGGAGACGGGCGGCGAACAGGCCGGGTACGAGTGCTGCGCCGAGCTCCTCGCCCGCCATCCCGGGATCGACGCCGTGTGCGCCCTGGTGGACGCCTTCGCCGTCGGCGCGGTCCGGGCGATCAAGGACAGCGGGCGCGTCGTACCGGACGACGTCATGGTCGTCACCCGCTACGACGGCCTGCGCGCCCGCACGTGCGAGCCGCCGCTCACGGCCGTCGACCTGCATCTGGACCGGGCGGCGTCCGACGCGGTGGAGCTGCTGCTCGGACGGCTGCGCGGCGACGTGACCACCGGTTCGGTGGTCACGTCGCCCGAGCCCCGGGTGATCCCGCGCGCCTCGTCGCTGCGGGTCACAGCCCCAGCATGAGGACCACGCCGGAGACCAGGGCGAAGCCCAGCACGAACAGACGCATCCGGGACGCGTTCATCCGGTGGCGCACCAGGCGGCTCGACCACGCGCCGACGGCGATCGCCGGCAACAGGGCGAGGGCCCAGCCCAGATCCTCCGCGTGTCCCTTCCCCGTGGCGAACAGCAGTGCCAGCGAAGCGAGTTCGCCGACGAGGAAGCAGAGGGCGACGGTGGAGCGCAGCTCGGCCGGAGGCCGGTGCTGGTACACCAGCGCGAGCGGCGGCCCGCCGACGCCGGTGGCCGTCTCCGTCAGGCCGGTCACCGCGCCCGCGCCGAGGTAGGCGGCCCGGCCCGGGGTGAACGCGGGCGCGGCGAGGCTCGCGACCGCCGCCAGGACGGTCGCGGTGCCCACGAAGAGGCCCAGGCTGCGTTCCGGGATCAGCCAGAGCAGCGCCAGTCCCGCGGGAGTGGCGGCGAGCCTCGCGGCGGTGATCCAGCCGGCCCCGCGCAGATCGAGCGAGGCCCGCTCGCGCCAGGCGACGTACAGGTTGAGCGGGATCATCGCCGCGAGGACGAACACGGGGAGCAGGCCGGGGTCGAGGATGCCGGCCACGGGCGCGACGATCAGTGCGAAGCCGAGCCCACTGCTGCCCTGCACGAACGCGGCGACGGCCACGGTGAGGGCGAGGACGGCCAGTGTCTCGGTGCTCACGGAGCGGTGCTCCTCATCCGCGCCGCCGTGGAGGTGGGGTGCGCGCGGACGATGGGCGCCCGTTCCACGGCGGCGCGGGCCAGTTCGGCCGCCCGGCGGACGAGCGCGGGGCCGTCCCAGGCGGTGGGCAGGCCGCGCCACAGGCGCATCCGGCCCCCGACGAACACGGCCGTGATCTGGTCCCGGTTGCCGCGGCGTACCAGCTCCCACGGAACGTCCCAGGAGAGCGCCAGCTCGGGGGTGGTGACGTCGACGAGGAGGAAGTCGGCCGCCAGGCCCTCGGCGATCGCGCCGGTGCGGGCACGGAGGCCGACGGCGTCGGCGCCGCCACGGGTGGCGTGCTCCAGCCAGGTCCAGCCGGCGCCGCACGACGAGTCGCCGGTGGCGAGACCGTACGTGATCCGCTGGGCGAACTCGGCCGCGTCGGCGAGGCGGAAGCCGTCGCCGCGGGTGCCGTCGGTGCCGAGGCCGAAGCGGATGCCGCGCTCGGCCATGGCCAGGGCGGGTGCGACGGCGTTGCCCTTCCAGGCGCTGGCCACCGGGTTGTAGCTGACGGCGGTCCCGGTGCCGGCGAGCAGGCTCAGCTCGCGCGGGGTCAGGAGGGTGGCGTGCGCGGCGAGCAGGTGGGGGCCCAACACCCCTATGTGGTGGAGGTGTTCGAGGGGGCGAAGGCCGTGCCGCAGGAGGGAGCGTTCGACGGCGGCCAGGTGCTCGTTGACATGGATCTGTACGGTGGCCCCCGCCTCCGCGGCGAGTCCGGCGACGCGCCGCAGGGTTCCGGAGGTCGCCGCCTCGGGGATGGAGACGGCGAGGGAGGCGTGGACGAGCGGGTCGCCGTCGTAGCGGGCGAGGTGCTTCTCCGCCCGGGAGAGAACGGCGGCGTCGCCGTCTCCGGCGTCGGCATCGGCGGTCGTGGTGCCGTCGGCGTCGTTGCAGACGAGCCCGAGCACGCAGCGGATCCCGGCGTCCCGGGCGGCGGAGGCGACGACCTCGACGTCCACGTCGGCGCGGGTGCCCGCGTCGGCGACAGTCGTGAAACCACCGCGCAGCGCCTCCAGTGCCGCCAACTTGGCCGCCGTATGAGCGGATTCCTCGTCGAGCGCGCCCTCGAGGGGCACCCACACCCGCCGGAAGATCTCCGACGGCTCCCCGAAGGCGAGTGCGGAGCCGAAGCTCTGCGTGAGGTGGTGGTGGGCGTCGACGAAGCCGGGCATCAGCAGGTGACCGGGCAGTCGTAGGCCCTCCAGGTGCGGGTGGGTGTGCCGGAGCTCCCGCGCGGGGCCCACGGCCTGGAACGAACCGTCGGCGACGACCACCGCGAAGCCGTCGGCGGGCCCTTCCGGCAGCAGGACGGCGTCCGGTTCGAGGAGGAACGGGCCGGGTGTGTCGAGGAGTTCGCGGGTCTGCTGGTTCATCGGTCGCTTTCCGTACGGCTGGTGGCCAGGCGGGCGGCGATGCCCGGCCTGACGTGGTGGAAGAGGATGTTGAGAACGGCGGCGACGAAGGCGCCGACGGCGACACCGCTTTCGAGGAGGATGCGGAGGTTCGGCGAGAAGCCCGCGTACACGCCCGGGATGAGGATGGGCAGGAGTCCGAGCGCGAGGGCGACGGCGCAGATGAAGGTGTTGGTGTGGGTGTCGAGGTCGGAACGGCCGAGCATCTGTACGCCGAGCACGGTGATGACCGCGAAGACGACCATGGCGGTGCCGCCGATGACCGCCGAGGGTATGACGCTGATCGCGCGGGTCACGGGGGCGAGGAAGCCGATGGCGATGAGGACCACGCCGGCCGCCGCGGTCACGTAGCGGCTGCGTACGCCGGTGACGCGGACGATGCCGATGTTCTCGCCGCTCGTCACCATCAGGGGCAGTCCGAAGAACCCGCCGAAGAGGGAGGTGAGCGCGTCCCCGCGGATGGTCTTGGGGACGGTGGCGCGCCGGTCGATGTCCTTGCCGACGGCCTCGGCGTTGATGACGGTCTGGCCGGTGGCCTCCGCCATCGAGGCGAGGCTGTAGAGCATCAGGGGCAGGGCGGCCAGGAGGTTGAACTGGGGTGAGCCGAACGGCATCACCTGCGGCAGGCTGACAAGTCCGCCTTCGGCGGCGCGGCCGAGGTCCATGTGGCCGAGGAGAGCGGCCAGGCCGGTGCCGGCGAGGAGCCCCAGCATGACGGCGAGTTGGCGCAGGATGCCGGTGAACAGCAGGTAGAAGACGACGGTGAATGCGATCGTCGCCATGCCGAGGAGGAGGTTCGTGGTGTCGGCGAAGCCGGGAGTGCCGGGACGCCCGGTGACGAGGATCGCGCCGACCTTCACCAGGTTCACGCCGACGATGACGATCATCGTGCCGATGACGAGGGCCGGGAAGAAGGCCAGCAACCGGGAGAAGACGGGCAGGACGACGAAGTAGAAGGCCGCCGTGAGGATCACCGCGCCGGTGGCCGTGCGCAGGCCGTGCTGGTCGGCGATGGCGAGGAAGAGGATGAGCGGCGCACCGCCGGGCAGCATCACGAAGGGGAGCCGGGGGCCGAACCTCCACGGGCCGAGCGACTGGATCAGTGATCCGACCCCGGAGAGCACGAAGGCCGCGGAGAGCAGGTTGACGGTCAGGCCGGCGTCGAGGCGGAGCGTGGCGCTCATCAGGAAGATCGCCGAGATCGGTGTGGCGGCCATGACGAGGACGTGCTGGATCCCGAAGAGGAGGATGCGGCCCAGGGGGCGGGACTCGTCGACGGGGTGGACGGACGCGGGGTGGGACGCGGGGTCGGTGGGCTCCGGCGTCGGTGGTTGATCCGTGCCGGGAAGGGTCTGGCGGGGACTGGACACGTACGGGCTCCGATCGGCGTTCGACACGCTCGGGTTCAGCCGCGATCCGGCCCTGGACGGGGAGCCAAATCGATTTGGCCATCGATTTGGCCGTCAGTATGTGAGGCGGTACGGCGGCCGTCAAGGGTTCGGTCGGTGGCGTCACCGGACGGGTGTGACCTGACGCAGTCTCAGAAGTGGCAACGAATTCCGCACCCCAGGGAAGGGCAGGCCATCGATTCGTAAGTTACCAAGGGGTTTTGCTTCAAAAAACATGGACTCATGGCTTGCGTCATGCACGGCCCGTCCGCAAGGATCTGTCTCCGGCCCGGGCCGTCGCCCCGGCCCCTCACGCCTCCACGTCTGGACGCCTGGCCGCGCACCGGTAACCCCGGTGCCGCCAGCCGGTGCGCCGCCTGATCCACGCGGCCGCCCGGCAGCCCCCTTCGAGGTTCCCCTCCGGTGACCCCAGCGCATGGGCTTCGCCGGGGTGTCGGCGTTCCGGCGGCGCGCCTCCCCCCCCCGTACCCCCTCGTTCCCGCTTTCCCCTTTCCCCCGCTTCCTCTCACTCACCTACCCTCAAGGCAAGGCAGAGATGGCACCACAGGCCTCGCGCCGACGACCCCCGACCACCGTGCATCCGGTGGACGAGGTCCTCCCGCTTCCCACCCTCGCGCTCTACGGATTCCAGCACGTCCTGGCGTTCTACGCCGGTGCGGTGCTCGTCCCCGTGATCCTGGGCAGCAGCCTCGGCCTCTCACGCCAGGAACTCGTCTACCTCATCAACGCCGACCTGGTCACCGCCGGCATCGCCACCCTCATCCAGGCGTGGGGTTTCTGGCGGATCGGCGCCCGGCTGCCGCTGGTGCAGGGCGCGACCTTCACGGCCGTCTCACCGATGATCGCCATCGGCCAGGGCGCGGGGGGCGGCACCGCCGGTCTGCTGGTGGTGTACGGCGCCGTGATCACCGGCGGTGTCGCGGTCTTCCTCCTCGCCCCGTTCGCCGGGCGCCTCACCGCGTACTTCCCCCCGATCGTGACCGGCACCCTGCTGACGGTCATCGGCATCGTCCTCATCCCGGTGGCGCTCCAGGACGTCGCCGGTGGCGCGTCGCTCGTCGGCGGCCCCGGCTTCGGCGACCCGGACCACCTCGCGTACGCGGGCGGGACCCTGCTCTTCATCCTGCTGGTGGTGCGGTTCGGCGGTGCGTTCCTGCGCAGCATCGCCGTCCTGCTCGGACTCGTGGGCGGAACCTTCGTCGCCTGGCTGCTCGGAGACGTCGACCTCGGGACGGTCGAGCAGGCCGACTGGCTCGGCGTCAGCACCCCCTTCCACTACGGCCTGCCGCAGTTCTCGGTCTTCCCCATGATGGCGATGGTCGTCGTCATGCTCATCACCATGGTGGAGACCACCGGAGACGTGTACGCCATGGGCGAGATCACCGGCCGGAAGGTCGACGGCGAGACCGTCGGCAGGGCGCTGCGGGCCGACGGCGTCGCCACCGTCCTCGGCGGGGTCTTCAACTCCTTTCCGTACGTGGCGTTCGCGGAGAACATCGGTCTGGTCCGCATCTCCCGCGTCACCAGCCGCTTCGTCGTGGTCGCGGCCGGCGTCCTCATGATCCTCCTCGGCCTGGTGCCGAAGGCCGGCGCCGTGGTCGCCTCCGTCCCCCATCCGGTGCTCGGCGCGGCGGCCGTCGCGATGTTCGGCATGGTCGCCACCGTGGGCATCCAGATCCTGGCCAAGGTCGACCTGCGGGAGGAGCGCAACGCCATCATCCTGGCCGTCAGTCTGGGCGCCGCGATGCTCCCGACGGCCGTCGCGCCCTTCTTCGAGCGCATGCCCACCGAAGTCCGCGCCGTCCTGGGCAGCGGAATCACCCTCGGCACGCTGACGGCCGTCCTGCTGAACCTGTTCTTCCACGTGTTCGAGAACCGCCGCAAGCGGGAGGACATCGACTGGGACGGCCTGGCCGCCTACGACGACGGGGCGGCCCCCCAGACCGCCACGGCCCGCTGATCCGTTCCCCTCCCCGGAGCCCGCCGCTCCGTGAAGGCGCCCCCCGAGGTGATCCGCACGTGTCCCACCCCCCGTTCTCTCCCGCCCAGGCCCGCGCAGCCCGTCTGCGCATCGGCCTGCCCCCCGAACACGTCGTCTCCGCCATGGCGCAGTTGGGGGTGCGTCGCACGGTGGAGACCTTGCTGGCCTGGGAGTCGGGGGCGGTGGCGCCCTCCGAGGCCGAGCTCTTCGCGCTGGCCGACGCGCTGTGGTGCCCCGTCCCGGTGCTCATGGACCTGCGGCCGAGATCCTTGCGCGAGCATCGCCTGGCCCGGCGGTTCAGCGCCGAGCGGCTGGCCCGGCGCATCGGCATGGACGTGCGCGACTACGTCCGGGCCGAGAACGACCACCGCTGGAGCGGAACCGATCGGCAGACGCTGGTCCTGGCGGACGCCCTGGACCTCGAACCGGAGGAACTGCGGCGCGTCATCGGCCGGGCCGGCGAACTCGACGGGCTGCTCCGCCAGGCCGTCGAAGGCCGGTGGAAACAGCACACCGCCTCGCTCGCGCGGCTCGTCGGCGCGCCCGAGCGGACGGTGGGACGGGCGCTGCGCACCCTGCACCAGGAGTACACCCGGTTCAACGAGCGCTACATGGGCCATCTCGTGGCCCGCAGCGACACCGCACGGCTGAAGGAGATCGCCACGGAACGGGCCGGCTGGCTGCAGGACCTGTCCGACCGCTTCCTCCACCTCATCGGCCACGGCGCCCCGCCCCCGGCCTGAGGGGCATCGGCCGACGCGGCCCGGGTCGCCGTCGGGGTCAGGGGCGCGGGGAAGGGTGCCGGTGGTGCGCGCAGCGGGGAGTGGTGAGGAGTTGGCGGACCTGCTCGCCGGCCTCGGCCGCGTCCCTGGCCGTGGCGGGGAAGAGCAGGCGCAGGTCGCAGTGGCCTTCGCGGTACTCGCAGCGCAGGGTGATGCTGTGCCGGTCCACGGCGAGCGGCAGGGCCCGGACGAAGCCGAGCGGGAGCCGTGACCCGGCGAGGACGACCAGATCCGCCACCAGGTCCGCGTGGGCGTCGGCGAGATGCGTCAGCATCGCGGCCTCCTCGACGGCGAGCGGATCGGGTTCGGCTCGGGCGAACGCGTCCAGGTCGACGTCCCACGTGCCCGCCGCGGTCCGCAGAATCACCCCCGTCGGATCGAGAAGCAGCGCGCCGCCGTCCTCCGCCTCCGCCGGAGCGAGCCGGCCGGTGACCGTCACCCTGGCGCGCACGCGGTCGCGGAGCGCCGTGGGGGCGATGTCGGTGAACTCCAGAAGGGAGGCGATGCCACCTCGTTCCGCGGCGGCGTGGGCGGCCAACGGGCTGTCCGCCCGGGGGTGGAGCGTGATCCGCCCCCGGGCGTCCACGGAGTGCATGCCGATCAGGTCGTACTCCTGCCTGTCCGTGCTGAGCGACAGGGAGATCGCCCGGGCCAGTACGGAGCGGACGTGCTCCGCCGCGGGCTGCTCGGGCAGGGAGGGGTCGGTGGCGGCACTCAAGGTGGCTCCTCGCGGGACGAGTCGGACGAGTCGGACGAGTCGGCTCAGGGGCAGGGTGAACGCGAACCTCTCGACTGAGGTAAGGCTAACCTAACTGCGACCGGTCCGGGAGTCCATACGCGCCGCGAGACGACCGCGCGCCACGTGACCAGGCCGACCACGTGGCGCGCGCGGCAACCGGCCGCTCAGCCCTCGGCGTCCTGCGGGTACCAGCGCAGTTCGACCGTGTTGCCGTCCGGGTCCTTGACGTAGACCGACTGCGCGGAGCCCCGCGCGCCCCAGCGCGGGACGGGGCCCTCGAGGACGTCGAACGTCCCGGAGCCGATGACCTCCTGCCAGTCCAGCGGGTCCACTACCAGGCAGATGTGGTCGACGTTGGACTCGCCGCGCGGGCGGGAGAACAGGTCGATGACGGTGCTCTCGTCGATACGCACCGACGGGAAGGGCACCTTGCCGGCCCGCCACTCCTCGACCCGCTCGGGCGCGAGGCCGAGGGGACCGGTGTAGAACTCGAGCGCCTTGTCGACATCGGTCACATTGAGTACCAGGTGGTCGAAGGCCTTCACTCGCATGATGGTTCCTCAGCTCTCTCGAAATGCGCCCGCGTGGCGGGGCGTTGCGTTCAGGCGCACCCTACGGGCCGTACGAAGGACCCAGCCTGTCATGCGGCGACGGCCGAACGCGGGGGAGGCGTCATCCCCCACTGATCGCGCGCTGCGGGGCCCAGCCGTCCGAACCGGCCAGATAGACGGCGACGCTGTGTGCCGCGGCGTCCGTGTCGCTCATCTGGGGGCGGTCCGGCGTCCTGAGGGCGCCGGGACCGGTGTTCCGGTACTCGCCGAAGCGGGCGTCCCTCCAGGAGAAGCCGCTCATGTCGGTCCACGGCGCGGCCTTGATCGCGGCCGGCAGTTCGGTGTCCCGGATCAGGACCTGCCCGACCGCGTCCGGCTCGCCGCCCGGGTGCCAGGGCCGGCCGAGATGGAAGGAACCGGCGGGCGCGTCGCTCACGATCCGTGATCCGGTGATCAGGAACCCGTACGGATTGCCGATCCATGTCGAAGCAGCCGTGATGTAGCCGTTGTTGCTGTCCGAGCCGCGGCTCAGCGCCCTGATGAGGGAGCGGTCGACGACGGCGGTGGCCCGGCCGTAGAGGAAGTCGACGTCACCTTCGATGAAGGAGTCGCGGATGTACACGCGGCTGCGCGTGGTCAGGTGGGGGCTGTCCACCATGAGGGTGTCCTGGTTGCCGAGGAAGCCCGTGTCGTCGAAGACCAGCCGGTCGCCGGTGGTCTTCACGGCGAGGGCCTGTTCGCCGTTGATCTCCACGGCCGCCTCGTCGAAGTCGTTGGCGAAGGTGAGGTGACGGGCGGTGAAGTCATTGCCCTCCACCACGACCGTGGCGCTGCCCCATGATCCCTGCGTGCCGCCGCCGGGCTTCGGCGCCCCCGCCGGGGTGTCGAAGACGATGAGCGTGTCCGACCGGTTCGGGCCGGTACCGACGAGGGAGACATGATCGCGCCCCCGTCCGACGCGTACCTTCTCCCGGTACGTTCCCGGAGCGAGGCGCACGGTGATCGGCTCGCCGTTCCCCGCCGGCACCGCGTCGACGGCCGCCTGGACCGTCGGGTACGCGCCGGGCACGTCCAGCGTCGTCCGTGAGCCGATGCTCTTCTGCGGACCGGAGAACCGCGTCACGAGCGCGGGGACGGCCGCGGCCGGGTCGAGGCGGTAGTCGTAGAAGTCCCGCGGTTCGAAGGCGGCGCCCCACTCGTCGTGCCGACCGGTGGTGTTCTTCAGGATCGAGCCCCGCTCGACCAACTCCGCGCCGGCGTCGGCCTGGTGGGGGTGCTGGACGCCGTCGTAGTAGCTGTTCTCGATGACCATCTTGGTACGGCCGCGGGACCAGGACCCGTACGACCAGACGGGGTCGCCGTCGTCGACCTGCGACGACAGGTAGTTGTTGTAGAGATGGGCGTACGCGCAGTTGTCGGCGGAGGGGTTGCGCTGCTTGGTGCCGCTGAACCAGTTGTGGTCGATGGTGACCTGCGTCTTGACGTTGCTGGTCCAGCCGATGCCGAACGCCTTGTTGTGGTTGTCGAAGTGGTTGTACGAGACGGTGACGTACTCGCTGTCCTTGCGGAGGTCGACGAGCCCGTCGCCCATGTGCGTCAGGCGGTTGTGGTCGATCCACACATGGCTGACGGAATCCATCTGGATCGCGTCGAAGTCGCTCGTCTTGCCGTCCCAGTCACCCTCCACGTACGAGTCGCGGATGGTGAGGTTCCGGATGATGACATTGCGGGTGCCGGGGGAGAGGTTCAGCTCGCCGTGGACGATCTCGCCGGTCGTGCCGACACCGACGATCGTCTTGTTCGAAGTCACGTCGACGGCCGAGCCGAAGGGGTCCACCTCGATGGTGCCCTTGACGCGGATGATGTAGGGCTCGGCGGCGGCCGCGTACCTCTTGAGGGACTCCTGGTCGGTGGCCGTGACGACCTTCCCGCCGGCGCCTCCCGTGGTTCCGCCGGCCAGTGAGGCGAAGCCGTGGGCGGTGTCGGAGAACGGCAGGCGACCCGCGGCGGCAACCGGCTCGGGCGCCCTGACCGCCTCCGCGTCCGTCGCTCGCGCCTCGTGGCCCACGGCCGGGGCGCCCAGGGTGGCGAACAGCGCGGTGGCCGCGACCAGGGCGCGGGCTCTGAGACGCCGGTGGCTGTGGTGGTGGCTGAGGGTGTGGGTGTACTGCATGGCGGCTCCCAACAGGCTGAGGTGTCACAGGGGGACGGTGGACGGCCGCGGCCGGTCCGTCAGAACGCTTTTCCGGCGCCCGCCCGCGACGCCACATCACGGTCGGCCCGTTCGGCGCTGCTGACGGGGCCGTGCAGGGTCGGCGCCCAGCCGACATCCGGGATGAGGTCGCGCTCGCTGCCGGAGTTGTAGCTGTTGTTGAGGGCGAGCAGGTCGACCGGGAATCCGTTGAAGAGCGTGCCGGTCGCGTGCAGGGCGCTGCCGTTCCAGCTCTTGACGAGATCGGCGGCCTCGATGTGCCCCGGAGTGGTGAACGCGTTGTTCTCCGCGTAGACGGCCGACTCGGTGGAGACGCCCAGGGCGTAACGGAAGTCATGGGCGTCGGCCGGTACGACGTACCGGTTGTTGTAGAGGTGCACCTGGCCGAATCGGACGCGCGGGGCGCGCTGCACCACCGAGGTGAACTCGTTGTGGTGGAGGGTGACACGGAGCTTGCCCCGGTCCCCGGTCGCGGTGTCGCTGTTGCCGATCAGCATCGCCTTGTCGTGGTCCGCGAAGCGGCTCCACGACACGGTGACCAGGTCGGAGCCGTTGGTGATGTCGAGGAGGCCGTCGTGGCGCAGGTAGGTGCGGCCGAAGTGTGCCGGCTCGTCCGCATCAAAACGCCCCGCGTCGGAGACGGTGACATGGTCGATCCACACATGGGTGGCGCCCCGCAGCCACAGGTTGTCGTACGCGGTCTTCCAGTCACCGAGGCCGCCGGTGTTGGGCTGCCAGACGGGGAAGCAGTCGTACGCGTCGCGCAGGTCCAGGTTGCGGATGATGACGTTGTCGGCCTCCCGCACCTGCAGGCTCGCGCCCTTGAGGACCGCGCCCGAGCCGAGGCCGACGATCGTGGTGTTCGACCCCACGGTCAGTTCGACCCGCTCCGCCTGCCGGGCGGCCGACGCGCGGCGCGCCTCCTCCTGCGGGCCGGAGGGCTTGGCGCCGCCCCAGGAGCGGGGGTCATAGGCCGCCAGGTAGGCCGACAGGTCGTAGCCGCCGGTCGCGTAGTCGTCACAGGAGAGGGGCTTTCCCTCGTCGTCGGTGTTCGCGTCGATCGGTCCGGCGATACGGATGATCTTCGGTACGGCGCTCCCTCCGTCGAGGGCGCGCACCAGCCCCGCGCGGTCGTGCACCGTGAAGACATGGGCCCTGTCGGCGGCGGCTCCTCCGGTGGTCCCGCTGCCGTACGCGGCCCAGCCGTCGCCGGCCGGCAGGGTCTCACGGCTGAGGTCACGCCCCTCGGCGGAGGCGGGCACGCTCAGCGCGGCGAGCAGTCCGGCGCCGAGGGTGATGTGGAGGAGCCGGCGCAGGGCGAGCGGGGAGGAAGAAGGGGGCACGGTCGGCACGCCTCTCGGATCTCGCGTATCGCGTCTCATATATGACGGTCCAAGTGCAACGCGCTGAACGTAGAAGCGTGCGGGGGATTAGTCAACGCTTCTTACAAAAGCGGCTGAGGGGAGGGCTGTTCCGCGAACGCCCCAGGTGTACGGGATGGTTGAGTGAGTGCGTCCGACGTGGCAGCACCTCTCGATGGCTGTAGCCGACGGGACAGATGGCCATGTAACTGACGAATGTTCATACAGGTGAACCGATGTCGAGTGCCGGAGCGCCGACCCGACGGGGATCCCGTGGGGCCGGCGCGACGGAGCGCATGTCAGCAGGCATCGACCCAGTCGTGTGAGGAGACGTTGTCGTTGACGAGCCGGCCCTTGCCCGCGCCGGCGCCGAAGAACCTCAGTCCGGAGAGGCCGAGGTCCGGCAGGGAGTGGCCCTGGTGAAGGCAGACCCACGAACCGGTCCAGTTCACCCCGTAGAAGAGCCGGACGTCCTCGGCGCGTCCCGGGAACCCGTTGTTCCAGACGTCCGACACCTTGTTGCGGCAGCCGGCCCAGTTCCCGTTGTTCGCGTTCCACTTGCAGTGGAATCCGCCCGCGTGGGGGTGCTCCCAGGCGTAGAGGAACCCGTCCGCCGCGGGTGCGGCCGCCAGGCCGGGTGCGGTGGTGAGGGCAGATGCGGCGGCGGGGCCGGGTGCCGCGACGGCCGGGGCCGGTACGGGGCGGGGTGCGGCGGACTCGGGTCCTCCGGCGACGCGGGCGTCGGCCCCCGGGGCGGTCAGCAGGGTCAGGGCCCCGACGGTGAGTGCCGTCAGGAGGGCACGGGTGGTTCGCATGGTCGGTCTCCTTCGTGGAAGGGTGGTCGCACCGCCGTTCGCGGTGCGACCGTGGGGCCGCCGGGCGCATGGGGCACGCGGCGGGGTCGAGGGGCCGGGCGGAGCCCGGTGGGCGGGGACCTGCTCGGGGGCGAGCAGGTTCGCCGGCCGTACGGTCAGCCCTGCGGGGCGCCGCTCTTGATCCGGTGGGCACGGGGCAGCGCGGCGTCCCTCAGCCGGTCCCGTGCCTGGACGTCCACGCGGTACTCGCGGGCCAGGAGCCTGCCGTGGTGGTCGTCCAGTCGCCGGGCAGCGCGGGCCAGTGCCGAGTCCTCGGCGCACCGCACCTCCGCCAGGGCGAGCCGGATCTCGCGGGTTCGGCCGAGAGGGTGGGTCGTCGAGAGTGCGGCGGCGCGGGCGGCGGCCGGGGTGGCGAACGCGTGCCCGGCGCGCCGCATGCACAGCCGCCACGCGCCGAGCCGCTCCCGATAGCCGGGGTCGGCCGTGACGCGGCTCCGGCGGATCTGCTCCAGCGCCTCCACACGGGTCGAGGCGCGGAACCAGGCTCCGAGGTCTCCGTACAACCGCTGCTGGGCCTCCGCCACACAGCCGCGGTCGCTGCGCCGGACGGTCCCGCCGCCCGGAAGGCGCACGGTCGGCCCGTCGGGCGAGGGGCCATTGGCGGCGACCAGAGCCGCTGCCTTGCGGTCGGCCGGCAGAGCGGCGAAGTAGGCGCGGTTCGGGTCCTTCTCGACGAGGGCCGCCCGCTCGGCCCGCGACTCGGCGCCGTAGCCGTGCTGTCGAGCCCAGCCCTCGTTGTCGAGCACGTACGGGAAGGCGCTGATGCCCGGATCGTCGTCGAGCGGGAAGACGCGATACGTGAATCCGTGCCGGCGCATGCAGTCGCGCAGCAGCAGTTGCTCAGCGTCGTGCAGAAGGCGGTCGTCGGCGGTGACCGCCCTCGCGCCGGCGGTGAGGGCGGGGGACGCCCGTCCGCCCCGTAGGGGTTCGCCGGGGCCGGTCGGCGTCGTCGTGGCGAGCGCCGGCAGGGCGACGGTGACGGTGACGGCCGCGGTGGCGGCGAGGAGCAAGTGGCGGGCACGGCTGTTCCGGGGCATGGGGATCTCCGGCGGAGGTCGGGGGAGCGGTGCCGAGACCTGAAGCCCGAGAGGACGCGAAGGGCGTCGGGGCGTCGGGTCGTCGGGGCGTCGCGGGGAAGGGCGGCGGCGAGCCGTCGGCGGGTGAGGTGCCGCTGTCGGGCAGCGCCGCAACCGGACAACCGAAGCATCGGGTGATCGATGGGAGACCGGCAACCGTGTCCCGGCCGCTTCGGTGAAGTCGGGATTCCCACCCCGCTGACCTGCGGGGACGCTCCTGTCCCGGGACGCGCGTGAGACGGGGACGGGAGGCGAGGGCGGGCCGGGGCGGAAGCGGTCGGCGCGGCCTCTCGGGCTCAGCGGCGAGGCCCCGCCGCCAGGGGGGCCGCGCGGCGAGAGGGGCGGCGAGAGGGGCGGCGAGAGCGCGCGCGTGGGAGGGCGCGGCGAGAGGGCGCGGCGAGAGCGCGCGCGGGAGGGCGCGGCGAGAACGCGCGTGGGAGGGGCGCGCAGAGGACGCGCGGCGGGAGGGGCGCGGAGGCCCCGTGACACGGGCGGCGTCAGGGTGCCCCGTACCCCGTCCATCAGGGCTACCCCGGGGGTGCCCGCCCCCCGCGCGGTCACGAGGCCCCCATGACGGGAGCTGCTCAGCGGCGCGCTCAGCGCACCACGAGGATCACCTCCAGCGTCCGGGGGCCGTGCACGCCCTCCACCCGGTCGAGTTCGATGTCGCTGGTCGCGGAGGGACCGGAGATCCAGGTCAGCGGACGGGTCGGGTCGAGGCGCGGCATGGCCAGCGGTACCGAGGCGACGATCTGGTCCTCGGCGCGCACGACACAGACGTGCACGTCGGGCACGAGGCTGAGGGCGCGGCGGCCCTGCCCGGGGCCGGCGTCGAGGACGATGCTTCCGGTCTCGGCGACGGCGAGGGCGCAGCCCGTCACCACGGCGTGGGTGGCATCGAGTTCGTACGGGGTCAGCGTGCCGTCGTCGGGGCGCTGCTCGGCCTCGGTGGCGGCGAGCCAGGAGGCGGGCAGACCCGGCGGTACGGCGACGCTCCGCGCTCCGCGCTCCGCGAGCAGCCGGCCGATCAGCGCCGGCAGCGCGTCCTCGGTGACGCGGTGCACGACGGCCCGGTAGTCGGCGAGGTTCTCGTGAAGAAGGTCAAGGAGCACCGCCGGGTCGTCGGGGGTGTGACTCGTGAGGTAGTCGCGGACCACCTCGGGCGCGTCCGGGGCGTCGGCGACGGCTGCCCGGACGCGGGCGAGGATCCGTTCACGGGAGGAGGGCTGCGGGGTCATGAGCGGTTCTTCTTCCACCAGTCGCGGAACGGTTCGGCGGGCATCTCCGGCAGGTCGCGGCTCTCGGTCCACTGGCGGGCTCCCGGGCCCGGGAGCCGCTTGGGGTGGAGCTTGCGCGTCGCGGAGGCGAGGCGTTCCCCGGCGGCGAGGGCCGCGGGGCGGTTCAGGACCCAGCCCGCCACCTTGACGGCGGCCTTCTCCAGTCGGTGCCCGGCGCCGCCCTGGTCGGCCACCTTCTCCCGCAGATGGACGAGGACCTCCGGGATGTCGATGGCGACCGGGCACACCTCGTAGCACGCGCCGCACAGCGAGGAGGCGTACGGGAGCGAGGCGTCGACCTCGCTTCCCGTGCCCCGGAGCTGGGGCGTGAGGATCGCCCCGATCGGGCCGGGGTAGACCGAGCCGTACGCGTGGCCGCCCACCCGCTCGTACACCGGACAGACGTTGAGGCAGGCCGAGCAGCGGATGCAGCGCAGGGCCTGCCGGCCGATCTCGTCGGCGAGGGCGTCGGTGCGGCCGTTGTCGAGCAGGACGAGGTGGAAGGTCTTCGGTCCGTCACCCTCGTTCGTGCCGGTCCACATGGACGTGTACGGATTCATCCGCTCGGCCGTCGACGAGCGGGGCAGCGTCTGGAGGAACACCTCCAGGTCCCGCCAGGTCGGTACGACCTTCTCGATGCCGACGACCGAGATCAGGGTCTCCGGAAGCGTCAGGCACATGCGGCCGTTGCCCTCGGACTCGACCACCACGAGGGTGCCGGTCTCGGCCACCATGAAGTTGGCGCCCGAGACGCCGACTTTCGCCCGCAGGAACTTCTCCCGCAGGTGCAGCCGGGCCGCCTCGGCCAGCTCGGCGGGGGAATCGGTCAGACCCTCGGGCGCCGGGCGGCCCCAGGCGCTCATCTCGCGGGCGAAGATCTCGCGGATCTCCCCCCGGTTGCGGTGGATGGCCGGGACCAGGATGTGCGAAGGACGGTCCTCGCCGAGCTGCACGATCAACTCGGCGAGATCGGTCTCGTAGGCCCGGATCCCCTCGGCCTCCAGCGCCTCGTTCAGCCCGATCTCCTGGGTGGCCATCGACTTGACCTTGACGACCTCCCGCTCCCCGGTGGCCTTCACCAGGTCCGCCACGATCCGGTTCGCCTCGTCCGCGTCGGCCGCCCAGTGCACGGTGCCGCCCGCCGCCGTGACCGCCTCCTCCAACTGCACGAGACAACGGTCGAGATGACGCAGCGTACGGTCCTTGATCCGCTTTCCGGCCTCCCGCAGCTCCGCCCAGTCGCCGAGCTCCGCCACCGCCACCGCCCGCTTGTCACGGATGGTGTGCGTGGCGTGGCGCAGGTTCGCGCGGAGGGTGTCGTTCCGTACGGCCTCGTGAGCGGCCTCGGGGAAAGCGGGCATGCCGATGAAAGTGCCGCTCATGCCAGTGGCTCCTCTTCCGTGCTCGCGAGGATCTCCGCGAGGTGCAGCGCGCGCTGCGGGGCGTCCTGACGGCGCAGCATGCCGCCGATGTGCATGAGACAGGAGTTGTCGGCGCCGCACAGCACCTCCGCGCCGGTGGAGGCGGCGTTGCGCACCTTGTCGGCACCCATCGCCGCCGACACGTCGGGGTTCTTCACCGCGAACGTGCCACCGAAACCGCAGCACTCCTCCGCTCCGGGCAGGTCGATCAGCTCCAGGCCCCGCACCGCCGCGAGCAGTCGCCGCGGCCGGTCGCCCAGGCCCAGCATCCGCAGGCCGTGGCAGGAGGGGTGGTACGTGACGCGGTGCGGGAAGTACGCCCCGACATCGGTCACGCCCAGCACGTCGACCAGGAACTCGGTGAGCTCGTACGTCCTGGGGACCAGCGACGAGGCCGCGTCGGCGAGCTCCGGGCCCCGGCCCTCGGCCGCCGCACGCGCGCCGATCCTCGGGTAGTTGTCGCGCACCATGGCGACGCACGACGCGGACGGGGCGACCACGTACTCGTACCCCTCGAAGGCGCCGGCCGTGCGGCGCAGCAGCGGCTCGGTCTCGCGTCGGTAGCCGGTGTTGAACTGAGGCTGCCCGCAGCAGGTCTGTGCCGCGGGAAAGTCGACCTCCACCCCGAGCCGTTCGAGGACCTTGACGGTGGCGATCGCCGTCGACGGATGGACGGCGTCGTTGAGGCAGGTGGCGAAGAGCGCGACGCGCATCACGAGTTCCTCGGGGCGGTGTGGAGTACGGCGGTGTCGAGTACTTCGGTGTCGAGTACGGCGGTGTCGAGTCGGGCAGCGGCCGCCTCCCAGGCTGCCGTGTCCCCTCGGGGACTGTAGTGCCGCAGGTCCTGGGTGGTGGCGACGAGCCGCCGCATCGCGGGCAGATCACCCACGAGCCCGGCGGTTCTGGCCTGGACGAGGATGTTGCCGAGGGCCGTGGCCTCGGCGGGGCCGGCGACGACGGGCAGTCCGGTGGCGTCGGCGGTGAGTTGGCAGAGGAGGTCGTTGCGGGAGCCGCCACCGACCAGGTGCACCCGGGTGACGTCCCGGCCGGCGAGGTCGGCGGCCTGCCGCAGCGTGCGCCGGTGGGCGAGGGCCAGGCTCTCCAGGACGCAGCGGACCATCGCACCCTGGCTGTCGGGCGCCGGCTGACCGGTGCGGCGGCAGAACTCCCGGAGACGGCCGGGCATGTCACCGGGGGCCAGGAACTCGGGGGCGTCCGGATCGACGACGGCGGCGAACGGTGCGGCGCGGGCGGCGTCGGCGAGCAGCGCGGGCAGGTCCGTGGGAAGACCCTGCCTCTCCCAGGTGCGCCGGCACTCCTCGAGCAGCCACATGCCCATGATGTTGCGCAGGTAGCGGACGGTGCCGTCGATGCCGCGCTCGTTGGTGAAGTTGGCCGCCCGGGATGCCTCCGAGAGCACCGGGGCGTCCAGTTCGAGACCGGCCAGCGACCAGGTGCCGCAGGAGATGTAGGCGAAGTCCGGTGTGGTGGCCGGAACGGCGACGACGGCGGACGCGGTGTCGTGCGAGGCGACCGTGGTCACCGGGGTGAGCACGTCGAGGCCGGTGTACGCGGCCACGTGCGGCAGCAGCGTCCCGGCCGGGTCGCCCGGGGCACGCAGCGGGGGCAGCAGACCGGGGTCGATCGACAGCCGGCCGAGGAGGTCCTCCGACCAGGCGCCGGTGCGGGCGTCGAACAGCCCCGTGGTGGAGGCGTTGGTCTCCTCGGCGCCGATCGACCCGGTCAGCCAGTGGACGAGCAGATCCGGGACGAGGAGCAGGGTGCGGGCGGCGCCCAGTTGGACGCTTCCGGCGGCGGAGGCGAGCTGGAAGACGGTGTTGAACGGCAGGTGCTGCAGGCCCGTCGTCCGGTACAGCTCCTCGGGGCTCACCCGCTCCCTGACCAGGGCGGCGGCGTCGTCGGTCCGGCTGTCGCGATAGTGGTACGGCGGGCCGAGCAGCGCGCCGTCGGCGTCCAGGAGCCCGTAGTCCACGGCCCAGGTGTCCACGCCGATGGAGGCCACACCGCCGGAGCGGGCGGCTTCGCGCAGCCCGTCGAGGACGCCCTGGAAGAGGGCGAGGACGTCCCAGCGCAACCCGTCCGGGAGGCGCACGGGGGTGTTGGGGAACCGGTGGGCCTCGGTGAGGTCGAGGTGGTCCGGGCCGACCCGGCCGAGGATCACGCGTCCGCTGGTGGCGCCGAGGTCGACCGCGGCGAAGGCGGAGGACGGTGGAGTGGTGGTCACGTGAATACCTCTGCTGGGCGGGCGGTTCGTGGAGGAACGACAGTGGACGGGAAGGGCGGGAGGGATGACCGGCGGGCCGTGTCAGCGCGGTGCGGCCGGGGCACGGACGGCCCGCCCGCACGGCGTCTCGCCGCCGGTCTTCTGGGGGGATGCACCTGGGGCCGGTGCGTCAGTTCACCGGCCCCAGGGCGTTGGAGGGGCGCGTCAGCGCAGGAACGCCGCCGCGACGCCGGCGTCCACGGGGATGTGCAGACCGGTCGTGTGGGTGAGGTCGCCGCCGGTGAGGGCGAACACGGCGTTCGCCACGTGCTCGGGCAGCACCTCCCGCTTGAGCAGGGTGCGCTGGGCGTAGAACTCGCCGAGCTTCTCCTCCTCGATCCCGTACGTCGCGGCGCGCTGGGCCCCCCAGCCCGCGGCGAAGATCCCGGAGCCGCGGACGACCCCGTCGGGGTTGACGCCGTTCACCCGGATCCCGTGCTCGCCGAGTTCGGCGGCGAGGAGCCTGACCTGGTGGGCCTGGTCCGCCTTGGTGGCGGAGTAGGCGATGTTGTGCGGGCCGGCGAAGACCGCGTTCTTGGACGCGATGTAGACGATGTCGCCGCCCAGGCCCTGGTCGATCATGATGCGGGCGGCCTCGCGCGAGACGAGGAAGGAGCCGCGGGCCATGATGTCGTGCTGGAGGTCCCAGTCCTCTGCCGTGGTCTCCAGGAGCGGCTTGGAGATGGAGATCCCGGCGTTGTTGACGACGAGGTCCACCCCGCCGAAGGCCAGCGCGGCGGCCTTGAACGCGGCGGTGATGCCTTCCTCGGAGGTGACGTTCACCGTGACGGCCACCGCCTTGTCGGGGCCTCCGAGTTCCTCCGCGACGGCGGCCGCGTTCGCGGCGTCGATGTCGGCGACGACCACGCAGGCGCCCTCGGCGACCAGGCGGTGGGCGATGGCTTTGCCGATGCCGCTGCCGGCGCCGGTGACGAGCGCGACGCGGGTGGCGAGCGGCTTCGGCTTCGGCAGCCGCTGGAGCTTGGCCTCCTCCAGCGCCCAGTACTCGATGCGGAACTTCTCCGACTCCTCGATGGGCGCGTACGTGGAGACGGCCTCCGCCCCGCGCATGACGTTGATCGCGTTGAGGTAGAACTCGCCCGCCACCCGCGCCGTCTGCTTGTCCTTGCCGAAGGAGAACATGCCCACGCCCGGGACGAGCACGATCGCCGGGTCCGCGCCGCGCAGAGCGGGCGAGTCCGGGCCGGCGTGCCGCTCGTAGTAGGCGCGGTACTCGGCGCGGTACTCCCGGTGCAGCTCCTTCAGCCGCGCGACCGCCTCGTCCAGCGGGGCGGCGGCGGGCAGGTCCAGGACCAGCGGGCGCACCTTCGTCCGCAGGAAGTGGTCGGGGCAGGACGTACCGAGGGCCGCGAGCCGCGGGTGCTCGGCCCGGGAGACGAAGTCCAGTACGGCGTCGCTGTCGTCGAAGTGGCCGACCTGCGGACGGTCCTGGGAGGCGAGGCCGCGGATCACCGGCGCCAGGGCGGCGGCCCGCTCGCGGCGCTCCGCCTCGCCCAGCGGTCCGTACCCCTCCAGGACCGGGCCGAAGGGCTCGGGCCGGCCGCGCTCGGCGAGGAAGGTCTCGGCGGTCCGGATGATGAACAGCGAATTCGCCTCGCACTCCTCGGAGCTGTCGCCCCAGGCGGTGATGCCGTGGCCGCCGAGAACGCAGCCGACGGCCTGCGGGTTGGCGTCCTTGATCGCAGCGATGTCCAGGCCCAGCTGGAAGCCGGGTCGGCGCCAGGGCACCCACACCACCGTGTCGCCGAAGCACTCGGCGGTCAGCTTCTCGCCGTCGGCGGCGCAGGCCAGCGCGATGCCGGAGTCCGGGTGCAGATGGTCCACGTGCGCGGCGTCCACCAGCCCGTGCATCGCGGTGTCGATGGAGGGCGCCGCTCCGCCCCTGCCGTGCAGGCAGTAGTCGAAGGCGGCGACCATCTCGTCCTCGCGCTCCACCCCCGGGTAGACGTCCTTGAGCGCGTGCAGCCGGTCGAGGCGGAGCACGGCCAGACCGGTGCCGGTGAGCGTGCCGAGGTCGCCGCCGGACCCCTTGACCCACAGCAGCTCGACCTCGCCGCCGGTCGCCGGGTCGGTCCCGGTGCCCTTCGCGGACGTGTTGCCGCCCGCGTAGTTGGTGTTGCGCGGGTCGGAGCCGAGCCGATGGGAACGTGCGATCAGCGCGGCGGCTGCGGGGTGCGTGGCGGAGGACATGACGGCATTCCTTCGAGGTGGGGTGAGGTACGGGGAGGCCGCACGGATCGGCGTACGGACGGGACGGCGGAGGCATGGATCGGCGTACGGACGGGACGGCGGAGGCACGGATCGGCGTACGGACGGGACGGCGGGGGCAAGGAACGGCGGGGGCACGGTCGGCGTGCGGACGGGACGGCGTCCGTACCGGAACTTCCGGATCGCCGGGTCGTCGACCTCGGCGGGCCGTCGGTGTCGACCGGCCCGGCGTGGTCAGGCGCCCCAGCCGGCCTGTTCTCCGCCGACGCGGTCGGCGACGATGCGTTCCTGCCAGCCGGAGGCCCGGTAGGCGGCGACCGGGTCGGGGTCGAGGCCCTGGTCCGCGCGGAACTCGCGCAGGAGGGGCCGTACATCGGTGTTGTACGCGTCCATCAGGACGGCGTTCGCCCCCAGCACGTCACCGTCCCGCTGGGCCGCGCCCAGCGCGTCGAGGTCGACCAGCAGGGCCTTGGCGGTGGCCTCCTGGACGTTCATCACGGAGCGGATGACGGCCGGGACCTTCGCCTCGATGTTGTGGCACTGGTCCAGCATGAAGGCGACCCCGGTCTCCGGCCGCAGGCCGCCGTTGCTGGCGACCTCGTGCATGATGCGGAAGAGCTGGAACGGGTCCGCGGAGCCGGCCATCAGGTCGTCGTCCGCGTAGAAGCGCGAGTTGAAGTCGAAGCCGCCGAGCCTCCCCTCCCGCAGCAGCAGCGCGACGATGAACTCGATGTTGGTGCCCGGAGCGTGGTGCCCGGTGTCCACGACGACCTGCGCCTTCGGACCCAGCTTGAGGCAGTGCGCGTACGCGGTGCCCCAGTCCGGCACGTCCGTGGTGTAGAACGCGGGCTCGAAGAACTTGTACTCCAGCAGCATCCGCTGGTCGTCCCCGAGCCGCTCGTACACCTCGGCGAGCGCCTGGCCCAAGCGGTCCTGGCGGGCGGCGACGTCGTCCTGCCCGGGATAGTTCGTGCCGTCCGCGAACCAGAGCTTCAGATCCGAGGACCCCGTCGCGTCCATGATGTCGACGCACTCCAGCAGATGGTCCACGGCCTTGCGGCGGACTGCGGCGTCCGGGTGGCAGACGCTGCCGAGCTTGTAGGCGTCGTCCTGGAACGTGTTCGAGTTGATCGCGCCCAGCTCCAGGGAGCGCTCTTTCGCGTACGCGGCGAGCGCCGCGTAGTCGTCGACCTCGTCCCACGGGATGTGCAGCGACACCTTCGGGGCGACCCCGGTGAACTCCTGCACCTTCGCCGCGTCGTCCAGCTTCTCGTACGGCGTCCGTGGCACCCCGGCCTGGGCGAACACCTTGAACCGGGTGCCGGAGTTCCCGTACCCCCAGGACGGCGTCTCGATCCGCTGACCGGCGAGTGCGGCCTTCACGGCAGCGATATCAGGCATGTCCACCTCTGACTGAACGAATGAATCGATTCATTTCTGGTGGTGAAGCTAGCCCGATGGTTGGACGGTCGTCAAGGTCTCCGCTGTCGCTGTCGGGGCGCTCGACCGGTGGCTTGGAAGGTGCTGTACGGGGACTTCGGGGTGATCCCTTGACGCGCTCGACCCGTAGGGCTAGCTTCCGGGCAGTGCATTGAAACATTTCATGTCGGCAGCTCTGCCTGGCATAACAAGCACGGGAGAACGCCCATGACCCGCCCCGCACCGCAGCGCGTCTGTTTTCTTCTGAAGGTCCGGGCCGACAAGGTCGAGGAGTACCGCGAACGCCACCAGCACGTCTGGCCCGACATGCTGACCGCCCTGTCCGCGGCCGGCTGGCGCAACTACTCCCTCTTCCTGCGCGAGGACGGCCTGCTCGTCGGGTACCTGGAGACCCCGGACTTCGACGCGGCCCGTGCGGCCATGGAGGGCACCGAGGTGAACGCCCGCTGGCAGGCGGAGATGGCGCACTTCTTCGAGGAGCTGGACGGGCGGGCGCCGGACGCCGCCATGCGCCCGCTCACCGAGGTCTTCCATCTCGCCTGACGAGGCGGAGCCGCGGCATAGGATCACACTTCCGGCAGGACAGAACCAGGTGGGACGGATGACAGGCACCGCACGGACGGTCAGCATCAAGGACGTGGCACGCGAGGCCGGCGTCTCCGTGGGGACCGTCTCGAACGTGATCAACCAGCCCGACCGCGTCTCGGCCGAGACACGGGAGCACGTCCAGAGCGTGATCTCGCGGCTGGGCTATGTGCGCAGCGAGTCCGCCCGCCAGCTCCGGGCGGGCCACAGCCGCATCGTGGCCCTGCTCGTCCTCGACATGGGCAATCCGTTCTTCGTCGACATCGCCCGCGGCGCCGAGCGCGCCGCCCGGGACGCGGGGCTGGGCGTCATGGTCTGCAACAGCGGCCAGAGCCCCCAGGACGAGGCCGACTACCTCTCCCTCTTCGCCGAGCAGAGGGTCCGCGGCGTGCTGATCAGCCCCTCCGATCCGAGTGGAGCCACCCTTCGGGAGTTCCGCCGCCACGGCATCCCGTTCGTCCTCGTCGACCGTGTGGCGGGGGATGACGACGGATGCTCGGTGTCCGTGGACGACGTGGCGGGCGGCTCCTTGGCGATCCGCCATCTGACGGCGGCCGGTCACCGTTCCCTCGCGTACGTGAGCGGCCCAGGGCATCTGACCCAGGTCCGGGACCGGCGCGCGGGCGCCCTGGCCGCGCTGGCCGAGGCCGGCCTCCCGCCCACGGCCCTGCGGGAGATCCCCGCCGAACGCCTCGACGTCGCGGCCGGACGCGACGCCGGAGCCCGGCTCCTCGGCCTGGCCGAGCGCCCCAGCGCCGTCTTCTGTGCCAACGACCTGCTGGCCCTCGGCGTACTCCAGTCCATGTACGCGGCCGGTGTCCGGGTCCCCGACGACATGGCCATCGTGGGCTACGACGACATCGAGTTCGCCGCGGCCGCCACGGTCCCTCTGACCTCGGTGCGCCAGCCCGCCCGCACGATCGGAGCCCGGGCCGCCGCCCTGCTGCTCCAGGAGACGGGCGAGCTCGCGCGCGACCACCGGCACGAGCACGTGATCCTCCAGCCGGAACTGGTCGTACGCCAGTCCAGCCTGCCCTCGCGCGCCCCGTAGATGATCGATTCCAAGGGGTCAGTGGTCACAGGCGGTCAGTGACGCAGGGCGGGCGGCCCCATGTCGAGGGAGCCCAAGCCCGGTGTCCCCGCCTGCC
The DNA here is from genome assembly GCF_055564335.1 of Streptomyces sp. NPDC029139. Taxonomy (NCBI): domain Bacteria; kingdom Bacillati; phylum Actinomycetota; class Actinomycetes; order Kitasatosporales; family Streptomycetaceae; genus Streptomyces; species Streptomyces sp. NPDC029139. The sequence goes on along the minus strand of NZ_JBVHWN010000003.1, from coordinate 469,608 downwards.
TTGGGTTCCCGCGTCTCATCAGCGGTGGGTTTCCGCTTCCCGGGGCCGGCGCCGGGTGGACCTCGCCCGGTTGCCGCAGCCGAGGGAACACCATGCCTGGTCACGGCGCCTGGCCAGGAAGAACATGCCGCAGCTCGGGGCGTGGCAGCGCCTCACCCGCTGACGGTCCGGACCCGCTGCCAGCACGAGCGTCTCGCGGGCGACGACGGCGTCGGCGCCGCCACCTTGTTCCTGCTGGGCGAGCAGGCCGTCGCCGGTCATCCGGAAGACGACGGGAGCGGACGAGGCGAGTTCGTTCAGTCGGGTCCGCACGCTGTCGGTGAGCGGCCGCTGTCCGGCTGTCGCGTCCAGCGCGTCGCGGACCAGCCCACGCAGCCGCTCCAGCTCCTCCAGGGAGAGGGCGGCCAATCCGCGGTGCGCGGCGCGGGCGCGCCATCGCCTGGTGAGTTCCCGGTCCGCGAGGAAGTCGACATCACCGCGCCCAGGGCCTGCGCCGACGACGACGGTGTTGGCCAGGTCGAGGACCGGCTCCTCGCCGATCCACGGCATTTCCTGCAGGTCCCTGATGGTCATGCCCCTCAATCTACTGGATTCAGGGCAGCGAACCCGTGATAACTTCGACTCACGGATTCGATCTGCGAACTCCGTGAGTCACGGAGTCGGCGAAGGGTGATGCCATGAGTGCGACCATCGAGTACGTCAGGTTCGACACCGACGACCCCGCCGCCCTCACCGCCCACCGGGAGCAACTCGTCGCACTGCTCAAGGAGCAGTACGGTGACGGCTTTCTGGGCGCCCACCTCGCCCAGTTCGACGACGGCACCGTCCTGGACTTCATCGTCTGGTCGTCCGCTGCCGTCGCCGAGCGCGCGGCCAAGGAGATGCCGAGCGACCCCCGGGCGCAGGGCTTCTTCAGCCGAATCGGCACAGTGCACGAGATGCGGCACGCTCACGTACTGCACACCGCATAGCCCCCGAGATCGAGGAGAATGACGCCGTGCCCTCGGCAGACGAACTACTCAGCGCGAACACCGTCACCGACCTCGCTCGCTGCCTTGCGCGAGCCGGTGACGGGATCACGGCGCAGGAGATCCAGGGGTGCGGCGCCGTCCTGGACGGGCTGAGCTTCACCGAGCGTGTCGCCCTGATCAGAGATGCCGTCCTGGCTGATCTTCCGGCGGACCACCCGACCTTCGCGAACGTGTTGCGCGCCGCGCTGCGGGACGACGATTTCACCGGATGGATGATCTTCCCTGTCACCGAGGCCGTCGCCGTACGGGGCCGGGACGCCTTCGAACCGGCGCTCGCCCTGCTTGCGGAACTCACCCCGCGCCTGACCGCGGAGATCGCCGTCCGGCCCTTCCTCCGCGCCGACCTGGAACGCGCGCTCCGGGTCATGACGCCGTGGACCGCCCATCCCGACCTCCACGTCCGCCGACTTGTCAGCGAGGGCACGCGGCCGAGACTGCCCTGGGCGCCCCGGCTTCCGGAGCTGATCGCGGATCCGACACCGGCTTTGCCCCTGCTCGACGCGCTGTACCGGGATGACTCCGAATACGTCCGCAGATCAGTGGCCAACCACCTCAACGACATCAGCCGTGACCACCCCGACATCGCCACCGGTGTCGCGGCGCGCTGGCTGAGCGACCCCGCACCGACGACGGCCCGGTTGGTACGGCACGGCCTGCGCACCCTGATCAAGTCCGGCCACGCCGGGGCCCTCACGCTGCTCGGCCACTCCCCGGACAGTCCCGTCGCGGTCGAGGGCCCGCACGTCCACGCGTCGGAGATCCGGGTCGGCGACCATCTGCTGTTCGACTACGCGGTGACCAACACGCACGATCGAACCGCTCACCTCGTCGTCGACTACGTCGTCCTCCATGTGAAAGCCAACGGGACCCGCACCCCCAAGGTCTTCAAACTCACCACGCGGTCCCTGGCTCCCGGCGAGACGTGGCGCGCGACACGCAGACACTCCTTCAAGCCGATCAGCACGCGGCGCTACCACCCGGGTGTCCACGTGGTGCGGCTCCAGGTCAACGGCCGATCCCACGGGGAAGCCTCGTTCACGCTGCACTGCTGAGGGCGACCGCCTCGCATTCCGCTTCGGATCGACGAGGCGTCAGGCGCGCGGGGCCCGGGGCTCGATGCGGAAGTCGAAGGCGAGCGTGCCCGGGTCGAGGGCGGTCACGCCGCCGTCGACGGTGAGCACCGCTCCGTTGACGAAGGAGGACGCGGGCGACAGCAGCCACGCCACCGCCTCGGCGACCTCGCGCGGCTCACCCGGACGGCCCGCCGGCAGGACGCGCGTGACCTCCTCGTACGCCGCTTCGACGCCGCCGTCCCCCAGCCCCGCCTCTTCGGCGAACCGGTTCATCCGGCGGTCCGCCATGTCGGTGCGCACCCAGCTCGGGCAGACGGTGTTGGCCCGCAGGCCCTGGGGGCCGTAGTCCACCGCGAGCGAGCGGCAGAGCTGAAGCAGCGCCGCCTTGGAGGTGGCGTACGCGGCGCTGCCCGGGCCGTTGCGCAGAGCCGCCACCGAGGCGACGGCGACCACCGCCCCCCGCGCGTCGAGCAGGCGCGGGAGCGCGGCCCGCAGCAGATGGAACGGGCCCGTGAGATTGGTCCGCATGACCGTCTCCCAGTCCTCGAGCGTCACGTCGCCCACCCGTCCGCCCCGTCCGACACCGGCGTTGAGGACGAGCCCGTCGAGGCGCCCGTACGCGTCGACGGCCGCGTCGACGAGCGTGCGCACCGCGTCGGGGTCGCCGATGTCGGACGGGACGGCCAGGGCCCCGGTCTCCTCGGCGACGACCCGCAGCGGTTCCGGCCGGCGCCCGGAGACCACGACATGGTGACCGGCTTCGCGGAGCAGCCGGGCGGTCGCGGCGCCGATGCCCGTCCCGCCTCCGGTCACGAGGTACACGCCCTGGTCCGCCATGGTCGTCGAGCCTCCGTCGTCGTCCGTCGTCCCCGTGATCCTATGCGCGGAAGGGCACCGCGTTCCGTAGGGCGGCAACGCGAGCGAACGGGCCGTTTCCCGCACGGAGTTGTACGGCCGGGCATGCGGCGACGCCGTCTCGGAGCAGGTGCGCGCGGGCATGCCGGCCCGTGCGGGAGGCGGTCCGCTGGGCGCGGACGGCCGGCGTCCCGGGCCGCCGGGAGGCCGGCCCGTGTGAACTATCTTGGGCAGCAGCGAGACGAGAGGGAGGCACTCCGTGGCATCCGGGCAGCAGGCGCGCGCACAGGCGGCCGCGATCACACCGGGCAGGCGCCCGACGGAGGCGGAAGCGGCTTCTCCCGCGTCTCCCGCCGAGCGGGTGCGGTCGCTGTTCGGCGGCCACCGGCTGTCCCCGGGGCAGCGCCGTATCGCCCAGTTCCTGATCGACCACCTGACCGAGGCCGCGTTCCTGTCGATCACCGAGCTCGCGGAGCGGGTGGGCGTCAGCCAGCCGTCCGTGACGCGGTTCGCCTCGTCACTGGGGTTCAGCGGGTATCCGGCGCTCCGCGAGGCCCTGCAGCCCATCGCCCTCAGCGCGGTGGCGGGCGCACCGGACGAGGGCGAGGAGCGGCTCCGCAACGAACTCCAGTCCGCGGTCGACGCCGAGATCGAGAACCTGACGTCCCTGCGGCGTGTGCTGGCCGACCCCGACAAGATCCTCGACATCGGCCGGGAGCTGGCCCGGTCCGTCCCCCTGACCGTCGTCGGTCTGCGGATCTCGGTCTCCCTCGCCGAGTACTTCGCGTACGCGGCGCGGCGCATCCACCCCGACGTCCGGGTGGTGACGCGGGGCGGCAGCGTCGCCTACGACGGGCTGCTCCAGGCCCGTGAGGCGGGCGGGACGTGGGTGCTGGCCTTCGCGATGCCCCGGCACGCCAAGGAGACCCTGGCCGTGGTGCGGGCGGCTCGCGCCGCCGGGCTGCGCGTCGCCATGATCACCGACCTGGCGCTCGGGCCGCTCGTCGACGAGGCGGATGTGGTGTTCACCGCCGGAACGGGCGCACGGCTGGTCTTCGACTCGTACGCGGCGCCGGGGGTGCTGTCCGCGGCGATCCTCCAGGCCATGGCGGACGCGGATCCCGAGCGCACGCAGACCCGGCTGGAGAAGTACGAGCAGGCGGCGGAGCAGCACGACTTCTTCCTCGACGACTGAGGCCCCGCTTCCGGGGCGGAGGAGGGGTTCGGTGCCGCGTCGAGCTGCATGAAATTTTTCATGCTCTTGCTTACTCGACGGTATATATATTTACTACAGGAGCCCCCACGGGCCCGAACAGAACACCGTGGGGCCGCCCCCTCCTCCTCGGACGGCCCTGGTGTCTCGACGGCGAGCGCCGCGCTCCGCGCGGGTGCTCTGTGGCGGCTTCGGTCAACCCCTGGACCGGAGCCGCCACATCCACGCCCGGTCCCGTTCGGTCCCGTTCGGTCCCGTTCCGTACCGCGCGGCGCCCCGGCGGGTGACCGGACCGGTCCGCCTACGAGGCGTAGGTCTCGAACTCGGCCACCTTCGGCGTGCCGGTCGAGCCGGTGATCTCGAACGTGATCTTGCTGAGTGTGGTTCTCGGGACGGTGATGGCGCCCGCCCCGCTGCCGGTGGTCAGGACGGCGCCGGTGTCACCGTTGAGCACCCGCCAGGACCCGATGGCGCCCCCGGAGGCCGCGGCCTCCCGGATGGCGATCCGGGACACGGTGGTGGCGGAGCCCCACTTGATCGAGATGTGACCGGTCGAGCCGACGGGGGACCAGTAGGTGCTCAGGTTGCCGTCCCGTACGTTGCCGTAGCTCGTGCCGTCGGCCTTGCTGGAACCGTCGGAGCCGGCCCCGATGCTGAGGTTGGTCCCGCCGGGCTGGGTCGGCGACGGCGTCGGAGTGGTGGGTGACGGCGTCGGCGTGGTCGGCGTGGGCGTGGGAGTGGTGGGGGAGGGCGTCGGCGTGGTCGGTGACGGCGTCTGCGGCGAGCAGCTGCCGTTCGACTCCTGCATCCCCTTGTTGGCGCCGGCGGTCCGGGTCACGACGTCCGGCACACAGCCCGACGCGTCGAGGGTGTAGGGGTAGGGGATGGCGACCGTGGTGGTGGACTTCGGGTCGGGACCGGCCGGCTTGTAGTCGGCGGCGGGGCTCGACCAGGTCACGTTGTCGAAGGTGTTGCCGCTGACCTGCCAGTACCCGGCGGCGGTGGTGTAGAAGGTGCCGAGGACGTCCTTGGAGTCCTTGAAGTAGTTGTTGTCCACCTTGGCCCGGGCCCCGGCGCGGGAGTTGATGCCGGACTCGTTCAGCTTCACGTAGTAGTTGTTGTACATGTGCGCGATGCCGCCGCGCAGCAGGGGTGCGCGGGAGTCGATGTTCTCGTACAGGTTGTGGTGGTACGTGATGAAGCCGTTCGAGAGCTCGGTCTCGCTGGAGCCGATGAGGCCGCCGCGGCCGGAGTTGCGCAGGGTGCTGTAGGACAGGGTCACGTACTGGGTGTTGTCCTTCATGTCGAAGAGTCCGTCGTAGCCCTCCGACTCCCCGCCCGACGCCTCGAGGCTGACGTGGTCGACCCAGACGTTGCGGACGTTGCTCTCCATGCCGATGGCGTCACCGCCGTTGGAGGTGGGTGATCCCGACTTCTTGACGTTCCTGACGGTCACGTTCTGGATGATGATGTTGCTGGCCTCGCGGATGTGGATGCCCAGCTGGTCGAAGACGGCCCCGCTGCCGACGCCGACGAGCGTCACGTTGCTGACCTGCTTGAGCTCGATCACGCCGTCGGCGGTGTTGCAGCTGGTGCCCGAGACCTTGCTGGTGTTGCCGTGGTTGATGGTGCCCTCGACCTGGATGGTGATCGGGGTGCTGCTGCTCGCCCGGCCGCACAGGGCCGCGTGGATCGCGGTCCCTGTGGTGGCCCGTACCGTCTGCCCGCCCGCGCCGCCGGTGGTCCCGCCGTTCTGGCTGGCGTAGCCGGTGGCGCTGCCGGTAGCCGCCGATGCCTCGGGCATCGACAGGACCACACCGGCCCCGGCCGCCATGGCGGTCGTGGCCAGTGCCGCGCAGAGTCGCAGTGCGACTGGTCGTCTCATCCTGATCTCCTCGTACGTCTTCGAATGCGGGTGCCGCTGCTGCATACTCCGTGGGGGGAAAGCGCTTTCTGCTCGGCGACAATAGGGCCGCCTCCGATGGACTGGCAAGGCTCCGGTCGCCTGTGAAAACAGGCAACTTCCTTTACCCGTACGGGAGTTGGCTGAGCGGTCAGGCCGGAGGGTGAGGAGCTTGCGGGGCGGTGGAGGTGGTCCGGAGGCCGGCCACCGCGATCGCGGCGCCGACGAGACACAGGGCGCCGGTGACCGTCACCGCGAGGTGCACGCCGTTCATGAACGCCTCGGCGCTGCCCTCCATGACCGATGCCCGGAGCGCGGCGGGCATGCCCGGCGAGAGCGGGGCGACACCCATCGCCACCGCGTCGACGGCTTCGTGCAGCCCACCCGCCGCACCGGCGGGCACGCCCGCACCGGTCAGCTCACCCGTCAGCGTGGAGCCGACCCGGGCGCTGATGAGCGAGACGAGGACGGACGTCCCCAGCGCGCCGCCGATCTGCAGCGCCGTGGCCTGCAGGCCGCCCGCGACACCGGCGTCCCGGACGGGCGCCTGGCCGACGATGGCGTCGGAGGAGGCGGACAGGACCATGCCGACGCCCAGGCCGAGGGCCACGAACGGGGGCCACATCACGGCGTACGACGAGTCGGTCTGCCAGCTGAGCATCCCGAACGCGGCGGCGGCCTGGAGCACCATGCCGAGCGGCATGGTGAGCCGGGGTCCGAAACGGCCGGTCAGCGCGGCGCCCAGCGGAGAGGCCACGAGAGAGGCGAGGCTGAGCGGCAGGGTGCGCACACCGGCCTCCACGGGGGAGAAGCCGCGGACGTTCTGCAGATAGAGCATGACGAAGAAGATCACGCCGAGCATGACGAAGAAGTTCAGCGCGGTGACGACCGTACCCGTCGTCAGCGCCCGGCTGCGGAACAGCCGCATGGGCAGCAGCGGATGCGCCACCCGCGTCTCGTGACGGCCGAAGACGACGAGGAGCAGCACGCCCACGGCGATCGACCCGAGCGTCCCCGCGGAGGACCAGCCCCAGGTCTCTCCCTTCACGACGCCGAAGACCACGCACAGCAGAGCCACGGCGAGCAGGAGGACGCCGAGGAGATCGAACCGGCCGGCGTCCCCGGCGTTCTTGCTCTCGGGCAGCACGGCGGCGCTCACCAGCAGGGCCAACAGGCCGATGGGCGCGTTGATGTAGAAGACGGATTCCCAGGAGATGTGCTCGACCATCAGACCGCCGACGATCGGCCCGAGCGCGGTCGAGACCGCCGAGACCATGGCCCAGATGCCGACGGCCATGCCGAAGCGGCGCGGCGGGAAGGCGGCGCGCAGCAGACCGAGGGTGTTCGGCATCAGCAGGCCGCCGAAGAGGCCCTGCGCCGCACGGAAGACGATGACGCCCTCGATGGAGCCGGACAGTCCGATGGCGACGGAGGCGACGGTGAACCCGGCGACGCCGACGAGGTAGTACGTACGGCGTCCGAAGCGGTCGCCGAGCTTGCCGCCCAGGATGAGGGAGGCCGCCAGGGCGAGCAGGTACGCGTTGGTGACCCACTGCAGATCGGCCGTGGAGGCGTCGAGGGCGCGACCGATCTCGGGGTTGGCGATCGCCACGACGGAGCCGTCGAGCTGGACCATGAACAGGCCGAAGGCGACCGCCAGGAGCGTCAGCCAGGGGTTGGAGCGCCTGTCCCGGGGCGAGTTCGCCGGTGGCGGGGAGGGGGCGGGCAGGGGGGAGTGATCCACGGTGGTGGAGGGCATGGAGGTGCCTTGTCTGTGAGGACGTCGCAGGACGAGCTGCGGGAAGGGGGAAGTGGGAAAGGAGGAGGGCGACAGGCCGCGTGGGTCCGGGCGTGCCGTCCGGGTGTGCTGTCCGACGCGCCGCTCCACGGCATGCCGCGCCTTCGCCGGTCAGGGGAAGGCGAGGGCATGCGGGAGGGCGCGGGCATCCGCGCCGTACGCGCGCATCTCCCTGCGTACGTACGCAGGGGCGGGCGCGGCGTCGGCCGCGCGGGCCCGGGGCGGGCGTCCCGGGAGCGGGGCGCCCGGGACTACTCGGCTGTCGGCGCGGGGTGCAGGTGGCGCGCCAGTGAGTTCAGCGCGCCGAGGGCCGAGCCCAGGGCGTCCTGCTCGCCCTCGGTGAGGAACTGCAGGGCGCGGGTGATGTGCCGGTCCTGCAGGTGCCGGACCTCGGCCAGGTCCCGCTGGGCCCGGGCGGTCGCGTAGAGGTGGGCGATCCGCTTGTCGTCCGCGTCCCGGCGGCGCTCGAGCAGGCCGCGCCCGGTCAGCTGCGAGACGAGCGCGCTCACGTTGTTCGGCCGCATCAGCAGGGCGTCGGCGGCCTCACGGACGGTGGCGCCTTCCCGGCCCGCGACGAACCGCAGCAGGGCGAGCTGGGCCTCCGGCGGCTTCGGCTGCCCGAAGTCCTGGCCCACCCGTCGGTCCAGAGCCCGGTTCAGCGCGGGCAGGCACGCCGCGAGGCCGGAGGCGACGCGGTCGAGGTCCTGGGCGGACGCGCGGGAATCGGACATGGCCTTAGATTACCTCTTTCCCCATAGGTATGTCCAAAGAGGTTTCTTCGGCGGCCGGCCGCCGACCGAGGGGCCCCGCTTTCAGGCGGTGTACGTCGGGACGAAAGGGGAATACGCGCTCGATCCATGGTGTTCTCGCCTCTGACCGATGGCCGAAAAGCGTCCAGCAACCCTTCGGAAAGCCATGCACAGAGCTCGAAGCGCCTGCTGCGCCCTCGCCGTGACCCTCGTCGCCGTGCTCGCCGGCTGCTCCGCCGGAGACGGCGCCGGCGGTACGGCGCCCACGGATCCCCCCTCCAGCGCCGCCGCTCCCTCCGTCACGAACGGTCCGTCCGGCGTGTCCGTGCCCGCCCGCGACACCCTGCCCGCGGTCTCCGCCCCCACGCCCCCGGCGACACCTCCGCCGACCTCGGCCCGGGCCCCCGAACCGGATCCCGGCAAGCGGTCCCGCTCCGCCGAGGTGGCCATACCGTCGATCGGCGTCGACGAGCTGACCGTCGTGCCGTACGAGGGGACGACCGACGATCCGGCGGGCACCCGCATCCAGGACCGGGGAGTGGCCGCCAGCCCGTACGGGAAGCGGGGCGGCGTCGGCCCGGGGGAGATCGGCAACTATCTGGTGACCGCCCACCGGCTCTCCGCCGGAGGGCCCCTGCGCGAACTGCCGGCGGTCGAGGTGGGGGACGCGGTCTTCGTCACCGCGGGGGACACCGTCTACGAGTACCGGATCACCGAGACGCGTACGACGTCCTTCCGCTCCGCCCGCTCCCTCGCGGAACAGCGGGCCGCAGTGCCGGGCGCGCCGGGTGAGAAGCCCACCCGGGCCATGATCACTCTCTCCACCTGCGCGACGCCGGAGGACGACGCGGCGGGCAACTTCTGGCGGGACGCCCAGGGGAACCCCGAGCACCGCATCGACAAGATAGGTGTCCTGAAGGCTTCCCGGCCGGCCTGAGCTGAGGGCGAGGAAAGCGAAGGGACTAGGTTCAATTGGTTTTGAGAAGGAAGCCCCTTCATGGCCTCGCCGCCGTCAAGATAGCAGTCACCCGGGGATGAGGTCGCGCAGGTTTTCCGGCGTGATGATCCGGGAGGCCGGGTGCAGCCCCTCCGGCCGCTGCAGGCCGATGAAGGTGACCGGACCGTCCGGGACGGTCGCGCCGTCCCACACGGTGGCGCCGAGGGCCGCCGTGTCGTCGGCGAGCAGCTCGACGAGGTAGCGGACCGTGAGCGGGGAGCGCTCGACGATGCCGCGGACCAGGGTGGCGACGGAGATCCGGTTGCCTTCGACCCGGTTGGCCGACGGTTGGCCCTTCAGGCACAGGTGCAGCCATCTGGCGTGCCACCGGCCGTCGTCGGCGCGTACGAACGCCAGCGGCAGCGCGACCCTGCCGGGGCCGCGCAGGTCCGACTTCATGCGCACCGTCCGCGCTTCGAACGGGCGGCCGCCCTGTTCCGCGTCGCGCAGCATGAAGCCGAAGAACGACTCCTCGACCTGCTCGAAGCTCTCCCCGGAGAAGATGTCGACCTGCGGCACGATGAACGTGCCACGGGCGGCGCCCAGGCGCAGGTCGATGAACTCCGAGGCACCGTCGGGCGCGTCGGTGATGTCGCCGGAGTGCTCGCCCTCGAGAGCGGTGAGAGCGGTGTACGACAGCCAGGACACGGTCGAGTAGTCGGCGTCCAGCAGGAGCGCGGACAGGTCGTAGTCGGTCGAGCGCTCGGTCTGCTTCCAGTACACGAAGAAGCGCAGCAGTTCGCCGTCGACCGGGGTGACGGATCCGCGGGGCAGGACACCGAGTCCGGCCGCGGCGGCCCGGCCGCTGAGCGGGAGCGCCACGTCCAGGACGTCGGGGTCGATCAACAGCCGCTCGAAAGAGGGGAGTCGGCGGCGGATCTCGGCGTCGAGCGCGCTCGTCAGACGGTCGCGTTCGGGCGGCGGCACGGCCCCGCGGTCGTCGTCGGTGACCCAGGCACGGCCGAGGCGGTTCACGAACACCCGGCGTGCGTCCGTCCGCTCGTGCCGGTTGTGGAGGTGTTCCCGTACCGCGAGCACGACTCGGCCGGACACCTGGGGCGCGACCTCGACGGCGGCCGTCACCACGGCCTCGCGTTCGTCCTGTCCGGCCGCCGTCCGCAGCAGACGGTCCAGGGAGCGGAACAGCGTGCCCGGCGCGGACTTCAGCAGCTCCGTCGCGCCGACGACGTCGCCCCGGCCGAGGAGTTCCTCGACCCGGCTGTCGAAGGAGCGGGCCTTCTTCTCGCCCCGGGCGACGGCGAACACCTCGGCGGCGTGGGGCCAGGACGGGTACTCGTGGGGGTGGAGGCGTTCCCCGAGGCGCTTCCACGCCTCGCGGTGCGCGCCGACGTCGGCGAGCTTGGCGGGGGAGGCGGCGACCAGCGCGTCCAGGCCCGCGAGCAGCGCGCGGCGGTTCGGGCGGGACAGGGCGCGAAAGCGCGTCGGCTCCTGAAGGGTGACGTCGCCGTCCGACAGCGCACAGGCGAGCCGGAGCACGTCGGTCACGGTGTCGAGAAGGAGACCGGCACCGGCGGAGAGCCGCGCGTGGTTGAGCACGGCGCGGTTCTCCCGGATCGGGACCGTTTCCGGCTGGGGGCCGTCCGCGCAGTGGCCGGCGAGCACGGCCAGGTCGCGCAGGTCGTCCTCGCCCAGCGGTGTGGTGCTGCCGGCGAGGGCCAGGTACAGCGCGGTGACCTCGGTGTCCGCGTCCTCGCCGAGGTGGAGGACGGTCAGGCGGTCACCGGCCGCGGCGGTCAGCTCGTCGTGCGCGGCGAGCATCTCGGCGTACGTGTGCCCGTAGCTTCCGTACGTCGGGAGGGTGAGGAGGTCGACGGCGCCGCTCGCGAGCTGGGCGGCCGTGCGGGCACGGGACCGCTCGTCGTCCAGCGCGTCGGCGACACACCCCACCCAGAAGTCGAAGGTGTCGGGCACGTTGGCCGGGAAGTCGCGGAAGTAGACGTTGTGCTCGACGTGATCGCCGACCATCTCGCGGACGACGGCCAGTGTCCGCACGGCGGTGGCGGTCACCGTGTCGGCGGACAGGCCCGACAGGCGGGCCAGCAGCTCCGTCGACAGGGTGAAGCCCACCGACAGCAGAGCGGCGTCGAACCGGCGCGCGGCGACCTGGCCGTCCCCGGCGGGCCCGGTGGGCGCGGGGAGGCGGAGGGTGTGGCGGACGACCAGCGGTTCGAGAGGGTGGGGCATCCTCACATGATCACAGAATGGCCCGATCGGGCGCACGCGGGTTTCGCCGTCCTCCACCTCCGCACGCCGGGCCGCCGGTCACGTCAGGCCGCCGGTCACGGAGCGACGCCTACGACGCCGGGATCTTCGCGAACGGGCTCGTGCTCAGGTGGGCGAGGAGGTCGGACGGGTCGTCGTAGACGGCCGCCGCCCCCGCGTCGGTCAGGTCGGCCCGGGGGATTCCTCCGCAGAGGAGGCCGGTGGCGACGACGCGGGCCGCGCCGGCCGCCTTCATGTCCCAGACGCTGTCGCCGACGAACACGGCCCGGTCCGCGGGCACCTCGGCGAGGGAGAGCGCGTGCTCGATCGGATCGGGTGCGGGCTTCCCCTCGTCGACGTCGTCGGAGGTGGCCGTGGCCGTGATCACGTCGTCCGCGTCCACGGCGCGGCGCAGGGCCTCCAGCTCGCGGTCCTTGGCGGAGGTCACGAGGACGATCTTCCAGTCGTCCTCCGCCAGGGCGCGCAACAGGTCACCGGCACGGTCGAAGGCGGGGAGGCGTTCGAAGTACGTCCCGTACAGGATGTCGTGACCGCTCGTCAGGCGGTCGTCCTCCGCCCGGTCGCGCCGGTCGCCCAGCAGATGTTCCAGAAGCTGCTCGCCCGGAAGGCCGATGGCGCGATGGACGGCGTGCATCGGAACCTCGTGCCCCGCCTGGCGCAGGGACTCCCACCAGGCGACGACGTGCAGGTGGTTGGTGTCGGCGAGCGTGCCGTCGACGTCGAAGAGCGCGGCGCGATCCACGGTCTGACCTCCTATCGTTCCCGGAGCGCGGGCAGCAGCTCCTCCTCGGCCCAGCGGAGGAAGGACCGCTGGTGCTCCCCGCCGATCTGGACCAGGGCCAGTTCGGTGAACCCCGCCTCCTCAAAGGAGCGGACGGCGTCGACGACGGCGCCGACGTCGTTCCCGCACGGGACGGCCTTGGCCACGTCCTCGGGACGTACATGCTCGGTGGCCTGGGCGAATCCGGCCGGGCCGGGGAGTTCGGCGTTGACGTGCCAGCCGCCCACCGACCAGCGGAACTGCTCGTGCGCGCGGTCGACGGCGGCCTGCGGGTCGGGGTCGTAGCAGACGGGCAGCTGGGCGATGCGCGGCTTTCCGGCGCCGCCGTGGGCGTCGAAGGCGTCCAGGAGATCCTTCTTCGGTTCCGTCGCGATCACGAGATCACCCTGGCGGCCGGCGACCTCGCAGGAACGCGGACCGGACACGGCGATGCCGAGGGGCGGCGGAGTGTCGGGCAGGTCCCACAGGCGTGCGTTGTCGACCTGGAAGTGCACGCCGCGGTGGGAGACGTACTCGCCGGTGAACAGGGCCCGGATGATGGTCGTGGCCTCGTCCAGCATGGCCAGCCTGACGCGGGCCGAGGGCCAGCCGGAGCCGACGATGTGCTCGTTGAGGTTCTCCCCCGATCCCAGGCCCAGCCGGAAGCGGCCCTCGGACAGCAGCTGCATGGTCGCGGCCTTCTGTGCGATCACCGCGGGGTGGTACCGGAAGGTGGGGCAGGTGACGAAGGTCATCAGCGGGATGCGCGAGGTGGCCTGCGCGGCCGCGCCCAGGACGCTCCACGCGTACGGCGCGTGCCCCTGCGACTCCAGCCAGGGGAAGGAATGGTCCGAGATCACCGAGAAGTCGAAGCCCACCCGCTCCGCCTCGACCACATGGTCGACCAGCTCTCGCGGGCCCGCCTGCTCGGTCATCATCGTGTAGCCGATGTCCATCATGTCTGGCGGCTTGCCGGAGGCGGGTGGGTCGAAACGGACCCGTCCGGTGGTGCGGTGGTGAGAGGGGGCGCGCTCCGCTCCGGACGGCCTCCCCGATCGGGGCGAAAACGGGTGAAGCGGGGCGGGGCTGTCCGGCCCCTGGTACCCCTTGAACGATCAAAGGAGGGGCGGGTTAGCATATGAGCGCCGCCTAGCTCGAAAGATAAACCTGTGACTGTCAATGATGACTCGTTCACCAACTGGAAGACTCGCGAGGAGATCGCGGAGTCGATGATTCCCATCATCGGGAAGCTGCACCGCGAGCGGGACGTGACCGTCCTGCTGCACAGCCGCTCCCTGGTGAACAAGTCAGTGGTGAGCATCCTCAAGACCCACCGGTTCGCCCGGCAGATCGCCGGTGAGGAACTGTCGGTCACCGAGACGATGCCCTTCCTGCAGGCGCTCGCCGCGCTCGACCTCGGTCCCTCGCAGATCGACATCGGCATGCTCGCCGCGACGTACAAGACCGACGACCACGGTCAGTCGGTGGAGGAGTTCACCGCCGCGGCCGTCGCCGGCGCCACCGGTGCCAACAAGATCGAGCGCGGGGACGGGCGCGACGTCGTCCTCTACGGCTTCGGTCGCATCGGCCGCCTCGTCGCCCGCCTCCTGATCGAGAAGGCCGGCTCCGGCAACGGCCTGCGCCTGCGCGCCATCGTCGTCCGCGGTGGCGGCGAGCAGGATCTCGTCAAGCGCGCCTCGCTGCTGCGCCGCGACTCGATCCACGGCCAGTTCCAGGGCACCATCACGGTGGACGAGGCGACGAGCACGATCGTCGCCAACGGCAACACCATCAAGGTGATCTACGCCAACGACCCCTCCGAGGTCGACTACACGGCGTACGGCATCAAGGACGCCATCCTCATCGACAACACGGGCAAGTGGCGGGACCGCGAGGGCCTGTCGAAGCACCTGCGCCCCGGCATCGACAAGGTCGTCCTGACCGCCCCGGGCAAGGGCGACGTCCCGAACATCGTGCACGGCGTCAACCACGACACGATCAAGCCGGACGAGCAGATCCTGTCCTGCGCGTCCTGCACCACCAACGCGATCGTCCCGCCGCTGAAGGCGATGGCCGACGAGTACGGCGTGCTGCGCGGCCACGTGGAGACCGTCCACTCGTTCACCAACGACCAGAACCTGCTGGACAACTACCACAAGGCCGACCGCCGCGGCCGTTCCGCGCCGCTCAACATGGTCATCACCGAGACCGGAGCCGCGTCGGCCGTCGCCAAGGCGCTGCCCGAGCTCAAGGCGCCGATCACCGGCAGCTCGATCCGTGTCCCGGTGCCGGACGTCTCGATCGCGATCCTGAGCCTGCGGCTCGGCCGCGAGACCACCCGCGAGGAGGTCCTCGACTACCTCCGCGACGTCTCGCTGCACTCGCCGCTCAAGCGCCAGATCGACTTCACCACGGCCCCCGACGCCGTCTCGATGGACTTCGTCGGCTCGCGCCACGCCTCGATCGTCGACGCCGGTGCCACCAAGGTCGACGGCGACAACGCCATCCTCTACCTCTGGTACGACAACGAGTTCGGCTACTCCTGCCAGGTCATCCGCGTCGTCCAGCACGTGTCCGGCGTCGAGTACCCGACGTTCCCGACGCCCGTGGTCTGACCCGGGAGGCCCCACGGAGGGCCACCTCGGAGACCCGGCGCGTCCGGGGCCCGGTGAACGGGGCGGCGGTGGAGCGGTGCGACAGATCCCGAAGGGGTCGCGCGCCCTCCCACCGCCGCCCCGTCGGCGTACGGAGGGGCGGACAGGCGCTGTGGTAGCTTGCCGTAGCCAGTCGAACTCACGTGCGTGACGTACGCGAGTCAGGGAATCCGGTGCGAATCCGGAGCTGACGCGCAGCGGTGAGGGTGACGGGCGGGGCACGAAGTCACTGGACCGGGGAACCGGGCCGGGAAGGCGTCCCGTCCGGATGACCCCGAGTCCGAAGACCTGCTGGCGAATCCGTACGAAACGGGCCCCGCGTATGGGCCCTCGACGCCGAGGATGAGCCGTGCCTCTCGCCCGCACCCCCCGTTCCTTCGCCCTGCTCGTGTCCGGAGCGCTGCTCCTCACCGGCTGCGGCGCCGCCGACGAGGCCGGGCCGGCCTCGTCCGCCCCGGCGCGGACACTCGAGAACTGTGGCCGCACCGTGGAGATCCCGCCCGGCGGGCCGCGCCGGGCCGTCTCCCTGAACCAGGGCACCACCGAGATCATGCTGTCCCTCGGCCTCGCGGACCGCATGGTCGGGACCGCGACCTGGACCGACCCGGTGATGAAGGGACTGGAGAAGGCCGCCTCCGGCATCCCGAGGCTCGCGGAGAACAACCCCTCCTTCGAGAAGGTGCTGGACACCGAACCCGACTTCGTCGCCGCCTCCTTCGGCTCCACCCTCGGCAAGGGCGGAGTCGCCGGCCGCGAGCGGTTCGAGCAGCTCGGCGTCCCCACCTACCTCTCCCCGGCTGACTGCGTGGGCAAGGACAACAGCGGCGGAGGCGACGGCAAGCGCACCACGCCGCTCGCCATGGACACCGTCTACGGCGAAGTCCGCGACCTCGCCCGCGTGTTCGGCGTCGAGAAGCGCGGCGAGGAGCTCATCGCCCGCCTCAAGGCCCGGGTGGCCCACGCCACCGCCGGCCTCCGCGTCGCCGACGTCAGCGTCCTCTACTGGTTCTCCGACGCCAAGTCCCCCTACATGGCCGGATGTTGCGGAGCGCCCGGCATCATCACCCGGGAGACCGGCACCGAGAACGTCTTCGACGACACCACCGAGGAATGGCCCCAGATCACCTGGGAGTCCGTCGCCGACCGGAACCCCGACCTCCTTGTGATCGGCGACCTCACCCGCAAGGCGCAGTCCGGGGAGAGCGCCGCGAAGAAGATCGAGTTCCTGGAGTCCGACCCCGTCACCAAAACGATGGACGCCGTGCGCGCCAAGCGGTACGTGCTCCTCAGCGGTCAGGCCATGAACCCCACCATCCGTACCGTCGAGGGCATCGAACAGGTCTCCGCCGCCCTGCGCGCGCACGGCCTCACGAAGTGACCGCCGTCCTGCTGCGCCTCACGGCCGGATGCGCGGCGCTCGTCCTCTCCCTGGCCGTGGCCATCACCATCGGACCGGCGGACATCGGCGTCGGTGACGTGGCCTCCGTGGTCGCCTCCCACCTCGGTGGCAGCCCCTCCGGCATCGGCCCGATCCGGGACGGCATCATCTGGAACCTGCGGCTGCCCCGCACTCTCCTCGCCGCCGTCTGCGGGGCCGGTCTCGCCCTCTGCGGCGCCGTGATGCAGTCCCTGCTGCGCAATCCGCTCGCCGACCCCTTCGTCCTCGGCGTCTCCTCGGGAGCGTCGACCGGAGCGGTTCTGGTGGTCGTCCTCGGTGTCGGCGGGGGAGTGCTGTCCGTCTCCGCGGGCGCCTTCGCGGGGGCGGTGTGCTCCTTCGCCGCGATGCTCCTCCTGAGCCACACGCTGGGCGGCACCCCGGACCGGGTCGTCCTCTCCGGCGTCGCCTCGATGCAGCTGTTCTCCGCGCTCACCTCCTTCGTCGTCGTCACCTCCGCCGACGCCGAGACGACCCGCGGCGTGCTGTTCTGGCTGCTCGGTTCGCTCAGCGGTGCCGGCTGGAGCGACGTATGGCTCTGCCTCGCCGTCCTCGCCCTCACCCTGGCCGTCTGCCTCGGACACGCCCGTACCCTCGACGCCCTCGCGTTCGGGCAGGACGCGGCGGCCACCCTCGGCGTCCAGGTGGCCCGTGCCCGGCTCGTCCTGCTGTGCGCCACCGCGCTGCTGACCGCCGCGCTGGTCAGCTCCGCGGGCGCCATCGGCTTCGTCGGCCTCGTCCTGCCGCACGCCGCCCGCGCCCTCGTAGGCCCCGGCCACGGCCGGCTGCTGCCCGTCACCGCCCTCGGGGGCGCGGTCTTCCTGGTCTGCGTCGACACCCTCGCCCGGACCGTCCTCGAACCCCAGGAGGTGCCGGTCGGCGTCGTCACCTCGCTCGTCGGCGTCCCCGCGTTCGTCCTCGTCCTGTACCGGAGCCGGAGGGCCCACCGATGACACCCGGCCCCATGGCCCCCCTTCCCGTGACGTCCGACTCCACGACACTCGGCGCCGAACGCGTCGCGCGCACCGCCGGCGGGCGACTGATCGTCGACGGGGTCGACATCGCCCCGGAGCCCGGCACCACCACGGCGCTTCTCGGACCCAACGGCTCCGGCAAATCGACGCTGTTGAAGCTGCTCTGCGGAGTCCTGGAGCCGTCAACCGGTCTCGTCACCCTCGACGGCCGGCCCCTCGGGGACCTGCGCCGCCGGGACGTCGCCCGGCGCGTGGCGGTCGTCGAGCAGCAGGCCGACACCCTCGTCGAGCTCACCGTCGCCGAGGTCGTCCGCCTCGGCCGCATCCCCCACCGGCGGGCCTGGTCGCCCCCGTCGGCCGCCGACGAACACGCCGTACGGGACGCCCTGCACCGCACCGGCCTCACCGACCGCGCGGAACAGCCCTGGCACACCCTGTCCGGCGGCGAACGCCAACGCGTCCAGATCGCCCGGGCCCTCGCCCAGGAGCCGAGGGAACTCCTCCTCGACGAACCCACCAACCACCTCGACATCCAGCACCAGCACGATCTCCTGGACCTGGTGTCCGGGCTGCCGGTCACCACGATCGTGGCCCTCCACGACCTGAACCTCGCCGCGATGTACTGCGACTCGATCGTCGTCCTGTCCGGCGGGCGCGTGGTGGCCGCCGGAGCGCCGCGCGAGGTGCTGACCGCCGCGCTGATCGCCGACGTCTACGGGGTCCGCGTGACGGTCACCCACCCGGACGGCGACGACCGGCCGCACCTGCGCGTGCTCGGCACGCTCGCCCGTTCCCGCTCCTGCTGACCGCTCCTGCTCACCGCTCCTGCTGACCGGTCCTGCTGACCGGTCCTCGACGGGCGAGGCGGGTACGGCAGCGGCCCGGGAGGCCGGTCAGCGCTCCTGGCGCGGCTCGCCGGTGGACCCCGGCGTGACCAGGCCCGTCTCGTACGCGGCGATCACCGCCTGCGCGCGGTCGCGGAGCCGGAGCTTCGAGAGGATGCGGGCGACATGCGTCTTGACGGTGGCTTCGCTCAGCCGGAAGCGAGCCGCCAGTTCGGCGTTGCTGTCACCCCGGGCCAGCGCCTCGAAGACCTCCACCTCCCGGGGCGTGAGCGTCGACAGGTCCCGGTGCGGGGACGTCGTACGGTCCCGGGAGACGGCGAAGCGCTCGACCAGACGGCGGGTGATGGCCGGTGCCAGCAGGGCGTCCCCGGAGCGGACCAGCCGGACCGCGGCCGCCAGGTGCTCGGGGGTGACGTCCGGGCGGCGCGGACCCCGACGGCACGGGCGCTGCGGACGGAGTGAGGGGCCCCCGGATCCGGAGGGGTCCCGGCCGCCGAGGCAGCCGTCGTCAGGGACGGCTCCGCCCCCGGCGACCCGGGGCCGAGCCTCGCAACGCCATGGAGGAGCCGGTCCTGATCGCGCACAATGGCTGTATGACGGTGGGGAGTTGGCGGCGCGGTGAGGTCCTGCTCGGTCTGTACGAGGTGCTCGACGTGCTCGACGGCGGCGGCATGGGGCTGGTGCACCGGGTCCGCCACCGCGGCTGGAACACCGACCTCGCGGCCAAGGTGCCGCGCCCCGAGCTCGTGGCCACCGCCGCCGGACGCGCCGGCTTCGAGACCGAGGCGGGCACCTGGGTCGGCCTCGGGCTGCACCCGCACGTCGTCAACTGCCACTACGTACGGAGGGTCGGCGAGATCCCGTGCGTGTTCGCCGAGTGGGTGGCGGGCGGCTCGCTCGCCGAGCTCGTACGGGACGGCCGGCTGTACGCGGACACGGACGGCGCGGGCGCGGCGTACGGCGGCGAGCCGTCCCCCGCCCGCGCCCTCGACCTGGCCGCACAGATCGCCTGGGGCATCGACCACGCCCACCGGCACGGTGTGATCCACCAGGACGTCAAGCCCGCCAACATCATGGTCGACGTCGACGCCGACTGGACCGCGAAGGTCACCGACTTCGGCATCGCCGGCGCCCGCGCCGCGGCGGGCGAGAGCGCCGCCGTGCCGCCCGGGGCGAGCCTGGCGGCGAGCTACGGCGGCCGGACGCCCGCCTACTGCTCCCCCGAGCAGGCGGACGCGGCGGCCGGCGCGCGGATCACGCTGACGCGCGCCACGGACGTGTGGTCGTGGGCCCTGTGCGTGCTGGAGATGTTCACCGGCGCGCCGCCGTGCCGGTACGGGCAGTCGGCGCCCGAAGTGTTCGCCGTGTTCCTGGAGGCCGGTGGACGTGCCGGACCGGACACCCCGGCCATGCCCCCGGCACTCGCCGACCTGCTGCGCGACTGCTTCCTGATCGACCCGGACGCCCGCCCGCACGCGATGGCCGAACTCGCCGCGGCCGTCCGCCAGATCCACGCCGACGTCGTCGGCGGCCCCCCTTCGCGCCCCGAGCCGCGGGCGGCCGACCTGCTCGCCGACGGCCTCTCCAACCAGGCGCTCTCGCTCCTCGACCTCGGCCGCCCCCAGGAGGCGGAGGCGCTCTGGCGCACCGCCGCGGACATCGACCCGCACCACCCGTCGACCGTCTACAACTGGGCCCTGCACCGCTGGCGTCAGGGCGTGCTCACCGACGAGCAGGCCGTGTCCGAGCTGAGCACCGCACGCACCATCGAGGGCGCGCGCTGGACAGCGGACCACCTCCTCGGCCTCGTCCACGTCGAACGGGGCGACGATGCCGCCGCACGCGCCCTGCTCGCGAGCGCGCCCCCGGACCTCCCGGAGGTCCGGGCCGCGCTCACCGAACTGGACCGCCGCGACCCGGCCCCCGAGCGGGTACGCAGGAGCGGCCACCACGGAAGTGTGACGGCGCTGGCGGTCGACGCCACGGGTGCGGTGGCGCTCACCGGCGGCGAGGACGGCCGGATCCGGGTCTGGTCGACGGCCGACGGCGGCCACTGCCGCCACGAGCTCCCCCGGACGACGGGCACCGAGGACACGCCGCCCGTCACCGCCGTCGCCGTCACCCCCGACGGCCGCGCCGGGCTCTCCGCGCGCGGCGCGGGCATCCTCGAGGTGTGGGACCTCGCCGCCGGGACGCTGTCGCGCACCCTCCCGGGCCCCGCCGAACGGGTCGCCGAGGTCGCGCTCAACGGCGCGGGCCTCGCCTCCGTGGCATACGACGGCGGGCGGGTGCAGGTGTGGGACCTGGCCGGCCGGCTCATGCGGGAGTTCGTCCACCCGCCGAGCCCGTACCGAAAGCTCGACCCGGGAACCGGTCGGCCCGGTGGGGAGACCTTCCACGAACCCTCGACGGCCACCGTGCTCGGGCTGAGCGCGGACGGCGCCGCCGTCGTGTCCGCGGCGCCCCGCGACGGCAGTGTCGTGGTCTGGGAGGTGGCGGCCGCCCGGCCGCTGCACCGACTGGTCACCTCCGCCGACTTCCACACGACCGGCATCGACGGGGTCGCGCTCAGCCCGTACGGCGCGTACGCGCTGCTGCTGGACCACCTGTCCGGCGAGCTCCGCGTCTGGGAGACCCGGACCGACCGGGTCCGCACCACCGCGCCGAACCACCTCGACCGCCACGATGTCCTCGCCCTCAGCGGCGACGCCACCCTCGCCGCCTCCGTCGGTGTGTCGGGCAGCGCCCCGCCGTTACGGATCTGGGAGACGCGGACCGGGCGCTGCCTGCGCACGTTCTCCCCCACGATCGAGGAGAACCGGTTCCACACTCCTCGGCGCGTGGCCCTCAGCGGGGACGGCCGGGTCCTCGTGGTGGGCGACGAGGCCGGCGGCATCCAGGTGCGGCACCTGCCGGCGCCCGGCTTCCGCGCCGGCTGGAGCTACGCCCGCCCCCGCACGGCGCTCGCCCTCGAGGACGACGAGACCCGGGTGCGGCGCGCGCTGGAGCGAGCGGAGGAACTGGCCGAGCGGGGCGCGTTCGCGGCGGCCGCCGAGGAACTGCGCGCCGCCCGTGCCCTTCCCGGCTTCGAGCGCCATCCCCGCCTCCGGGCCCTCTGGAACGACCTGGGACACGCGGCGGGCCGCAGCACCGGCCTGCTCGGCATCTGGGAGCGCTACGACCTCAGCGGGACCTGGATCCTCACCCAGAAGCCGACCTTCGCCCTGAGCCGCGACGGTGAACTGGCCGTGACCGGGGGAGCCGACGGACGGATCCGCGTGTGGGAACTCCAGACCGGACAGTGCCTGCACCAGTTCCCCGAGCGCGTCGCCAACACCCACACCGTCCTGATCGCCGACGACCGCGGACTCGCCGTCACGGCCGACTGGGGCGGCGCCGCCCATCTGTGGAGCTTCGAGAGCGGCACCAGGCGCTGTCAGTTGTACGGCGACCACGGGCATGTCACCGCGGTCGCCATGGATGCCGCCGGCCGTCACGCGCTGGTCGGGGACAGCGAGGGCGCGCTGTGCCTCTGGGACCTGACCCGTGCCGTCCCCCTCCGCACGATGGTCGGGCACGAGGGCAAGGTCGGCGCCGTCCGGCTGAGCGACGACGGGAAGTACGCCGCGTCGGCGGGTTTCGACGACCGCACGGGAAGGCTCTGGCAGACGGCCACCGGACGCCCGCTGCTCGATTTCCCGGTCGGCTTCGGCGACACCACCTTCAGGTTCGGCCCCGAGGGCAGGCGGCTGTTCGTCAACGACGCGCGCCAGGTGACGGTCTGGGACGTACGGGCCGGCCTGCGGATCCGCACCCAGGAGGTCGCCTATCACGCGACCCTCGCGATGAGCGCCGACGGGCGCGTGGCGGCGACCTCCGGCATCGGCACGATCCGGGTGTGGGACACGGAGAGCGGGCGCACCCTGTGCCAGATCCCCGAGTTCACGGAGATGTACGACCTGAGCCCCGACGGGCGTCACCTCCTGACGGGCGCGCACGACCGGGTCCTGCGCCTCTGGGACGTCCGCACGGGAGCCTGCGTGCACCGGCTCGAAGGCCATCCCGTGTCCCTCTCGGAGGTCGCCTTCACCGCCGACGGCCGCAACATCGTCTCGGCCGACCTCCGGCCCGCGCTCCGGCTGTGGGAGCTGGACCGGGACTACGACTTCACGGCGGGGACCGGTGCCCCATGAGCCCGCGGGTGACCGTCGCGGTCCACACCCCGGACGGCGTCGCGGAGCACGTCCTCGGTGAGTGGGCCGGCCTCGACGTCGGACGGTCGGCCGCGTGCGGCATCCGGATCCCCGACCGGTACGTCAGCGTCTCCCGGCGCCACTGCCGGCTGGACGTCGACCCGCCCGGCCCGCGCGTACGGGACCTGGGGAGCAGCTACGGCACGTACGTCAACGGCGCGCGGCTCGGCCGCCTCACGGAGCGGCCGCTGGCGCACGGGGACGAGATCGTGATCGGGGAGGTACGCCTCCGGATCACGGTGGAGGTGCCCGCCGACGCGCTTCCGGAGGCACCGCCGGGCCTCGCACCGCCCGACGTCCCCGCGTACGAGATCCTTCAGGAGCTCGGCCGCGGGTCCCAGGGCGTCGTCCACCTGGCCCGCCACCGCGGCACGGGAGAACGGGTGGCGCTGAAGCGCGTCCTGGCCGTGGGGCCGGTCGACGCGCAGACGCGCTTCGCGTTCCGGCGCGAGTTCGAGAGCATCCGCGCCCTGCGCCACCCGAACGTCGTCGCCTTCCGCGACAGCGGCGACCGGGACAACGCGTTCTGGTTCGCCTGCGCCTACTGTCCCGGCGGAGGGCTGGAACGGCTGGCCGCCCGGCACGGGGGCAGAGTGCCCGTGGCCCAGGCTCTGACCGTCGTACGGCAGGTGCTGGCGGCTCTGGAGCACGCGCATGGGGCCGTGCTGCCCTCCGCGCCCCTGGCGGACGGCGCCGAGGCCGTGGCCCGGGGCCTGGTGCACCGCGACGTGAAGCCCGCCAACATCCTGCTCACTGGGGAGGAGACGGACGACGGTCCGGTGGTCAAGCTCGCCGACTTCGGCCTGGCCAAGGCGTTCGAGCACGCGGGGCTCTCCGGGCACACCCGGACGGGAGCGCTCGGCGGCACGATCCCCTTCAGCCCGCGCGGCCAGCTGCTCGGCTACAAGTACGCCGGACCCGAGGTCGACGTCTGGGCGGCGGCCGCCTGCCTGTACTGGATGCTCACGGGCGCCACTCCACGCGACTTCCCGCCGCGGGCGGATCCGGTGGCGGTCGCGCTGCGTTCGCCCGTCGTACGGATCGGGGACCGCGACCCCTCGATCCCGCCCCGGCTCGCGGACGTCATCGACGCGGCGCTGGTCGACACCCCGCGCATCGAGATCAGGACGGCGGAGGAACTGGCGAGAGCCCTCCGGGAGATCGCGTGTGCCTTGTAGGCGCCCAGCTCATCCACCGGAGTCGCGTACGCACGCGAGACCTACCCGGGCAGTGAACCCGAAGCGGCCGAGCGGCAGCACGTGCTGATCGGTGTACGCGGCCTCTCGCACGGCCTCGTCGTGGGCGGCCCGCTGCTCCCGCGAGCAGCGGCTCCGGTCCACCTCGATCGTGGGCACGACCGACGCCAGAAGGTCGCGGGACGACTCGTGGACGGAGGCGAGCCGCTCCTCGTAGGAGGGATCGGCCGGGTGGCTCAGGGACAGCGCGACGGGCGGTTCCGCTCCCAGGGCTTCGGCGGCCCGCTCCAGCGTCCCGGCCACGAAGCGCAGGGCCAGGCCGATGTGCGCGCCGAGGTCCTCGTTCCCCGGGTCGGGCGGATACGGCCAGGGCGCTGCCTCCGGCACCATGAACCGGACCCGCACCCGGCTCACCGGCAGCGCGCAGATCAACGACGGCCACACCCCGCCTCCCTCGATCGTGAAGGCGGGACGCTCGGCCTCCCCCGACCAGAGCAGGGCGATCCACTCGATCACGCTGATGGCCTCGGGCGGCAGGTTGTCCGGTGCGTACGGGCCTCGGCTTCGCGTATCGAGCGCGTCCGCCGGCATCACTGTCACGACCCGGGCCTCGCCCGGATCGATCTCCAGGGCCAGAGGGGAGACCGCGAGCCGTGTCATGGTCCGGCAGGCCGACTCGATCAGCACCGACATCCTCGCCTCGTGCCCGGACGTCACCCGGTCCTCCGCCCGCTCAGTCGACGAGCGCCACGTAGAGCGGGCTGGCGAGCAGGACCGTCATGTCGTCCCGGGGGGCCAGTTCCGGGTACGGGCACGGTCCGTGCAGCATCCGCTTGGCCACGAACTCGACGGTCTGCGCGGGACCGCGGAGCACCCCGTTGGCCCGCATGACGGTGGCCAGGGCGCCCGGGTGGGGCGTCCCGTCCTCCGTCGCGCGAGCGAGGTGCTCGATGAGCACGGGCGGCAGGGATGCGCTGAGCCGGTTCTCGGTGAGGGGCTGGGCGACGACCGTGCTCAGCAGATGGCTCGTCGAGCCGCCGAGACCGACGATCGTGCGCTCGCTCCGACCGCCGAAGTACACCGCGTCACCGTTGCCGAGGACGCCCCACTGCATCGGCAGGACACCGTGCACGTACTGGCCCGGCGCGTCCACGTCCCCCAGGTCGGCGTGGTCCTCGAGGTGCCGCAGGACACGTTCCAGCCGTGCGACCCGGTCCGTGCCCGCCGCCTCCACGCTGCGCTTGGCACTCGCCACCTTCAGGTCGAGGCCGAACTCCGTGACGCGCTTGCGCGCCCAGGAGGCGTCGATCTGCGACAGCAGCATGTCGATCTTGGCGTCACTGATGTACAGGTAGTAGCGGACCGACACATCCGTCCCCTCTCACGGTGCAGCCGATGCTACCCGTCGAATCCGCCCCGGAATCTCGGCACTTGACCTCGGACGTGCCCCGCCGTGCGCCGAATCGACCCCCGAGCCGGACACCGGGCGGACGCTCGAGTCTGTCCTGGGGCCATCGCGGGGGGCATACTGGCATCACGATGACGAACCGATCCGCGCCTCGGCGCCACCTGTCCACCAGCCCCTTCGCGGCTCCTGTCGATCCCGTGATCAAGGAGTTCGCCGTCGGTGACCGCGTCTCCCACGATCGTCACGGCCTCGGGAAGATCATTGGCCAGGAGCCGACGGGTGCGCTGCTCGTCGACTTCGGAGCCACCCAGGTCCGCGTGCTCATCCCGTACAAGGGAATGCACAAACTCTGACCCCCGCTTCCTCGGATCCGCCCCCGGTGCCCCCGCGCCAGGGGCGGTCGTCTTTGCCGCGCCTACGATGGCCCCATGGCAGAACGCGAGGGACCCTCTCCGGCGAGTGCGGTGCACCAACGCACTCCAGGCGCCCCCGAGCTCGCCGCGGCGGCCGGCGTGTTCGCGCTGCTCGCGGACCCGACCCGACTGCATCTGGTGTGGCTCCTCACACGCGGGGAGTCGGACGTGGGCGCCCTCGCCGAGGCATGCGGCGCGGCCCGGCCCGCGGTGAGCCAGCACCTGGCCAAGCTCCGTCTGGGGGGACTCGTCCAGCACCGCAAGGACGGTCGGCGGGTGGTGTACACGCTGCCCGACGGGCACATGCGGCGTCTCGTGGTCGAGGCGATCAGTCACGCCGACCACCAGGTGACGGGCGAGCCCTGGCACGACTGAGGGGCCGCTTCCGTCCGTAGAGTCAACATGTGCGCAAGCGTGCACGCATCGGCTACGGTGGTGAGGACCCCGTAGTCGAACGAGGGCGTGCCTCATGCTGTCCGTGCTGCGCAACCCCACGTACCGCCGCCTGTTCGCCGCCCAGGTCGTCGCCCTGGTCGGCACGGGACTCGCGACGGTCGCCCTGAGCCTGCTCGCGTACGACCTCTCCGGTGCGGACGCCTCCGGCGTTCTGGGAACCGCCCTCGCGATCAAGATGGTCGCGTACGTCGGCATCGCCCCGCTGGTCAGCGCCTTCGCCGATCGAATACCCCGGCGCGCGCTCCTGGTCGCCATGGATCTCACCCGTGCCGCCGCCGCCCTGGTGCTGCCCTTCGTCACCGAGGTCTGGCAGATCTACGTCCTGATCCTGCTGCTCCAGGCGGCCTCCGCCGCCTTCACCCCGACCTTCCAGGCCGCCGTCCCCGACGTCCTGCCCGACGAGCGCGACTACACCCGGGCCCTGTCCCTGTCCCGGCTCGCCCACGACCTGGAGAACCTCTTCAGCCCGGCGCTCGCCGCCGCCCTGCTGACCTTCCTCTCCTCCGGCCTGCTGTTCGCCGGTACTTCCGCCGGCTTCCTGGCCTCCGCCGCCCTGGTCGCCTCCGTCCTGCTCCCGAAGCAGGCGCCGGTGGAGCGGGCCGGCGGCCCCTACGCCAAGGCCGCCTTCGGTACCCGGCTCTTCCTGGCCACCCCGCGGCTGCGCGCGCTCCTCGCGCTCGATCTGGTCGTCGCCGCGGGCGGAGCGATGGTCCTCGTCAACACCGTCGTCCTGGTCCGTGAGGCCCTCGGCCGCCCGGTCGGCGACGTCACCCTCGCCCTCGGCGCGTACGGCGCGGGCTCCATGGCCGTGGCGCTGCTCCTGCCCCGGGTGTTGGACCGGCTCGGCGACCGCACGGTGCTGCTCCCCGCCGCCTTCGTGACGGCCGGCACCCTGGCCCTCCTCCCGGCCGGGCTGGCGGCGGGGCCGGGCTCCTGGTCCTGGCCCGTCGTGCTCGCCGCGTGGCTGCTGCTCGGCGCCGCCGGCTCGGCCGTCCTGACCCCCGGCGGGCGGCTGTTGCGGCGCTCCGCGGGGCGCGCGGACCTCCCCGCCGTCTTCGCCGCCCGGTTCTCCCTCGCCCACGGCTGCTGGCTGCTGACCTACCCGCTCGCCGGCTGGACCGCCACCCGCGCCGGACTCGGGGCCGCCGCCGGCGCGCTGAGCGCCGTCGCCCTGCTCGCGGCCGTCGCGGCCGTCCGGCTCTGGCCGCGCACCGATCCGGACGAGCTGGAACACCTCCACCGGGACCTGGCGCCGGACCATCCGCACCTGGCCGGTGCGGGCCGGCGCCACGTCCACGACTACCGCATCGACGCCCTCCACCCCCGGTGGCCCGCACCGGAGCTCACCGCACGGACGCGGGGGCCGGGAAACGCGGCGTGAGCAGGTGGACGACCACATCGCCGCCGCGGTCGTCGGCGGACTCCTGGACCGGGCGGGGTGTGGCCGCTCGAAAGGGCGGCGTCCGCCTCTTGACGTGGTGGAAATAAGGAGGAAAATCCGTATTACACCAGAAAACCAGAGCGAGCCGCACTCGTCGGTGAAGACGTTCACCGACCCGCGTGACCCACTCGCTGGCTCTGGCCAGGCCCCCGGCAGATCCTCCCGGATCTCAGGACGGACAGCGACGGCTGAGACGTCCGAGTCCGGAGACGGACTACCGGGGACTGCTCTGTGTGGCGGACGTCCTCGGGCAGGGGACGTCCTGCGACGTCATCCCACCTCTACGTCATCCCACCTCCTGGCGCTCTCGCCCGTCGCACCCGTTCGCCCGTCGTTTCCCATGGATGGTCACCGGCCTCCGGCCGCGCGAGGCCACGCCTCGGAGCGGCCGGAAGCCGCGCCCAGGCCGCGCTCGGTGGTGTTCGGCTGATGCGACGCGCGTCAGCCGGCCGGGGTCACCGGGCGGCTCCGGCCTCCAGAATGCCCTTGAGGTGCTGCTCGTTCCTGGGCAGCTCCTTACGGATCTGCGGGCGGACGACGAAGGGGACCAGCATCTTGCCGATGCCGTGTCCCTCGAAGTCGACCGCGAGCGTGACCCGCGAGTGCTCGCCGTCGTCGATCGGCTCGATCGTGCCGTGGACGTCGGCGCGTACCGGGCCGTCGATGGCGTGCATGTGCCAACTCCTCGGCGGGTCCAGCTCGATGACCTGCATCGTCATCGTGATGTCCCGACGCCCGACGTGTCGCGTCACGGCGGCCTTGGAGCCGACGGCGAGAGGCGCGTCGCTCAACGGGCGGACGGAGACGGCGCTCTCCTGCCACTCGGGCAGGTGCGTCGGGTCGGTCACGTAGGGAAAGACCTCCGCGGGACTGCGGGAGATGTCGATGGATTCCTTGATGGCAGACATAGCGCCCTCTTCGGATTGCCTTCGTCATGCCTGTTGTGACTTCATACAAATGATCCCACGGGCGGCGCGAGGATGCCATCGAGCGGTCACGCGGTGCGGGCCCGGTGGAGATCACGCAGCAGTGCGATCTCGGCCCCGTGGTGCAGCAGTTCCTGGTTGACCCACCAGACGACGTCCAGGAAGGGATCCTCCGGATCGCTGCCGTGCGGGTACGTGCTGTGCCCGGCCGTGTCGAGCGCCGTGTCGTCGGCCGCGAGCAGGGCCTTCCGCCACGCCTCCGCCCCGGTGTCGAAGGCCTCGATCGCCGAGGCGGCGTCGCCGGGTGTCCGGTAGTCGTCACGGGTCAGGCTGTGGGTGCCGGCGGTGTGGTCCGCGCGGAGCGTCAGGAGCTCGCTCAGGTGGCTCAGCCGCCAGGCGATGGTCGTGAACGGCGGCGGCGCGGGATGCGGGGCAGGGGTGGCGTCACGGCCCCAGTCACCCGCGCCGGTCAGGACGGTCGCCCGGGGGCCCGGACCGTCGGCACGGCGGCGGACCGACCAGCAGCCCGGAACGGGCTCCCACAGGTACTCCTCGTCGGTGAGTTCCCGGACCTCGACGTCCGTGCCGTTGCCGCTGTCCACGAACGGCCCCGCCATGCGTTGCCGCAGCCGGAGCCGCGCGAAGTCGAACTGGTCGAGCAGCGGCACCAGTCGGGGCGGCAGGGACATGGTGACTCCAGGGTCGGGCGGCGGCGGGGCATGCGTACCCTGCCACACGCCCCCGCGCCCGGCGCCCGGATTTTCCTCGCGCGAGGACCGCCACCCCGCCCGCCTCGGCCCCGGCCCGGAACGTCGCACCGGAACGTCGCGCCGGAACGTCGCGCCCGGACCGGATCAGCCGTTCCGTGCCGACGCCCGCCCCACCGACTCGACCAGAGGCAGCAGCCGGTGCGGGACCCGCTCGCGCAGGGCCATCTCCGTGCGGGTGCGGACCACACCCGGCAGCTGGATCAGTCGCTGGATCACGTCCTCCAGATGTCCGTTGTCCCGGGCCACCACCCGCGTCAGCAGGTCCCCGCCGCCCGTGATCGAGAACGCCTCGACGATCTCCGGCACGGCGGCGAGCGCGTCGCCGACCTCGTCCAGATGCCCCTGGGTGACCTCGATGTGCACGAAGGCGAGCACCGGATGACCGAGCGCCGCGGGGGAGAGCACGGGACCGGTGGCGGTGATCACCCCTTCCCGCTCCAGCCGGTCGATCCGGGCCTGCACCGTGCCCCGCGCCACCCCCAGAATCCGTGCGTACTCGCGCACGCTGGTGCGCGGCTGCTCGATGAGCAGCCGCAGGATGCGAGTGTCGAGCTCGTCCACCGCCATGGTCCGTTGGCCTCCTCTGGCCGCCTTCTACTCGAAACGACTGTACCAATGGTCCACCGTGGAGCGATTGAGTTGAGCCAGTGGGTGGACAGGTGTTTTCCTGTCGGAAGAGTACGAAGAGATGGCGCCGCGCACGCGCCGGACCGGCGACGCGGCCGGCACCGGACCCGCGGCGCCTTTCCCATGTCCAGGGGCCGCCACAAGCAGGCCGGGGCACGAGATCACGCGAAGAGGGTGTGTTGTACGTCAGCGGGGGCGGTAGGACCGTCGTAAGGCAGGTGCGGGCGGCCGGGCGCCGGTTCGTCCGGCTGGTGTTCGTGGCCCCCGATCCGGGCCGTGTCCGGCTCCGGATCTCCTCGCGCGCCGTCCTCGGCGTGTGTCTCGCCGTCGCCGCGGCCGAGCTCGCCGGGCTCTCCCTCACCGCCTCGATCACCGGCGGTCTCACCGCGCTGCTCGCGCTCTTCACCGTCGGCGACCCCACCGTGCGCCGGCAGGTCGTCACCACCGCCCTGCTGCCCGCCGTCGGCTTCCCGGTGCTCGCCCTGGCGACCGCGCTGCACGGCGCGCCCCTGCTGCGCGACGCCTCCTGGCTGCTCGTCGTCTTCGCGGGCGTCTACGCACGCCGCTGGGGCCCGCGCGGTCACGCACTGGGCATCTTCGCGTTCATGATGTTCTTCGTCACCCAGTTCCTGCACGCCCTGCCGGCGCAACTGCCGGAGCTGTACGCGGCGGTCGCCCTCGCTCTCGTGGCCTCCGGCGCGGTCCGCTTCGTGGCCTGGTGCATCGAGCGGCGCGTCCCGCCGCCCGCCGCGCCCACCCCGCTGCCCGGCACGGGCTTCCACCGCCCCACCACCCGGCAGGCGTTCCAGGCCACCGCCGCCTGTGCCGTCGCGCTCGCCGCCGGCCAGTTCATCTCGCACGAGCGCTGGTACTGGGCCGTGGGCACCGCCTGGTGGATCTTCGTCAACACCGCCTCGCGCGGCGAGACGCTGGTCCGCGGCTTCCGCCGGGTCGTCGGCACGGTCACCGGCATCGCCGCCGGCCTCCTGATCGCCATCCCGCTCGGCGGCGCTCCCGCCCCGACCGCCGCCCTGGTCGCCGTGTGCGTCTTCGGCATCTTCTACACCGCTCCGCTCTCGTACAGCTGGATGATGTTCTTCGTGACCGTCATGGCCGGGCTGCTGTACGGACTGCTCGGCGTCCTGCACCCCGGCCTCCTGCTGCTCCGCTTCGAGGAGACCGCCGTCGGCGCGCTCGGCGCGGCCGTCGGTGTCGCCCTGCTGCCCGTCACGACGCACGCCGCCACCAACGCCTGGATCGAGCGGGCCGTGACCTGTGTGCACGACTGCACCACGGCCGCGGCCCGCCGGCTCGCCGGCGACCCGCACGCCGACCCCGCGCCGCTCGCCGCCGAGCTGGAGGTGCTGCTCGGCCGGGTCCGGCTCTCGCTGGCGCCCCTCGTCCACCCGCTGAGCCCGCTGCGGGCCCGCAAGGCCCGCGCCCGCCGGGTCCTCGCCCTGCTCGACGACTGCGCCCGCGAGATCCGCGGACTCGCCGCCGTCGCCGCCGACCCGGACGCCTCCCACGACGCCCGGCTCGCCGCCGCCTGCTGGCGGGTCGAGGCCGCCGTCCACGCCCTGGTTCCGCCGGCCCGGCCCGCACGCCCCGCCTCGGAGACGGTGGAGGCCCTGCCACCCCACCACCCGGGCGCCGAGGCGGCCCTCGGCCACCTGTACGGGCTCGAGAGGGCGCTGGTCGACCTGGCCGCACCGCTGCGCACGGCGCCGAGCGCCCCGCTGGTCCCGGCCGCCTGAGAACGCGCCCCGCCACGTGATCCAACTTGGTCTAGACCGCCTGCTAACGTCGGCCCCGACGAGCGGGCGGTCGGCCGTGACCGCCCGGCGGAGAGGGGAGACGCCATGGGCGGCACAGACGCGCGGGAACCGGTACGGGCCTTCATCGGATCGTTCACCTCTGCCGGTGGCCGCGGCATCGTCACCGCCGACGTGGACGCCTCCACCGGCGCCCTGACCGTCACCGGCGCGACCGACGCGCTCCCGGATCCGTCCTTCCTCACCCTCGCCGGCACCGTGCTGTACGCCGTCTCCGAGACCGAGGACGGCGCCGCGGCCGCCTTCGACGTGACCGGAGCCGAACCCCGGCTCCTCGGCGCTCCCTCGTCCGTACGGGGCGCCGGGCCCACCCACCTCGCCGTCGCCGCCGGCCATGTCGTCACGGCCAACTACGGCTCCGGCAGCGTCACCGCCCTGCCCATCGGCCCCGACGGCACCCTCGGGCCGGCCGGCGACGTCGCCCGGCACGAGGGCTCGGGGCCTGTCGCCGACCGCCAGAGCGCCCCGCACGCCCACCAGGTCCTGCCCGCGCCCGGCGGCCCCTGGGTCACCGCCGTGGACCTCGGCACCGACTCCGTACGGATCTACGCCCTCGACGGCGGACCCGGTGCCCTGCGCCCGCACGGGCGGACCGCCCTGCGCCCCGGCACAGGGCCGCGCCACCTCGCCTTCCACCCGGACGGGACCCACGCCTACGTCCTGCACGAGCTGGAGCCCACCCTCACCGTCTGCCGCTGGGACGCGGTCGCCGGCGCCCTGGAACCCGTGGCGGAGACCGCCGTGGTCCCCGGAGGCGCCCCCGCGCCGAGCCACCCCTCGGCGGTGGCCGTCGCCCCCGACGGCCGCTTCCTCTGGGCCGCCGTGCGCGGTGACGACACCCTCGCCGTCCTCGCCCTGGACCCGGACGGCGAGCGGGCCGTCCTCGTCGCCACCGTGCCCTGCGGCGGGCGGTGGCCCCGCGACCTCTCCCTCGACCCCTCGGGGCGGCGGCTGTACGTGGCCAACGAGCGCTCCGGCGACGTGACGTGGTTCGACATCGACGCGGAGAGCGGCATTCCGCGCCGCGCGGGCGCGATCGAGGCCCCGGCCGCCTCCTGCGTGGTCCTCGGCTGAGGCCGGAGGCGTACGGCGAAACGGAAGGGCCCGCACCGGACATCTGCCGGGCGGGCCCTTCCGTATGGCGTGGACCGATCAGACGACCGGGGCCCCCTGCTGCGGGGCGATGCCCAGCGCGGCCGTGTACTGCGAGAGCACCAGCTTGCCGATCGCCGGGTAGGCGCCCAGCGGCTCGGCGGCGGCACAGTCCGCCTCCTTGGCGGCCGCGTCGAGCAGGCCGTCGGCCAGCTCGGGACCGATCAGGTACGGCGCGAGCGCCAGCTGTACGGAGCCGGAACCGCGGAGCTGCTCGGCGATCGCCGTGATGGAACCCTCCTGGTCCAGCGCGGCGGCCATCACCGGGACGGCCAGGCGCGCGGCCAGGAGCATGCCGGTGATGCCGGCGGCCTGCACGGCCTCCTCGCCACCGACCGTGGCCAGCACGATGCCGTCGGCGGCCGTGGCCACCGTGAAGAGCCGGGCGCGGTCGGCGCGGGCCAGACCGGCCTCCGACAGGCGCACGTGCAGGGCCTCGGCGAGCAGCGGGTGCGGGCCGAGGACGTCCGTCAGCTCGGCGACGTTGCCGCTGTCCATCACGGCCTGGCGGATCCGGCGCATCAGGGCACTGTCCGGGCCGGCCAGCAGCGGGACCACGACCGCGGCGGGGCCCTCGGGGGCGCTGACCTCACGGCCGGCGGCCATGGCCAGCTCGTACCGCTCGGTGCGCAGCGTCTCGGCGCGCGTCAGCACGTTTCCGAGGGTGGGGAATTCGGCGTCGTCGCCGTCCAGGTAGCCGATCACGGCCTCCAGGCCGGGCAGCTCGGAGCGGGCGATGCTCACGACCTCCTCGGCCAGCGACCGTATGGCGGCCGACGGCGTACCGGGGACGGCGAGAACGAGCGCGGGAGCACCCTCGGGAGCCGCCACGGGTTCGGGGCGACGGTGCCGTCCGGGCTGACGGGGTCGCGGCATTCGTACAGGCAGGCCGGAAGCAGGCCCAGTGGGGGAGCTCATGGCGCCGCATGTTACTGGTTTCGCCCGCCGCGCAGTGCGGTGAGGTGCAGCAGAGCGTCATCTGCCCCTCTTTGTCCGAACCGTCGTTTACCGGGTCAATTGCAGCAGCCGCGGTTCGGCCGGCAGCCGGAGCGTGTCCGTGGCCAGCCAGGCGGCCAGGGCGAGCGATCCGGCGAGCGGATCCCCGGCCGCCGCCATGAGGCGGGCGTGCGGCAGGTGGGCGTCAAGCTCCTCCCGCAGCGGTACGAGGAGCGGGTCTCCCATCTTGAACAGGCCGCCCGTCAGCGCCACGTCGGGGGCGCCCGTGGGCGGGCACACGGCGGCCGCGGCCTCGGCCACATGCGTGGCGGCCCGCCGCAGGATCCGCGCCGCCACCTTGTCTCCGGCCGAGGCGCAGTGCGCGACCTCGGGGGCGAAGGAGGCGAGCACGGCGGGCCGGTCGGATCGCGGATACACCGCCGCCGGCAGTCCCGCGGCGGGACCGAACCGCTCCTCGGCCCGTGCGAGCAGCGCGGGAGAACCACCGTGCCGCCCGTCGAAGGCCCGCATCGCCGCTTCCAGGCCGGCCCGGCCGATCCAGGCGCCGCTGCCGCAGTCGCCGAGCAGGTGGCCCCAGCCGTCCGCCCGGCGCCAGGCGCGCAGATCCGTACCGAGCGCGATCAGGCCCGTGCCGCCCGCGACCACGGCTCCGGGGCGCTGGCCGAGGGCCCCGGCGTACGCGGTGACGGCGTCGGCGGCCAGCGCCAGGCGTCGTACGCCGAGCTCCCGGCCGAGAGCGCCGGGCAGTACGGCGCGCAGCTCGTCGCCGAGCGTCGCCATGCCGGCGGCGCCGACCGCCAGGGCGACGACGGGCCCCGCCCCGGCACGGCCCCGCATCGCCTCGACGGCGGGCAGCACCTGCGCGAGGAGAGGGGCCGCCTCGATGCCCAGGGGACCGGTCGGCACGGGCTCACGGGACGCCACGCTCTCCACCGCGACCCCGTCCGCGGCCCGCCCCAGGGCGATCCGCAGCCCGGATCCGCCGGAGTCGACCCCGACCACCCAGGAGTCGGGGCTGGGGAGATGCCTCATGGACCCGCTCCGGAGATGAGAGGAGTGACGACAGCGCGCAGCCTAGCCCCGGTTCGGGTGACTACGGTGGGCCGGTAGGGTGATCTTCCGTGGCAGCGAGACCGTTGAGTGAACTGGTGGAGCCCGGCTGGGCCGAGGCGTTGCGTCCCGTGGCCGGTCGTGTCGCGGCGATGGGTGACTTCCTGCGCGCGGAGATCGCGGCGGGACGGACCTATCTGCCGGCCGGACAGCACGTCCTGCGCGCCTTTCAGCAGCCCTTCGACGAGGTGCGCGTGCTGATCGTGGGTCAGGACCCCTATCCCACACCGGGCATGGCCATCGGCCACAGCTTCGCGGTCGCGCCCGAGGTCCGCTCCCTGCCCGGCAGCCTGGAGAACATCTTCCGGGAGCTGAACACCGACCTCGGCCTGCCCAGGCCCTCCAACGGCGACCTGACCCCGTGGACCCGCCAGGGCGTGCTCCTCCTCAACAGGGCCCTGACAACGGCCCCCCGCAAGCCCGCCGCCCACCGCGGCAAGGGGTGGGAGGAAGTGACCGAGCAGGCCATCCGCGCCCTCGCCGCGCGCGGAAAGCCGCTGGTCTCGATCCTCTGGGGCCGGGACGCCCGCAACGCCCGCCCGCTCCTCGGCGACCTGCCGGCGATCGAGTCCGCCCACCCCTCCCCGATGTCGGCCGACCGGGGCTTCTTCGGCTCCCGCCCCTTCAGCCGCGCGAACGACCTCCTGGTCCGCCTCGGCGCGCAGCCGGTGGACTGGCAGCTTCCCTGAGGCTGTCGCCGGCCCCGCCCGTGGTCAGCCGCGGGTGGGGTACGCCGGTCCGCTCATCCGACCACCGCCGCGCGCACGCACAGCACGTCCGGCAGATGCTCGGCGAGGAGTTGCCAGCTGTCGCCGTCGTCGGCGCTGGCGTACACCTCGCCGTTGCGGTTGCCGAAGTAGACGCCCGCCGGATCGCCGTCGTCCGTGCACATCGCGTCCCGCAGCACCGTGCCATAGTGGTCGCCCTCCGGCAGGCCCGCCGTCAGCGCCTCCCAGCTGCCGCCGGCGTCACTCGTGCGGTAGACCCGGCAGCGACGCCCTGCGGGCACCCGGTCCTCGTCCGCGTTGATGGGGAACACATAGGCCACATCGGGCCGATGGGGGTGCGCGGCGACCGCGAAGCCGAAGTCGGAGGGAAGTCCCGCCCCGATGTCGGTCCACTTGGCCCCCGCGTCGTCACTGCGGTACACACCCCAGTGGTTCTGCAGATAGAGCCGGTCCAGGTCGCCCGCGTCCTGCGCGATCTTGTGCACGCACTGACCGAACTCCGGGTTCGGATCCGGCAGGAAGACCGCGGACACCCCCTGGTTGGACGGGTGCCAGCTCGCCCCGCCGTCACGCGTGCGGAACACCCCGGCCGTCGACACCGCGACGGTGACCGCCTCCGGGTCGCGCCGGTCGGTCACGACCGTGTGGACGGCCTCGCCACCCCCGCCGGGCACCCACCGCGACCGGGTGGGGTGCTCCCACAGCGGACGCACCAGCTCGAACGACGCGCCACCGTCCTCGGACTTGAAGAGGGCGGCCGGTTCCGTGCCGGCGTAGACCACGTCCGGGGAGTGCGCGGGCGCGGGGTGCAGCTGCCATACCCGCTCCAGGGAGGCTCCCGTGTCCTTGGGGAACTTCACCGCCGGCTGGGGCGGTTCGGTCCAGGTGGCACCCAGGTCGTCGGAGCGGAAGACGGAGGGCCCCCAGTGCGAGCTGTCGCCGCCGACGAGGAGCCGGGGCGTGGAACGCCGGGTGTCGATGGCGACCGAGTAGATCGCCTGCGCGTTGAAATGGGGATCGTCGAACTCCCATCGGCCGTCGCGCCTTCGGCCGATGAACAGACCCTTGCGGGTGCCTACGGTCAGAACTACGTCGGGCATGGCCGACACCTCCAGGACGCCGTTGTCGCGGATACGGGCCAGTCTGCACCCCGCCACTGACAGCCGCCCCGGAACGCGCTTCTCCCCAGGTCGGAGGCGTGCCGCCGCGACCCGGGGAGACGTCGGAAGGGAGGGAAGGGCTCAGATCGCCCAGGCGTACTGGCTCGGCGCGTGGGTCTGGGCGCCCAGTTCGCGCGCCGCCCGGCGGGCCCAGGAGGCGTCGCGGAGCAGCTCACGCCCGAGCAGGACGGCGTCGGCCTCCCCGTTGGCGATGATCTTCTCCGCCTGCTCGGGTTCCGTGATGAGCCCGACGGCCGCGACGGCCAGGCCGGTCTCGGACTTCACCCGGGCCGCGAACGGCACCTGGTAGCCGGGGCCGACCGGAATCTCGGCGGGGCCGCCGTTGCCGCCGCTGGAGACGTCGAGGAGATCGACGCCGTGCTCCTTGAGCAGGGCCGCGAAGCGCACGGTCTCGTCCGGCGTCCAGCCCCGCTCCGCCAGCCAGTCGGTGGCCGAGATCTTGAAGAAGACCGGCAGCTCCTCGGGCCACACCGCCCGTACGGCGTCGACCACTTCGAGGGCCAGCCGGGTGCGGTTCTCGAAGGAGCCGCCGTACGCGTCGGTGCGGTGGTTGCTGTGCGGGGAGAGGAAGGAGCTGATGAGGTAGCCGTGGGCGCCGTGCACCTCGACGACCTCGAAGCCCGCGTCGAGCGCGCGGCGGGCCGCGTCCGCGAACTGGCCGACGATCTCGCCGATCCGGTCCGCCGTCAGCTCGACGGGCACCGGGTACCCCTCGGCGAAGGGGACCGGGCTCGGGCCGAGCGGCTGCCATCCGTGGTCGTCCGGCGTGACCACGCCGCGGCCCTCCCAGGGGCGCTGGGTGGACGCCTTGCGTCCGCCGTGCCCGAGCTGGATGCCGGGCACGGTGCCGTGCTCCTTCAGGAACCCGGCGATGCGGCGGAGCGCCCGGACCTGGGTGTCGTTCCAGATGCCGAGGTCGGCGGGGCTGATCCGGCCCTCGGGGGAGACGGCGGTGGCCTCGACGAGGATCAGGCCCGTGCCGCCGGTGGCACGGGAGGCGTAGTGGGCGAAGTGCCAGTCGTGGGCGACACCCGCGTTCGGTCCGGACGCCTCCGCCGAGTACTGGTCCATCGGCGCCATCCACACCCGGTTCGGGATGGTCAGCGACCGCAGGGTGTACGGCTCGAAGAGGGCGACGCTCATGGCGGACTCCGTTTCGGGGGACCTCGGTGGATGCTCGTACGATACCCATCGTAGTACGCCATCTGTCAAACTACGAAGGTTCTCGTACCATGAGGGCGTACCCCGGATGAACTGGAGCCGCCGCCATGACGACCGCGACCAACCCTCGGGTCCTGGACCATCCCGCACGGGAGGACATCCGCCTGGAGGGCGTGCTGCACGCGCTGTCGGACGCGGTCAGGCTGCGGATCGTCAGCGACATGGCGCGCGAGGGCACCGAGCTCAGCTGCTCCTTCTTCGACCTCCCGGTGACCAAGTCGACGACGACGCACCACTTCCGCGTGCTGCGCGAGAGCGGCGTCATCCAGCAGATCTACCGCGGCACCGCCAAGCTGAACGCCCTGCGACGCGACGACCTGGACGCCCTCTTCCCGGGCCTGCTCGACAGCGTCCTGCGGGCGGCCGGGGCGCAGGACGAGCGCCTCGGGGCGTGACACCGGTGCGGGCGCGGCCGTTCCGGGCTGGCGGCGTGCTCGGGCTCAGGGCGTCCTCGGGCTCAGGCCATTCCGGGCTCAGCCACCCGCAGGCGCGGGGGAGGGGGCCCCGGGCTCACGCCTCCTCGCGCGCGGCCGCCCTGAGCCCCGCCCAGTCCGGGATCTTCACCCGGCCGCGGCCGAGGGAGACGCCCAGGGCCGACTCCGCCCGCTCGATGGAGAGCCAGCCGGGCCAGGCGACCGGATCGTGCCCCAGGTCCCGCAGCGCCCCGATCGGGTCGGCCGGCACCGGTCGCGCGGACAGCTCCGCCGCGTCGGCCAGCAGAGAGGTCACCGTCTCCTTGGCGCACGGGCGGTTGGTGCCGATGACGCCCGTCGGGCCGCGCTTGATCCACCCGGCGACGTACTCGCCCGCCGAGGGCGCACCGTCCCGGAGCACCCGCCCCGCCTCGTTCGGGACGACCCCGCGGGTCTCGTCGAACGGCAGTCCGGGCAGCGCGATCCCCTTGTAGCCGACCGCCCGCAGGACCAGCTGGGCCTCGATCTCCTCGTACCGCCCCGTGCCCCGCACTCCGCCGGCTCCGTCCGGCTCCGTCCGCTCGAAGCGGACCGCGGTCACCCGGCCGTTCTCGCCGAGCAGTTCCACCGGCCGCAGGAAGAACCGCAGCCGGATGCGGCGCGCGGCCTCCGCGGCGCCCGCGCCCCCGGCCGCTTCAGCGGCGCCCGGCGCCCACCCGCGGACGACCTCGATGTTGCGCCGGTTGACCGCAGGCAGTGCCGAGGGGTCCGAGAACGAGGGATCCAGCGCCAGGTCCGCCGGTTCCACCTCCACCCGCACGCCCTCCAGAGCGCCCAGCTCCCGCAGTTCCTTCGTCGTGAACTTGGCCTGGCCCGGGCCCCGCCGTCCCACCATGTGGACCTCGCGGACCCCGCTGGCCGACAGGGCCGTGAGGGCTCCCTGCGGCACGTCCGTGGCTCGCAGCTCGTCCGCGCCCCGGGCCAGGATCCGGGTGACGTCCACCGCCACGTTTCCCACGCCGATCACGACCGCCGAGCGCCCGTCGAGGCGGAAACCGTGGTCCACGGCATCGGGGTGCGCGCTGTACCAGGAGACGAACGCGGTCGCCGAGTGGCTGCCCGCCAGGTCCTCGCCCGGCACCCCCAGCCGGCGGTCCCGCGCCGCGCCGACGCAGTACACGACCGCGTGGTACAGCTCCAGGAGCCGGGCCGGCGTCAGCCCCCGCGCCCCGACCTCCACATTGCCGACGAACCCGACGCGCTCGTCCTCCAGGACCACGCGCAGGTTCTGCTGCAGCGACTTGATCTTCTCGTGGTCGGGCGCGACGCCGTACCGGACCAGTCCGTACGGGCAGGGCAGCCGGTCCAGGACGTCGACCCGCACACCGGGCACCACCGACTGCTGGACCAGCGACTGGGCCGCGTAGACCCCGCTGGGCCCGGAACCGACGACAGCGACACGAAGCACGGCCGTACTCCTTCCCGCCGCGGGGATGCCCGCCGAGACGCTTTCCAGCATCGCACCGCAAGGCCCCGCAAGGGAGACGCCCGACGGGCCGGGTCGCCCGGACGGCCCCGGTCCCGGCCTCGCACGGCCTCGATCCCGCACGGCCCCGATCCCGGACCGCCCCATCGAGCGCACTCGGATCGAGCGCCCTGCTTCGGTCAGATCTCCGCCGAGCAGATCGCCGCCGAGCGGACCTCCGCCGAGCGTCTCTACATCGAGCGCATCCGGTTGATCTCCGACGTCTGCTGCGCGATGACGTCGTTCGCCATCTCCTCCACCAGGACGTTGTTCCCCTGCCCCAGCACCTCGGCCGCCATCGTCACCGCCCCCTCGTGGTGCGTGATCATCAGCTTCAGGAACAGCTCGTCGAACGCCGCGCCCTTCGCGTTCCGCAGCTGCGTCAGCTGGGACTCGGTCGCCATGCCCGGCATCGTGTGGTGGTCGTGACCGGCCTGCTCCCGCGGGCCGCCGTTGTTCTTCAGCCAGCCCTCCATCGCGTCGATCTCCGGCTTCTGCGCCGCGGTGATCCGGTCGGCCAACTTCTTGACCTGCGGCGACTTGGCCCGCTGCGGTGCCAGCGCGGTCATCGTGAGCGCCTGCCGGTGATGGACGATCATCATCTGCGCATAGTTGAAGTCCGCCGCGTTGGGCTTGTCGTCGGGCAGCAGCCGGGACGCCTCCGCGGGGGAGATCCGCCGCGCCGGTTCGCCCGGCTTGCCCGGGGCCACCACCGCGGGGCCGGTGGACGCCTCGGCCCGCGGCGCCTTCCCGTCCGGGGCCGACTCGCAGGCGGACAGCACCCCTATCGCCACGGCGCTCAGCGCGACGGCGACAGCTCCACGGATACGGCGGTTCAACAAGGCGTCCTCCAGGGGTGGTTCCGAGGGACCGAGGGACAAAGGGCGGGGCACCGTTCCTAGCATGCTTCTCAGGGGCGTCGAGCAAAAACATTCATTACATGTGTGTTGCCATCTGTTGAGATGTGCACGCTAAGGACGATACTGCCGGGGTCCATCACCCGTTCAACTTCGAACGGATACAAGGGAGGACGGAGTGACTTCGTTGCGTACCACGCGCATCACGCGTACCCCGCGCGCTCGGATCAGAGGGCTGGGTGTGGCGACCGCCGCGGCCGGACTGCTGGTCGGTCTGCTCGCGGCCGGCCCCGCGGCCGCCACGCCCGACCCGGGTGACGCCCCCGCGTCGCAGGGCACCGTCACCTCGGAACAGGCGGCCGAAGCCCGGTCCGCCATCCAGAGCGGCGAGATACCCGGCGTGGACCAGATCGTCCACAGCGACAACATCCAGCACCTGGTGAACATCCCCAAGGACGCTCTCAAGGGCACCAACTCCGACCTGGCCTTCCAGGGCAAGTACGCCTTCGCAGGCAACTACGACGGCTTCCGCATCTTCGACATCAGCGACCCGCGCGCCCCGAAGACGGTCGCCCAGGTCCTCTGCCCCGGATCACAGAACGACATCTCCGTCTCCGGCAACCTCGTCTTCCTCTCCACCGACTCCTCCCGCAGCGACAACTCCTGTGCCAGCGTCAGCCAGCCGGCCACGGAGAAGTCCTCCTGGGAGGGCATGAAGATCTTCGACATCAGCGACATCACCAACCCGAAGTACGTCGCCGCCGTCGAGACCGCCTGTGGCTCCCACACCCACACGCTGGTGCCGAAGAAGAAGGACGTGTACGTCTACGTCTCCTCCTACTCGCCCAACGCCGCGTTCCCGGACTGCCGGCCTCCGCACGACGGCATCTCGGTCATCAAGGTGCCCCGCAAGGCGCCCGAGCAGGCCGCGATCGTGAGCTTCCCCGTCCTGTTCCCGGGCGAGGGCCCGGACGGCGGCGGCAACCCGGGGTCTCCCACCAACCCCGGTGTCTCCAAGACCACCGGCTGCCACGACATCACGGTGCTGCCGAGCAAGGACCTCGCGGCCGGCGCCTGCATGGGTGACGGCATCCTCTTCGACATCGAGGACCCGGAGCACCCGAAGGTCATCGACCAGGTCCAGGACAACGTCAACTTCGCGTTCTGGCACTCGGCCACCTTCAACCAGAAGGCCAACAAGGTCGTCTTCACCGACGAGCTCGGCGGCGGCTCCGGCGCGACCTGCAACGAGGCCGTCGGCCCGAACCGCGGCGCCGACGGCATCTACGACATCGTCGGCAGGGGCGACCACCGCGAGCTGGTCTTCCGCAGCTACTTCAAGATCCCCCGCCACCAGGCGAACACCGAGAACTGCGTCGCCCACAACGGCTCGCTGATCCCGGTCAAGGGCAAGGACCTCATGGTCCAGGCGTGGTACCAGGGCGGTGTCTCCGTCTGGGACTTCACCGACTCCGCCAAGCCCAAGGAGATCGCCTTCTTCGAGCGCGGTCCGCTCTCCGCCACCACCATCAGCACGGGTGGTTCGTGGTCCGCGTACTACTACAACGGCTACATCTACTCGAACGACATGGCGAAGGGCTTCGACGTGCTGAAGCTCGACGACCGTCGTACCGACCCGGCGAAGCGCGTCCGGATGGACGCGCTCAACGTCCAGACCCAGCCGGACTACTTCGACGACTTCGAGGACTGAGCCCTCGAGGCCGTCGACGACCGGGCCTGGGAGGGCTGAGCCCTCGAAGGCTGAAACGGCACCCGGCTCCGTAACGCGGACGCCGTGAAGGGCATGCCGTCGGGCGGACCCCCGTCCGGCGGCGTGCCCCGCTCCCAGTCCAGCCCGTAGCGGTGGAAGAGCTCCGCCCGCAGCCGCGCCATCGGCATCGGTGCCCCCGGCAGGAGCACCGCCACGACGGCGCCCATCAGCAGCGCACGCAGCAGCGGATAGTCCGCGTCGACGTTCGCCGAGCCGTAGCGCGTCACGGTGTCCCGCAGCAGGAGCGCCAGCCGCTGCTGCTCCGGACACTGGACGAACCCCTCGGCCTGCAGGATGCCGGCCATGTGCGTCCGCATGAGCGTGGGGTGGTCCACCGCCAGCCCGAGAATCGCGTCGATGGCCCGTGCCATCCGCTCCCGGCCGTCCTCGGTCCGCGGCTCGCGCTCCAGCGCCTCCTCGAGCGTGCGGTGCATCAGCCGGTGCACGGCCGACTGCAGGAGCTGACGCTTGCCGGGGAAGTAGTACGAGATCAGACCCCGTGCCGCCCCCGCGCGCTCGGCGATGTCGCCCAGCGTCGTCGCCTCGTACCCCCGCTCGGAGACCAGCTCGACGGTCGCCTGCAACAGCCGCTCCCGAGAGCGTCGCCGAAGCTCTTCATTGACCGATGGGCTACGCGGGGACATGCTGGACTCCTGCGTTGACTGGCTCGCAGCCAATATACTCAGCGCAGCCTGCTGTCGCGCCGTCGTGGCTGGTCAGCGGGTTTGCCGTCTGTTCTGGGCGACGCGGGGGATCGTCCAGGACAGGCGGCTTCATCGCGTCTCCTCCATTCTCCTCCGCCCCGGGCCCGCCGGACCGTCCCGTCCGGTGCCCCGGCCGTACCTGCGGAACGTCAGGATCGACACCGCCACGACGAGCCAGCCGAGCAGCCAGCCGGCCACCACGTCCGACGGCCAGTGCACCCC
This sequence comes from Streptomyces sp. NPDC029139, assembly GCF_055564335.1. NCBI lineage: Bacteria > Bacillati > Actinomycetota > Actinomycetes > Kitasatosporales > Streptomycetaceae > Streptomyces > Streptomyces sp. NPDC029139. The sequence continues at coordinate 425,914 of NZ_JBVHWN010000003.1, read as the reverse complement.
CAGGTAGACCCGGGTCCACCCCACACCGAGCACCGTCACCAGAGCGGCCACCGCGGCCACGCTCCAGCCGCGCCAGTGCTCCCGCCAGTGCAGGGCGAGCACCCAGAGCAGCAGCCCGGAACTCAGGGCCGCCGTCATCGCGTGCCCTGAGGGGAACGACGCGAAATGCGCGGAGTCGACCGGATCCGGCCAGCCGGGCCGCTCCCGGTCCACCGCCCACTTCGTCCCCTGCTGCACCGCCGCCGCCACCAGACAGGCCACCGCCAGCCACAGGGCGAGCAGGCGCTCGCGCCGGCACCACAGGACCACCACCGTGACGGCGATCAGCGCGCGCATCGTCCACGGATCCCACACCCAGTCGCTCAGGATCCGGTTCAGCTGCGTGAACCCCGGCTCGGTCACGGCGCTGCGGTGCAGTTCCTCCGACACCGACCGGTCCAGCGAGAGCAGTGGGGGCCAGCCCACGGCCACGAGGACGAGCAGCAGTACGGCCAGGGCACCGGAGACCACGGCGGAGGAACGCATGAACCGATCTTCCCCGAACGACGCGACGGCACGCCGGAGTCCCGACTATCCGAGCACCCTCAGGGCGGGGACGAAGGCCACCAGGACCGGCACCACCGGAACGAACGCCGCCGTCGCCGTCAGCCGCAGCCGCCGTCCGGCGGTGAGTCGCGGAGCGGCGGCGAGGAGTCGGTTCACCCGCTGGGGCAGATCGGCGTCCGCGGCGGTGCCGGGCCCGAACACCCCGCGTTCCTCGTTGAGTTCCACCAGCGCCAGCGCGATCGTCAGCCGCCCGAACCGGCGCGAGGCGACGTCGTCGGCCGCGAGCTCCACCAGCCGGTGCATCTCGCCCCGGAACGCCGCGAAGACCGGAATCCCCGGGAAGCCTTCCGCCAGCGCCCCCGAACAGTGCAGCAGCCAGTCGTGGCGCGCCCGGGCGTGTCCCTGCTCGTGCGCGAGCACCGCGTCGAGCTGGCGGCCCTTCAACCGGCGCAGCGCCGCCGTGGTGATGACCAGTTGCGGCGCGGCGCCCGGCAGCCACCAGGCATCCGGACGCTCGCCCTCCAGCACGACAAGACGCTCGTTGTCCGGCTCCTCGCCCGGCAACAGGGGCGCGCGGACGAGCAGTTCGCAACGGCGCTGCCGCCGGCGCGCCCGGGCGCGGCTGATCTCCCGGCCGAGCATCGCGCCCGTCCACAGTCCGCCGCAGGCCAGGAGCACCGCGAGCACCCCCGACCAGGGGTGGTGGGTGCCCAGCTCGTACGCCTCGATCACCCCGCGCGGCGCGGGCGCGAAGACCTGGCCCCGTACCACCTGCCAGGCTGCCGCGGCGCTGAGCGTCATCGACAGCGCGAAGCTCAGCAGCACCGCCGCCACCACGCACTGCCACATCCACAGGGCCACCACGGGCTCGCGTTCCGCCCAGTCGGACCGTGCCAGCAGCCGTGGGGCCACGGCGGCGGTCAGGACGCCGAGCGCGAGCAGCGCGAGGGAGACCAACATGGTGACCAGCCTATGAGGGCCGTGCTACCCGGGGGTATGGCCTGGCGCGCCAAGTGACGTACGCCACGGTTTCGGGGCGGCCAGGTCATCGGCTGCACGGCGTCGGACGGCTGCACGGCGTCGGACGGCTCCATAGCGTCGGACGGCCCCGCGGCATCGGGCGGGTTCACAGCGGCGGACGGCTCCACGGCGTCGGGCGGTTCACAGCGTCACGAGCATCGCCAGCATCGCGAGCGCCATCGACAGCCGGCACACCAGCGCGAACTCCGGCCGGCTCGCCCAGACCGCCGGCGGGCCGCCCGCGGGCACCGTCACCGGCACGAGCCGCGCCCCCGCGCGGAGCACGTACACGGCGTAGTAGACGAGGAGCGCGCCCGTCACGAGGGGTACGCCCGCGGTGCCCCCGGCCGCGTGCCCGCCGTGCGCCCCCTGGGCGGGGACGGCCATCGCCACCGCCATGTAGACCATCGCCGAGGACCCCAGCAGATGGTGCAGATGGTGGCCCCCGCGCCGTACCGCCGCCAACGCGCGCACGGCCGCCGGACCGAACACGGCGACGTACACGGCCCAGGACCAGGACGGCGGCGTGAGGACGGCCGCGGGCAGCGCCATGGCCGCCATGCCGAAGCCCATCACGGCCTCGCTCCCCGCCGCCCTGCGCTCCTCACCCGCGCACCTGCGCATTCTCAACAGGCAGTACACCCCGCTCGCCCCGCACAGCGTCAGCAACAGCCAGCCCGACAACGCCGGTCCGTGCACGGCACACCTCCCGTGGGTCTCCCGGGGGTCGATGCCCGCGCGCGGTCCGACGTACGCGAGCGCACAGGCGTACGCGGGGGGAGCACGCCCATGGGGCGTTACGCTCGGGGAGATCGTCAGCGCCCCGAGGGGAGACCCGAACACCATGGACACCGCCACATCCCAGGACACCGGCCGGATCACGTACCGCGACGCGGTCGAGGACGACGTCCCGGTTCTCGTCCCGCTCGTCGAGTCGGCCTATCGCGGCGACTCCAGCCGGGCCGGCTGGACCACCGAGGCGGACATCCTGGAGGGGCAGCGGACCGACGCCGAGGGGGTGCGCGCCGTCATCACCACCCCGGGCAGCCGCCTGATGGTGGTGGAGCGCGACGGCGAGGTCGTCGCCTGCTGTCAGCTCGAACACCGGGGCGACGCCGCCTACTTCGGCATGTTCGCGGTCCGCCCCGAGCTCCAGGGCGCCGGACTGGGCCGCGAGATCATCGCCGAGGCGGAGCGCCGGGTCCGGGAGATCTGGGGCGTGAGCGAGATGCACATGACGGTGATCTCCGTACGCGAGGAGCTCATCGCCTGGTACGAACGGCGCGGCTACCGCCGTACGGGAGAGACGACCCCGTTCCCGTACGGCGACGAGCGCTTCGGCGTCCCCCAGCGGGACGACCTGCAGTTCGAGCTCCTGGTGAAGGCGCTGGTCTGAGAGCCGCCGATCAGGCCCTCGGCCGTGACGCGGGCCGTGGGCCGCGACGCAGGCGGTGGCTCAGGCGGTGGCTCAGGCGGTGGTTCAGGCGGTGGTTCAGGCGGTGGTTCAGGCGGTGGGCGGTGGCTCAGGCCGTGAAGCGGCCGGTGCGACGGATCTCCGGATAGTCGGTCGTCGCGCCGTCCAGCTCCAGGGCGCGCGCGAGCCGCAGGTGGTCCTGCGTGTTCACCACCCAGCCGATGACCCGCAGACCCTCCTGGTGCGCGCGCTCGACGGTGTCCAGGGTGAGGTGCCGGATGTTCAGGACGAGGGCGCCGGCGCCGGCGGCCTTCGCCCGGTCCACGAGGTCGGCGCCCCACAGGTCCGCGACGAGCGCGGTCCGTACGCCGGGGACCAGCCGGGCGATCTCCACGAGGGCCTCGTCGTGGAAGGAGAGGACCTCCACGCGCCCGACGAGGTCGCGCCGGTTCAGCACCTCGGCGAGCGTCCGGGCGGCGGCCACGTCCTTGATCTCGGCCTGGAGCGGGGACCGCACCGCGTCCAGGACCTCTTCGAAGACGGGGACGCGCTCGCCGGCGCCCGCGTCCAGCTCGCGCAGCTCGGCGAGGGTCTTCTCGGCGATGGCGCCGCTGCCGTCGGTGGTCCGCCCGACGTCGGCGTCGTGCATGACGACGAGTGCGCCGTCCTTGCTCAGATGGAGATCCAGCTCGATGACGTCCATGCCGGCCTGCTCGGCCCGGACGAAGGAGCGCAGGGTGTTCTCGGGCTCGACGCCCATGACTCCGCGATGACCGATGGTGAGGAAACTCAAGATCTTCTCGCTTCCGTCGATGTCCCGGCCCGTCGGTGTCCGGGCCTGGTCCGGGTCCCTCCGGGCTCCCGGTGCGGCTCGTCGCGCAGCCTAATGACTTCGACGCGAGAAGGAAGCGCACGCGCGCGGGGCGTCGGAGGCAGCCGCTCCGCAGGCCGGGCGCTCCCCGAAGGTTCTGCGGACGGGGAGGTGTCACCTCTGTCGCGGCGGATGCGCTTGCCTCAACCCTCCCTGACGGGAAAATTCACGGTGACCATGGGGGTGTCGCAGGATAATTTCTCTTCCTCCTCTTGTCTGAAGGAACCGCGGACCGATACGGTGTCTTGACGCAAGGTTCTCCTGTGAAGGAAGAGGCATGACGGAAATTCTTGTGCAGGACGTGACCGGTGGGGGGATATCCACCGCTGCTCCGGTGATCGAACACCCTGCCTGGCCCGAGCTCAAGAATGCCGTGGAGGAGATCCGGCCCTGGCAGAGCAAGGACGGGTCCATCGACTTCGAGGCCGAGGGCGCGCCGAACCGCGCCCTCGTCGAGCTCGCGGTCGACCGCATCGTGGCCGCCGTCGAGCAGCTCTCCCCGCTGCTCCCGCACGACGCCGCGTACCACCAGGCGCTCGTCGCCGACCTGCGCAAGTGGGTCGAGGGCGGCTTCGGGGTCCCGGACTTCCTGGACTCCCTGCTGGCCTTCCAGCCGGCCGCCGACCGCCGGGACGGGCTCCAGCACCTGGCGCTCTTCCCGATGTACACGCAGAACGGCAACCCGGACCGCAACCTCGAGGCGGTCGTGCTGCGCATGGTCTGGCCGGAGTGGCTCTCCGAGCTGGAGCGCACCCGCTACGACAACCCGCTGTTCTGCGGCATCACCTTCGAGGACTTCACCGCCGGTTACGACACCAACTCGGCCGTCCTCTTTCCCGAGACCATCGCCGTGCGCGAGGCTCCCGAGCGCTTCAGCTGGGGCGGCATCTTCTGCGACCGCGAGGCCGCCCGCTTCCGCAAGGTCACCGAGGCCGCCGTCGACATCCTCGGCATCGACCTGCCCGAGGACATCGCCGCCATGGTCCGGGACCAGAAGCGCTGCGAGGCCGCCTTCGTGCTCTGGGACATGGTCCACGACCGCACCCACAGCCACGGCGACCTGCCCTTCGACCCCTTCATGATCAAGCAGCGCCAGCCGTTCTGGATGTACGGCCTGGAGGAGCTGCGCTGCGACCTCACCGCCTTCAAGGAGGCCGTGAAGCTCGAGGCCGAGGGCAACGCCCACGGCCGCGACGTGCAGTACGCCGTCCTCTTCGACCGGATGTTCCGCTTCCCGGTCACCGGCGACCGCAACCGGAACTACGACGGTCTGGGCGGTCAGCTCCTCTTCGCGTACCTCCACAAGCACGACGTGGTGCGCTGGACGGACAACACGCTCAAGATCGACTGGCAGCGTGCCCCCGAGGTCACCAACCAGCTCTGCGGTGAGATCGAGAAGCTGTACCGCGAGGGCATCGACCGCCCCAAGCTGGTCCACTGGTTCAAGGCGTACGACCTCGTCTCCACGTACCTCGCTCCGCACCCCGGCTCGCGCTGGGCCAAGGGCCCCGACGCCCTGGACCTCACCCTGCCGCCGCGCAAGCTCGTCGACGACGTGCTTCCGGACGAGTTTCCGCTCAGCATGTTCTATGAGGCCCTGTCCAAGAAGCTCAAGGACGTGATCGCCTCGACCAAGGGCATCACCGCCGCGAACGCTTCGCGGACCGAGCAGGCTGCCGCGTGAACTCAGTCACGGAGGAGGAGGGGACGACCATGAACGGCAACGGAAACGGCGGGCCGCTGGAGGGCGCCGTCATCGCGGTCGCCGGAGCGGCCGGTCCAGCGGGGCGGGCGACCCTGATGCGTCTCGCCGACGCCGGCGCCATCGTCGTCGCCTCGGACGCCGACCCGGCGCGCCTGGCCGAGGCGGTCGACGCCGCCCGGTACGCCCACGGCGGTGCCACGGTCGTCGGTGACACGGTCGACCTCTTCGACCTGGGCGCCGCCCGGGAGTGGGCCGACAAGACCGAGAAGGAGTTCGGCCGGATCGACGGGCTCGTCCACCTGGTCGGCGGCTGGCGCGGCAGCGCCTCCTTCGCCGACAGCGACCTCGCCGACTGGGCCTTCCTGGAGAAGCTGCTCATCCGCACCGTCCAGTCCACCACGCTCGCCTTCCACGACCCGCTGCTGCGCAGCGACCGCGGACGCTACGTGCTCATCAGCGCCGCCGGCGCCTCGAAGCCCACCGCCGGAAACGCCGCCTACGCCGCGGCCAAGGCGGCGGCCGAGGCATGGACGCTCGCCATGGGGGACGACTTCCGCAAGGCGGGGGGCGACGCCGGTCCGAAGGCCGCGGCTGCCATCCTGGTGATCAAGGCACTGGTGCACGACGCCATGCGCGCCGAGCGCCCGACCGCGAAGTTCGCGGGCTTCACCGACGTCAAGGATCTGGCCGACGAGATCGCCGCCGTCTGGGAGCGGCCCGCCCAGGAAGTGAATGGACAGCGTCTGTGGCTGACCCCCAAGCCGTGACCGCGGCACTGCCCGCCAGGACCGACGCGCGTCGTCACCACGACCCGTCGGTCCGGGGCTTCGCCAGCGACAACTACGCGGGAGCCCACCCGGAGGTGCTCGCGGCCATCGCTCTCGCCAACGGCGGCCATCAGGTCGCCTACGGCGAGGACGACTACACCGGGCACCTCCAGCGGATCATGCACAGCCATTTCGGCCCGAGCGCCGAGGCCTTCCCGGTCTTCAACGGCACCGGTGCGAACGTCACCGCCCTGCAGGCGCTGACCGATCGCTGGGGTGCGGTGATCTGCGCCGAGTCCGCGCACATCAACGTGGACGAGGGCGGTGCGCCGGAGCGGATGGGCGGCCTCAAGCTGCTCACCGTGCCGACCCCGGACGGCAAGCTGACCCCCGAGCTCATCGACCGGCAGGCCTGGGGCTGGGAGGACGAGCACCGGGCCATGCCGCAGGTCGTCTCGATCACCCAGAACACCGAGCTGGGCACGGTCTACACCGTGGACGAGATCCGGGCGATCGTCGAGCACGCCCACTCCAAGGGCATGAAGGTCCACCTCGACGGGGCCCGGATAGCCAACGCCGCCGCCTCCCTGAACGTGCCGATGCGGGCGTTCACCAACGCGGTGGGCGTGGACGTCATCTCGTACGGCGGGACCAAGAACGGCATGCTGTTCGGCGAGGCCGTGGTCGTCCTCAACCCCGACGCGGTCAGTCACATGAAGCACCTGCGCAAGCTGTCCATGCAGCTCGCGTCCAAGATGCGCTTCGTCTCGGTCCAGCTGGAGGCGCTGCTCGCCAAGGACCTGTGGCTGCGCAACGCCTCCCACGCCAACGCGATGGCGCAGCGCCTCGCCGCCGGCGTGCGGGAGGTGGACGGGGTGGAGATCCTCTACCCGGTGCAGGCCAACGCGGTCTTCGCGCGGCTGCCGCACGAGGTGAGCATCCGGCTCCAGAAGCGCTTCCGCTTCTACTTCTGGGACGAGGCGGCCGGCGACGTGCGCTGGATGTGCTCGTTCGACACGACGGAGGACGACGTCGACGCCTTCCTCCAGGCACTCAAGGAAGAGATGGCGCACCAGGACGTTCGCTGAACGTCCCTCCTGCATAGGTATGCGGTCGACTGGAAATCAATTGACTCCGGTCGGCCGCATTCCTACGCTCTGGCGCATGGAACTGATTCAGCAGGAACCGGACCTCTCCGCCTACCTCGCGGCGGACGAGGTCGTCGATCACGGGCACCCGCTCGTGCGCGAGATCGCCGCGCGCCTGCGTGCCGACCACCCGGACGCGCCCTCGTACGCGAAGGCCGCCTTCGCGTACGTGCGGGACACCGTCCCGCACTCCTTCGACACCGGCGACGCGCGGGTCACCTGGCGGGCCTCCGACGTCCTCGCGCAGGGCACCGGCATCTGCTACGCCAAGTCGCACGCGCTCGCGGCGCTGCTGCGCGCGGAGGGCATCCCGACCGCCCTCTGCTACCAGAAGTTCGAGGTTCTGCACGGGCTGGTCGCGGTCCGGATGCCGGGGGAGCGGACCTGGCACCGGCAGGATCCGCGGGGCGGCGAAGCGGGCAGGGAGGCGGAGTTCTCCCTGGAGCGGGAACGGCTGCCCTTCGTGCCGGACCCGGAGTTCAATGAAGTGGACTCGCCGGTACTGTACGCTGTACCGCATCCGGCGGCACTGCACGCCCTGCGGTCGGCGCGGGACGTGTCGGAGCTCGCCCGGATCCTCCCGACCGAACTCTGACGCAAGGACCGCGATGCCTCTCACCCTGACCGTGTCCGACGAGGTACGCACCCTCGTGCCCGGCTTCACCCATCTCGCCGTCGAGGCCCACGGTTTCGTCAACGGCCCGAGTGACGAGGCGAGTTCGGCGCTGCTCGACGAGGCGGGGCGGCGCCTCGCCGAGCGCCTCGGCGGGCTGACCCCGGATCAGGATCCGCACGTCGCCGCCTGGCGCGCGGCCTACTCGGCCTTCGGAGCCAAGCCCTCACGCACCCGTAACTCCGCGGAGGCGCTGGCCAGGCGGGCACTCGCCGACGGCGGGACCGGCGGACTGCCCCGCATCAACCGGCTCGTCGACGCCTACAACGCCATCAGCGTCGCGTACCTCATCCCGGTGGGCGGTGAGGACCTCGACAAGATCGAGGGCGGGATGCGGCTCGTACGGGCCACCGGTGACGAGCCGTTCGTGACCATGGCGGGCGGCGAGGAGACCGTGGAGCACCCCGAGCCGGGGGAGGTCGTCTGGTGCGACGAGGCGGGCGTCACCTGCCGTCGCTGGAACTGGCGCCAGGGACCGCGCACCCGGATCGACGACGACACCGTCAACGCCGTCTTCCTGCTGGAGTCGCTCACGCCCATGACGCGGGAGGAACTCCTCGCGGCCGGCGCCGAACTCGCGGAGTCCCTGGAGAAGCTCAGCCCCGGGGCGCGGATCACCGTCCGCGACCCGGGGTGACGCTTCGTCCGCCGGCGTCCCCGGCGAGCGGGGCGAGCGGTCAGCCGGCCTCTTTGACCTGGGCCGGAGTCGGAGCCGTACCCCCGAGGTGCGCGGGCACCCACCAGGTGTCGCTCGCGTCCTTGGGGCGTACGGGATAGGCGCGCTGCGCGGCCTCGAGAAGCTCCTGGACGCGCTCGCGCAGACGCCGGGTGATGGCGCCCGCGAACTGGTCCGCCGGCGCCTCCATCGGCTCGCCCACCCGGATCGTCACCGGGATGTGGCTGCGCTTGAAGTTGCGCGGACGGCCCTTCGTCCAGACCCGCTGCGTCCCCCAGAGCGCCATCGGGATCAGCGGGACGCCGGCCTCCTGGGCCAGGCGCGCCGCACCGGACTTGAAGCTCTTGAGCGTGAACGACTGCGAGATGGTCGCCTCGGGGAAGACGCCGATGATCTCCCCGGCCTTCAGCGACTCCAGCGCGTGCTTGTAGGCGTGCTCGCCCTGCGAGCGGTCGACGGGGATGTGCTTCATGCCGCGCATCAACGGCCCCGACACCTTGTGCCGGAAGACCGAGTCCTTCGCCATGAAGCGCACCAGGCGCTTCTGCGGCAGCGCGGCCAGGCCCGTGAAGATGAAGTCCAGATAGCTGATGTGGTTGCTGACGAGCACCGCCCCGCCCGTGCGCGGGATGTGCTCCGAACCCTGCGTGTCGATCTTCAGGTCGAGCGCCTTGAACATGGTCAGTGCGGCGCCGACGACCGGCCGATACACGAGTTCTGCCATCTGAGGGGAACCCCTTCTTCTGAGCCCGGGGAGGTCCTCCCGGCGAAAGTTACGCGGCCGTAGGTTTTCGGCTTTGGGCCGATCGTGCCCCATGTGGGCCCCCGTGACCAGTCCTGACGGCTTCGCAGGGGGAGATTCTCGTCACGCCCGGTGGCCATGGCGGGAATCGAACGGTGGCGTGGGACGCTGCACAGGGGAGTGGAGAGCAGGGAGTACGAGATGGGGCAACAGTCGCCGGACATCGAGCCGGGCGCCGGCCCGGGCGCGGGCGCGGTGCCGGGCGCGGGCGCGGACCTGGGCACGCTCGGAGCCGGGAGCGGGGTCGAGCTGGGGGAGCGGGCCACCCTCGTGCAGTTCTCCACGGCCTTCTGCCAGCCCTGCCGTGCCACGCGCCGCACGCTGACCGAGGTCGCCGGGATGATCGAGGGCGTGGATCACGTCGAGATCGACGCCGAAGAACGTCTCGATCTCGTACGACGGCTCGGCATCGTCCGCACCCCCACCGTCCTGGTCCTGGACAGCGCCGGGCGGATCGTCGTCCGCGCGGCCGGCCAGCCCCGCCGGGCGGACGTCATCGCCGCGCTGGGACGAGCTCTCTGACGCGGTGACACTTCTCCCACATCCCGGTACGCACTTGACTGCACCAGGCAACGATCGCCACGCTGGCGAGGTGCCTTCCGAAATCCTTCTCCACACGCGGGTCCACGTCGACCTGGCCCGCAACGCGAGCGCGCGCTGTCCGGGTGTCTGAGAACCTTCGGACCCCTCTCACGACGCCCTGGCAGAAGGACAGTTCCATGACGGTTTCGCCCGAGCTCCGCACCATAGGCGCCCCTCGGCAGGCCTCTCCCGGCCTCCTCCGCTCCGTCTTCCGGCACCACGCGGCCGGTGTCGCGGTCATCACCGCCCACGGGGACCGCCCCGTCGGCTTCACCGCCACCTCCCTCAGCTCCGTCTCCGCGGAGCCTCCCCTGATCTCCTTCGGCGTGGGCACCTCCTCCTCCAGCTGGCCCGTGGTCGCGGAGGCGGAGCACATAGGGGTGCACGTCCTCGGCGAGCACCAGCGGGAGCTGGCCGACACCTTCGCCCGCAGCGGCGCCGACCGGTTCGGCGGCTCCACGCGCTGGAGCGCGGGACCCGAGGGTGTCCCAGTCCTGGACGGTGTGCTCGCCTGGCTGGTCTGCCGGGTGGTGGCCCGCGTCCCCGCCGGTGACCACCGCCTCGTGATCGCCGAGGTCGTCGCCGGAGACCCCGGCGGGGCCGGCCGGCCCCTCCTGTATCACCAAGGGCGTTTCAACGCTCTGCGCGACTGAGGGTTCCCGGTCCGCGCACGGCCCGAAGCGTTGGCAAGGTCACATGCCTGAGCGCTTGCTTACTGGTAACGAACTGGGTGTACTGACGAGTAATATTCCGGTCGGGGCAGAGGGCGCCCCAACCGGAAACCCGCCCTTCAGGCGCCTATGCTGCGAGCAACAAGGCAGCCCAGTTATGACGATGCAGTAGGAGAGCCGGCGTGAGCTTGAGGATCGTTGTCTGTGTGAAGTACGTGCCCGACGCCACCGGCGACCGGCACTTCGCCGATGACCTGACCGTCGACCGCGACGACGTCGACGGCCTGCTGTCGGAGCTCGACGAGTACGCGGTCGAGCAGGCGCTGCAGATCGCCGAAGAGGCGGACGACGCCGAGGTCACCGTGCTCACGGTCGGCCCCGAGGACGCCAAGGACGCGCTGCGCAAGGCGCTGTCCATGGGCGCGGACAAGGCCGTCCACGTCGAGGACGAGGATCTGCACGGCTCCGACGTCATGGGCACCTCGCTTGTGCTGGCCAAGGCGATCGAGAAGACCGGCTACGACGTCGTCATCGCGGGCATGGCCTCCACCGACGGCACCATGGGCGTCCTGCCGGCGATCCTCGCCGAGCGCCTGGGCGTCCCGCAGGTCACGCTGCTCTCCGAGGTGAAGATCGAGGACGGCAAGGTGACCGGCCGCCGCGACGGCGACAGCGCCTCCGAGCAGCTGGAGGCCGCCCTCCCGGCCGTCGTGTCGGTGACGGACCAGTCCGGCGAGGCGCGCTACCCGTCCTTCAAGGGCATCATGGCCGCCAAGAAGAAGCCGGTGGAGTCCCTGAGCCTCGACGACCTCGAGATCGAGGCCGACGAGGTGGGCCTCGAGGGCGCCTGGACCGCGGTCGACTCCGCCGCCGAGCGCCCGGCACGCACCGCGGGCACGATCGTCAAGGACGAGGGCGAGGGCGGCAAGCAGCTGGCCGAGTTCCTCGCGAGCCAGAAGTTCATCTAGGGCTCGCGCGAGCCGCTGAAGTCCGCCCCTCTTTCGTTCGCAGGAGATTGAAGTCCCATGGCTGAGATTCTCGTCTACGTCGACCACGTCGACGGAGCCGTCCGCAAGCCCACCCTGGAGCTGCTCACCCTGGCCCGCCGCATCGGCGAGCCCGTCGCCGTCGCGCTCGGCAACGGCGCCGAGGTCACCGCCCCGGCCCTCGCCGAGCACGGTGCCACCCGTGTGCTGACCGCCGACGCCCCCGAGTTCGCCGACTACCTCGTCGTACCGAAGGTGGACGCGCTGCAGGCCGCGTACGACGCCGTGTCCCCGGCCGCCGTGCTCGTCCCGTCCTCCGCCGAGGGCAAGGAGATCGCGGCCCGCCTCGCGGTCCGCATCGGCTCCGGCATCATCACCGACGCCGTCGACCTGGAGGCCGGTGACGAGGGCCCGGTCGCGACGCAGTCCGCGTTCGCCGCCTCCTTCACCACCAAGTCCCGTGTCTCCAAGGGCACCCCGGTCATCACGGTCAAGCCGAACTCGGCCCCCGTGGAGGCCGCCCCGGCCGCCGGCGCCGTCGAGGCCCTCACGGTCTCCTTCGGCGCTCTGGCCACCGGCACCAAGGTCACCGCGCGCACCCCGCGCGAGTCCACCGGCCGCCCGGAGCTGACCGAGGCCGCGATCGTCGTCTCCGGCGGCCGTGGCGTCAACGGCGCCGAGAACTTCGCGATCATCGAGGCGCTCGCCGACTCCCTCGGCGCGGCGGTCGGCGCCTCGCGCGCCGCCGTCGACGCCGGCTGGTACCCGCACTCCAACCAGGTCGGCCAGACCGGCAAGTCGGTCTCGCCGCAGCTGTACATCGCCTCCGGCATCTCCGGTGCGATCCAGCACCGCGCGGGTATGCAGACTTCGAAGACCATCGTGGCCATCAACAAGGACGCCGAGGCCCCGATCTTCGACCTCGTCGACTACGGCGTGGTCGGCGACCTCTTCGACGTCGTCCCGCAGCTGACCGAAGAGGTCAAGACCCGCAAGGGCTGACCTGCGGTTCTGTCGCGGCCGGGGCCGCACGGTGATCCTTCACCGTGCGGCCCCCGGTCGTTTCGGACAACCATTGACTCAGGTCCCGACGGACTACTAACTTCGCTATACGGATTGTTGATTCCGTGAAGCGGAAAACAGGAGGATGTGGGATGGGTCAGCAGGAGAAGGTGTCGACGAGCCTCGCCGGAGCGGTCAGCGAGGGCATCAGCGCCTCCCTCGCAGCGGTGGACGCCGAGCTCGACCGGCGCTACCCGGGAGACCCGGGCACCCGCCAGCCCGTCCACACCGTCTACGTCCCCGGCAACGTCTTCGACGCCGGGACCATCCGCTCCTGGGGCGACCAGGCCCTCACGGCCCTCGACGAGCACGCCCCCGACGCCGCCTCCTTCGCCGCCGTCCTCGGCCTCTCCGACGACCTCGCCGAGGACGTGTACGGCCGCGTCCGCGCCAAGCTGGAGCGCGAGCCGATCGAGGACCTCCGGGTCGACTTCGAGGACGGCTACGCCGGAAAGGACGAGGACGCCGACGCGGCCCGCGCCGCCCGGCTGATCTCGGAGGCGTACAAGAACGGCACGGCCGCCCCGTACATGGGCATCCGGATGAAGTGCATGGAGGCCGCCGTACGCGACCGCGGCATCCGCACCACCGACATCTTCCTCACCACCCTCATGGAGAACGGCGGCCTGCCCGACGGCCTCGTCCTCACCCTCCCGAAGGTCACCTACCCCGAGCAGGTGTCCGCCTTCGTCCGCCTCCTGGAGGCCTTCGAGAAGGCCCACGGCCTGGACACCGGCCGCCTCGGCTTCGAGATCCAGATCGAGACGAGCCAGTCCATCCTCGCCGCCGACGGCACCGCCGCCGTCGCCCGCATGATCGACGCCGCCGAGGGCCGCGCCACCGGACTGCACTACGGCACCTTCGACTACAGCGCCTGCCTCGGCGTCTCCGCCGCCTACCAGGCCAGCGACCACCCGGCCGCCGACCACGCCAAGGCGATCATGCAGGTCGCCGCCGCCGGCACGGGCGTACGGGTCTCCGACGGCTCCACCAACGTCCTGCCCATCGGCTCCACCGAGCACGTCCACGAGGCATGGCGCCTCCACTACGGCCTCACCCGCCGCGCCCTCGCCCGGGCCTACTACCAGGGCTGGGACATGCACCCGGGCCACATCCCCACCCGTTACGCCGCCGTCTTCGCCTTCTACCGCGAGGGCTTCGAGGCCGCGGCCAAGCGCCTCTCCGCCTACGCCAACCACGCGGGCGGCGACGTCATGGACGAGCCCGCCACGGCCAAGGCGCTCAGCTCCTACCTGCTCCGCGGCATCGACTGCGGCGCCCTCGACACCGCCGAGGTCGACGCCCTCACCGGCCTGACCCGCGCCGACCTCGACCGCTTCGCGGCCCCGCGCCGCGGCGACCTCACCGCCACGGCCCAGTAACAAGCGGAACCGCGCGCACCGGGCGCTCGACCGGGCCCCGTACTCTGTACGCGTTCAACGCAGCCGACAGGGAACGGGGCATCGGTGTCTTCGGGGGAGAACGAGCGGCTGGCCGGCCGCTATCGCGTCGTGCGCCAACTGGGGCGCGGCGGCATGGGCGTCGTCTGGCGGGCCGTCGACGAGGTCCTCGGCCGCGAGGTGGCCGTCAAGGAGCTGCGGACGTACAACGACTCGTCCGGGCCGGAACTGGCCGATCTGCGCGTACGGATGCAGCGCGAGGCGCGGGCGGCCGCCCGCGTACGGCACCCGGGAGTCATCGCCGTCCACGACGTGACCGAGCATCAGGGCCGCCCCGTCATCGTCATGGAACTCATCGACGGACCCTCGCTCGACGACGTGCTGAACGAGCGCGGGGTGCTGGAGCCGCGCGAGGCGGCGGCGATCGGCGCCGCGGTCCTGGAGGCGCTCGCCGCCGCGCACGACGTCGGAGTGCTCCACCGTGACGTGAAGCCCGGCAACGTCCTTCTCGACAGGGGAGGGCGGGTCGTCCTCACCGACTTCGGGATCGCCGCGATGGACGATCCCGGTGACGGCTCGACCACGCACCTCACCCGCAGCGGGGAGATCGTCGGCTCGCTGGACTACCTGGCGCCCGAGCGGGCCCAGGGACACCAGCCCGGACCCGCCTCGGACGTCTGGGCGCTCGGCGCCACGCTGTACGCGGCGGTCGAGGGCTCCTCGCCCTTCCGCCGTACGTCGACCTGGTCGACCCTGAACGCCATCGTCGTGGAGCCCTTGCCGGAGTCGCACAGGGCCGGCCCGCTCGGCCCCGTGCTCCAGCGGCTGATGGACAAGGACCCCGCCCGGCGCCCCGACGCCCGAGCCGCGGCGCGGCTCCTGGCGGCCGTGGCCCAGGGTGGGCCCTCCCCGGCACACCCCGGCGCCCCGACCGAGCCCAGCGCCGTGCCGCACCGGTCGGACGGCTTCGGCCCGGCGGTCGCACCCCCGGCCCAGGGCTTCGCGTCCCAGGGGTTCGGCCCGACGGCACCGGTGCCGGGTGCGGGTGCGGGCGCGGTCGGGGCGGACGGTTTCGGGCCCGCGCAGCCGCAGGGGCCCGGGGCCTTCGGCCCGGCAACCCCGCCCGTCGGCCAGGACGCTGCGCCGTCCCCCTACGCCCAGGCCGCGATGACCGGCTTCCCGCCCGCCGGCCATCCGGCGGCGGGGCATCCTGCGGCCGGCGCCACGGCGACGGCCCGGCGGACGCCCCGAAGGAGGCGCTCCGCGGCCCTGGCCGCCTCGGCTGTCGCCGCCGTGCTCCTGGCCGGCGGCGGCCTGACCTACGCGCTGGTCGAACGCGACTCCGGCACGGAGCGGGAACAGCGCGCGGACGGCGCGACGCCGGCGGACCCCGGCAGAAGTCCCGGCCGCGTCCTCGACCAGGGCGCCCCGGGCGGTCCGGACGTGACGGCCGGCGCGTCGGCGACGCCCTCGGCCACCCCCTCGAAGGCCGCCACGAACCAGCCATCGAGCACCCCACCGACCACCGCCTCGAAAGCGCCCGTCCCCGGAACGGGCAGCGGCGGCACCACGGGTGGGGGCACCAGTGGCGGTACGACGACGGGCGGCGGAACGAGCGGCGGATCGACCACCACCACCGGCGGCGGCTCCCCGGCGGAGCCCGCGCCCGTCTGCCACTCCACCGGCGGCGGCACGTACAACTGCGAGGTGTGGCGCACCGAGAAGACGTACCGTCACGACGGCTCTCACGCGGGGACCCTGAACGCCGGCACCAACTACTTCTACTGCCAGGTGAACCTGGGCCGGCGCGAGACGTACGGCCAGTGGACGAACGTCTGGTGGGCCAGGACGGACGACGACAGCGGCAACACGAACGTCTACTTCAGCCTCGTGTACATCAAGGGCGGCGACAACGACCGGCCGCTGCCGGGCCTCCCCGTCTGCTGACCACCGCCGCCCAGCCGCGCCCCACGGCCTAGGCGGACGGCGGGGGGATCTCGCCCGAGCCGCGCGGGATCAGCCGGGTCTCCAGGACCACCTGGGCCGGTGCCTCGTCGATGCCGTCCAGGCGGCGGAAGAGCCGTTCCGCCGCCGTGCGGCCCAGCGCCGCCGCGTCCTGGGCGATGACGGTGATGCCGAGCAGGTCGGCGAGTTCGATGTCGTCGAACCCGACGAGGGCGACAGGGCGTTCGCGGTCGGCGAGCGCCCGGACGGCCGTGACGGTGACCCGGTTGTTGCCCGCGAACACGGCGGTGACCGGGTCCGGTCCCGACACCAGGGCCGTGACCGCCTCCCGTACCCGGTCCGGGTCGGTCGGGCCCAGCGACACCCAGGAATCCTCGACGGCCAGTCCCGCGTCCTCCATCGCCGCGCGGTAACCGCGCAACCGCTCGGTCGCCGTGTGGATGCGCGGCCGGTCGCCGACGAAGCCGATCCGGCGGTGCCCGTGGGCGATCAGGTGGGCCACCCCGGCCCGGGCCCCGCCGAAGCTGTCCGAGAGGACGGCGTCGGCGTCGATGCGGCCCGCCGGCCGGTCCACGAACACGGTGGCGACGCCGGCCTTGATCTCCGGTTCCAGATAGCGGTGGTCCGTTCCGGCGGGGATCACGATCAGCCCGTCGACGCGACGGGCGCACAGCGCCAGGGCCAGTTCCTGCTCCCGGTCCGGGTCCTCCGCGCTGGAGCCGTTGATGAGCAGCGCCCCATGGGCTCGGGCGACCTCCTCGACCGCGCGGCTGAGGGGGCCGTAGAACGGGTCGGCGAGGTCCTCCAGGACGAGCCCGACCGAGGCCGTGCGGCCCTTGCGCAGCACCCGGGCGCTGTCGTTGCGCCGGAAGCCGAGCGAGTCGATGGCCTCCTGGACCCGGCGCTCGGTGTCGGGGGTGACGCCCGGCTCGCCGTTGACGACCCGGGAGACCGTCTTGAGTCCGACGCCGGCCCGGGCGGCGACATCCTTCATCGTGGGCCGATTGCCGTAACGGTGCTCGGGCTGGCGGGCGGTGTCGGCCACGGTGCGCGGATCTCCTCTGTCACGGCTCTTCTGTCTCGTCTCCGTCTCGTCCGAGCATAGGGCCTGGACAACGTTGTCAGAGCTTGGGAGACTGTAGGTCGCATCGATCGACCGCTTCCGCCCTCCTGGAGACACCGCGCCCATGCAGACAGACCTCGTGGTCGCCCTCGACTTCGGTGGCACCAAGATCGCCGGCGCGCTGGTGGACAGCGAGGGCGGGATCCTCGTGCGGGCGCAGCGACCCACCCCCGCCCAGGAGGACGGGGAGACGGTCATGCGCGCCGTGGAGGCGGTGCTCGCGGATCTGGCGGCCTCGCCGCTGTGGGAGTCCGCGCAGGCGGTGGGCATCGGCAGCGCCGGGCCGGTGGACGCCTCCGCCGGCACGGTCAGTCCGGTCAACGTGCCGGGCTGGCGCGGCTTCCCGCTCGTCGAGCGGGTGACCGAGGTGACCGGCGGGCGGCCCGTCACACTGGTCGGCGACGGGGTCGCCATGACGGCCGCCGAGCACTGGCAGGGCGCGGCGCGCGGGCACGACAACGCGCTGTGCCTGGTCGTCTCGACCGGCGTGGGCGGAGGTCTGGTCCTCGGCGGGCGGGTGCACCAGGGCCCCACCGGCAACGCCGGCCACATCGGTCACATCAGCGTGGATCTCGACGGCGATCCGTGCGCCTGCGGCGGGCGCGGCTGTGTCGAACGGCTCGCCAGCGGGCCCCACATCGCCCGTCGCGCCCTGGACAACGGCTGGCGGCCCGGCCCCGACGGCGACACCTCGGCCGCTGCGGTCGCCGCCGCCGCGCGGGCCGGGGACCCCGTCGCCACGGCGTCCTTCGCCCGCGCCGCGCAGGCCCTGGCGGCGGGCATCGCCGCCACCGCGACGCTGGTCGAGATCGACATCGCCGTCATCGGCGGGGGTGTGGCGGGGGCGGGGGACGTGCTCTTCGACCCGCTCCGGCGCAGCCTGCGCGCCTACGCCACGCTGTCGTTCGTCCGTGACCTCGTCGTCGTCCCGGCGCTCACCGGCACGGACGCGGGGCTCCTCGGCGCGGCCGCGGCAGCGGCGGCGGCGCGCGAGCCGGGCGGCGGGTCCGCCGCCGCGTCCTGACGCCTCGTCATCGCTCGCCGTCCCCGCCGGTCGGCTGTCACGGTCGACGGGTCAGCCGCTTCCGCGCCCGGCGGCGCCCGCTCCGGCACCCACCGGCTCCGGCCTCCGCTGTTCGACGATCACCAGGAAGGCGTCGGACTCCAGGTCCATCACCACCTCCGCCGGAAGCCCCTCGTCCCTGCGGGCGCTGGCGAACTCCTCGGCGGGCCAGCTGCCTCGTGGGCCTCCCGCCGGAAACCTCTGCAATACCGTACGGCTCATCTCCGCACCCCCTTGCCTCGCCGGTCCAACGACAGTCGGTCCCGAAGTGTTACGCATCGCCCCGCACGCGCGTTCGCCGAGTGAGGCGTTTCACACCCGTCTACCCGCGTTCGGGACTTCAACGACCCGGCGTCCGGCCGGGGTTTCCGTGGCAGGGTGTTGCGGGCAAGCCACTGGGGGCTACCGAAGAGGGGGAATCGTGATCGTCTGGGTCAACGGTGCGTTCGGCGCGGGGAAGACCACCACCGCGCGCGAGCTGGTCGACCTGATCCCGAACAGCACGCTGTACGACCCCGAGATCATCGGCGGCGCGATGGACCGGCTGCTGCCGCGCAAGCGCCTCGACGAGGTCGACGACTACCAGGACCTGCCGATCTGGCGCCGACTCGTCGTGGACGCCGCCGCGGCGATGCTCGCCGAGGTCGGGGGTGTGCTCGTGGTTCCCATGACCCTGCTGCGGCAGGAGTACCGGGACGAGATCTTCGGCGGGCTCGCCGCCCGGCGCATCCAGGTGCGGCATGTGCTGCTCGCCCCGGACGAAACGATCCTGCGCGCGCGGATCCGGGGCCGTACACCCGACGACGCGGACCCCGAGGCCCAGGAACGCGTGCGGCAGTGGTCCCTCGACCACATCGAGCCCTACCGCGCCGCGTTGCACGGCTGGCTGTCCGCCGACGCCCACCTCGTCGACACCTCCGCGCTCACCCCCGCCGAGGCCGCCGGGGCCGTCGTCGAGGCGATCGCCTCGGGCAGTGCCGCCCCCTGCGGCATCGTCCAGACCCCCGAGCCCAAGGGCGAGACGCTCGCCGCCGGGGTGCTGCTCTTCGACGAGCGGGACCGCGTGCTGCTCGTCGACCCCACCTACAAGCCCGGCTGGGAGTTTCCCGGAGGCGTCGTCGAACCCGGCGAACCCCCCGCCCGGGCCGGGATACGCGAGGTGGCCGAGGAGATAGGGATCGAACTGGACGCCGTACCCCGGCTGTTGCTCGTCGACTGGGAGCGCCCCCAGCCTCCGGGCTACGGCGGCCTGCGCCTCCTCTTCGACGGCGGCCGGCTGCCCGCCGCCGACGTGGACCGTCTCCTCCTGCCCGGCGCCGAACTCCGCGGCTGGCGCTTCGTCACCGAGGAGGAGGCGTCCGAACTGCTACCACCGGTCCGCTACCGCCGCCTGCGCTGGGCCCTGCGTGCCCGGGAACGCGGGACGGTGCTCAACCTGGAGGCCGGCGTACCGGTCGGCTGAGGCCGATGCCCCACCTGCCGGGCCGCCCGCCGCGGGCCGTCGGGAGCCACCCACAACCGGCGCCCGGCCGCCCGCCTATCCGACCGCTGCCGCCGGCAGGCGCCCGGTGTCCGTTGTCACCGGGTCCCCCTGTCCGCAGCACAGGACCGACGGCTTCAGCTGCGCCAGACGCCGCATCGACTCCATGGCGAGCTCGCGGTCCACATGGAACACGCCGAACGTCAGGCCCCGCACCGTCGCCACCGTGTCGCCGGTGAACAGCACGCCGTGCTCCGGAAGATGGACCGCGAGGGAGCCGGGCGTGTGACCCGGCGTGTGCACCACGACCGCCCCGTCCCCGAAGCCCAGCGCGTCCCCGTCGTCCACCTCCCGGTCCACCCGGGTCGCCGGTGCCACGGGGACGGTCAGACCGTGCTCGTACAACGGGATCTCCCAGTCGAGGAGGACCGGCTCGGGGACGGGGTCCTCGCCCCGGATCACGGGAGCGTCGAGGCGGTGCGCCAGGACCTCCGCGCCGTACCGGTCGGCGAGTTCCTGCGCCGAACCGACGTGATCGCGATGGCAATGGGTGAGCACGATCCGCCGCAGGGCGGCGGGGTCGAACCCCGCTCCCCGGATCGCCGCGTCGATCTCCGGCGCCGAACCCGCCCAGCCGGCGTCGATCAGTGTCAACTCGCCGTCGTCCCGCCACAGACAGGCCTGGCCGATGGAGAAGCGCAGCATGTGCAGGCGCGGTGTGATCTCGATGAGGTCCATGCGGCGAACCTACGCATCCGCGCAGGTCCGCCGCGTGGTTCTACGCCCTCGGCGAGCTTCGCCGAGCGCTGAACACGAGCCGCCTCAGATCTGCTTCGAGCGGGCGTAGTTGAGCAGGAAGTGCGCCTCCGCCACCGACAGGCGCTCGAGCTCCTGCGGCGACACCGACTCGTTCACCGCGTGGATCCGCGCCTCCGGCTCGCTCAGACCGATCAGCAGGATCTCCGCCTCGGGGTAGAGCGCCGCGAGGGTGCTGCACAGCGGGATGGAGCCGCCCATGCCGCAGCTCTGCATCTCCTGGCCCGGGTACGCGATCCGCATCGCCTCCGCCATCGAGGTGTACGCCGGGCTGGACACGTCCGCGCTGAACGCCTGCCCCTGGCCGACCTGCTCGAAGGAGACCCGCGCGTTCCACGGGGTGTGCTTCTCGATGTGCGCGTACAGCAGCTGCGTCGCCTCGGCCGCGTCCTGGCCCGGCGGCACCCGCAGGCTGATCTGCGCGCGGGCCGTCGACGGGATCGACGGGGTCGCGCCGGCCACCGGGTGGCAGTCGATACCGATGACGGTCACCGCCGGGCGGGCCCAGAGCCGGTCGGCCACCGTGTCGTTGCCCGGCAGGGCGACGCCGTCCAGGACCCTCGCGTCCTGGCGGAAATCCTCCTCGGGGTACTGCAGGCCCTGCCACACCGCGTCCGCCGGCAGACCGTCGATGACCGTCGAACCGTCCTCCGCGCGCAGCGAGTCCAGAACACGGATCAGCGCGGCCAGCGCGTCCGGCGCTGCCCCGCCGAACATGCCGGAGTGCAGATTGCCCTCCAGGGTGTCGATCCGGACGCGGATCATCGTCATGCCGCGCAGCGTGGCCGTGACGGTGGGCAGACCGAGGCGGAAGTTGCCGGTGTCGCCGATCACGATCGCGTCGGAGGCGAGCAGCTCGGGGTGCGCCTCGGCGTACCGCTCCAGACCGCCGGTGCCCTGCTCCTCCGAGCCCTCCACGATGACCTTGACCGTGACGGGCACCCCGCCGTTCGCCTTGAGGGCGCGCAGCGCCAGCAGGTGCATGATGAAGCCGCCCTTGCAGTCGGCCGCGCCCCGCCCGTACCAGCGCCCGTCGCGCTCCGTGAGCGTGAACGGCGGACTGATCCACGCCGACTCGTCCAGCTTCGGCTGCACGTCGTAGTGCGCGTAGAGGAGGACGGTCGGGGCGCCGGCGGGGCCGGGCAGCACGCCGTACACCGACTGCGAACCGTCAGGGGTGTCGAGCAGCGCCACGTCCTGGAAATCCTCGGCACGCAGGGCGTCGGCCACCCAGTTGGCGGCAGCCTCGCACTCGCTCCGGGGAGCCACCGCCTCGTCCGCCACCGACTCGAAGGCCACGAGCTCCGCGAGCTCCGCCTTCGCGCGCGGCATCAGGCCGGCGACGGTCTCGGCGATCGGATTGGCGGTCATGGGCACGCTCCTGGTGGGTGCGACGTTGTAAGGACGATGCCGTATGACGGTGGTACGGCGAACGCATTGCCGATCCTACGGCGCGGGGTCCCACGCCCCGCGCCGTAGGATGCCCGAAGAGCATGGACCGTCGGTCGGATCAGGAGCAGAAGCACATCGTGAGCAGCGAGAACGCAGACGCCGAAGAGGTACGCGGGGGAGAGTCTCGGGACGAGACCGTCTGGGACGTGGTCGTCGTCGGGGCCGGCCCGGCCGGCTCCTCGGCGGCGTACGCGGCCGCGGTCGCCGGCCGCCGGGTGCTGCTCCTGGAGAAGGCCGAGCTGCCCCGTTACAAGACGTGCGGCGGCGGCATCATCGGACCGTCGCGGGACGCGCTGCCGCCCGGTTTCGAGCTGCCGCTCCTGGACCGGGTGCACGCCGTCACCTTCTCCATGAACGGCCGCTTCGCCCGCACGCGCCGCTCGCGCCGGATGCTCTTCGGGCTCATCAACCGGCCCGAGTTCGACGCGGGCCTGGTCGAGCAGGCGCAGAAGGCGGGCGCAGAGGTCCGTACGGGCGTCACCGTGTCCCGCGTGGAGCAGCACGGTCCGGCCGTGCCCGACCGCCGGACCGTCGCCGTGGTCCTGGCCGACGGCGAGACGGTCCTGGCCCGGGCGGTGGTCGGCGCGGACGGCAGCGCCGGCCGCATAGGAGCCCATGTCGGCGTCAAGCTGGACCAGGTGGACCTGGGCCTGGAGGCGGAGATTCCCGTGCCGCCCTCGGTCGCCGAGGACTGGAAGGGCCGCGTCCTGATCGACTGGGGTCCGATGCCCGGCAGCTACGGCTGGGTCTTCCCCAAGGGCGACACGCTCACGGTGGGTGTCATCTCGGCGCGCGGCGAAGGAGCGGCCACCAAGCGCTATCTCGAGGACTTCATCGCCCGCCTCGGGCTCGCGGGCTTCGAGCCGGCGATCTCCTCCGGCCACCTCACGCGCTGCCGCAGTGACGACTCGCCGCTGTCGCGCGGTCGGGTGCTGGTGTGCGGCGACGCGGCGGGGCTACTGGAGCCGTGGACCCGGGAGGGCATCTCCTTCGCCCTGCGCTCGGGGCGGCTCGCGGGGGAGTGGGCGGTACGGATCGCCGAGGCGAACGACGCGGTCGACGCGCGCCGCCAGGCGCTGAACTACGCCTTCGCGATCAAGGCGGGCCTGGGCGTGGAGATGGCGGTCGGGCGGCGGATGCTCGCGCTCTTCGAGCGTCGTCCGGGGCTGCTGCACGCGACGATAACGGGTCTGCGCCCGGCCTGGAACGCGTTCACGGACATCACCCGGGGCTCGACCACGCTGGCCGGGCTGGTCCGTTCGAACGGGGTGGCCCGGCGGGCCATCGACCTCCTGGACCGCCGCCTGGCGGCGACCGACGGAGCGGCGCGCCAGGGTGCGACGGAGCCGTCCGCCACGGCCGAGCCCGCCGAACGGCAGAGCGCGGCGAAGGCCGCGAAGGCCGCGAAGGCCGCGGACGCGGCCGAGGGCGGCGACGGCGCTGCGGGCGCTGCGGGCGCTGCGGGCGCTGCGGGCTCCGTGGGCTCCGTGGGTTCGGCGGGTTCGGCGGGTTCGGCGGGTTCGGCCGACGGGGCGGGATCTGCCGGCGCGGCGGGCGCCGAGGGCTCCGCGCGGGCGGGAGACGCCGAGGCGTCGTGACGCCGGGCGCGCCCGCACGTGGGACGGCGGGTGGGACGGCGGGTGGGACGGCCCGGCCTCATGAGGCCGGGCTGATCCGGAAGACGGGGTGCTTGGGCGCGATCGCGCGCAGCTCCTCGTCCGAGGAGTCCGGTCCGACCCCGCCGAAGAAGACACCGACCTCGGCCTTCCAGCGCTTGAGGTAGGCGCGCAGGAGGGCCGGCTTCTCGTCGTCCGGGAGTTCCACGGCGGTGAACGTCCGCACGCTCCTGCCGAGATGCAGTTCGCCGCCGCCGGCCGCGCGCATGTTGTGCGTCCACTGGACGTGGCCGCGCGGGGCCACCAGGTACTCGGCGCCGTTCCACGTGAGCAGGTTGACGGGGGTGCGGCGCCATTCGCCGCTCTTGCGGCCGCGGACGGCGAGGATGCGGGAGCCCCAGACGCTGATGCCACGGCGGGTCATCCACGCGACGGCCCGGTTCAACACCTTGACCGTGAACCAGCCGGGCTTCATGACGTGGGCTGCGGGCTGAGCGGACATGGCATCCTCCGAAGAAATGTGAGCACTGCTCTCGCTTGAGATCAGTGTGCACGCATCGGCGCGCCGAAGCAAGAGCGGTGCTCTCCTTTTAGTGCGGTGCTCCGAAAGATGGCAGACTGCTCCTCATGACCAGCGTTCAGGGAGCCCGGGCCCGCGCCCGTATCGAGATCACCGCAGCCATCAAGGACGAGGCCCGCCGACAGCTCGCCGCCGAGGGCGCCGCGAAACTCTCCCTGCGCGCCGTCGCCCGGGAGCTCGGCATGGTGTCGTCCGCGCTCTACCGCTACTTCCCGAGCCGCGACGACCTCCTCACGGCGCTCATCGTCGACGCGTACGACGCCGTCGGAGCCGCCGCCGAGCAGGCCCTCGCCGACACCGACGCCGACGCCGCCCGCGGCCCCCGCGATCCCCTCGCCCGCTGGACCGCCGTCTGCCGGGCCGTCCGCTCCTGGGCCGTCGACCACCCCCACGAGTACGCCCTCATCTACGGCTCCCCCGTCCCCGGCTACTCCGCGCCGCAGGACACCGTCGGCCCGGCCTCCCGGGTCGGCCTGGTCCTCATCGGGATCGCCCGGGACGCCTTCACCACCGACGGCATCGCGCTGCCGCCGCTTCCCACGAGCCTGCGCCCCGAGGCGGAGCGCATGGCCGCCGACATCGCCGCCGATCTGCCGCCCGCGCTCGTCGTCGCCCTGGTCGCCGCCTGGTCGCAGCTCTTCGGGCTCGTCTCCTTCGAGGTGTTCGGCCAGTTCAACAGGATCGTGGAGGAGCGGGAGGAGTTCTTCGCCGCGGCCGCCGCCCGCCTGGGCCGGGACATCGGCCTGGTGCCGCGCGCCTGACGGCCTGCCTGCCGCGCACCTGACGGCCCGCGTGCCGCGCACCTGACGGACTGGTGCGCGGGCTGTACGAGCGGCGATCACCTCTTCAGCGGCTCTGCGGGGCGGCTCTCCGGGGTGCCTCTCAGGCGGCCGGGGCCCGCCCCGCCATCTCCGCGCCCCCGCCGAGGAGCGCCGGGTCCTGCCGCGGCATCCGCTCGTGCAGCTCACGCGGCGCCGGGCCCGGATCCGGCCCCATCGCCTCCGCGAGTCTCCGCCTGGTGTCCTCGTACGCGAGCAGCGCGTCGGAGGAACGACCGTTCCGGTAGAGGGCCGGCATCAGAAGCGCCGCCGTGGACGACGGCGCGCACGGCCCGCAGCAGCTCCTCGGGTTCGGTGTCCTTGACGAGGGCGACGCTCTGCTCTCGCCGGGGGTCACGCGCCGGTTCATCGAGGAGTTCGCCGCCCGCTCGAAGGCCCCGGTCGGCATGTCGCGCCTCGACGAACTCACCGAGCGGGAGCGGGAGGTGATGGCCCTGGTCGGCATCGGTCTGTCGAACGAGGAGATCGCCCGGCGCCTGGTCGTCAGCCCGCTGACCGCCAAGACCCATGTGAGCCGGACGATGGTGAAGCCGGGCGCGCGGGACCGCACCCAACTCGTCGTCCTGGCCTACAAGTCCGGGCTGGTGCGGCCGGGCTGGCTCGGCTGACTCGCCGAGGGCGGCCGTCCGCTCTCACGACCAGGTGATGCCGGACGTCTCCCGCCACAGCCCGGCGAGCGACGGGTCCCCCGTCATGGTCACCGCTCCGTCCGGCAGCCGGTTCCAGAGCGCCAGGTAGAGATGGTCGGCCGGACCGCTCAGCTCGCAGTCGGCCGAGCCCTGCGCACCCCGCTCCGTGCGCGGAGCCTCCGGCGACAGTCGTACGGTCCACACGTCGCCGGTGTCCGTCGTCCGCACCCGCAGGGTCTTGGGCTCCGGTGTGCGGACCCGGCTGCGGTCGCGGGCGTGGAAGGCGCACAGCAGTTCCTCGATCCCGTCCACGGCGAGCGCGGGGGCCACCGTGCCGAGCTTCCCCGACGGCAGGGCGGACTCGGCGTCCGCGCGGTGGACGGTCGTCTCGTGGGCCTGCCGCCGCGCCCAGAAGGCGCGGGGGGAGGGGGCGGGCAGGAACGTCCAGCACTCCAGGGAGTCGGGCGCCGCGCGCAGGGCGGCGACGAGGAGGGCGTGGCCCTCGCGGAAGTGGGCGAGGAGCTCCTCGCCGTCGAGGTCCGGCTCGCCGCCGTCGGGGTGGTAGGAGGTGTGGCCCTCGGTGACGAAGGCGGTGGCCCAGCGGTGCACCATCGTCGTGTGGCGCAGCAGATCCCGCACCCGCCAGCCCGGACAGGTCCGCACCTCGGCGTCCGTGCCGGCCTCCGCGGCGGCGTCGGCGAGGGCCGTTCCCGCCGTGTCGAGGGCTTCGATGTGTGCGTCTATCTTCATGATCCCCATGCGGCGGATTCTGCCAGGGGAGCGGGCGGGGCGGGCCGGAATTCCCCCCGGCCGACCGGGCCCCGCCGGCGCCCCGCCGACTGAGGCGGGGACTCGCCGCGTCGAGGACTGCTCCCTGGCGCGACGGGCGGGGACGCGCCGCGGAGCCGAAGGGCGGTCCTTGCCCCGACGGTCCGGTGACTCGCTTGCGTGCCGAAGGGCGACTCCCACGGGCGTCGCCGGAAGCCGGGGACGCGGTCATGCGGTCGGCTCCCTGGAGGGGGCGGCCGGGGACGCGCTCGTACGTCAAGGGGCGGGCGCGCCGCTCCCCTCTGGCTACGCGTCCTCCGTGCGCACCCGGGCGTTCCGGGCCGCGTAGCCGATCACCGCGGCGCCCGCCGCGAGGGCCGCGACGGTGGTCAGGGCGACCGGCAGGGAGAGCCAGTCGGCGAGGAAGCCGATCGACGGCGGACCGAGCAGCATGCCGCCGTAGCCGAGGGTGGAGGCGGTGGCGACCCCGCTCGGACCGGCCAGCGCGCCCGCGCGGGCCACGGCGACCGGGAAGATGTTGGCCAGACCGAGACCGGTGACGGCGAACCCGATCAGCGCGGCCCAGACGCTCGGGGCGAGCGCGCCGAGCGTCATGCCGGCCGCGGCCGTCGCCCCGCCGACCACGAGCGTGCGGGTCTGGCCGAGCCGCTCGAGGAGCGCCGTGCCGGAGAGCCGGCCGATGGTCATGGTCAGCGCGAAGACGGAGTAACCGGCGGCCGCGACGCCCGGATGCGCGTGCAGGTCCTGCTCCAGGTGGAGGGCGCCCCAGTCGGCCAGCGCGCCTTCGCCGTACGCCGTGCAGAGCGCGATCACCCCGAAGACGAGGACCGGTCCGCGGGAACCGGCCTTCCCCCGCGGCCGGTCGGCGGGGGTGATCGCCTCCGGCGGGGCGGGGGAGGGCTGGCGGAGGAGTACGGGACCGGCGGCGGCCGTCAGGAGCAGTCCGGCGACCGCCAGGCCGAGGAGGTGGGTCGCGGGGGCCAGGTTCCCGGCGACGAGGCCGCCGAGTCCGGCGCCGAGCATCCCGCCGAGGCTGAACGCGGCGTGGAAGCTGGGCATCACGGGCCGGCGCAGGGCGGCGACCAGATCGACGGCGGCGCTGTTCATGGCCACGTTGATGCCGCCGTACGCGGCGCCGAAGACCAGCAGGACGAGACCGAGGGCGAGCGGGGAGTGGGTGAGGGCGGGCAGCGCGATGGAGAGCGAGAGCAGCACGGCGGTGACGACGGTGACGGCATGGCTGCCGTGGCGCCGGCAGAGGCGGCCGGTCAGGGTCATGGTCACCACGGCGCCCGCCGACACCCCGAGCAGCGCGAGCCCGAGGTCGCCGGCGGTGGCACCCGTCTGCTGCTTGATGGCGGGGATGCGGACCACCCAGCCGGCGAAGAGGAAACCGTCGAGGGCGAAGAAGAGCGTCAGGGCGATGCGGAGGCGGGACAGGGAGCGAGCGGTGTCTCCGCCAGGGCCCCCCGGAACGGCCGTCCGTACTTTGTTTAGTAGCGGCACAAACTCAGGATAGGGGCGGGCGGCCACGCTTTTCAACCCGAGGGGCTCACAAGAGCCCACCGCGCCTTCCTCCCGGCCCGGACCGCGCAGATCGCGCCACCCCCCGATCATGGGAGACTCGCCTCCATGAACGGCAAGGCGACGACGACCAGGACACGGCTGGACAGGGGGCGGGGCGCGCTCGGCCCCGCGCTGGAACTGGTGCACACGGGCCGCGCCCCGACCCGCGCCGTGCTCACCGCCGAACTCGGCGTCACCCGCGCCACCGCCGGTGCCGTCGCCGCCGAACTGGAAGCCCTCGGGCTCATTCGCGTCGACTCCAACCCCGGTGCCGCCGCGGGGTCCCAGGGGCGCCCCTCGCACCGTCTCGCCGTCGACGAGAAGGGCCCCGTGGCTCTCGCCGCCCAGGTCCACGCCGACGGTTTCCGCGCGGCGCTCGTCGGCCTCGGCGGCACCATCGTGGCCACCGCGCCCGGCTGCGTCACCGTCTCCGCCGACCCCGCCCAGGTCCTCGGCGCCGTCGTCGACGCCGGCGCCGCCCTCCTCGAGGAGAGCGGGCGCCGCTGCGTCGGAGCCGGCCTCGCCGCGCCGTCCGCCGTCGCCGAGCCCGAGGGCACCGCCCTCAACCCGCTCCACCTCGCCTGGCCGGCCGGCGCGCCGGTACGCGAGATCTTCGCGGAACGCGTCCGCGCCGCCGGCATCCAGGGCCCGGCCTTCACCGGCAACGACGTGAACCTCGCCGCCCTCGCCGAACACCGCCACGGCGCCGGCCGCGGCGCGAAGGACCTCCTGTGCGTCGCCACGGGCCACCGGGGCGTCGGCGGCGCCCTCGTCCTCGACGGGCGCCTGCACACCGGCAGTTCGGGCCTCGCGCTCGAAGTCGGGCACCTCACGGTCAACCCCGAGGGCCGTCCCTGCCACTGCGGCAGCCGCGGCTGCCTCGACGTCGAGACCGACCCGCTCGCCTTCCTCACCGTCGCCGGACGGACCCCCGGCCCGGAGGTCTCTCTGCTCCAGCAGGCCCGCGACCTGCTGCGTACCAGCCCCGACGACCCGGGGGTACGGGCCGCGACGGCGGAGCTGATCGACCGTCTGGGCCTCGGCCTCGCGGGCCTGGTGAACATCCTGAACCCGGACCGGATCATCCTCGGCGGTCTGCACCGCGAGCTGCTGGACGCCGACCCCGACCGACTGCGCGCGGTCGTCGCGGACCGCAGTCTGTGGGGCCGCAGCGGTGGTGTGCCGATCCTCGCGTGCACGCTCGACCACAACAGCCTGGTGGGCGCCGCGGAACTGGCCTGGCAGCCGGTCCTCGACGACCCGCTGGCGGCCCTGGGCAGACCGGCCGCCTGACTTCCGCCGCATCCGGGCGACTCCGGGGCGGGGCGCGCCCCGCCTCGCCCTGCCCGATCTTCCTGCGACGATCCGCCGTATTCGCTGGCCAGGGCGGCTGCGCTCGCACTAGCGTTCCGCCCCATGACCGATTCTGATCTTCCTCCGCGCCTCGGCAGCCTCGACTTCCACGGGCCGCTCTCCCAGGCCCGCGCCACCCGCATGATCGAGCGGCTCGCCGCCGTCTCGCCCGCCACCGTGCTCGACATCGGATGCGGCTGGGGCGAGTTGCTGCTCCGTGTCCTGGAGGCCGCGCCCGGATCCACCGGTGTCGGCATCGACATCAACGCCGAGGACCTGGCGCGAGGGCGGGTCCTCGCCGAGGAGCGCGGGCTCGCCGACCGGGTCGAGTTCGTGGAGGAGTCCGCGCTCGGTACCGAGCGCGGACCCGTCGACGCCATCCTCTGCCTCGGCTCCAGCCAGGCCCTGTGCGACCCCGACCAGCCGCACGACCCGGCCGCCGCCCTGCGCGAACTGCGGCGTCTGGTACGGCCCGGGGGCCGCGTCGTCCTGGGCGAGGGCTTCTGGCAGCGCGCGCCGTCGGACGAGGAACTCGCCGGGATGTGGCCCGGTGCGGACACCAAGGACCACCTTCTGCTCGGGCCGCTCGTGGACCTGGCCATCGAGGCGGGCTTCCGGCCCGCCTGGATCGAGACGGCGAGCCCGGAGGAGTGGGAGGAGTTCGAGTCCGGCTACCGCCACGACACCGAGGTCTGGCTGGCCGGCCACCCCGGCCACCCGCTCGCCGCCGAGACCCGTGAACGGGTCGACCGCCAGCGGTCCTCCTGGCTGAACGGCTACCGCAACGCCCTCGGCATCGCCTACCTGACGCTCGTCCCCGTGAACTGAGCGGGCGGCTCCGCCCGTTCACGAGCGGACAGGCGCAACCCCGCCGGCGCGGTCCAGAGGTGGAAGGGCGTACGGGACCACCGGCGAGCCGACCGCGCGTTCCCCCATCCGACCGGCGGGGGCGCCGGTCGCGCCTGACCGTCGGGCCGGCCCCGCCGGCCCGACGGTCCCGGCTCAGCCCGACGGTCCCGGCTCAGCCCGACGGTCCCGGCTCAGCCCGACGGTCCCGGCTCAGCCTGCCAGGGCCGAGCGGGCGACCGCCGGCGCGCGGACCGGTTCCGTCGGGGTGCCGAAGGGGACGCCCTCCAGGCCGGTGCCGTGCGCCCCGCCGAAGCGGGTGTGGTCGACGAAGGGGCCGTCGGTGGTCGCGCCGTAGACGGCGTGCGAGCGGGAGAGGAAGGCCACCGCGGGCATCGGCGCCGGAAGGGTGAACCACACGACCTTCCCGGTCTCTCCGTGCGGGCGGATGCCCCAGCTCTCGCTGACCGCCTCGATGATGGCCAGACCGCGGCCCGAGGTGGC
The DNA here is from genome assembly GCF_055564335.1 of Streptomyces sp. NPDC029139. NCBI lineage: Bacteria > Bacillati > Actinomycetota > Actinomycetes > Kitasatosporales > Streptomycetaceae > Streptomyces > Streptomyces sp. NPDC029139. The sequence goes on along the minus strand of NZ_JBVHWN010000003.1, from coordinate 394,970 downwards.
CAACCCCTCGACATCCAGGGGCTCCAGGGGCCTCCCGGCCCCCGACGCGCCGCCGAAGCCCGGTATCCGGGGGTCGTTGTCCCGGACCGAGACCGTGAGGCGGTCGAGCAGCAGCTCGAGCTCGACGGTGCACATCTTGTCCGGCTGTGCGTGCCGGTGAACATTGGTCAGCAACTCGGTGACGCCGAGCGCCGCATGGTCGATCAAGGCATCGAGACGCCAGTAGCGCAGATGCGCCGATACGATTCTGCGGACCTGACCGATCCGCGACGGCAGGGCCTGGAGCTCCACCGTGCAGTGCCTGCTTGGCTCGCTGATCACGGCTGCGACTCCCCGAAGTAGTCCGGAAGAAGACGAAGATTCGGATCTGTCATGCGTACGGCACGGCGGGGAGCTGTATCACAGCGTCACCGCCGGTAAACCCTCGGTGAGGTGGTTACAGCGTGAACCAGTCATGAGCGCCCCGCAACTCGCGGCGGCCCGCCCCAGGTCGCCGGCGTGTCACCGCTCCGGTGCTCCGCGTCGCCGCTCCGGGGTCCACCGGTCCGCGGCCGCCCTCTTCAGCGCCTCCAGGAACCGCCCGGGCCCGGCCGCCCGGTCGTCGTGCCGTCCGTCCATCGTCAGGCGGTAGCGCGTCCCGTTCACGGTCGCCACCGTCTCCTCCGGCTTGGCGAACCAGGGCCGCCCCGCCCGGACGGAGGTCACCGGCGCGCTGTCGATCTCGCTGCCGTAACTGGTCAGCAACGACAGCCTGCCGTCCTCGATCCGTACCTCGCCCGCCCGGGTCAACGAGCGGGGCCACCGCTCGATCCGTACGCCCGTGGCCGTGAACTCGGGATCCGCCATATCGCTCCGCCCCCTTCGCGTCGGTTGCTCACACCAGTGTGCCCGGCCGGGCGGCACCCACACCAGAGGCCCCCTGCAAGGGACTCCTATGGACTCCCAAAGCGATCGTTTGCGCAGGTGAGGGAGTTATTGTCACCAGTGGGGACCGTCGGGGGAAGGATGAGGAGAGGGACGCATGAGCACCACGGAGAACACGGCGTCGAGCGCCGCGCCACGGGCCGCGGCCACGATCGACGTCGACCGCAGTGACCCGGCGTACCGCGCCTGGCTCAAGGAGGCCGTCCGCAAGGTCCAGGCGGACGCCAACCGCTCCGCCGACACCCACCTGCTGCTCTTCCCCCTCCCGGAGAAGTGGGGCATCGACCTCTACCTCAAGGACGAGTCCACCCACCCCACCGGCAGTCTGAAGCACCGGCTCGCCCGTTCCCTCTTCCTCTACGGCCTGTGCAACGGCTGGATCAGGCCCGGCAAACCCGTCATCGAGGCGTCCAGCGGTTCGACGGCCGTCTCCGAGGCGTACTTCGCCAAGCTGATCGGGGTGCCGTTCATCGCCGTGATGCCCCGCACCACGAGCCCGGAGAAGTGCCGCCTGATCGAGTTCCACGGGGGACAGTGCCACTTCGTGGACGACTCGCGCACCATGTACGAGGAGTCCGCTGCCCTCGCCGAGCGGACCGGCGGGCACTACATGGACCAGTTCACCTACGCCGAGCGGGCCACCGACTGGCGGGGCAACAACAACATCGCCGAATCGATGTACCAGCAGCTGAGGCTGGAGCGCTATCCCGAGCCGGCCTGGATCGTCGCCACCGCCGGCACCGGCGGCACCTCCGCGACCATCGCGCGTTACGTGCACTACATGCAGCACGACACCCGTCTGTGTGTCGCCGACCCCGAGAACTCCTGCTTCTTCGACGGCTGGACGCACAACGACCCGCTCGCGACCGCCGACTGCGGCTCGCGCATCGAGGGCATCGGCCGGCCCCGTATGGAGCCGAGCTTCGTGCCCGGAGCCATCGACCGCATGATGAAGGTCCCGGACGCCGCCAGCATCGCCGCCGTGCGCGCCCTGGAGGCCGCGATCGGGCGCAAGGCCGGCGGGTCCACGGGCACGGGGCTGTGGAGTGCGCTGAAGATCGTCGCCGAGATGGTCGCGCAAGGTCGCACCGGCAGCGTCGTGACCCTGATCTGCGACCCGGGCGAGCGCTACCTCGACAAGTACTACTCCGACGCCTGGCTCGCCGCGCAGGGCCTGGACATCGCGCCCTACGCCGCCGCTATCGACCGGTTCCTGGAGACGGGTGCCTGGCCGGAGTGAGCCGCCGGTCCAGGCGGCGCATCGCGTCGTGGAAGGACCGTCCCACGCCCGGGCGGGCCAGGCGCAGGGCGAACAGGCACGGCCCGGGCCCGTCGACGGCCATCGTCCAGCGGACCCGGGTGCCCGGGCCGGCGGGGGAGAGGTCCCACGCCTCCAGCATGGCGCTCACGCCCGGTGCGTTGGTCTCGTCGATCCGGTAGGCGTAGCGGGTGTCCGGCTCGTCGGCCACGATCGTCTCCCGGAACACGATCCCGCCCCGAAGCCGGACCGTCCGGCCGGCGCCGTCCCCGGTCGGGGCGGCGGACGTCACCGCGGGGAACCAGGCGGGCATGGAGCCCAGCTCCACCGACAGCGAGCGGTGGACCGCGGCGGGCGGGGCCGCCAGATCGGCGGCGAACACCAGGCGGACGGGCGCGGACGTCGCGAAGTCGAGCTCCACGCGCCGGAGTCGGCGTGCCATGGACCGTACCTCCCGAGGGCGGGGCTGGGTCCGCACACGATAGCTGACGTTACGTCAGCTGCCCAGGAGTCCGTCCATCGCCCGCCCGAACAACTTCCGCCCGGCCAGGGCGAGTACGGGATCGAGTACGCCCGGCACGCCTCGAACCCGCAGCTCCTCGACCCACACCGCGCGCGAACCGCCGTCCGGCGTCCCGTACACCCGGATCTCGGCCCGGCCGAGCACCACGCGGCCCCGCTTCTCCAGCCGGCAGGTGCCGGGCCGCCCGGGCGCCGGAGGCTCCCAGCCGACGATCTCCATCGGGTCGTCGAAGGCGAGCCGTCCGATGCCGGTACGGGCCACGAAGAGGGTGCCCGGGCCCGTCGGTCCGGGGGAGAGCATCCGGGTCCTCGTCAGCGGTACCAGACGGCCGTGCGCGCGGAAGTCGGTGAGCCGCCGCCACACCTCCTCGGCCGCGAGGGGCGACGAGCGCTCGACACGGAAGACGCTCACTCCTCGTCGCCCTCGCCCTCGTCCTCGCCCGCCACCACCAGGCCCGGCAGCGCCTCCGCCATCTCCTCGCGGGTCCGCGGCGACAGGCCCGCGTCCGTCACCAGCGTGTCCACCTCGTCGAGCCGGGCGAACGAACTCAGGCCCACCGTGCCCCACTTGGTGTGATCGGCGACCACCACCACCCGGCGGGCGGAGCGCATCAGACGCCGGTTCGTCTCCGCCTCGGCCAGATTCGGCGTCGAGAGCCCCGCCTCCACCGAGATCCCGTGCACCCCGAGGAACAGCACGTCGAAGTGGAGCGAGCGGATCGCCTGGTCGGCCACCGGCCCCACCAGCGCGTCCGACGGGGTCCGCACCCCGCCCGTGAGCACCACGGTCGCCGCGCCGGGCCGGGCCTCGCCGCTCGCCGAACCGGCGTGGTGCGCCGTGTGGAAGACGTCGGCGACCCGCACCGAATTGGTCACCACCGTCAGGTCCGGAACGTCGAGGAGCCGGCTCGCGAGGGCGAAGGTCGTCGTACCGCCCGACAACGCGATCGCCGAGCCGGGCACGACCATCCGCGCCGCCGTCCGGGCGATGTCCTCCTTCGCGCCCAGCTCGAGCGCGGACTTGGCCTCGAACCCCGGTTCGTGCGAACTCGTCTCCACCACCGGTACCGCGCCGCCGTGCACCTTCTCGACGACGCCCTGGCGGGCCAGCGCGTCGAGGTCCCGGCGGACGGTCATGTCCGAGACGTTCAGCCGACGTGTCAGCTCGTTGACGCGTACACCGCCACGTCGCCGTACCTCGTCCAGAATCAGGGCGCGCCGCTGCTCCGCCAGGAGATTCTGATGGTCGCTCACCACCGGGGGCCGGTCCTTCCGAAGGGGACAGGGGGATTGCCGTCGGATTCGGTGAGAGACCGTGCGCCCGAGCACGCCCTTCCGCGATCCTGTTGCTTGTCGTCGAATCCTCCCACCCAGAGAGCGAGACACCGAAGTGCCCCCTGCCACACCTGCCCCGAAGAGCGGAGGCGCGGCCCTCGAGCTCCTCGTCCACGGTGTCGGCGGAGCCACGCCGCAGGACATGCTGGGCGACCCCCGCACGGTCCGCGTCACCGGCGACACGACCGCCGCCATGCACCGTCGCGCCGACGACCTCGACGCGGAGGACCACCCCGAGCGCTACGCCGAACGGCCGGTCCCCGAGGCGTACTGCTGGTCCAATCTCACCTCCGGCAACGGCGCCCGCGCCCTGTGGCTGCTGCTCCTGCCCTTCATGGTCGCCAACCTCGCCCACTGGATGCGCCCGCCGGCCAAGGGGCGTCCCCGCCTCGTCCGGCTGTACGGGGTGCTGGTCCGGCTCGTCGCCCTGACCCTGACCGTGCTGCTCACCGCGGCCGCCTGCGAGGTCGCGCTCGACCTGACGGCCTGGCAGTGCGCCGGATCGGCCGTCTGCGCCGAGGACCGGTCCTGGCTCGGCTTCGTCTCCGCCGAGCGCGGCGGCTGGTGGTCCCAGCCGGGCCGCCGCCTCGCGCTCGCCGCCACGGTCCCGGCCGCCCTCGTGGGGCTGCTCTGGTACCTCTCCAACCGGACCTGGAGCGCGTACGAGGCCCAGCGCCCGCCGACGGGGTACGACGACGCGCACGCGGAACCGGCGGGGAAGGAGCCCGGCGCGGCGTTCTTCGAGGAAACCGACCCGGCCGAGAGCGACCCGGCCCGAACCGGCCTGGCGGAGAGCGACCCGCTCCGAACCGGCTCGGCCGAGAGAGACCCGGCCCGACCCGGCCCGGCCGGCATCGACTCCGAGGAGAGCGACCTCGTCGTGTGCGGGCCGGCCCGATGCGAGCCGGCCGGAGCCGAGCCCGCGAAGACGGCCGACGCCGTGAGCGCCGACTCCTCCGGCCCCGGCGAACTCCGCCCCGCGCTCGGCCGGGCCGGCTTCTGGTACGGCCGCCGGCTCGTCGCCCGCCTGCGCGCCGCCCACACCGCCGCGGGCTTCCTCACCGTCGCGGCGGCCCTCACCGGAGCCGCCGCCCGCCACGACCGGCACGCGTCCGGCGTACTCCTCGAAGTCCTCGCCTGGACCCTCCAGGCCGCCCTGGTCGTCCTCGCCGTCGTCGTCGTCTGGGTCGTCTGCCGACGCGGGCGCAGCGAGAACTGCCTCGACCTGCGGCTCGAACGGGCTCTGGTCACCTGGCTACCGGGCGCCTCCCTCGTCCTGCTCGCCCTGGCCGTTCTCCATGCCGGCTGGTCCCGGCCCGACTGGCGCTCCGCCGGCACCCTGCCCGGCGACGCCACCTTCGGCGTCCTGACCCTGGCGCAGGGCGGACTCGTCGTCGCCCTCGGCCTGGTCGCCCTCCTCCTGCACCACCCCCGCCGCGAGCAGCGCACCGCCCTCTTCGGCCTCGGCGGTCCCGCCGTCGCGATGCTCGGCTGCGCACTGGGAGGAGTGATGTCCGGCGGTGTCGCCCAGCGCGTCGCCGACTGGCTGGACGGGCCCGGCACCCCCGGCATGGGCGCGGGCTCTCCCGTCGCCCCACCGGTGCTGCTGAGCTGGCAGGCATCCGTCATCCCCGTCCTGCTCCTGATGCTGCTCGCCCCGGTCCTCTTCCTCGCCCTGCGGACCGCGCGCGCCGTCCGTCGCCTCGGGCCCGTCGTCGAGGCCGAGTACGGCGCCGAGGTCCCCGACCCGGTCCGTACCGGGCGGATCGCCGCCGGCCGGGCGACGGCCCGACTCACCGACGCCGCCCCCGGCCTCGTCGGGATCGTCTCCGGCGCCACGCTGCTGCTCGGCGCCGGTTCCGTCGCCGGCGCCTGGGTCAGCGGGAGCGTTCCCGGCCGGGCCTTCGACGGAGCCCACCCCGCGATCGAGTCGGCCGCCGACACGGCCCAGTCCCTCGGCTCCTGGATGATCGGCTTCGGCTTCCTGCTCTTCGTCACCTGGGGCCGCCGCGCCTACAAGGACCACTCGGCCCGCCGCACCATCGGCATCCTCTGGGACGTCGGCACCTTCTGGCCCCGCGCGGCGCACCCCTTCGCCCCGCCGTGCTACGCCGAACGCGCGGTGCCCGACCTCACCTGGCGCATGTGCTCCTGGACCCGGCGCACCGGCGGCCGGCTCGTCATCTCCGGTCACTCCCAGGGCAGCGTGCTGGCCGCCGCGGCCGTCTGGCAGCTGCCGCCGGCGACCCGCGGGCGGGTGGCGCTGCTGACCTACGGATCCCCGCTGGAGCGGCTCTACGGCCGCTGGTTCCCCGCCTACTTCGGCCCCGAGTTCCTGCGCGACCTGCACCGCACGGTCAACTGCTGGAGCAACCTCTACCGGGCCACCGACCCGATAGGCGGACCCGTACACGTGCCCGCCGAGGGAGCCAAGCCGGCCGTCGACCGTGCCGTACTGCTCGATCCGCTCGTCTACGGACGCACCCACGAGCACCCGCTGCCGGAGCCGATCCTGGGCCACTCCGACTACCAGGCCGACCCGGTGTTCGCCGCCGAACGGTCCATGCTCCTCGACCGTTTGCCGCCGGCCCTGCCCAGCCAGCGCGACGGCGAAGCCGACGTGGCGGCTCCGGCGGTCACCCTCCCGGGCCACGGCGCCGCGGACGTGCCTCCGGCTCAGGGCAGTTCGGGCAGGTCCTCGGGATAGAGCAGGGTCAGGTCGTCCGTGCTCGCCTCGGTGAGCCCGGCGACCCGTCCGGCGTGCCGCTCCACCATCGACTCGAACGTCTGCCGCGCGGTACGGCCGTTGCCGAACGCCGGACCCTTCGGCAGCTCGGTGAAGTACTTCCGCAGCGCCTCGTCCGTGCCGGGGGCGAGCCGGTACTCGTGCTCGTCGGCCTGCTGCTCCACGATCCGCAGCAGCTCGTCCGGTACGTAGTCGCTGAAGCTGATCGTCCGTGAGAAGCGGGAGGCGACACCGGGGTTGACCGTCAGAAAGCGTTCCATCTCCGCCGTGTAGCCCGCGACGATCACCACGACGGCGTCCCGGTGGTCCTCCATCAGCTTCACGAGCGTGTCGATCGCCTCGCGCCCGAAGTCCCGGCCGGAGTCCTCCGGCGACAGCGCGTACGCCTCGTCGACGAACAGCACCCCGCCGCGCGCCCGGTCGAAGGCCTCCTGCGTCCGGATCGCCGTCGAGCCGATGTGCTCGCCGACCAGGTCGACCCGCGAGACCTCGACCAGGTGTCCGCGCTCCAGGACGCCCAGCGAGGCCAGGATCTCGCCGTAGAGCCGGGCGACCGTCGTCTTGCCCGTGCCCGGGTTCCCGGTGAAGACCAGATGGCGGCGCACGGAGGCGGCCTTCAGACCGGCCTCCTGCCGTCTGCGCCCGACCTCGATCATGTTGGTGAGCGTGCGCACCTCGTGCTTGACGCTCTCCAGGCCCACCAGCGCGTCCAGTTCCCCGAGCACGTCGTGCGAGGAGCGCGCCTCGGACACCGGCTCGGGCACGGGCGCGGCCACCGGCGGCGCGGCGGCGCGCGACGCGGGAACGGTGCCGAGCAACCCCGCCGGCCGGGTCGCCGTCAGCACGGTCCCGTCCGTGGCCGGGGCCGGAGCCGTCCGCACCCCGCTCTCGTCACTCGTGCAGTCCTCCGCCACCGGACCCTCGTCGGGGAACTCGTACCCCCCGCGTGCGCAGCGCTCCGTACGGCACTTGCGCAGGGTCGTCCGGCAGCCGTCCATCACGTGGAAGCCGTAACCGCCGCTCCCGGTCACCCGGCAGTTGTCGAAGGAACCACGTCCCTCGGCGGAGACGTAGAACCCGGCCTCGGCCGGGGATGTGACCGTGCACCGCTCGATCGTCGGATCGGCGCCCTTGGTCACGATCACGCCCGTCTGCACGGCGTCGATGGTGCAGCCGCCGAGCGTGCCGCCACTGCCGTGGTCCCGGAACCAGGCGCCCGTGGACGCCTCCCGGATCCGGCAGTCGTCGAGCTGCGCGGTCGCCCCGTCGCTCACCGACACGGCCGTGTTCCGCACCTGCGACAGATCACTGTCGACGACGTCCGCGCGCGAGCCGCGGTCGAGGACGAACAGCGCGTCCGGCACGTCGTGCACCCGGCACGCGTCGAGGACGGCGGTCGCCCCGTCGCTGATCCAGACCGCCGGGTAGTCGCCCGTACTGTCGTGGATCTCGCACTGGTTGGCGTCCACCCGGGTGCCCGGGTCCCACACCGAGAGCCCGTTGCGCCCGAAGCGGCGCACCGTGGAACGCGTCAGGGTCAGCACGGAGCGCGAGCGCAGGTCGATCGCGTTCTCGGGGATGTCGTGGATGTCGCAGTCGGAGAGCGTGAGGACCGCGTCCGTGTCGAGCGTGATGCCGTCCGCCGAGGTGCGGTGCACCGAGGAGTCCGTCAGATGCGCGGTCGCGCGGGCCGCGATCTGCAGCCCGGCGCCCTTGATCTCGTAGATCTCGCAGCCGATGCCCTCCAGGCCGCTGCCCTCGCCGTTGACGGTGATGCCGGCCCCGGAGGTGTGGTGGACCCGGCAGCGCTCCAGACGTGGATGGGCGCCGCCGCGCACGGAGATCCCGGACTGCCCGGCCGAGACGATCTCGCACTCCTCGAACACCCCGCCCGCGCCGTCGAGTACGGCGATGCCGACGCCCGCCGGGTTGTCGACCGTGCAGCGCCGGACGGTGGGGCGGGCGGCTCCGCGGACCTCGAGCCCGGCGGCCGAACGGGTCACGATCCGCAGATCGAGCAGTTCCGGCGTGCCGTCCTCGACGAGCAGCGCCGGAGCGGCGGTGTCCTGTCCCTCCACGTGCAGGTCCTGGACGGTCGCGGACGCCCGGACCGTCAGCGGAACGCCGTCCACGGGGGCGATCCGGACGGAGCCGACCCCGCCCTCGGCGCCGCGCAGGGTGACGGCGCGCTGGATGACGAGGTTCTCCCGGTAGGTGCCGGGCGCGACGGTGAGGACGTCGCCGTCCGCCGCCGCCTCCAGGGCTGCGGCGAGGGAGGCGTACTCACCCGTGCGGCGCCGCCACCGCGATGTGCCGGTGTGCGTCACCTGGACCGTGCCCTGTGCCATGGGTGTGCTCTGCCCCCGCCTCATGCGTCGCTGCTCATCCGATGCCCCACCGTAGCGCGCGCGGCGGGGCGGGGTTGACGGGTCAGCTGCCCGCGCCGGTGCGCCCCCAGTCGGGACCCGCCTTGGCCCACGCGCGGTCGAGGCGCTCGTACCGCCGATGCACCAGCCGTCGTACGACCAGCCGCCTGGCCGACTCGACGAAGACACCGGCCAGGGCCGCCGTGAGCAGCCCGACGACGAGTGCGTGGGCGTGCGCTGTCTCCGGCCGCATCGGCGCGGGGACCGGGCGCCCGCCGTGGTCCGTCCAGATGCGGAAGGTGTCACCCGGGTCGGTCCGTTCACGCCGCGTGGCCACCGTACCGGTGCGCGCCGTGCCGTCCGGCGCCGTCCAGCGGGCCACGACCGAGCGGCGGAGCGGCTGTTCGCCCGGGGAGTCGGGGCTCGTCAGTCCCGGCGCCGGGGTGTCGGCGAGCCGGACGACCCGGGCGGTCGTGGGCTGCCGCGACCAGTGCTGGGTCTCGACCGCGCGCTGGAGGGAGGCGTCGGTGCGCGCACAGGAGATCCAGCCGGCCGCCGGCGCGGCGAGGACGAGCAGCACCACGGCCGTGAGCGCGACCCAGGCCTCGATCAGGTCCGTGGTCCGGCGCAGGGGATTGTGCCGCCAGCGCCAGACTCCGATGGCCTCTCGCACGCCTCCGCACCCCCTCGTCGTCCGTGGCTCTCTCAACGAGTCTGCCCCGGGGGAGGGTTCCCCGCGCGTCGGGGCGCGCAGGCGACGCGACGTTCCTCGACGGGATCTCGACCTCGGTCGCGGGATTCCGATGCTCCGTCGCGTGATCCGCACTCGGTCGAGGATCCGCACCTCGGTCGAGGACTCGGACCTCAGCCGAGGATCTTGACCTCAGCCCAGGATCTTGACCTCGTCCCCCACCCGGATGGTGCCGGTGTGCTCGGGAACGAGGTTCTGGCCGAAGATCAGCCGACTGCCGTCCTTGCGGTGCAGGGCGAGCGTGCGCAGCGGCTCCTTGCCGCGCTCGGCGGTCGCCTGGTCGGTGGTGGTCACGACACAGCGGCCGCAGGACCGGGCGACGCGGAAGGTGACCTCCCCGATGGCCAGCCGGGTCCAGTCGTCCTCGGCCCAGGGCGCGGTTCCGTCGACGACCACGTTCGGGCGGAAGCGGTTCATCGGCAGCGGGCCCTCGTCGGCGTGATCCCCCTGGGCGATGAGCGAGTTGAGGGCGTCGAGGGAGGCGGTGGTGGTCACCAGGAGCGGGAAGCCGTCGGCGAAGCTCACCGTCTCGCCCGGCAGCGCGTACGCGGGGGCGATCGGACGGCGGCGCGCCGGCTCGTCCATGTGGACGAGCCGCACCTCCGTCTCCAGATACTCGCTGAACCACGCGTCGGCCGCCGGACCGGCCGGAACCGCCTCCACCGGAGTCTCGAAGACCTCCACCCGGATCGTGGACGACGGCTGCGGCACCGCGACCGACAGCGCCCGCCGGCCGGCGGCGGATACCCTGATGCCGCCGTCCGGCAGTGGTTCAGCCGAGGCCAGCGCCATCAGCGGATGACGGCGCTGGGTCACGACCTTGCCCGAGGAGTCCACGACGGTCCAGCGACGGTCGCCAGCCAGTCCCCATGGCTGGACCTCCGCCTCGGCGGGCGCGTACCCACGCATCGCCTTGACCGGGTGGACATGGACGGAACGCAGCTGAGCAATCGACATGTCGTCATCCTGCCAGCCGCTCCGTCCGGAGAGAGCGTCAGTACCCCTGCCCCTGGTACGGACGGTTGTAGGGGTCCTGGTACGGCGCGGGCGCCGGGGCGGGCCGTGCGGCCGCCGGGCGCATCGCCTCGTAACCGGTGGCCGCCGGCCGCTGCGGCTGCTGGGGCTGGACGCCCGGGTAGCCGCGCGGGCCGACGGGCTGCTGCGGGATGTACGGCGCCGGGGCGTGCTGCAGCGGCACGGGGGCCATCTGCTGCTGCATCGGCTGCGGATAGCCGTACGCGCCGCCTCCGCTGTAGGCGGGGGCGGGATGGCTGGGTGCCGCCGGGAGGGCGGGCAGGGCCGCGGGCAGCGCCGGCAGGTAGCTGTTGCCGGTGTCGTACGCGGAAGGCACTCGGATCGGGGCGATCTGAGGCGTGCCCCGCTCCGCGACCAGGGAGTCGTAGATGGGGGTGTCGGGGAACGACGGCGCGGTGTAGTAACCGCCTCCGTAGGTGGAGCGGGGGGAGGTCATGGCACATAAGTTAAGCCCACGATGTGCTGGTTGGGGAGCCCCAATCTCGGGGGTATCCGTTTTACGCTGGTTTTGTCCTGCTGAGCTGCCAAAACATCGTTAAAGACGCCGTTAACGGAGGGCTTTTCCGATGCGGTGTCCATAGTTAACGAGAAGTGTTGGCCGGGCTACAAAGCGCGACATCCGGAGGGGCGCTCGGCAGGACGGGGAGCCTCGGCCGTGGCGGCGGGGCCCGCCGGACCGCCGGGAGATCGCCGCAGGCGGCGTCGGTGCGCCGGGTCGCGCGCGGCCGAAGCGGAGGATCGTGCGGCAGCGTTCCGCCCGGTTCTCCGGCGAGTCATGAGTGCGAGCCCTATCCGCCGAAGTCCCTTACCGGGGAGGGCGTTCAGGGAGTTGCCGCGGATGATCACCGAAATCCTATTCCGGCGCACCGCGCCACTAAGCCGCGCCGATGGAACCCGTCACCGGTGTGCCCGAGACTCCCGCCCGCTCCGCGGAACCGGCCCGGGTGAACGACTGCGACAGTTTTGCCGAGGCGTACGCGGCGGAGAACCAGCACGACCTCGTGAACGCGTCCTACGAGCGGTCCGCGATGCCGGCCCTCGCCGGAGACGTGACCGGCCGCCGGCTTCCGTCCGTCCACCATGAGGGAGCCGCAGCCGGCGGGCTCGGGCGCGTGACGGACGGATCCCCGACGACGCCGGGGGCCGGCAGGTCCGTAAGGGTGGCCCGCCCCCGCTCCTCGCGGCCCGCCAGACCCGTCCGGCCTCCGTCACGCCGCAACAGGCAACCCGTACCGGCGCCTTGGACACGTGCTCTACCGTGGGTGCGCCGTCGTCTTTCCAGGGGGATCGTCACATGGCCAAGGACGAGATCGAGCACATCCGCACGGAACGGCCGCCCGCGTCCGTCGTTGCTCACGCCGCCCAGAGCGGCCTGGGCGACTGGATCGATACGCTCGCGACGAAGCAGGGCTTCGGGTGGAGGAAGTGGCGGGACCGGAGGCCCTACTTCTTCAAGGGCGGGCTGATCGTGACGGCGCCGGACGGCCATACCGCCACGTACGACTGGAGGACCGTACGCGTCCTGCGGTACCGCCGCACCATCAACGGCGGCGCCGCGGAGGCGTGTTCGACGCTCACCGCATTCGGTCTCTCGGACGGCTCGTTGTTCTTCAACGGCTCCCAGCGGAGGTCGACGGCCCCGGCGTACGCGAAGGCGTTCGAGACACCCGACCGCGACCTCTTCACGAAGCTGTGCCGCCGTCTGAGCCCGAACCTGAAGGGCTGACCCCGCCACCGTGGAACAGCTGACGGGGCAGGACCCCACGCACATCGGCCCGTACCGTCTGATCGCCCGCCTCGGCGCGGGCGGGATGGGCCTGGTCTACCTGGGCCGTTCCGACCTGGGGCGCACGGTCGCCGTCAAGGTCGTCCAGGCCGAACACGCCCAGCACGCCGAGTTCCGCAGGCGGTTCGCCCGCGAGGTGGCCGCCGCCCGGCGGGTGGGCGGAGCATGGACGGCCGACGTCCTGGACGCCGACACCGAGGCCGCCGTGCCGTGGGTGGCGACCCAGTACATCCCGGGGCCCGACCTGACCACCGTCGTGGCCCAGGACTTCGGGCCCCTGCCGGAGCAGTCGGTCCGTACCCTCGCCAACCGCCTCGCCCTCGCCCTGCGGGCCGTGCACGAAGCGGGCCTGATCCACCGGGACCTCAAGCCGTCCAACGTCCTGGTCACCGTGGACGGCCCCCGCGTCATCGACTTCGGCATCGCGCGGGCCATGGACGGCCTGGCCGGTGACAGCCTGCACACCCGCACCGGCATGCTGATCGGCTCGCCCGGCTTCATGTCGCCGGAACAGGCGCGCGGCCTCGAACTCACCCCGGCGTCCGACGTGTTCTGCCTGGGCGCGCTCCTCGTCTACGCCGCCACCGGACGCCTCCTCTTCGGCGCCACGGACACCGGGCTGAACGCCCACCTCTTCCGGATCGCGGAGGAGGAGGCGGACCTGACCGGCGTACCGGACTCGCTCGTCGAGCTCGTCCGCGCATGCCTGGACAAGGACCCGGCCAAGCGGCCCACCCCTCAGGACGTGGTCGCGCGTACGGCGAGCGACGAGGCCGGTGAGTGGCTGCCGGGGGCGGTCCTGGCCCAGCTCGGCCGCCGTGCCGCCCATCTGCTGGACTATGCCCCCGCCGCCCCCGCCGCCCCCGCCGCCCCCGCCGCCCCCGCCGATCCACCAGCCGCCCGGCCGGACCCTCGCCTCCACCCCGCACAGCCGCTGCCCCCGGCGCCGGCGTACGCCCCGACGGCCTCCGGGGGCGCCGTGGCCGCACCCGTCCTCGGTGCGCCCCCGGGCCCGCCACCGGGTGCGTGGGGCGCACCCCCGGCACCGGCCCACCCGGCGGACCCGGCGCCGGAAGCACCTCTTCCCAGGCGCTGGTGGGGCCTGCCGGCGCTCGCTCTGGCTCAGTGGGTCGTGCTGGTCGACGCGGTGTTCTCCCCCAGCGCTCTGGTGCGGCGGGGCGCGTACCACGACCTGGGGATCGCCGTCTACGGCTTGAAGCTGACGTCCACCGTCTACCTGGACGTGCTGCCCGTCGTCTACGCGCTCGCCTTCGCCGGGCTGCTGCTGTTCGGCTCCCGCGTCACCGACCTCGTCGGGCGCAAGCGGACGCTGGTGATCTGTCTTGCCGGCTTCGCGGTGGCCGCAGCGGTCGGCGGCCTGGCGCCCTCCTTCGGCACCTTGGCCGTGGCACGCGCCCTGCAGGGTGCCTTCGCCGCGCTGATCTCGTCGTCCGCGCCGGCCCTCGTGTCCGTCTCCTTCACCGACCCGCGGGAACGCCGCAAGGCGTTCGGGGTGTACGTCGCCGTCGCGGGCAGCGGCCCGGCGCTCGGCATGCTGGCGGTCCTGGTCCCCATGGACCTGCTGGCCTGGAGGGATTGCCTGCTCGTCATGCTTCTCTTCGCCGTTCTCGCCGTGATCGGAACGGCGGTGCTGGTGCACGACCGGCCGGGCCGCGGCGGCGTCCGCTTCGACGGGCGTGGCGTGCTGCTCGGCGCTGCCGGGGTCGTCGGCATCAGCGGGGCCGTTCCGCACTTCTCGGCCCAACAGCTTCTGCCGCCGGCCGCCGGCGTGCTGCTCGTGGCCTTCGTGTGGTGGCAGACCAGGAGTGCCGGCCCGCTCGCCTCGCGGTCCGGCATCAGAACCCACGCACCCGTCGGGCACTTCGTCGCGGCGGCCCTCGCCGCGGTCGGTGCCTACGCGCTGCTCGTGGCCATGGGCTACTACTAGCTCGCCCGGCATGGGGCCGGCAGGAAGCTCCTCCGAAGACCGACAGACCAGGACGTTCCCGCTCCGGGGCGTGCCGACCACCGCCGGAGAGCCGCCGTCGCGGAAGCGCCTGGCCGTCATGCCTGCGCGTCGACTGGTTGGAAGCGCTGCTCTCCGTCACACTCGGTCAACTGCCCAGTGCGGTACACACGTCCCCTTCGGAACACCCGGTCGTGAGGTAGATCGTGCTCATCAGTTACATCATCGAGAACGACGCGCTGCGCGTGAAACTCCTTCGCGACCTCGACGTCACGACCCGAGCCGCCGCAGCCCTGCAGATCGAGGCCCTCGTCTTCGCCCACCGCCCGGGCCGGGTGGTCGTCGAACTCGCCACGGCGACACCGTCGCCGGCGTCGCTGAGCGCACTCGCCCGGACCCGCCGGATGTGCCAGAGCCTGGGCATCCCGCTCGCCGCCACGGGCGCGGGAGCACCCAGCTGGGCGCCTCACGAGCCCGTCGGCGCGGCACCGGAGGCGGCACCTGAGGCGGAGGCCGAAGCGCTGCGGGGCCCATGACCCGCTCCGGGGGTCGAGCGGGTCCCGGCCGGCGTGGCATCGTGGCGGCATGGCGACGGGAAGGGATGTGGCCGTGCTCGTCGGGCTCCAGGCGTCCGGAAAGTCGACGTTCTACGGGCGATGCCTGGCCGACCGGTACGCGCTCGTCAGCAAGGACCGGTTTCCGCGGGGCGCCCGGGACAAGCAGGGGCGGCAGATGCGGCTGGTGGCCGAGGCCCTGGAGGCGGGTCTGTCGGTGGCGGTCGACAACACCAATCCGTCACCGGAGGAATGGCGGCCGCTCGTGGAACTCGGCCACGCCCATGGCGCGTCCGTGACGGCGTACTGGTTCCCGCCCGACGTGGCGGGCTCGCTGCGGCGCAACGCCGCCCGGCAAGGCCGGGACCGCGTTCCGGACGTCGGGGTCCTCGCCACGCTGAAGCGGCTGCGCAGGCCCTCGCCGGCGGATGGGTTCGACGCGGTGCGCGAGGTGCGGTTCGACGGCCGCGGTGGTTTCGAGGTACGGGCCTGACCCCCGGTCCGCGGCCCGCGACCGGAACGGCCTACGGCCCGGAACGTGCGACGGCGCGGAACGGCCTACGGCCCGGAACAGGCGACGGCCGGAACAGACAAGCACAGTACGGGCTGTGCCGGCTGTTCCGGCCGAACTCCTGGCGGAGGCGAGCATCAGGCGTGCCGTCGGGCCCACAGGGGAGTGACGAAGGCGATGAGGACCGCCGCGATACCGATCTGGAAGACGTGGCGGATCCAGTCGATGCCGCCGGTGTCGCGCACACCGAAGGCGGTGGCGAGTGCGTTGCCGCCGACGGCGCCGAGGATGCCGAGGAGGACCGTCATCCACAGGGGGATGGGCTGGCGGCCAGGGATGATCAGCTTCGCCAGCAGGCCGATGACGAGTCCGGCGATGATGGCCCAGAGGAACGACACGACAACTCCTTTTGTTCGCTGTCCCGACCTTCGGGTTCCTTTCGCGTGCCCGCCGGAAGCGGCTGTAAGCCCCCTCAGGCGAGGCCGACTCCGCCTCCACGAGATCGCGTCCCGGTCCGACGCGGTTCAGCCGATGCCGGCCTTCCTCAGCGCGTGGCGCAGGAGGAGGCGGGGCGACCGACGGACCAGCAGCCCCGACGCGAGGCCGATGGCGGCGCCCGCGGCCACGTCGCTGGGATAGTGCGCGCCCGAGTGCACCCGCTCCACGGCGATGGTCAGGGCCGGTGCGGCGCAGACCACCGCCGCCTCCGGCCAGGTACCGGCGACGGCGACGGTGAAGCCGACGGCGGCCGCGGTGTGCCCGGAGGGGAAGGAGGAACTGTCCGGTCGCTCCGGCACGTCACGATGGGGGAGAAGGTCCTCGGGCGGACGGCGGCGTTCGTACAGCGGCTTGCACACCCCGTTGGACACCAGCTCCGCCACCGCCATGCCGCCGATCCCCGCGGCGGCCGCGGTCCGGCCCCGGCCGCCACCGACGGCGGCCATGACCGCTGCCACGGCCCACCACAGCTTCGTGTGCTCCGCCGCGGTTCGTGCGGCCGGCAGGACCCGGCGCGCCACGGGCGAACTCCAGCGCGCCACCCGCCGGGTGAGGCGCCGGTCCGCTTCTTCCCACTCCGTCACGTCGGTCATGACCGTCGACTTTCCGCTCGGACCGTGTCCACACCCGCCCCGTATGGCGTAGGGCGACTGCCCCGGACGTGTGCTCGCAGAACGCCCGATACGGACGTTTCGTATGGAGCTGCACGGTTACCCGAATGATCGACACGCTTTGCCGAACGCCCGGAGGGAAGGAGCAGCGTCGATGTCGAATCCGCAGCAGCCCGAGATGCGGCGCAGTGACAAGGGGGCCGGCACCCCGCAGGACAGCCAGGCCCGCAAGGCGGCACAGCCGACCGAGAGCGGTGGCCGCGCCCACGGCACGGACCGCGGGCACAAGGGCGGCGGGAAGGGTGGCGGCACGCCTCCCGAGCAGCAGCCCGATCACCCGGCCTGAGCCCGCCCGCTCGCCCGTCACCCAAGGAGAATTCGTGACCGTTCCCGAGGAGAACCGCCCCAAGACGACGTCGACCGACGACGTCATCCGGACGCATGACGAAGGGGTACGCACTCCGCAGGACAAGGGCGCCACCGGGCGCACCCTGCGCGAGGCGATGGAGGAAGCCGGGCTCCGCCCGGATGACATGCGGGACGAAGCCTGACACCTGGCGACGCCCCCGCCCGGACGACAGCGTCGGGGCGGGGGCGTCGGCGCGTCCGGCGTCGCGCGGCGGCGTCCGGCACCGGACCGCGACCGGCACCGATCGCGATCCGGGGCGATGACCGGCGCCGACGGCGGATGTTCAGCGGGTGCGGAGCAGGAGCAGGGCGATGTCGTCGGTGTAGGTGCCATGGGGGAAGGCGTGCTGCACGAGGCTGTCGGCCAGGTCGTCGAGCGGTCGGTCGGCGCTGCTGGTGAGGTGGTCGGCGAGGTCGGCGATGGACTGGGTGAGGTCCGCGCCCGGATGCTCCACGAGGCCGTCCGTGTAGAGCGCCAGGAGCGATCCCGTGGGCAGCGGCGCCCTGGTGACCGGATAGACGCTCTCGACGCCCAGGCCGATGCCGAGCAGGGGACCCGGCTCCACTTCCAGTACACGGGCCTCCGCCGTGGGCCCCGGTCCCAGGAGGAGGGGCGGAGGGTGTCCGGCGCTGGCGAGGTGGAGGCGTCGGGCGACGAGGTCGATGTGGACGTAGAGACAGGAGACGAACAGGTCGGTCTCCAGGTCCAGCAGGACGCGGTTGGTGCGGGCCAGCACCTCACCCGGTGCCGCCCCCGCCGTGGCGTGGACGGCCGTACGGACCTGGCCCATGAGGGCGGCGGCGGAGATGTTGTGACCCTGTACGTCTCCGATGACGGCGGCGGCGCTGCTGTCGCCGAGGCGGATCAGGTCGTAGAAGTCGCCGCCGATGTCCATGCCATGGGCGGCCGGGAGGTACCGGGCGGCGACCGCGAGGCGCGGGACATGAGGCAGGGTCACCGGCAGCAGGGCTTGCTGCAGACCGTTGGCGAGGTCGTGCTTGGCGTCGTACAGGAGCGCGCGGTCCACGGCCTGGGCGATCAGCCCGCCCAGCGAGACGAGGACGGCGCGCTCGCTCGCGCTGAAGGGGTGGGGGTGGTCGTACGACAGGACACAGCAGCCGACCCGGCGGTCGGAGACGAGCAGCGGCAGGAAGGCCCACGCCTGTTTGGTGCTGAGCTGGGGTGCCCGGGGGTAGGCGCGGGCCATGTCCTCAGGGTCGGGGAAGAAGGCGGGGGTTCCGCTCTGGAGCACGTGCCCGGCCGGGGTGAGGCCGGTGTCCAGCGGCAGTCCGTCCAGGCGGGCGATGTTGCGCGGGTCGTAGCCCCGGTGGCCGGTGATCTTCAGGCGGCCGGCCTCGGCGACGGAGACGACCATGCCCTGGGCGCCGAAGGCGGGCAGGATCTGGTCGGCCACCACATTGACCACGTCGGCCACGGTGACGGTCTGGCTCAGGGCGGCCGCGAGGTGGATCAGCTGGTGGATGCGCCCTGTGCCGGCGCCCTCGTGCGCCGCGGTCAGGGGCGTGGTGATGCGGGGTGGCGGGGCGCCGGAGGGATCTCGGTCGCGGTTGGGGGAGATCAGAACGCTGATGCCGCTGTCCGTCGGGTACATCCGGATGTCGAGCCACTGGTCGGGTGGGCGCAGCGCGGTGTAGGCGACGGGCTCCCGGCTGAAGACGGCGGTGCGGTAGTGGTCCTCGTGGACCGGGTCGTCGAGCCAGGGAACGGCCTGCCAGGGCAGGGTGCCGAGGAGACGGTCGGTGGTGCCGCCGATCAGCTGGGCGGCGGCCTCGTTGAGGTAGGTGATGCGCCCTTCCAGGTCGAGGCTGAGGGCGCCCACGGGCAGCCGCTGGACCAGGTCGGCGGCGGCGAGCGCCGTCTGCGCCGGATCGGGGTCGGGACGGCGCAGCGGTACGGTCCGGGGCCTGTCCGGAATGATCCAGGGGACCGGTGACCGGGCCAGGGCCTGGGTGATGCGCCGGGCGCTGGACAGGATGTGCCCGCGTTCGCGACGGGTGAGGGACGGCGGATGACCCGCGGACCACACCAGCGCCAGTACGCCCCAGCGGCGCCCGTCGTGCAGGGGCGCGAAGGCGAGCGCGCACTGGTACGGGATGCCTGCGGCGGCGTTCGGATACAGGCGGGCCATGTCCTCCTGCCGCCCCACCCACACCAGACGGTCCTCGCGCGCCGCCTCCGACAGGGGGCCCGCGGCGGACACCGCCACGCGCCACCACGGTGCCGCCGCGATGGCCGGCACCCCGCACACCGCCGCGAGGCCGAGCACCGGCTCGGTCGCCGACAACAGGTACACGCCTCCGGCGAAGGCTCCCGTGCGGCGCACCGTGGCGCTGAGCATCTCGTCCAGGAACGCCTCGCCGCCCGGCCCGTCATCACTGACATCTCTCACATATCGACACTATGCCGAGTCGTTGACGAGTGGCACGCGCGCGGGGCTGATCACGCGGCGACCACCCGGCGAGGACGCGCTTCCCCGGGCGCCCTCTCGCTCGCGAGCCGACGCGTCGGAGGGCTTCGCGAGCGGACGCGTCACAGCGCCACGATCGTCGCCTCGGTCGCCTTGACGCTGGTCCAGACGGCCACCCCGTCCGCGAGACCGAGTTCCGCCGCGGCCTGCGGCGTGATCTCGGCGACGAGGTCGGGCGTGTGCTCGAAGGTGACCAGCACGCGGAGCCGGCTGCCGCTCGCCGTGATCTCGCGTACGGTGCCGGGCCAGACGTTGCGGGGGCTGCCGGTCGGCCGGTCGCGGTGTACGGAGACGGCCTCGGGTGCGATGACCGCGAGGGCCTCCGTGCCGGGCGGGAGCGGATCGGCGGTGACGAGGGTGCCGCCGTGGGTGAGCGCGAGTCCGTCGGCGGTGGCGGTGCCGGGCCAGGCGTTGCGGCCGAGCATGCGGGCGACCCAGGGCGAGCGCGGATGGCGGGTGACCTCGGTGGGGGAGGCGTCCTGGATCGCGCGGCCCTCGTCGAGGACGAGGACGCGGTCGGCCAGGGAGACGGCCTCGACGGGGTCGTGGGTGACGATGAGGCAGACGCCGCCGAAGCCCTGGAGGTGCGTGCGCAGGGTGTGGCGGACGTGGGCGCGGGTGGTCTGGTCGAGGGCGGCGAGCGGTTCGTCGAGGACGAGGAGCCGCGGGCGGGCGGCGAGCGCTCGTGCCAGGGCGACCCGCTGGGCCTGACCGCCCGAGAGCTGGGCCGGGCGCCGTCGTGCGAGATGGCCGACGCCGAGCCGGTCGAGCCACTCCTGCGCGGTGCGGCGGGCCTCGGCTCGGGGGATGCCTTGCACACGGAGCCCGTACGCGGTGTTGGCGAGCGCGGACATGTGCGGGAAGAGGGCGCCGTCCTGGGGCACCCAGGCGACGCGGCGGCGGTGCGGGGCGAGTCCGGTGACGTCGGTGTCACCGAGCCGCAGCGTGGCGTGGGCGCGAGGGGTGAGGCCCAGGAGGGCGCGCAGCAGCGTGGTCTTGCCGGCGCCGTTGGGTCCGACGACGGCGATGGTGGTGCCCGGCTCGGCGTCCAGGGTGAGCCGGGTGAAGCCGGTGACTGTGGCGTGCAGGGACCAGCGGCCGGCGGAGGGGGCGTCGGCCGACGCCGGTGAGGAGGCGGTTTCCACCGGAACCGTGTCCGCAGGGCCGGTCCGCGCCGGACCCGTGCCCCCCGTGCCCGTGTCCGCAGGGCCGGTCCGCGCCGGACCCGTGCCCCCCGTGCCCGTGTCCGCGGGGCCGGTCCCCGCCGGACCCGTGTCCGCAGGCGCGTCGGGACGGCGTGCGCGGTCGGCCGGTGCCCCCGTCCAGCGGCCCCGAAGGGCGATGAGAACGCCCATGGCGATGACGAGCAGCAGCAGGGAGACCGAGGTGGCGGCCTCCGGCTGGTCCTGGAGGAGCAGGTACACCTGGAGCGGCAGGGTCTGGGTGGTGCCGGGCAGGTTCCCGGCGAAGGTGATGGTCGCGCCGAACTCACCGAGCGCCCGCGCCCAGGTGAGGGCGGCGCCCGCGACCAGGCCGGGGGCGACCATCGGCAGGGTGACGGTGAAGAAGACCCGTACCGGCGAGGCACCGAGCGAGGCGGCGGTCTCCTCGTACCGCGGCCGCAGGCCGCCCAGCGCGCCCTCCAGGCTGATCACCAGGAACGGCATGGCGACGAAGGTCGCGGCGAGCACCGCGCCCGAGGTGTGGAAGGGCAGGGTGATGCCGAAGGTGGAGTCCAGCCACGGGCCGAGGATTCCCCGCCGGCCGAAGGCGAGGAGCAGCGCAACGCCGCCGACCGTCGGCGGAAGGACCATCGGCAGCAGCACCAGGGAGCGGACGAACGCCTTTCCCCGGAACGGCACCCGAGCCAGCAGCCAGGCCAGCGGCACACCGAGCAGCAGCGACAGGCCGAGCGCCCAGAAGGACACCACCAGCGACAGCTTCAGCGCCTCGACCGTGCCCGGTGAACCGAGGTGCGTGGCCAGCTCGCCCCACTCGGTCCGTACGAGGATGCCCACCAGCGGCAGGGTGAGGAGGGCGACGGCCAGGAGGGCGGGGACGGCCAGGGCGAGAGGCGCGCGGGTGCCGGGCGTACGTACGCCTGCTCGTTTCATCGTGGATCCCGACGACATGAGGTGAGAGGGGGCTGCCAGCGGCCCCCGGGACGGACAGCCTCGCCATCTGAGCGATCCGGACCGGTCACGGCTTCTGGAAGCCGGCGTCCCGCAGGATCTTCTGCGCCTCCGGCGAGGAGAGCCAGGCGACGAACGCGGCCGCGGCCGCGGCGTTCTCGGAGTCCTTCAGCGTAGCGGCCGGATACTGCGCGACGGCGTTCTGCGCGTCCGGGATGTCGACGGCGTCGACCTTCTCCGCGGCGCCCGCGGCGTCGGTCTTGTAGACGAGTCCGGCGTCGGCCTCGCCGAGTTCGACCTTGCTCAGGACGGCACGGACGTTGGGCTCCTGGGAGACCGGCCGCACCGTGATCCTCTGGGCGTCGAGGATCTTCTGGCTGTACTTGCCGGCCGGGACCTCGGGCGCGGCGAGAACGACCTTGAGCCGGCGGTCCGCGAGGTCCGCGAGCTCGTCGATCTTGTGAGGGTTGCCCTCGCCGGTGGCGATGACCAGGCGGTTCTTGGCGATGATCGCCGGGGTGCCGGTATCGGCCCGCACCTTGTCCATGCTCTTGGTGTCGGCGGTGACCAGGACGTCGGCGGGGGAGCCCTGGGCGACCTGGGCGACGAGCTCCTGGGAGCCGGCGAAGGAGAAGGTGATCTTCGTGCCGGGACGGGCCTTCTCGTACGCGGCCCCGGCCGTCTTGAAGACATCGGTGAGAGACGCGGCGGCGAGCACGGTGAGCTTCGCCCGGGCGGCGGTGCTCGCGGCTCCGGGGGCCGTCGACCCACCGGTGTCCTTGGTGCCGTCCTTGCCGCAGGCGGCGAGCGGGACGAGGAGGGCGGCGGTGAGGACGGCAGCGGCGGCGCGACGTCCGTTCACGGCGCGGGTGAGAGACATGGCGTACGAACTCCTCGGGAGCGGACGGACGATGCATGCGGGAGCGGGAAGACGGCGGCGTCGCGGCCGCTCCCGCCCGTACGGCGTGAGATCAGGTGCGGTCGATGTGCACGCTGGTCGACTTCACGCGGGCGGTGGCCTGCATGCCGACTTCCAGTCCCAGCTCCTCCACGGCCTCCCGGGTGAGGAGGGAGACGAGGCGGTGCGGCCCGGCCTGGATCTCGACCTGGGCCGCGACGTCGCCGAGCTTGATCGCGGTGACGATGCCCGGGAAGGCGTTGCGGGCCGAGGTGTACGACACCTCCTCGTCACCGCCCCCGTCCCGCGCGAGCTCCACGGAGAACGCGGCCAGGGCCTGGCCTTCGATGAGCCGGCGACCGCTCTCGTCGCGGTGGGTCGCGACCCGGCCCGCGTCCGCCCAGCGCCGTGCGGTGTCGGGGCTGACACCGAGAAGACGCGCGGCCTGACCGATGGTGTAGGACTGCATGTGCGCCACGTTAAGGCTGTCAGGCTCGCATCTGCAACAAGTCTGTAGGTCTGCCCATCGCGGATGAGAGGCCGCTTGGAGGAAGCGACGAAGGAGGGGCTACAGGGCGGGACCGCCCGGGGGCGGGCCTCCCGTGCCCGGGTCCCGGTTCGTGCGGCGGAACGCGGACCGGTAGGTCTGCGGGCGGTGTCCGGTGTGGCGGGCGAAGAGGGCGGCGAACGTGCCGGGATCCTGATAGCCCACGGCCGCGGCGACGGCGGCGACCGTGCGATCGGTGGTCTCCAGAAGATGCCGGGCGCGGCGGACCCGGGTGGCCTGCAGATGGGCCAGCGGACTGCGTCCGGTCTCCGCGGCGAAGCGGCGCAGCAGCGTGCGCGTGCTGACCCGGAAGGCGTCCGCGAGCGCGGTGAGGTCGTACCGCTCGGCGAGGTTCTGATCGAGCCGCCGCATGACCCGCTGGGAGAACTCCCGGCCGGGCTGGGGGAGGAGCCGTGCGTCGACGTACGGGCTCTGAGAGGCCCGCACGTCGTCGAGGAGCGCCACCCGGGCGGTGCTCCGGGCCACCCGGGCGCCGTCGTGCCGGCGGATCAGGTCCAGCGCGAAGTCGTACATGGCGCTGAAGGCCGCCGTGGTCGTCACCCCCGCGTCGGTGACGACCAGATGCTCGGGCCGCACGTCGGCGTCCGGGCAGCGCCTGGCCAGGTCGCCGGCGTGCAGCCAGGAGGTGGTGGCCCGGCGCCCGTCGAGGAGCCCCGCCGCACCGAGCAGAAACGCGCCGACGCAGAGGGAGACGACCGCGGTGCCGGCGGCGGCCTGCGCGCGGACCGCCGCGATCTCGGGGGCGAGGCGGGCGAGCCGCGCGTCGAGGTCCGAGGCCGGGTGCAGCTCGAAGCCGGGTACCACGAGCACGTCGACCTCGCGCAACGGACGTACGTCCAGACTCGCGCCGCCCGATGCGGTGACCCGGCGGCGGGGCGAGACGATCGACACCTGGTAGCCGGGGGCGTCCGGTCCGGCGACGTGCCCCGCCATCGTCAACAGGTCGGGCACGCCGAACACTTCGGACGCGAAGCAGCCCGGGTACGCCAGCACTCCCACCCGCAGCGCACCCGCACCGGCCCCCGCGCCCTCGCCGGTCTGCCTCGCCCCCGCGTTCCGTCCCGAACCCGCGCCCTCGCCGGTCTGGCGGGCGCCGGCCAGCGCGCCCGCCCCGGTCCCCTCGCCGGTCTGCCGCGCACTCGTCCCCGCGCTCCGTCCCGCACCGGCCTCCCGCTCCGCCATGGCTCCCCCACCCCTGGTGTTCCCGGCCCGTGTCCCGCGGATGGCGAGATTACCCCCGGCCTTGGCGATCCCGCCCCTCAGCCGACGGCCGGGCCCGCGCCAGGCTGGCCGCATGAGCGACGACGATCCGATCACCGACTTCAGCCGCCGGACCCTGGCCGTGGAAGAGGTGGAGAAGACGGTGTACGTGGCCGGGGCCGGGCCCGCGGTCGTGGTGCTGCCCGAGATGCCGGGCATCAGCCCCGATGTCCTGCGGCTCGCGCGCTGGGTGCGGGACGCGGGCTTCACCGTCCATGTGCCCTCCCTGTTCGGGACGGACGGTGCCTGGCCCACGGTCGAGGGCGGCCGGGAGGTGGTCCGCCGTGCCTGTGTCAGCGCGGAGTTCCGCGCCTTCGCCGGGGGCGGCACCAGCCCCGTGACGGTCTGGCTGCGCGGTCTGGCACGGCAGGCCCACGCCGTGTGCGGTGGGCCCGGCGTGGGCGCGATCGGCCTGTGCTTCACCGGCAACTTCGCCCTCACCATGGCCCTGGAGCCGGCGGTGATCGCCCCGGTGGTCAACCACCCGTCGCTGCCGCTCGACGACCCCGGCGGACTCGAACTCGACACGGCGGACGCCCACGCGGTGCGCGACCGGCTCCACCGCGACGGACTCACCGTCCTCGCCTACCGCTTCGAGGGCGACCGCTGGTGCACCGGCCAGCGCTTCGCCGCCTACCGCGCCCTGCTCGGCGACGCCTTCGACGGGCGCGTCCTCCCGGCGGCCGCCGCCAACCCGTCCCCGCCGCCCTTCTTCGCCGAACTGGTCGGTACTCCGCACAGTGTCGTCACCGCCCACCTCGTGGACGAGGCGGGCCATCCCACGGTCAAGGCCCGCGACGAGATCGTCGCCTTCCTCACCGACCGCCTGCGCACAGGCGGTTGACCGCGATCTCTTCGCTGGGGGCAACCGTTCAACCGTTCGTGTGCCGGTGCCCCCAGGCCCCCCGGGGCCCGCCCCCGTCCCGTTCCTGGAGCATCGGAACAGCGCCGGCAGCAGAACCCCCGTACCGCGGAGAACCGGGGGAGCCTCCTCGACGTCTTTCGGCATGAGGTGCCTCCCCCACGCGCTCGCGGACGGGGACGGCTGTTCCGCGCGTCCGGGCGGAAGTCCGGCGGCGAGAAACCTTTGGGGGACATCATGAGCACCGAAGAGGACCACGACGCCCGCAACGTCCGCGAGGCCCGCGACGCCCGCAACGCCCGCGAGGCCCGCGAGGCCCGCGAGGCCCGCGAGGCCCGCGAGGCTCGTGCCGAGGAAGTCCGTCGCCGACTGGACAAGTACTGGGGGATCGGTGTCACGATCGCCCTGGTCGCCTTCGCTCTCTTCCTGATCTCCATCTATGAAGACCCTGGCCCGGTCTGCGGCACCGGCCAGGACAAGGGCCCCTGCTGACGCGCCTGCTGAGGCGCCTGCTGTCGCGCCGCCGCGGAGAGTGCGGCCTGCGGTGCGACGGCAGGACGAGGACCTTACGGCGGCTGCCACGTTCCCGTGCCCGCGCCGTCCCGGGCGCGGACGCCCGCGAAGGGCCGGGTGGTTGTCATCGCGGCCCCCGCCGGAGGAGTTCGCCGACCACGGCGGCCACGTGGTCCACCTCCTCCTCGGTGTTGTAGTAGTGCGGTGACAGACGCAGACACCAGTCGACGTCCTTGTCCCCGAAGTCGAACTGGGCGAACTCCCGGAGGCTGATGGCCGAGTTGATGGTGCGGGCGTCCATGGCCTCCTTGAACGGCTCCGCCCGCCACCCTCCGTCGACGGCGAAGGTGACGAGCGCCGCCAGCTGCGGGCCCCGGTCGAGCAGGCGCACTCCGGGGACGGTTTCGAGCCGGCTCCGCAGCCGCGCCGCGAGCGCCGGGGTGCGGTGGGCGATCGCTTCCAGGCCGACGTCGCGGGCGTAGCGCGTCGCG
Organism: Streptomyces sp. NPDC029139; assembly: GCF_055564335.1. Taxonomy (NCBI): domain Bacteria; kingdom Bacillati; phylum Actinomycetota; class Actinomycetes; order Kitasatosporales; family Streptomycetaceae; genus Streptomyces; species Streptomyces sp. NPDC029139. Next base: position 368,486 of record NZ_JBVHWN010000003.1, on the reverse strand, counting down.
GCGGCGCTGCCGAGCACGGTGGCGTACGGGAACTCCCACTCCTCGAACCGGGCCGCCGTCGCGACGGGCCGATAGGTGTCGGGTGCGGTCCAGCGGGCGCCGTGCATGTCGATGAACAGCGGCTCGTAGCCGGCGCGCAGGACCCGGTCGGAGACGTAGAGGAATCCGGAACCCCGCGGGCCGCGGAGGAACTTGCGGCAGGTGGCGGTGAGCAGGTCGCAGCCGATCTCCTCCACGTCGAGGGGGTATTGGCCCACGGACTGGCAGGCGTCGACCAGGTAGAGCAGGTCCAGCTCACGGCAGTGCCGGCCGATCTCGGTGACCGGCGTGACCAGGCCGGAGTTGGTGGGCACGTGGGTCGCGGACACCAGGCGGGGGCGGTGCTTCCGCATCAGTTCGGCCATCGCCGGCACGTCCACTCCGCCGTCGGGGGTGTTGGGCGCGTGCACGATCCGTACGCCGAACCGCTTGCGCAGGGACAGGAAGGCGATCTGGTTGGAGACGAAGTCGTCGCGGGTGGTGAGGATCGTGTCGCCGGCCTCGAACGGGATCGAGGACAGGGCGTTGGCGTACGCGTGCGTGGCGCTGCCGGCGAACGCGATGTTGTCGGGCGAGGTGTTGATCAGCGCGGCGAGTTCCGTGTAGAAGGCGCGGACTCCGTCGGCCCGGGCGGCCGATGCCTCGTAACCCCCGATCCGGGCTTCCAGATTGAGGTGCCCCACCATCGCGGTCAGCACCGGGGCGGCCAGCAGTCCGCAGCCCGCGTTGTTGAAGTGGATGACCTGACGGCACCCGGGGGTGTCGGCTCGCAGTGCGGCGACGTCCAGCTGAAGTGCTTCCTGGGTAGCGACAGAAGCGCTATTCTCATCTCTCATGTCGGACAGTAGCACTTCCATGGAACTGGCGGCCAGCCTCCGCGAGTCGCTCACCCGCCTCTCTCCGGGGGACCGCCTGCCGAGCAGCCGGGAACTGATCCAGCGGTACAGGGTCGGCCCGGCGACCGTGGCGAGGGCCATCGCCGTGCTGGCGGCGGAGGGCGCCGTCGTGACGCGGCCGGGCAGCGGCACGTACGTCGCGGTGCGCGCCAGGCGCGAACGGGACACCGTGGACACCGCCTGGCAGACGGTCGCGCTGACCGACCGGGCCGTCGACACACGCCTGATCACCGAACCGCTCGGACCGGCTCCGGCCGACACGATCACGATGGACGGCGGCTACATCCATCGCTCACTCCAGCCGACCAAGGCCCTGAGCGCGGCGCTGGCCCGCGCGGCGCGCCGCCCGGACGCCTGGGACCGTGCCACGGCGAGCGGACTGCCCGCCCTGCGCGCGGTGTTCGCCGAGATGACCGGCGGTGGCGTCACCCCTGACGACGTCCTGGTCACCTCGGGCGGACAGAGCGCCCTGTCGATCGCGTTCCGGGCGATCGCCGGGCCGGGCAGCCCGGTCCTGGTCGAGTCGCCCAGTTATCCGGGCGCACTGGCCGCGGCCGCCGCCGCGGGACTCCGCCCCGTGCCCGTACCGCTCGACACCGACGGCCTACGGCCCGACCTGCTGGCCGACGCCTTCGCGATGACCGGGGCACGACTGCTGTACTGCCAGCCGACGTTCCACAATCCGACCGGCACGGTCCTGGCCGCCGAGCGCCGGCGGCAGGTCCTCCACGTGGCACGGGCCTCGGGTGCCTTCGTGATCGAGGACGACTTCGCCCGCCACCTGGGGCACGGCGGCACCCCGCCACGGCCGCTGACGGCCGATGACGGGGACGGCACGGTCGTGCATGTGACCTCACTGACCAAGCCCGCGGCGCCGAGCCTGCGGATCGGGGCGCTGGTCGCCCGCGGTCCGGTGATGGAGCGCATGCGGGCGGTCCGCATGGTCGACGACTTCTTCGTCCCCCGCCCGCTCCAGGAAACGGCACTGGAACTGCTCAGCTCCCCCTCGTGGGACCGGCATGTGAGGACGCTCGGCGCCGAGCTGCGAGAGCGCTGCTCACGGCTGGCTGCCGCACTCGCGCACGAGATGCCGACCGCGACCGTCACGAGCGTTCCCGCCGGCGGCCTGCACCTGTGGCTCCGGCTGCCGTCCGGCGTCGACGACAGGGCGCTCACCGCCGCCGCCCGGCAGCGGGGGGTGGCGGTGAGCGCGGGCAGCCGCTACTTCGCCACCGAGCCGCCGGCGGCGCACCTCCGCCTCGGCTTCGCCGCCACCGCAGACCACGCGGAGCTGGACGAGGGCGCGCGGCGGCTGGGGGCGGCGCTGCGCGAACTCGGCCCGAAGGAGCACTGAGGCAGGGGCGAGGCCGGCGTTGGAGCACCCGTCCTCCTGGATCAGCGAGGCCGGCGAGAAGACGGGCCGCGGCCGTTCTCTCACGGAAATCCGATGCGCCGCCTCACATTTCATGGACCTGTGTCGTCGGACTGTCGAGAGACCACCGATCCACTGCCGTGAGGCAGAAGAGGGGACCATGTCATGACCACTCAGATGACGGCAGTGCCGGGCGGCCGACCGACTTTCCTGCAGGTGGCGACGGCCCTGCAGACCTTGGCGCTGTTCTTCCAGGCGGTCACGGCCGGGATGCTGTTGTCCTCGTCGTACGGTGCGGTGCTGCACGACGTCGGATCGCGGGTGATGTACGGGGCGTCGATGCTGTACGTGCTCGCCGCCGTGCTGGCGTGGCGGCCGGGCGGCGGGTCGCCCCGCCCGATCCTGTACGCGTCCGGTTTCCTCGTCCTCGCCTCGGTGCAGGTGGTGCTGGGCATCGCGCACCTGCCCTCGCTGCATGTCCCGCTCGGCGTCCTGATGTTCGGCCTGAGCATCCCGGCGCTGGGCCACACCGTGACCGCCCGCACGTGGAAGCGCTCGGCCCCACGGGCATGAGCGCGGGACCCGTCGCCGTCGCCGCGCCACCGTCATCGTCGTAGCCCTTCCGAGGAGAGCTTGTGATCAAGCAGCGCATCACCACCGTTCTGGCCCTCGTCACCGGCCTGGCACCCCTGCTCTTCGGGGTGAACTTCCTCGTCAACCCGGGCGGAGCGCCGGACGGGTTCGGCATCGAACCCTGGCCGGCGGGAAACGCCTCGGGCTACTTCATGGTCAAGGGCATACGCGATGTCTCCACCGCGACGATCATCTTCATCCTGCTCGCCGCGGGGCGGCGACGGACGCTCGGCTGGGTGGTGCTCACCACCGCCGTCATCCCCCTCGGCGACGCACTCGCCGTGCTCACCCACGGAGGCGCCCTCGCCACGGCCCTGAGCGTGCACGTCTCGGCCGCGGCGCTCGTCGCACTGACCGCCGTCCTCCTGCTCACCGAGAGTCAGGAGAGCCAGGAGAGCCGGGAGAGCCAGGAGAGCCGGGAGCGTCAGGAGAGCCGGGAGAGCCAAGAGAGCCGGGAGCGTCAGGAGAGCCGGGACGGCCAGGAACGCCAGGAGGGCCGGGAGCGCCGGGACGTCACCGGCGACCCGACGAAGCGAGCCGCGAAGGTTACCCACCCGTCGCCCCGGGCGCGGCGGTAGGTCCGCACGAGCCGCCGGCCGCAGGTGGCTCAGCGGTCGGGCGCCGCCTCGGGACGGCTGTACGTGCGCCCCTTCCACGCGGCGCCCCGGCCGCGGTAGTGCTGCACCGCGGAATCCACGGTCATCAGGAGGTAGAGCGACGCGGTGAAGGGAAGCGTGAGCGCGAGCCAGAGCGGCTGGCCGTAGTAGCGGAGCATCGGGAGGTACGTGCCCGCCATCACCGCCCACGCGAGCCCGCCCGCCCAGGCGGCCGTCCCGTCGCCGCCCGCCAGTCCGGTCAGTAGCGCGACCGGGGGAGCGAGATAGACGACGGCGAGTCCCACGACCGTTCCCGTCAGCACCAGCGGGTTGTGCCGGAGCTGGGCGTACGCGCTGCGCGACACCATGCGCCACAGGTCGGCGAGGCGCGGATACGGACGGACACTGTCCACCCGCTCGGCCAGCCCCAGCCAGATCCGCCCGCCGGCCCGCCGCACCGCCCGGGCCAGCGAGACGTCGTCGATCACCGCCTGCCGGATCGACTCCGGGACCCGGGCCCGCTCGGCCGTCTCCGTACGCAACAGCACACAGCCGCCGGCCGCCGCTGTCGCCAGGGGTCGGCGACGGTTGATCCAGCGGAAGGGATACAACTGGGCGAAGAAGTACACGAACGCGGGTACGACCAGCCGCTCCCAGAAGCTCGCCACCCGCAGCCGGGCCATCTGGGAGACCAGATCCAGATCGGCCCCGACGGCCGCGGCCACGAGGCGGCGCAGACTGTCCGGCTCATGGGCGATGTCGGCGTCCGTCAGGAGCAGGAACTCGGGCTCACGCGCGCGTGCCAGACGGATGCCGTGGCGCAGCGCCCACAGCTTCCCGGTCCAGCCCGGTTCCGGCTCGCCCGGCGAGGCGACGGTCAGCGGCAGCCCTCCGTACCGCGCGGCCAGCTCACCGGCGAGCTTCCCGGTGCCGTCCGTACTGCCGTCGTCGACGAACACGATCTCCGCCTCGCCCGGATAGTCCTGCGACAGCAGCGACGGCAGGCTCAGCGGAAGCACCTCCGCCTCGTCCCGCGCCGGCACGACGATCGCGACCCTCGGCCAGCCACCCGGCTCCACGCGCGCGTGCACGGCCGGCAGGCGTTGATCGGTACGCCAGAAGAACCCCTGCCCCAGCAGGAGCCACCCCCAGGCGGCCAGCGAACCCATGGCGATCCAGGCAATGGCGCTCATTCGCCGCAGTCTGCCCCAGATCGGCGGCGACGCAAGGGTGGTCGGCTAGGGTGACCGGGTGAAGATCGCGCTCATGGACTCCGGAATCGGCCTGCTCCCCGCGGCGGCCGCGGTTCACCGACTGCGGCCCGACGCGGACCTGGTTCTCTCCTCCGACCCCGACGGGATGCCCTGGGGCCCCCGCACGACGGAGGACCTCACCGAGCGTGCCCTGATGGTCGCCCGAGCCGCCGCGGCGCACGGGCCCGACGCGCTGATCGTCGGCTGCAACACCGCCACCGTGCACGCCCTGCCCGCGCTGCGGGCTGAGCTGGAGCCTCGTATCCCGGTGATCGGCACGGTCCCCGCGATCAAGCCCGCTGCCTCGGAGGGCGGAAAGGTCGCCATCTGGGCGACCCCGGCCACCACCGGCAGCCCCTACCAGCGCGGGCTGATCCGTGACTTCGCCGACGGCGCCGAGGTCACCGAGGTCCCCTGCCCCGGGCTCGCCGACGCGGTGGAGCAGGCGGACGTGGACGCCGTCGAGCGGGCCGTGGCGGCCGCCGCCGCCCTCACCCCGCGCGATGTACGGGCCCTGGTCCTCGGCTGCACCCACTACGAACTGGTGGCCGAGCGGATCCGCGCGGCGGTCCAGTCGGCCGACCTGCCGCCGGTGGTTCTGCACGGTTCCGCGGGGGCAGTCGCCGCGCAGGCGCTCCGTCGGATCGGCGCCGAGCCGGCGCCCACCGCGACTCCGTCCGGAGGCCTGACCGTGCTGTTGAGCGGCCGGACCTCTGAGCTTCCGGCCGCCGCCCTGAGCTATGCGGAAGGCCGCCTGCTGCGGGCCGTGGCCCCGGCCCGCTGACCTGTCCGCCGTCCGGCGCCGACAAAGCGCCGCGTGAGCGGAACGTGAGTAGGCTGCCACACATGAGGGACCATCCCCGACACCCCCGGCCCCTGGACACCGGCCCGCCCGTGCCCGAGGTGTGGATCGGCCGGGCCACGAACCGTATGCAGTGGGTGGCGGCGGTCGCGGGTGCGGCCTGCATGGCGCTGGGCATCTCCCTCGCGGTCGACTCGCCGTGGACCTCCGGCATCGCGCCCCTGCTGATGGCGGTGATCGGCTGCGTCGCGGCGGGTCTCCTCGTGCTCTTCGGAACGCTCGCCTTCGTCCATGTCGAGGTCAAGGTGGACGACCGGGCCATGGAGGTGCGCTGCGGCCACATCGGAGTGCCGCGCCGGCGCATCCTGCTCTCGCACGTGGTCGGTGCGGACTACGTCCCGAGGGTGACCCCTCACGAGTGGGGCGGCTGGGGTTACCGCTGGCGCCCCGAGAAGGGCAAGGCGGTCATCGTCCGCCGCGGCGAGGCGCTGGTGCTGACGCTGGACGATGGGCGCACGTTCACGGTCACGGTCGACGACGCCGAGTACGGTGTCCGCGTCATCCGCGACCGACTGCGCCCCCCGACCCCGGCGGGCCCGGCGAGCGTCTGACCCTGTCGTCGAACAGGCCGGGCTCCCGGGATGCGTCATCTCTGTCGGGCCTCGATCCGCCGTCCTCGGTTCTCAGTCCTGGGTGAGGTCATCGGGCCCCGGTCCCCGGTCCTCGGTCCCCAATCCCCGGTCTCAGTCCTCGGTGAGGTCATCGGTCCCCGGCGGGGCCGCGCGGGCCGTCGCCAGGCCCGCCAGCAGGCCCGCGCCCGCGGTCACCGGGGTGAAACTCAGCGCGTTGCCGACCGCCGCCAGCGCCGCGAGGGCCGTCAGCGTGGCCGCCGCCGTCAGGACCACCGCGGTCCGCCGGGGGGAGGCCCCCAGGCCGCACAGCAGCCAGCCGTAGGCGGCGCCCAGCAGCGCGACGCCCGGTACCCCCTGTTCCGCCGCCTGCTGCAGTGGGGCCGAATGCGGCTTTCCGTCGGCGTAGAGGGTCTCCCGTGCGGTGGGGCTCAGGGCTCCGAAGCGCTCCGGGCCGACTCCGAGCAGCGGGTTCTCCCTGGTCAGGGAGATCGCGTCCGCCCAGAGCGACACGCGGTGTCCGGTCAGCTGGCCCTCCAAGGAGGCCGTGAGCCCCTCGGGAAGCCGGTCCTCCGCCACGGCCCAGGAGGCGCCCACGACCAGCCCCGTCGCCAGCGCGAGCCCCCCCAGTCCGAGGAGCCGGCGCCGCATCCGTACCGCCGCCAGGGAGCAGAGCAGGACACCGAGCGCGGCGACGAAACCCACCACCGAGCCCAGGGCCAGCGCGACGCCCGCCACCACCAGGGCGAGGAGCCGCAGCAGGAGCCGGCCCGGCAGCGAACCGGCGGCGGAAGCCGCGCAGCAGGCCGCCCCCGCGGCCAGCACGAGCAGCGCCGCCGCCGCACCCGTATGACCCGGTGGTACGGAGCCGGCGGGGGTGGCGCCCGCGATGCCGGGCCCGGAGGTCAGCGCGAGCCCGAGCGCGGCGAGGGAGGCGGCCGCGGCCGCGGCGACGGGAAGCAGCGTGCCGGCGATCCGGCCGCAGGCGTAACCGGCGGCGAGCGCGAGGACCGCGAGGAGCACACCCTCCGGGCGGGCGTCGCGTCCGGTGGAGGTGATGAGCGACCACAGCACGCACGCGCCGAGGATCAGCACCCCGGCGACATCCGGACCCCGCCCACGCTCACGCACGGCGGCCCGCTCAGCCGCAGGTGCAGCCATCCCCGTCGACCCCCGCTCCGTCTGGCCGACACCGTAACGGTGCGGCGGAGGTTTGGGGAGCGAAAAGCGCAGAAACGTTGCAGCAGGAGTGAGGGAACGGTGAGGGCGGCAGGGGTACCGGTGCCGGCCGGGAGCCCGCTCGGAGCCGGTCCGGCGCGCGTGCCCGTGCGGCGGTCCGTCTGCCGTCCGTCTCCGAGCCGTTGCGCGAGCCGTGGCACGAGTCGTTCGGCGGGTGGTTCGGCGGGTGGTGCGGTGAGCTGTTGCGCGAGCCGTCCGTGAGCCGTCCGGACCGGGCTCCTCCGGGCCCGGCGACGCGCCGTAGACTCCGCAAGGTGAGCACCACGATCACCCCCGTCGACGCCCCAGGACCCGCCTCCGCCCCCGAGCCCGGTCCGTCCGGCCTGCGGCGTCTCGTACGGCCGGGGGCGGCCGTGCTGTCGGGTGTACTGCTCTTCCTGAGCTTCCCGCCCCGCCCGCTGTGGTGGCTCGCGCTGCCCGCCTTCGGCCTGCTCGGCTGGACGCTGCGCGGCCGGCGGCTGCGGGCCGGCTTCGGTCTCGGCTACCTCGCCGGGCTCGGTTTCCTGCTGCCCCTGCTGATCTGGACCGGCTCCGAGGTGGGCCGGTTCCCGTGGATCGCGCTCTCCGCCGTGGAGGCGCTGTTCGTCGCCGCCGCCGGTCTCGGCATCGCGGCCGTCTCCCGGCTCCCCGGATGGCCGGTCCTCGCCGCCGCCGTGTGGATCCTCGCCGAGGCGGCACGCGCGCGTGTCCCCTTCGGCGGCTTCCCCTGGGGCAAGATCGCCTTCGGGCAGGCCGACGGGGTCTTCCTGCCCCTGGCGGCCGTCGGCGGCACCCCGGTGCTCGGCTTCGCCGTCGCGCTCTGCGGCTTCGGGCTGTACGAGGTGATCCGCCAGGTCCGCGCCCGCCGCGCCACCGGAGCCGTCCAGCGGGGCCCGCTCGCCGCGGCAGCGCTCACCGTCCTCGTACCGGTGACCGGCGCTCTCGCCGCGCTGCCGCTCGTCGACGACTCCGCGGAGGACGGCACCGCGACCGTCGCCGCCGTCCAGGGCAACGTGCCGCGTCTCGGCCTCGACTTCAACGCACAGCGCCGGGCCGTCCTCGACAACCACGTCGCCCGTACCAAGGAGCTGGCCGAGGACGTCGAGAAGAAGCGGAAGCCCCAGCCCGACTTCGTGCTGTGGCCGGAGAACTCCTCCGACATCGACCCCTACGCCAACCCCGACGCGGCCGCCGCCATCGACGGCGCGGTGCGGAAGATCGGCGTGCCGACCGTGATCGGCGCCGTCGTCGCCCCGGAGACGGGCAAACTGCGCAACACCCTGATCGAGTGGGACCCCGCGCGGGGCGCCGTCGCGACGTACGACAAGCGGCATGTGCAGCCCTTCGGCGAGTACATCCCGATGCGGTCCTTCGTACGGATCTTCAACAGCAACGTGGACCGCGTCAGCCGCGACTTCGGCCCGGGGAACAAGGTCGGCGTCTTCGACCTCGCCGGGACCAAGGTCGGCCTCGCGACCTGCTACGAAGCGGCGTTCGACTGGGCCGTGCGGGACACCGTCACCCACGGAGCCCAGCTGATCTCCGTACCGAGCAACAACGCCACCTTCGGCCGCAGCGAGATGACCTACCAGCAACTCGCCATGTCGCGGGTGCGAGCGGTCGAGCACAGCCGCTCCGTCGTCGTCCCCGTCACCAGCGGCGTCAGCGCGATCATCGAGCCGGACGGCGAGATCGTGGCCCGGTCGCGGATGTTCACCCCGGACGTGCTCGTCGAGCAGGTGCCGCTGCGCTCCTCGCTCACGCCGGCCACGCGGATGGGCACGCTGCCCGAGGCGCTTCTGGCCGGTGTCGCGGTCGCCGGCCTCGGCTGGTCGACCCTGAGGGCCGCGCGGGCGCGCCGCGGCCGCACGGCCTGAGGGCTTTTGTTCGAATCTGTCCCTTCTTGATGGGTTGCTGATCGACGAGCGCTAGGGTCGGGGCATGGGTACTCCTGATTTCATCCGCGACCTGCGCGCCAGCGCCGGCCAGCAGTTGCTCTTCCTGCCGGGTGTGAGCGCCGTCGTCTTCGACGACCGGGGCCGTGTGCTGCTCGGCCGCCGGGCCGACAACGGCCTGTGGGCGATCATCGGCGGCATCGTCGAGCCGGGCGAGCAGCCCGCCGCCTGCGCCGTCCGCGAGGTGTACGAGGAGACGGCCGTGCGCTGCGAGGCCGAGCGGGTCGTGATCGTCCAGACCCTGCGCAAGCCGATCGTCTATCCGAACGGCGACCAGTGCCAGTTCATGGACGTCACCTTCCGCTGCCGCGCGGTCGGCGGCGAGGCCCGTGTGAACGACGACGAATCGACCGACGTCGGCTGGTTCGAGGTGGACGACCTGCCGCAGATGAAGCGGTTCTCGCACTTCCGGATCGAGCAGGCGCTCCTCGACGAACCCACATGGTTCGACCCCATGCCCCTGAGCTGAAGTATGGGCTCGGCGCACATCGGTTGGTGCTGGGGCGCTTCATAAGGTGCGGAGCATGAGCGCCCTCACCCCCTCACGCCCCGCACCGGCACAGGTCCTGACACCACCCGCACAGGGCCCGGCCCCGGCCGCCACCCCGTCGCCCGGCTCCGTCCACCTCGACCTCGCCGGCCGCACGGCGCTCGTCACCGGCGCGGCCGGCGGCATCGGCCGGGCCTGCGCGCTCCGGCTCGCCGCCGCGGGTGCCCGGGTCAGAGCCGTCGACCGGGCGGCCGAGGGCCTCGAGGCGCTCGCCGAGGAGGCCGGCGGTCTCGCCGGCGCGGTCGAGCCGCAGCTCCTCGACCTCACCGACCTCGACGCCGCCGAGGCGGCGGCCGCCGGCACCGACATCCTCGTGAACAACGCCGGGCTCCAGCTCGTCCGCCCCATCGAGGAGTTCCCGCCGGAGGTCTTCCACACCGTCCTCACCGTGATGCTGGAGGCCCCCTTCCGGCTGATCAGGGGCGCCCTGCCGCACATGTACGCCCAGGGCTGGGGCCGGATCGTGAACCTCTCCTCCGTGCACGGTCTGCGCGCGTCCCCGTTCAAGTCCGCCTATGTGGCCGCCAAACACGGTCTCGAAGGACTCTCCAAGACCGCCGCGCTCGAAGGCGCCCCGCACGGAGTCACCTCGAACTGCGTCAACCCCGGCTACGTCCGCACACCGCTCGTCGAGCGGCAGATCGCCGACCAGGCGGCGGCGCACGCCATCCCGGCCGACCGCGTCCTGACCGATGTCCTCCTGAAGGACTCGGCGCTCAAGCGGCTCATCGAGCCGGAGGAGGTCGCCGAGGCCGTGCTCTACCTCTGCACGCCGCAGGCGTCCTTCATCACCGGAACGTCCCTCGCCCTCGACGGCGGCTGGACCGCGCACTGACGGCGGTTTTCCACAGGGCTGGTGCGATCACCCCTACGGCAGGTATCCCTGTGTCCATGTCCCAAGAACAGGTCTCCTACCTGGAACTCCTCGCACGAGGAGCCGCCACGGAGGGCTTCGACCGGCCCGTGCTGCTCGCCCGTGCGAGCGGCGCGGGCCCCGAGGAGCTGGCCGAGCTCGAGCAGGCCAAGCAGCTCGCCCTGCGCGTGCGGGCCGAGCTGGAGGGCAGACGGCGCCGCGAGGCCGAGCTCTCCGCCCTCTTCGAGACCGCCCACGACCTCGCGGGACTGCGCGACCTCGACGCCGTGCTCCGCGCCATCGTCCAGCGCGCCCGTTCCCTGCTCGGCACCGAGGTCGCCTACCTCAGCCTCAACGACCCCGCCGCCGGCGACACGTACATGCGCGTCACCGAGGGCTCGGTCTCGGCACGCTTCCAGCAGCTCCGACTGGGCATGGGGGAGGGCCTCGGCGGACTCGTCGCCCAGACCGCCCGCCCGTACGTCACCGACAACTACTTCGACGACGCCCGCTTCCAGCACACCCGCACCATCGACTCCGCCGTGGGCGACGAGGGCCTCGTCGCCATCCTCGGTGTGCCGCTGACCCTGGGCAGCCAGGTGATCGGCGTGCTCTTCGCCGCCGACCGGCGCGCCCGCGTCTTCGAACGGGAGCAGGTCGCCCTCCTGGGTTCCTTCGCCGCCCACGCCGCCGTCGCCATCGACACCGCCAACCTGCTCGCCGAGACCCGCTCCGCGCTGGCCGAGCTGGAGCGGGCCAACGACATCATCCGCGAGCACAGCGGCGTCATCGAACGGGCCTCGGAGGTCCACGACCGACTGACCGAACTGGTGCTGCGCGGCGGCGGGGTGCACGACGTGGCCGAGGCGGTCTCCGAAGTCCTCGGCGGCAGGGTGGAGTTCGTCGAGCACGGCCTGGACACCGCCCGGCTCGCGGACGGCCACGCACTGCGCGACGGAGACCGCTGGGTCGCCGCCGTCTCCGCCGGCGGCGAGAGCTTCGGCGCCCTCGTCCTGCACGGCCAGCCCGATCTCGACCCCGTCGACCAGCGCACCCTGGAGCGGGCCGCCCTGGTGACCTCCCTCCTGTTGCTCGCCCGCCGCTCGGCGGGCGAGGCCGAACAGCGCGTACGGGGCGAACTGCTCGACGACCTCCTCGACGCCCCCGACCGCGACCGCCGGCTGCTGCGCGAGCGGGCCGCCCGTCTCCGGACCGATGTCGACGCGCCGCACGTCGTGCTGGCCGCGCGCATCGACCGCGCCGGTTCCGGCGGCGACACCGACAGCGGGGTACGGGAGAGCGCGGACCGCCAGCGACTGTGGTCGGCCGCCTCGCACCTCGCCGCCACCCGGCGCGGGCTGGCCTCCGCGCGCGACGGCGGGACGGTGCTCCTGCTGCCGCTGGGCCGGGGGGAGAGCGCCGCCGAGCTGGCCCGGCAGACGGCCAAGCACCTCGGCGGCGCGCTGCGCGAGCCCGTCACCGTGGGCGCCTCGGCCCTCATCGACTCGCCTCTCGCCGCCCCGGGCCGGGTCGCGCCCGCCTACGAGGAGGCCCGGCGCTGCATGGACGCGCTGCGCCTGCTGCACCGCTCGGGCGAGGGGGCCGCCGCCGAGGACCTGGGCTTCCTTGGCCTGCTGCTCGCCGACACACGGGACATCGAGGGCTTCGTCGACCGCACGATCGGCCAGGTCGTCGCGTACGACGAGCGGCGCGGCACGGATCTCGTCCGCACGATGGACGCCTACTTCGCGAGCGGGATGAGCCCGGCCCGTACGAAGGACGACCTGCACGTCCACGTGAACACTGTCGCCCAGCGCCTCGACCGGATCGGCCGCCTCCTGGGCCCGGACTGGCAGTCCCCGGCCCGAGCCCTCGAGATCCAGCTGGCCCTGCGCCTGCACGCCATGTCGTCCGCCGTCACCCGCTGAACGGCGGACGTGGCGATACGCCACACCAGCGCCCCGGGGCCGGCCTGGCGGCAGCTGTCGGAGGATCTGCCCGAGCCACGAAGCGGCCCCCTCGGCCGGCTGGGCTGAGGGGGCCGCTCGGGCCTGTGGACGGCCCGGTTGCGTGAACGCGCGTCAGGCGTCCGCGCGGACCGGGGTCGCGTCGTGCGGGGCGTCCTCCGCGACCTCGGACAGGTCGCGGTTGCGGGTCTCGCGGGCGCAGGCGATGGCGACGATCGTGAGGAGCGCGGCGGCGATCACGTACAGCGAGATCGGCGTCGAGGAACCGTAGTCGGCGAGCAGCGCGGTCGCGATCAGCGGCGCCGGGGCGCCGGCGGCGACCGAGGAGAACTGCGCGCCGATGGAGGCGCCGGAGTAGCGCATCCGGGTCGCGAACATCTCGGAGAAGAACGCGGCCTGCGGGGCGTACATCGCGCCGTGCAGGACCAGACCGACGGTCACGGCGAGCAGCAGGGAGCCGAAGGTGCCCGCGTCGATGAGCATGAAGAACGGGAACATCCACGCGCCGACACCGACAGCGCCGATCAGGTAGACGGGGCGTCGGCCGATCCGGTCGGACAGCGCGCCCCAGGCCGGGATGACGGCGAAGTGGACGGCGGAGGCGATGAGAACGGCGTTCAGCGCGGTCTGCTTAGACAGCCCCACCTGGGTCGTCGCGTAGACGAGGATGAACGCGGTGATCACGTAGTAGGAGATGTTCTCCGCCATGCGCGCGCCCATCGCGATCAGCACATCGCGCCAGTGGTGCTTGAGCACGGCGATCAGCGGCATCTTCTCCACCTGCCCGGCGGCGGCCTTGCGCTCCTCGGCGGCGGCGAGCGCGGCCTTGAAGACGGGCGACTCGTCGACCGAGAGCCGGATCCACAGCCCCACGATCACCAGGACACCGGAGAGCAGGAACGGTATGCGCCAGCCCCACGAGAGGAACGCCGCGTCGGAGAGGAGCGCGGTGAGAGCGGACAGCACACCCGTCGCGAGCAACTGCCCGGCGGGCGCGCCGGTCTGCGGCCACGAGGCCCAGAACCCGCGCCGCTTGGCGTCCCCGTGCTCGGAGACGAGCAGCACGGCCCCGCCCCATTCCCCGCCGAGCGCGAAGCCCTGCACCAGCCGCAGCACGGTGAGCAGCACGGGAGCGGCGGACCCGACGGTCGCGTGGGTGGGCAGCAACCCGATGGCGAAGGTCGCGCCACCCATCAGCAACAGGCTGAGGACCAGCAGCTTCTTGCGCCCGAGCCGGTCGCCGTAGTGCCCGAACACCAGCGCGCCCAGCGGCCGGGCGGCGAACCCGACCGCGTAGGTGAGGAAGGAGAGGAGCGTTCCCACCAGAGGGTCGGACTCGGGGAAGAACAGCTTGTTGAAGACCAGCGCGGCGGCCGAGCCGTAGAGGAAGAAGTCGTACCACTCGATGGTGGTGCCGATGAGGCTGGCGGCGACGATCTTCTTGAGGGAGTTGGGTGGCGTCGGGGAGGGTGTTGCGGCGGCCATGTGCACCACTTCCAGGCAGGTACGGGGACGATTCGGTGTCGCCACACCGTAGGAAGTCGCAGGTCAGGGGCGTATGTGGTGGGACACCATAGTTCAGTGCTCCCGCATGCGCCCGGCCGCCATGGCTCTCCTTCGTGGCCTCGCGGAGTCCTGCGGAGCGGCCGGATCAGTGCCTGTCCGTGTTGCGCTGATCGGGGACGATATGAGGCCACCGTGCTGACTCCCGTGCTGGTTTCGTGCTGACTGAAACCCCATGTCAGCACCCGTGTTCACCTCTCCCGTGCTGACTTGGTGCTGACTACGGAGAGTGGAACCTGTGCAGATGGGGCGGACCGGGCGCGGGCGTCGCCGCAGCAGCGGCATCATTCCGCTTCGGACCTGGGCGGGTCATGTGCCCGCGGCGGAGAAGAGAGGCAGGTTCATGTGGGTGCCGCCTGAGGGGCGTGGGGTCCACGGCCTGTGGGAGGAGCCGGCGACGGCCTGCTCGGGACATTGCGGCCCCGCGCGTGTGAGCGGGGCGGATGTCCGTGTTGTGGTGGAACTTCGTGGGCCGCACGGACGAGGAGATCCGCAAGGCGCGCGAGGAATGGATGACGAGCGACCGCTTCGGCGAGGTGAAGGGCTACGACGGTGGCCGACTGCCCGCCCCGGAGGTCCCGGCGACCCAGCTGAAGGCGCGGGGGCGGGTGCGGTGACCTGGGGTTTTATCCTCGCGGCCGATGTCCGAAGCAAATTCGCTCGGCCGTGCCTCCGGCTTTCGGCGTGCCACTGGGAGGGATGATTTCGTACCCCCTCTCGGTGGCGCAGCCGGTGCGGTGCGCTTCTACGGTGTGCTCGTGTGCGAGCAGGTCTGGTCAGCTGAATGCTGACCTTTTGCTGACTTCGCTGACGAGTCATCAGGTGTGTCGCCGGGGGCCAGTAACTTCCTCGACTGGTGGTACAGGCGATCCGGCATGCCTGGCCTGCACCCCGAGGCAGTGCCGATCGTCGGACCGCCGTGTCCTCAGAGTCGCTGCTTGTGCATCATGAGCGGATGGCGAGCCCAGACGAGTCTGCCCATCGTGGTGATCACAGCCGATCGTGGTTCGGACGCCCTCGTATTGGTCAGGTCCGATGGCAAAGAGGCGCGGCTGCCGCTGGTCTCGGGCCGGCTGGGCGCCGGGCAGCAGGGTGTCCAGTTCCGGCGCGTGGCCCTTGGCGGAGTCGAGGAGCTGTCCGAAGCGTTCGCTGGCGTAATGCTGTCGATCCGCTGGGCGACCTTCAACCTGGCTCCGCATGCGTGGGCGGAGCCGGGGGAGTGGACGAAGTGCGAGGCTGAGGAGGCTGGCCAGGCGGTGGCGTTCCCTCGTCCCGGCCAGCCGTTCGAGCCGGCGGGGAAGCTGCCCGGGGAGCCGTGGTGGCGGATCGTGTCCCATCCGATCGCGCAGCCGTGGCGTCGCGCCCAGCCCGCAGAGGTTTCTGTCGAGACGCGAAGTGGCAATTTGGACCTTGCGAGCGAGCGGTGATGTCGATCGGGGACGACCTTGCTGAGGTCATGCGCATGCTGGAGCGTCTCTCACACGAAGGGCGCGAGGGTGTGCTGCGAGCTGTGGATGGTGCGCCACGCGGAGGGCGTGCAGCAGCCCCTGGGCAGGTCAGGCCGTTGCCGACTTCGAAGGGATCGCTGCAGGTTGTGGTCCGAACGCGCATCGTGGCCCGTTGAACTGCTGGGCGGTCTAGCTGAGCTGACGCCGTAGCCGAAGCCCACGACCAGGTCCGTAGCTGCTACCTGGAGCCGACGATGATGGTGAGCTCGACTTGGTCGTGGGAGGCCAACTGCTCGGTGCCGCCGGTTTCGGCGAGGGCGTGGGTATCGGTGCTCAGGATGGCCCTGACCGTGGGGGAGGGCTGGCCGGCGAGGGCGAGTGCGAGGGGGCGGGCGGTGTCTTTGGCGATCCATCCGAGATGGAGCCCATTGTGCTCGACCCGGATGGCGTTGGGGTCCGCTGGGTTGTCGTGGTCGCGGACGAGGTCGAGGACGGTTCCTGTGGACAACCCGGCTAGGTACCCGTGGCTGTAGGTGTGCCGGACGCCGCGTAGGGGGGTAGTGAATGTGCCCCGGCCGCTGAGGATGATCTTTTGAACGGTGCGGGGGCTGCGCCGCTCGGCGCTGCGGATGAGCAGGGCCGCGACGTTGGGGGCGGTGATGGCGGTGATCTCATCGGTGGTCAGGTTGCCGAGCCAGCCGGTGAAGTCAGAGAAGGACGGCTCGGGAACAGGGCAGCGCGCGGCCAGGTCGATGGCCGCGCTGCGCTGGGTGATGCCCAGGCTGGCGGCGTAGCAGGCGGGGGCGGTGTCGACGCCGTACTTGAGCATGGCTGGCAGAGCAGCGAGGGGGCCTTCGGGTGTGATGCCGTGGCGGGTCTCCAGGATCTGCAGGATCGAGGAGACGGCCCAGGCCAGGTCCTGGGTGATCACCTTGTCGATGTAGTCCGAGGTGACCGTGATGTCCTTGGCGGCGAGGAGTAGCTGGTAGTGGCTGTGGATCTCCCGGTGCGTCCAGCCGGCGATCCAGTCACCGGCGAGAGGGACGATCGCTCCGATCGGCCGGTCCTTGGCGGTGGCGCTCCGGCGGAGTTCCTGGATTTTGGTGGCGGCGGTCAGGACGGTGTCGCGCAGGGCGGGCCATGTCGCGGGGTCGAGGAGACCGGGGTGCTCGGTGAGGGTGTTCGCGAGCTGCTCGGCGGCGGTGATCGCGTCGAGGCCCCCTTGCAGGCTCAGCCCTGTACGCAGGATCGCCGCGCGGGCGGCCGGGTCGGGGAGCTGACGGGCGAGAGCGGTGACGCGGCGGGCGGTGAACTGGGCGAGCGGTTTGAGGGACCAGTCCTGGGCGCTGATCTGGTGGCCGCCCAGGGTGTGCGCGAGCAGGTCGTGTGCCGCGTCTTCCAGCAGCTGCTGGTCGGGGGTGTCGACGACTTCTTCGGCGAGCATCGTCAGGAGCTGGAGGTCCAGGCCCTGTGCCCAGTCGGTCAGGTCTTCCTGCTCTGGGTCGGGAAGCTCGAGGTCCGTCAGGTTCTGTCCGGGGGCAGGGCGAGCGCCCAGTCTTGTGCTGGCGAGGCGGTGGTAGAGCGCGCCGATGGTGGACAGGACCGGTTCGATGTTGCCCTTGTCGAGGTAGCGGCGCCGAAGCTTTCGGGCGTCCTCCGCGTCCTTGGCGATGAGGACGACGTGGCCCTCGGTCTCCTGGAACGCCCTACCGGCGCGGCCAGCGGCGTTCCAGAACTCGCGGACGCCGATCTGCTCTTGGTTGCGCCAGGTGCTATGCACCAGCACGGTCTTGACCGGCAGGTTCATGCCTTGGGAGAGGGTGCTGGTGGCGCACAGCACGCGCAATGCCCCGTCGCGGTAGGCGCGCTCCAGCAGGTGTCGGACGGGCTGGGGGATGGTGCCGTGGTGGTAGGCGATGCCCTGGATCACCATCGTGGTGAGCTCGTGTTCCTCGCCGAGGAGTTCGGCGATCTTTTCCGAGAGCGCCAGGCGCTGATCACTCAGCCTCCGCCGTTGCCCGATATCGGTGCAGTCCATGCCGAGTGCGAGGTTGTCGGTCTTCCGCAGTGCCGTTTGCAGGGCGCCTGCGGCGGCCCGCGCGTAAGACGGCTGTGTCGTGGAGATCAGTACCGGACCAAGGCGTTCGAAGTGCAGCGCCAGCGCGGCCGCGACGTCCTTGGCATCGCGCGGGGACAGCCGGGTGCGGGTGAGGCGGCGGGTGAGCACCTTGGGCACGAAGAAGTCCCTGCCCTGGGCGGTGCCGTACTGGATGCTGCCTGTCTGCCCGTCCTTCTCCTGCCCCTGCCAGGAGAACACCCCGGTGCGCAGTTGGGAGGGCGACCAGTCGATCTCAGCGTGGTTGGTGCCGTCGGCGGTGGGCTCCAGCCAGCGGGCGATGTCCTCGCCGTTGGGCAGGACCGCGGACAGCAGGACAATTCGCGCCGAGGGGGTGGTGCGGCGGATCCGGGTGAGGACCATCTCCAGGCGTAGCCCGCGGGCGGACCGGTCGATGGAGTGTCCTTCGTCGACGAGGACCAGGCGCAGTCGGCTGGCAAGTTCGGGGGTGTTGCGCAGTAGCAGGTCGAGTTTCTCGGTGGTGACGACGAGGACGTCGGTGTAGTCCAGGAGTTGGTTCTCGTAGCGGACGTGTTCGGCGCCGCCGAAGAGGGAGGAGACGCGCAGGCCGACGAGTTCGAGGCTGGCGGCGAGGTGCCGTTCGACCTGGGCAGCCAGCGCGCGGGTGGGCACCACATAGACCGCCAGCGGCGGGTCCATGTAGCGCAGGCACAGCCCGAAGGGGCTCTCGTCGGCCTCGCCGGTGTCGGAGAGGGCGTGGAGGATGGCCCATTCGGCGATGTGGGTCTTGCCCGCGGAGGTGGGCATCGTGACCGTGAGGTTGTGGGCACGGGCGTCGAGGAGGCCGGCATCCAGGGCGGTGCGCTGGGAGGGCCACACCTGGGTGAGCGGACGGCCGGAGACGATCAGGGCCTTGAGGTAGCGCTCCCAGGTCCTCGACCAGCTGGAGGCGCGACGCAGCAGGAGCCACGGGGAGGTCGCGACGATGTCCTCGACGGCGTGGGCGAGGGAGTCCACCAGGGTCCAGGTGTCCACGACGGAGGCCTGGAGGAGGATGGCCGCGGCCTGCTTCAGGTCACTGATCGCGGCGCGCCCAGCCGTGCGATCGCCGGTACGCCACAGGATGGCCAGGGAACGCGCCGAGCGGCCGACCAGGCCGTAGGCGGCCAGCACAGCAAGGTCCGCCTGATCGGCCCGGCCCGCGGCGAGCGCGGCGGTGAGTGCGCGGCCAAGGCGAGGCAGTTCGCTCGCCGCGGAGGCGCCGAGCCGGGAGGCGGCGTCGATGTCGCGGCGCAGAACCGCGCCGGCGGCCTCGGCGATCCGGTACGGGGCGGCCATGGTCAGCCCGTCGGTATCGGGCATGTACCCGTAGGAGAACAGCTCCCCGACTTCCTGCTGGAAGGTGCGGGCGACGGCGGTGGCGTTGGCCTGGTAGCCGGCCAGACTCCACATCGTCGCCGAGATCGCCAACAGTTCGATCCGTGCCTCCGGTTCGTCCGCCCGCGCGGCGAGGTCGGCGTACGCCTGGGCGATGTCCGGCAACGGCCCCGGCTTCGTGCGGCGCTCACGCGGAGTGCGGGCCAACTGCCCGAGCCGGGCGAGCGAGAGGCCACGGCGCAGCGCAGCTGGGTCGTAGGTGTAGTCAGCTGTCCCCTCGGTGCTGATCTGCTCGGACAGGACGTGGGAGCGCAGCTGCTTGCGCAAGACCGGGGATGCCTCTCCCGTGGACAGTGCCTCTTCACCGAGACGCCGTACGGTTCCGTCATCGTCCCTCACGCTGTTCCCGCCGTTCCGTTGTCTTTGCCGCTGGTGGTGGCGCTGGCGGGGGCGGTCTCGGCCGCGTCGTAGACCCTGCCGACGAACTCCTTGAGATCGTCGATCTTGACGACGGTCAGCTCGGTGCGCTGAGTCACCTTCGCGCCCAGTCCAGTCACGATGTCCTCTTTCCATGACTTGGCGTCGTGGACGAAGAGCATGTGCCGCTCCACATGGCGCGGCGCCCCCTCACGCAACAGAGCGCCGAGTCGGTGCGAGAGAAACGTATGGCCGCGGTCGTGGCAGCGCGCCATGAGGAAGGCGATGCTCTCATCCAACCTGCCCAGGACCTTCTCCAGGCTGTCGTACGCCTCGTTCCCCACCTTCCAGTCGCGGTAAGCACGGGTCTTCACCTCCGGCACGGCGATCGCCGGAGGGTCCTGCCGGAAGCGGAACGCCAGCACGTCCGTGCCCTGCACGGCCTGGGCCGGGGTCTGCTTGTAGCGCAGTTTCAGGACCGGGACGCACCATCGGCGCACCCTGCGGTAGAGGGCGCCGGTGATGATCTCCCCGAAGTCCCCGTGCCGGATCTTGCGGTCTGCAGGGAACTTGTTCTTCCGCAGGTAGCCGGCGACCTCCGGCGCTCCCAGGTCGTCGAAGACGTTGGCGAGCTCGCCGGGAGCCAGGTAGTTCCGCATCACCTCGCGGCCCAGCCGTTCGACAAGCTCATCGTCCTCGATCAGCCCGTCGTCGGCGAGCAGCTGGTACTCCAGCAGCCCGTCCGGCTGCTCCACGGTCTGCGGCCTGAGCCACTTGTCGAACACGCGCCTCTGTCCTCACCCCCGGTGCGCACCCGGTCGGCGGCACACCTCGGACCAAGGTTAGGTCAGTACGCGCTGGCCGGATCATTGAGCGTTTTCAGCGTGGCCCCTGATCGGGTGACGCCGGTCAGGTCGAGGTAAGGGGCCGCAACGCACAAGGCTCCCGTGCCGTTGGTGGAGGTGTTCGAAGTCTCAACACACCGGCACAGGAGCCCCGTTGGTTCCCTATCCTGCCGCACTCGACCTTCCGCATGCCCTCGTCGAGTGGGTCACGATGCTCATCGTCACCCGTGAGGGTGACCGCAGGTGCAAACTCCCGCCGCACCAGCGCGCGCTCATCGCTCTGGTGTACCTGCGCCGCCACGACACCCTGGCCCGGATCGCGGCCGGCTTCGGGATATCCATCGGCACCGCCCACGCCTACGTCACCGCCGTGACCGGTCTGCTCGCCGACCGCGCGCCGGGCCTGCTCAAGACGCTGCGCGAGCATGATCCGGAGTTCGTCCTCCTGGACGGCACTCTCGCCGAGTGCGACCGCGTAGGCGGCAGCCGGGCCGACTACTCGGCCAAGCACCGCCGGCACGGCGTGAACGTCCAGATCGTCACCGATCCTGCCGGTGAGGTGCTGTGGATCTCGCCCGCGCTGCCGGGCCGCACCCACGACCTGACCGCGGCCCGCACTCACCACATCATCCGGATCTGCGAGCGCCAGGGCGTCCCCATCCTCGCCGACCGCGCCTACCAGGGTGCCGGCCCCTGGGTCACCACCGGACTCGAACGCCCGCCAGGCGGCGAGCTCACCCTCACCCAGCGCACCGCCAACCGGGCCTTGGCCGCGGCAAGGGCACCGGTCGAACGCGGCATGGCACGGCTGAAGTCCTGGCAGATCTTCCGCAGATCCTGCATCAGCCCCAACCGCATGACCGTCATCACCAAAGCCGTCCTCACCCTGGAGCGGCAACGCTGAAAGTTCTCATTGAATGCAGCGGGTTTGGGAGGAGGGAAGCGGCCCGCACGCTGTCCCGGAGCCGGCTGGGCTTCCTGCACTGGAGCAGCGTGAAGATCATCAAGCGTGGACGATCAGCTGCTGGCCGCAGGCCTCGCTTGTCATAGCCGAGCGATATCGTTGGTGCGTCGCCCGCCCGGGGTAGTGCAACGCCCGCGCGGGCTCACACACGATGGGACACGCGGCACATTCCGAGCCTGGCATGTCGGTTACCCACCGTAACCTACGGCCTTCGGGTCGCCGCCCTTTGACGAGCAAGGACACCACCGACTGATGGCAGTGACCCAGCAGGAGATCGAGAACCGGCTGTGGGACGCCGCCGACGAGCTGCGCGTGGCGATGCCCGAAGCGCAGTACTCCTCGGTCGTCTTCCCGCTGATGTTCTGGAAGTACCTGTCGGACACGTGGGAGCACACCCACCAGATCTTCCTCAAGGAGAACGAGGGCCTCGGCCTCTCAGTTGAGGAAGCCGACGAGGTCGAGTACAGCAACTACCAGACGTTCAAGATCCCTTTCATCTTCCCTGGCACTGTCGCCGAGCGCCGCGCCTCTTGGTCATCCATGCTCGCCACCGTCGCCCAGCACGGCCTCGGCCAGCGGGTTCGCGCTTCTCTCCAGGCCATCGAGTCGGCGAACCCTGACAAGTTCTCCCGCATTTTCGGGTCCATGACCTGGACCTCCGAAGCGGTGCTGCCAGGGGAAGTGCTGGCGTCGGTCATGCGGGCCATGGATCGTTCCCCCAAGATGCACGAGGGCAACATGTCCCACGACGTGCTCGGCGGAGCGTACGAGTACCTGCTGAAGCGCTTCTCCGACGGGTCCGGCACGCGCGCCGGCCAGTTCTTCACCCCGCGTGAGGTCGTCGAGCTGATCATCGAACTACTGGCCCCCAAGAACAATGAGTCGGTGTACGACCCGACCTGCGGGTCTGGTGGCATGCTCATTGCCGCCGCGAGCCTTCTGAAGGCCCGTGGCGGTCGGGGGTACTCCCTCAGCCTGAACGGTCAGGAGGCGGTAACGGACACCGCAGGTGTGGCCCGCATGAACCTCTTCATGCACAACCTGACCGATTTCAAGGTCGAGGTCGGCGACACCCTGAGGGACCCGCGCTTCAAGAAGCCGGACGGGTCCGTGAAGCAGTTCGACGTGATTGTCGCCAATCCGCCCTACAGCCTGAAGTGGAAGCCCTGGACCAACGACCCGCGCGCCATCGGCGGAGTCGCCCCACAGTCGTCGGCGGACTGGGCCTTCGTACAGCACATGATCGCCAGCATGGACCCGAAGAAGGGCCGTGCCGGCGTCGTCCTGCCGCACGGCGTCCTCTTCCGGGGCGGCCAAGAAGCAGCCATCCGGAAGCGTGTCCTGAACGACAACCTCCTGGAAGCCGTGATCGGGCTGCCCGCGAACCTCTTCTACAACACGACGATTCCGACCTGCATCCTCGTATTCCGCGCCCCCGGCACCAAGACCCCGGAGCGGCAGGAAGGCGTGCTGTTCATCGACGCCTCCACGCGCTTCACCAAAGCCAAGAACCGCCACGTTCTCACTGATGTAGACATCACTGACATCGTGACCGCCTACCACTCGGGCCTCGACGGCGACGGAGGTGCCGGCCTCTCGACGCGTTTCGTCCCCACCACAGAGATCGTGGCGAACGGGTACGACCTCAACATCGGCCGCTACATTAAGCAGGCCGCCGCCGAGCAGGAGGACCTCGGCACCCTCATCGACGCCTACAACATCGCCCGCGCCGAGCGCCAGAAGACCGAGCAGCGCATGCTCGAGGTCCTCTCTGCCGCCGGGATCGAGGGCTTCGATGAGTGACTGGCAGCAGATCAGCCTCGGTGATCTGGAGACTCCCGTACGTCCCAAGGTAGCCGTTCCGTCGCAGGAATCGAAGATTTCGGCGAGTGCCGGCTATCCGCTTCGTTCGCTCGGGGAAGTAATGCACCTCGACATCGAACGCACACCGATGAAGCCTGCAACTACCTACCGCCTAGCTGGGGTCCTGAACGCAGGGAAGGGTGTTGTCGCAAAAGGAGAACTCGACGGCGGAGATACAGAGTACGCAGCGATGAACGTGCTGCGCACCGACCAGGTCGTAATGCGAAAATTGACGGCGTGGGAAGGGCCAATCGCTGTAGTACCTGCCGAGTTCGACGGATTCGTCGTCAGCAACGAATTTCCGACGTTTACACTTGGCCCAGATCTAATGCCCGACTGGATGAGGCACGTCTGTGGCTCACCGCGACTGTGGGCAGAGATGAAAAACCGAGTGAGCGGGACGGTTCAACGGCGCAAGCGTCTCAACCCAGAGCAGCTCTTGCAGATCCAACTGCCGATCCCACCCCGAAAGGTACAAGCTCGGATCGTTGAGATTCTCGATTCGGTCGATGACCAGATCACAGCACTCGACAAAGAAGCTAAGGCGCTGGACCGCGTATCAATGGCCGTTGCCGAGGAAATGCTCGCGGACGAACCAACCGTAGCTCTCGGGACGGTGCTCAATGACATTCGAGGTGGCAAGAGTCCCCAGGCGAACAATAGGCCCCCGGGCGCTGACGAGCTTGGCGTTTTGAAGGTCAGCGCGGTCACGCCCTTCGCGTTCCTTTCCGAAGAGTCCAAGAGCCTTCTACCTGGCACGCTAATGCCCGAGGCCGCTCTTGTTCAGCCGGGAGACGTACTCATCACGCGAGCGAACACGCCTTCGCGAGTCGGGGCCGTCGCACGAGTCCCTGCCGATGTTCGAGATGGCCTCTACCTTGCTGACAAGACTCTTCGACTGGTGCCATCATCAGAACTTGACCCGGACTTCCTCGTGGTAGCCATGGCTCTGAAGTCGGCCCGGACTCACCTCACGAGTTCGGCTACAGGAACCAGCGCCTCAATGGTCAACGTCAGCCAGGGTCGCATTCGTGACACACCCATCCCACTTACTAACCTGGACCGGCAGCGGGAGGTTTCTGCCGCCGTGTTGTCTGTCCGTGCGAATACCGATGCGGTACGCGCTGAGGTCGTCCGCCTCCGGAATGCACGTTCCAGCCTGCTCTCCAGCTTGCTGGATCGCACCATCGAGATTGAGTCTGTCGAACTGGGGGTCTAAGGCGTGGCGAAGGGCATTCGGGAGCGCGAGTTCCAGAACTTAATGATCCAATGGTCCTTGCCGATGGGCTGGAACTTCACAGCCGGCAGGTCGCTGCCGCGTGAGACGACGCAGACGGTGCTTGTCAGCCACCTGCGGGATGCCATCGTCCGGCTTAACCCTGAGGTGATCGGCGGGTTCGATCCGGACGCGTTGGTGGAGGAGATCGTCGCCACGGTCAACGCTGTCGAGGGCGGGCTGGTGCGAGCCAACGAGCAGGTGCTGCACCTGCTCCGCGGGCACAAGGAGTTCCGGGACGCCGATGGCGTGTGGCACGCCCTGAAGCTCGTCGACTTCGAGCGTCCCATCGACAACACTCTGGTCGTGTCGGACGAGGTGACCATAACCATCCCCGGCAAGACCCCCCGACGGTTCGACCTCGTCTACTGGGTCAACGGCCTGCCCCTCGTCGTCGCAGAGGTGAAGTCACCGACCGCGAAGGTTGGATGGGCCGGCGCCGCCCGCGAGATCAACGACGTGTACGCCACCGAGTACCCGTGGTTCTTCACCCCCAACGTCTTCGCCATCGCCTCCGACGGGCTGAAGCTGCGATTCGGTGCCGCCGGTGCCCCCCTGCATTTGTGGCAGCCGTTCCGGTCCACTGCCGACGATGAGACCCTCTCCGGGCAGGCTGACGTGCAACGCTCTGTCGAGCTGCTGCTCACCCCGGCCACGGTCCTGGACATGCTCGCCAACTTCACCCTCTTCGCCACCTCCGGGGGCGGCGCGGACAAGAAGTACCTGCCCCGCTATCCGCAGATGGAAGCCGCCCATCTGATCCACAAGCGGGTCCTGGCCGACGGTCAGAAGGGCCTGATCTGGCACCACCAAGGCAGCGGGAAGACCCTGCTGATGGTGTTCGCTGCCTCCCTGCTCTTGGCGGACGCTCGGACCGATTCGCCAACGATCATCCTGCTCTCGGACCGCACCCACCTCGTCCGGCAGACCTCTGGGGTATTTACCTCCGCGATGGGGAACGCCTACTTCCACCAGCCCGCCACCAGCAAGGAGCTGCGTTCCTTGCTGGCCGATGACGTACGCGGTGTTATCTCCACGACCGTCCACAAGTTCGCCGACGCCGGCAAGAACCTGTCGACCCGCCGCAACATCATCGTGCTGGTCGACGAGGCACACCGCACGCAGTCCTCCAAGGAGGAGTCTCTGGCCGGGCAGATGCGTGCAGCGTTGCCGCATGCGAAGTTCTTCGGCATGACCGGCACTCCGGTCAGGAACCTCGCCACCGACACCTTCGCCCTCTTCGGCGAGGAGACCGACCCGGGCAGGGTGCTGCACCGATACTCGGTGTCCCGATCCCTGCATGACGAGGCCACCGTCCCGGTGATGTTGGACCCGCACCCGGTCACCTTCGAGATGAACGACCAGGCGCTGCAGGCTGAGTTCGACCAGTTCGCCGACGAATTCGATCTCGACGACCCCGACCGTGAAACTCTGTCGCGCAAGTTCGGTCGCCTCACCTCGGTGTTCGCCAACCCCGAACGCATACACACGGTCTGCCAGGACATCGTGGACCACTACCTGGCCGGCGCCTACCGCAACGGCCTCAAGGCCCAGGTTGTCGCCTACAACCGTGAGCTTGCGGTGGCGTACACGGACAAGATCAACGAGCTGCTGGCCGGCTTCGAGGCGTCACAGGTGCTCGCCGAGGTCGGCAAGCATGACCGAATCACCGCCGAGGTGAACATCTCCGTCTCAGACTCCAAAGACGAAGATCCCGCCATGCGGCCGTACAAGCTCTCGGAGGTCGACGAGGAGGACCAGAAGCGGCGCTTCCTCACCCCGGACGATCCGCTGTGCTTCCTGGTGGTGACCGCGAAGCTGATGACGGGGTTCGACGCCCCCAACGAGGGCGTCCTCTACCTGGACAAGCCACTGAAGGCCCACAACCTGTTCCAGACGATCACCCGGCCGAACCGCACCTGGGTGTCCCCGACCGGGTTCGTGAAGACCTCCGGTGTGGTCGTGGACTACATCAGCCTGGCCGAGGAGGTCCAGCGGGCCGTTGCCGACCCCACGGCGGAGGGGGCCACCGGCAAGGGTGGGGGGTTCGTCACCGACGTGACCGACCTCATCGCCGAGTTCCGCACCACTTTCGCCCGTATCGAAGACCTGTTGGCGAACGTGGACGGCCTGGACCTCACGGTCCACGGCTACGAGTCGGTACGAGCCATCAATGTTTTCCTCGACGCCGACCCTGATGCCGCAGAGGTGTTCTCCAAGGACTACCGGCTCTTGGCCCGGCTGTACCCGCTCATCAACACCGACAAGCGGATCGCCAAGTACCAGGACGGTTTCGGGCTGTTCGGGTCCGCCTACACGACCCTGTTCAAGAAATCCTCCGACGAGGAGAGGAAGGAACGCCTGGGCGAGCTGGGACCGATGGTCCTGGAGATAATCAACGCCCACGTCCACTCCTTCTCTGTGGCCGCTTCCCAGGAGGAACCTCTCGTCCTCGACGCCCAGGGCATCACCATCCTCAAGGAGCTGCTGGCCCTCGTCCGCCCCAAGTCCGACAAAGACGACAGCGAGGACAAGAGGCCGCCCTCTGCAGCGGAGATCCTGGACCAGATCAAGGCCGCCCTCGAGAAGGGCGTCGAACCGGGGTCCGCTAAGTACACCGCCCTGGCAGAACGGATCAGGCAGCTGCGCGACCGGATCATCCAGAACGCCCAGGACGCCCTGGAGTTCCTGGCCGAAGCACTCCGAGTCGCCCGTGCCATCGTGAACGCCGAGAAGCACCCCGACGAAGCCGTCGTGCTGGATGATGACCACGTAGGTGTCCTGTCGCGGATCATCCACGACCACGCACCGACCGGCCTCACCGTCACCGAGCGGAACCTGGCCGAAGAGATTGACCAGGTGGTCAAGCGCACCCTCGCCCAGTCATGGGACAACGCCGAGGCCCGCAACCGAGGCGTCCGCCGTGCCACCGCCGCGGTCTTCCGCCGGTACATGTTGAAGCCGGTGGGGGAACCGTACGGCTCTACCGTTGCCTACATCGAAGCCCACTACCTCGTCGACTGACGAGCGCGGCGGGCCGGCAACCCCTCACGGTTGTCGGCCCTTAGCGTGCTCCTCGCATCGTGCTCTATCCCTGCGCCAGATACGACGGTCAGCTTGCACTTGAGTGCGGTGTGCAACCTTTCCACCAGGGTGTGGCTGCGGGGCTACTCGTCTGTGGCCTCGTCCCCCTGCTCCTCCGGCGGAGCTGACCGTCGGTACTGGGGGTGGTCGAGGTCAAGCTGCTTCGCGGCATGCAGGGGCACGGGGTACCGGGATCGATCCGACCAGGCGATGGTCTGGTGGCACAAGCGGGCGGTCGCCCGGGCGAGCATCGTCCGGTCGACTCCGTCGGCGACGCCGACCGGGTAGATCTCGGTTGCTGTGATGGCCCACCACGGGGACTTGAGCTCGTTCGTCTCCCGCTCGCCCTCCTCGCCTCCCCTGCCCGGATCGGCGTCCCAGCGGGTGATGCCCTTGCCCAAGTCTCCGCCCTTGGCCTGATAGTTGCGTGGGATGTTGAACAGGATCCAGAAGGGGTTGCCGAAGTCCACCTTGCCGCGGTGCAGTTTTGCCGAGGCGAACGTGATGGATTCCTTTTCGCTTTCCGGGTCGCTGTCGCGGGGGACGGGAACGTACTGAGGTACCTCGTCGGGGGCGACGTTCATCCGGATGACCGCGCTCGGCTTCCTACGCGGGGCGTTCCTGCCCTTGCCGTACCCCGGCAGCCAGGTACGAGGATCGGCGATGTCCTCCTCCCGGTAGCTCTGGTTCTCGTTGTGGAGCCCTGTCCACATCCTGCGGCAGGCGTGGCCGTCGACCATGACGACGTAGCCCATACCCGGCTCCAGCTCATCGCGGACGAGGCTGGCGAGAGCATCCTCGACCTGCGCTGCCGCCTCCGCCCAGCGTTCCTTGTCCGTCTCACCCTTGCCGTCGACGTGAAGGGCGTAGTCACTGGCATGGAAGGCAGCGATCGCCTCCCGGTAGGGCACCCATGCTCCGATGTGGGGAGTCCATGCGCGCATGGTCCAGGCGCCGCTCTCATCCTCCGGCGGGAACAATGCGGTGGCCACGATGATCCGCTTGGTGTGCTTGCCGTCCGGGGTCTTGGCCTGCCGGCGGGCATGGATGCCGCAGTACACGAGGTTGCCTGCCTCGTGTCCCTTCTTGTCCTTCGCGAGGGCCCGTGCGAGGCGTTGGTCGATGATGCCCAGCGACCGGTACAGGTCGAGGAGGGCCATGTAGGCGGCGTGATCCTTCCCAGGCTTCGGAGGGCTGATCTCTGTTGCGGGGTTTCCGAAGGCCCCCGGCTTCATCCCCTTGGTGAACTGACAGACGAGGCCGTTCTTGGCCAGGAGCCGGCGGACCTGAAACTTTCCGTCGTGGCGTTCCCTGCGCAGCAGGAAGGCGTTGCGCTTCTCCCCTTCCTTCCTTTTCAGAGCTGGGATCTCAGTCTCACACCACACGCCGACCACTACCTGGGGCTGGTCGCCCGCGAAGTCGTCCTCGAGGGATTTCAGCTCCGCGGCCCGGTTCACGTCGTCGCCATGGGACAGGAGGCGCTCGGCCTGGCGGAAGACCACGCTGATGCCAGGAGCAAGAGGAACCACGTCGCCTGGCTTCGGATCGCCGATGGGCGGGCCGTCTGGGAAGGCCAGGGACAGCGCGTTGATCATGCGCAGGCGGGTGCTCCAGCGGTACCACAGACATACGATCCGCAGATGCTCAAAGCCCTGGGCCTCCACGGAGGCGGTGATCTCTTCGGGCGGGGGGAAGCCGATGGTGTGCAAAAGCTCGCCGGCTTCGATGCGGCTTGCACGCTCCTGCGGGTCCATCTTGTTCTTGTCCGTGGGGCGCGGCTCGAAGGTCATCGGTTCAACCGCGAAATCGACCCAGCTGGCCTTCTCGCCTAGCACCTTGGAGACGTGTTCGGCGAGGAGACGAAGGTGGAGGGTTCCCGGCCCCGTGCCGACGGCGAAGTTGTCGTTCTTCGGCATGAGAGGGCGGAGCACGCCGGGATCCGGGGTGATGAAGGAGGGGAACTCTCCTTCCTTTGTGGCCTTCTCCAGAATGGCTCGTTCCTCCTCCAGACGAGTCTGCAGCGCTTGGAGGAGGCTGATGTCCATTTCGTCGCGCGCGAGCAGTTCGAGGGCGCGCTGGTTGACTGCTCGGACGCTGCCGCTTCGTACGAGCTCGGTGTGCAGGATGGGAAGTCCGTCGCTGCCCTGGTAGATGTGGGTGGACTTCGCGTGGACCATGTTGCTGTGGACCCGCGTGACATGGGCGTCGAGGAAGATGACGGGGTGGACGACGTTGGGCTCGGTCTTCATGACCACTGAGAGCCGCGACATCGCGTACTGGGCCATGGTGGCCTCGTTGACCTCGGTGGCGTCGTCACGGCGGTTGTACTTGCGGCCGAAGGGATGGTCCCAGGCAATGAGGCCGCCCTTGCTGTCGGGCAGATAGGTGACCTCTCTCTTGTTCGGGTTGGCCTTCCAACCGATCGTGCGGTTCTTGTAGACCTGTTCGCCGTCGCCGTCGAGCTTGGGGGAGCCGTCCTTCTCCTTGGCAGCGACTTGCTCGGTGATCGGGACGAGGTCGTAGACGGTGAATTTCTCCTCGGCAAGCTTCTTGGAGATCACCCAGGGGACGGCCACGTACATCCAGTCGGGGCACTTCGGCTGCCTGCCCGGTAGCGGCTTGAGGAAGCGTGCCATCTCGAACTCCTGCTCGGGTGTGTTCGCGATGGCGTCCGCTACGGGCGGCACGTCGAGGAGGATGGCCTGGTCGGTACTGAGTCCCTTGCTGTACCCGACGACGCACCGGAAGACGTGTCGCAGCGTGTCGTCGTCGATCTTCTCCAGCGAGACCAGGAAGTTCAGGTACCGGTCCAGGTGAACGTACCCGCCAGTCCTGAACTTCAGGTAAGTCACCGCCGTTGAGTACGGCAGGTTCTTCCTCTCGTCCGGGTGCTGCTGGCCCCTCTGCTCGCCGTTCCCGTCGTCCTTCACCTTCTCCCATTCATCCCTGACGCTGCGCGGGAAGATCCGTACATACACCTTCTGGCCCTCGACGAGCTCCGGGGTGCAGCGCAGGGTGAGAGTGCTCGGGAGAGTGGCGGTGTTGTCGCTCAATGCTGTGATCTCTTTCGGGAGAAGCGTTGGGCTATGCGGAGAGGGCGAGGTCGACACCGGCGTATGTCAAGAAGGCGTTGACCGCTTCGCCGTACAGTTCAGCCATCTGGCGTCGTTCTTCCGGCAGCCACCGGGAGCTCATTCGTTCGATGATGCTGGCCAGGTCGGAGCTCCAGGTCTCGTCCTGGAAGGAGTAGTCCACGAATTGCAGCTCCATGTTGGTGCCGCCGCGTCGTGCCCGGCCCGCGAGCTGGATGAGGGACACCAGCATTCCGGCGACCATCTGTTCCTGGAGGACGAGATCCATGGTCGACAGCTGTGGCGATGAACGCAGAATGGTGTTCAGGTGTTCGCGTGATGCGGTCCGGGCCGCTTGGAGAGCCTGCACCGGATCCGGAGTGCCGTGCAAGGGGAGTGAGTTGATGCCTGCTGCGTTGACGCTGCCATACATCCAGGTGGGGTCATCGATGATCAGCGGGGGCCTCACGCACAGGTAGATGGAGTGGATGGCTGAGCGGAGATTGACGACGATGTTCAGTCCTCTGGCGATGTTAGCCAGCGGGGCGATGAGGATGTCGCCGAATTGGGGGAAATCCTCCACCTCTTCGACGGTGATGCGGCGCACCAGAGACGGATCGGGGAGGTGGCGGACGTTGCTGAGGCGGTCTTCCTCTCGAACGAGGACACACACGCGGTGGGAAAGCCCTTGTGCCTTAGCGAGGCCGGTGGCGATGTGACCGCACTGCTCGTAGCTGTTGGCCGTAAGGATCACGCGGGCGCGGGTCGAGTCCGACTTGGCCAGCCGTGCGAGTTTCCTGGATAGCTGCGTCACGTACAAGCGTTCGCCGATTTCACGCAAGGCTTCGGGCTTGTCGGAGGGGAACTGGCCGGCAATCTGGATGCGTTCCCCGGCCTTACGGTGGCTGGAGCCGTAGGTGACGGCCGAGGACTCGACCAGGATGGACTCTTCCTGAGCGTCGGTCATCCACCACATCACGGGTGCGTGGACGTGCTCCTTGACCGCCTGGGGGAAGTACGCCGTGGCGGAGAGCCCGAAGACGGGCCGCTCCACGCCGGCCGTGAGCAGCGAGACCAGCCCGCCGAGTTCCGACACGTAGGTGTGCGGGTCGCCGGCCATGTGCTGGGTGGAGAGCTTGGCGTCCTTCTCCGGGTTCTTCATCCCAGTGACCCGGTAGCCGTTGATCGGCCTGCCGATCGTTCCGTGTGGGAGTACGTCGGCGACGCCGCCGGGGCGCATCGCATCGATGATGCGGTTGGCCGTGAGCAGTCCAGAGTGGCGGAGAGACTGGGCGGTGTCGCGCAGAACGGCGAGTGATACGTCCAGTTCGCTCATCAGGGTGCGGATGAGGAGGTGGTCGATGGCCCGGTTGCGTGTGCGGCCGTCGTCGATCATCGGAGCAAGCGCTTCGTGGAGCCGGAGCTTGATGGCATCTCGCTGGTTGATGCCGCGCGGCGACACAACTGCCCCCAGGATGCTGCTGATCCGTTCCCACTCGGGGGCCAGAAGCATGGCGTCAGGATTCGTCTCGTCGTCCTCACCGAGGTCGGGAGCCGGCACGAGAGCATTCAGTCGGTGAACAGCCTCGGCGGGGATTGGCTGTCCATCGCTGACCTGGTACTCGGGGAACAGGAGGCTGATGAGCTCGCGGTCCTTGGAGCGGGGAAGGCGCCACCCCTCGTAGTCGTACTCGTGCCGCAACCTCGACACCCGTGCGTCGTCGTGGTGGTTGAGGCGGAATGCCTTGGTGCAAAGGCCGGTCAGCAACGACTCGGCCATGAGCCGGACGTGGCTGACTGGCTCGATGAGCTGGTCCTCGAAGCGCAGAGGAAGGTGCTTGGCTGCAGTGTCGAGGACCTGCGGTTCCGCGGTCCACGGCCGACGGGAGTGCAGGTCGACCGTGGAGGCGCAGCGGTCGACGGCCACGGCCTGGAAGGCGTCGATCTCGTCGATGATGACGAAATCGCTGGCGCGGAGCACGAACTCGCGGACGGTGACGGACCGGACCGGGCGGCCATCGATCTGAACGCCCACGCGCATGGTGCCCTGGATGAAGTTGTGGTGGTTTGTGACGATTACCGTGGCGTCAGCGGCCTGGTAGGCGGGGGTGAACTTGCCACAGGTCGGGATCCAGGGACATGCGAGCATCTCGCCGCCACCGCGCAGGCTCAGGCAGTTCTCCTTGCCGGGACGGTAGACGCCAGCTGAGTCCAGCCAGTGCTGTTGTGCGCACCCGTAGGCGAGGTGGTCGACGTCACGGAGCCCTCGCTTACCCCATTCACCAGGCGCGTCGGGATCCTCCTTGACCAGGGCCGCATGCTTCAGGGCCCGCTCGTGACGGGAGGACGGCGACATCAGCGGGGCACACGTCGCCAAGTGCTCCGTCTTCTTCGCCCGGTGCAGGATCTCGAGGTCGCGGCTGATGTCCCAGACGGAGGCGAGGGTGGCCTTGACATCGGGAACGAGCAGGGTCACACGATAGTTGTTGAGCGCGGCCCACGAGCCCAGGAGCCGCACCAGCACAGACTTTCCGGTTCCGGTGGGTGCGTGGAAGATATGGGTCCGGCCGGCCAGCAAATCCAGCACGTCGACGGTGCCGGTGTCGCGGGCTTTGACCCGGTCAAGCAGACCTGTCAGCACCTTGTGCAGCCAGGGGCCTGCCTCCGTGCCCTCGTACTGGGTGTCCAGGAGCTGCGCGATGTCCTTGAGCTCCTGGACGGTGATCCGGACCGTGCCGAGGCTGGGCCGGGTGGTCAGGGCGGGAAGCGTGTCGTGGCCGAGGGGCTGGGTGAAAGCGGGAAAGCGGGGGATGGTGACGCGGCCGTGGACAATCTCGTTGCCGTCGGTGCGTTCACTCGTCTCGTACGTCTGGCCCGGCGCTGCGAACTCGTGAGGCTTGCGCCGGCTGCTCGGCCGCCGGAAAGGCGCGAGAACGCTCTTGGCGTAGCCGAGGTAGTCCCCTCCCAGCAGGGGGTAGGCTGCGGCGGCGGTGAGAGGATCACCGGCCAGTTTGAACAGCTGGAGGGTGCTCTCCTCGTCCTCCTCGTCGCCGATGTTCATGGCGCCCAGGAGAATCCGCGCAGCGGAGGCGAAGCGCTTCTCGTCGGCGAGGTCGGGGTGGCTGACCTTCATCACCTCAGCCACGAGCAGCCGTTCCTCACCGCCCAGTTCACTCCACCTCTCCCACGCCTGGGGCTTGCAACTGGCGAAGAACGCCGCGTGGCGGAATGAGGCCAGCGGCTTGCCATCGTCGTCCTGCTGCGGGAAGTAGTGGGCGGCCAGGGCTAGCGCGGCGCGGACGAAGACGTCCCTGACGGTCATCTGGCTCATGCCCACGCCACCCCAGCGCTCCGGCAGACCATCTGGGCGAAGTCGGTCATGGTTGCGGCCTTCATTCCGTACTTGTGGCAGGTCACGGTCAGCAGGGGGATCTGGTCGGCCCGGTGGTCGGGAACGACGAGCCATTCGGCGCCGCCCTTGTCGCCATCGTTGCGGTGCAGGCTCTCGGCCAGGACGCGCCCATGGGTGTAGTCCTTCACATCCACGGTGAAGACGTGAGTGCTCCCATCAGGGCCCTTGACCTCAATGCGATGGTCGTAGGTATCGCTCATCGGCCAGAGCGTGACGGCGTCCTTTACATCTGGCAGTGCAGCGGCCAGCCGCTCCCGCAGAACGGCGTGGAGACGCAGCTCGTGCAGTCCGGGGACGCAGGTGTAGCGCCACACGCCGCGCTTGAGGGCCAGATGCCCCTCAACCGGCCTCGCCTCCGGTACGGCACCGGTAGTTTCCAGCGCGAGCGCTGCCTCGTGCGGTGCTGGGGTGTCAGGGCTGTCGGGGTGCAGCTGCGGTGCATCTCCGGAGGTGGGCCGGAACACGAAGCTGGCACCGGTATCGGCGTGACGGCCGTAAAGACAGGCGACGCGATAGTACTCGCGGCCCGCGCTCATCCGCTTGCTGATCTTCATGGGCCACTTGCACACCGTGCAGCCGAACCACCAGGTGCGGTAGATGGCGTGGTACGGGATTGGCTCGTAGAAGCCGATCGCGTTGAGGGGCAGGCCGCGCTTGTTCAGCTCTGTGGCCGTGCCGGCGGGGCACTCCACCAGCGTCGTGCGGTCCACGACGTACTGGACGTCGCCGCGGCCCTTGAGGATCTCGTACATCTGATCTTGATCGATCTCGTCCTGGAGCTGCTCCTCCGTGAACCGCATCCGCCCGATCCGCCTCAGCCGTTGCAAGATTCGGTGGAGCTGCGCAGTCTCCCACTGCAGATCGAAAGCGCTGCCGGTAACGCAACCCTCAGAGTCCACGACGGGGAAGGCGAGATCGTCGAAGCCGGACCGGTCCAACCACGGTGGAAGAAGTCCCTCGACGGGCCCGTGCAACTTACGTCGGAACTCGCCGAACGACAGCGGCACTCCGGGGCCGTATGCAGCGAGCAGGTCCCCGTGGTAGCGCATGAGCTTCTCGGCTCTGTGTCGCGGGCTCAGATCCGGGGCTGTGATCGCCTGGCAGGCTTTGATGAAGGTGAAGTTGATCAGGCGGAACGCCTCGAAATGAGAGAACGTCAGGCCGTCGTCATCGACTTGTGTCGTCACGAGAGACGACCGTAGAGCACGAGTCTGACAACGGGCCCGAAACGCATCAGGCCGCTCGAAACGATCACTGCGGCGAGGTTGCCGCGCACGGGTACATCTCCGTGTATACGTGCAGGTAGGCGCCAATGTGATGCCGTCCCAGCGCGGTGACGTGCCACCGGTACTCGAGGACATGCGTATCGCCCGGAGCCATCACTGGCCGCAGTTCGATGAAACCTCGACTGGGG
The DNA here is from genome assembly GCF_055564335.1 of Streptomyces sp. NPDC029139. Classification (NCBI taxonomy): domain Bacteria; kingdom Bacillati; phylum Actinomycetota; class Actinomycetes; order Kitasatosporales; family Streptomycetaceae; genus Streptomyces; species Streptomyces sp. NPDC029139. The sequence continues at coordinate 332,912 of NZ_JBVHWN010000003.1, read as the reverse complement.
TGCGCTTGGCGCCTCGGCCGGTAGCCGACCGCCAAATAGAACAACGACTTGCCCGCCAGGTCGCTCTCGTGGAGGCCCCTCGGGCCGGCTGCGGCAACACGTAGCAAAACGCCCCACAGCCATTCGGACAGAAGATGGGCGGGCGGCGGGGGCTCAACCGGTTCACCTAGCCCGGCCCGGGCCCAGGCCCGGCCGCGACGCGTGATCTCCACCAAGGTCCGCTCCACCTCGCCAATCCCAGGAACCTCCATGCGATCCTTGGCCACTTTGATCAGCCGCAGCCGCTCCAGGGAGTGGAGAGTCGCCCCAGCGCCTTGATCGTGCATGCCTGCGCTTCGCAGGCGCTCCTGCAGACGCGTATAGCCGACCGCTTCGGCGGGCGCGTCGAGAGCAAACGGCAACTTCCGCCACTGCTTGGCCGGCGGAACGCTCGCCCTGTTCTGCCTGCGCATCCACATCTCAGCCTCGGTCATCCGGTCATCCCGCAGGATTTCCCCCAGGTACAAACGCTGCCGATCATTCAGCCCTTCCCAGCCTTCGACTGCCGACTCCGGAGGACCGTGCCGCTCCCGCTCGGGCAGCCGCGGGGGCTCATCCGCGGGCCGTGTGCGCATCCATGCGTCCAGCACCAACCGGACCGGCACCTCGTACACGGCAGCTAGCTGCTGCACGAGCCGGCCCGTGTGCTCAGGCTTCTTCCAGTTCCAGCCAGACACCTGGCGGTTGCGCTCTAGACTGCGGATCTTGTGCGCGTCGACGAACAGGTCACGGCCGACTGGAGTCACGAGAAGACGGCTGGCGACTTCTTCCGCGGTCAGGCCAGCTCCATAGCGGAGATCAATTAGTTCCTCGGCCCCGCTCGGGGTGCCTGTGAGGTCCGAAGTGGTGCAGCCGAGTGCATCCGCGAGTCGACGAACGTTTCGGGCCTCGGGTGTGTATCTGCCCTCCTCCCAGTACACGACCACGCGAGAGGTGACGCCCACGCGATCAGCAAGGATCTGCGTAGTCAATCCAGCCTGTTCGCGCAAAGTGCGGATCTTCGTGTGCTCCACGGACAACAGGTGCCTCGGCATACCGCTAGAGAACTGCAACGAAGTCTTCATGGCAACCAGCGTCGCGCTGCAACATGCGGGCTTGACGTCGCCCTCTCGCCACGCACCGCGAACCGCTGTCGAGCTGCCGCAGCGGGGGTGCGGCATGGGGGCGGTCTTCCGAGGAAATAATCTTCCGTCTCTTCGGCGTTCCCGCTTGGCAATCGCTGAGTGGGGAGGGGCGACCTGAAACTGTTCGACACGACGAACGGCGTGACCGAGGTCATGCCGTGGCTGGCTGAGGCTGAGGCCGATGTGCAGGCGCTCGTCGAGAGCGCGATGGAGCCCATGCTCGGGGTCCGCTTCCTGGCCACCGAGTACAGCACCGGTCCCGTTCACGGCGGGCGCATCGACTCGCTCGGGCTGGATGAGAACGGTTCGCCGGTGATCGTCGAGTATAAGCGGGCGACCGACCCGGGTGTCGTGTCGCAGGGCCTGTTCTACGTGGCGTGGCTGATGGACCACCGGGAGGAGTTCGAGGCCCTGGTGCGCGAGCGGCTCGGGGCGGCGGCAGCCGCCGGGGTTCTGTGGAGCACCCCGCGGCTGATCTGTGTCGCCGGCGGCTTCACGCGCTACGACCTTCACGCGGTGCGCGAGCACCGGCGGTCCATCGACCTCGTGCGCTACACCATGTTGGGCGAGCACCACATCGCGCTGGAGACGGTCGCGTCGGTCGCCGCCCAGACCGGCGGGACGCGCCGAGAGCGCCTCCGCGGAGGGCGGGGAGCGTCACCGCGCCGGCGGACCGACGCCATGGCGGAGCTGGCGGCCGTGGTCGAGGAGACGCTGCTGGGGCTGGGCGAGGGCGTGACGAAGGTCGAGCGCAAGCAGTACGACGCCTACCAGCGGCTGCGGAACTTCGCCTGCGTCACCGGACGGCAGGACAAGCTGCTGGTGTACCTCAAGGTTGCGCCGGCGACGGTCGAGCTCGTGCCGGGCTTCACCCGGGACGTGACGGGGCTGGGCCATCACGGCACTGGTGACCTGGAGGTTCAGCTGCGCTCCGAGAAGGATGTGGAGCGGGCGCTGGAGCTGTTCCGGCTGTCGTACGCCGCGGCGTAGCGGGGCGGGCGGCAGGGCGTGGTTCTCGGTGTCGGCGGTGCCTTTCAACGATGGGGCGGGGAATGGCGGTGGTGTCGTCCATCGTCCGCAGGATCCCCGGTTTCGGAAACCGGGGATCCTCGCCGACATGGCGCCCGCGCCTGGGGCGGGCGACGTCACCAGCCGGAGGGCTTGGTGGGCCCCAGGACGCGGGTGACGGTGATCTCGATGACGACCCGGTTGGGGTTCACGCGCGGGGTTTTGTATCGCTCGGTGTATCGGAGTTCGGCGTCGGCGACGGATTCCGGGTCGTCGTTGATGACGGCGGTGCCTTCGAGGGTGGACCAGCGCCGGCCTTCGGCCTGACTCACGGCGACGCGGGCTTCCGTGCCGGAGGCCAGGGCGGCGCGGATGTTACGGACCTTCTTGTTGCCGCCGTCGGTGATGACGCGGGCGATCCGTGTTTCGGGGTCGTACGTCACGCCGACAGGAGTCGTATGCGGGGTGCCGTCGGGCCGGAGGGTGGTCAGGAAGCAGGTCCTGCGTTCCTGCCAGAACGTGTCCCCGTCGGTGTGCAGGGCGTCGGTGTCCAACGGAGGGTCTCCTCGGTGTGAGCGGCTTCGGCGCTGTGCCTCCGGGCGTCGGAACGGCGCCGGACAGGCCGCTTCGACCGTAACGCGGAGCAGTCCGGCCGCAGTCGCCGGGTTCCTGCCTGGCCGGGGATTGGGAGAGGTCGGGCCCCCGGGTGTCGCCGGGCTTCGAGGGTCACCGGCTTCGCGCGCGCTGTGCAGGAACGCCCGCGGGGAGCCGGAGGGTGGGTACCGGGAGTGGCTTCGGTGCCGACGTGGGCGTGGGCGCGGGCACTAGTTCGGCGGCTGCGCTGGCTAGCTGGGCCAGGAGGTCGTGGGGGACGCCGGCGGAGAGGTGGATGGTCCACGCTGCCCGGTCGAGGTCTTCCCCGCAGTACAGCATCCATCGGTCCGCCGTGGCGTGAGGGGTGGACTCGAAGACGATGGTCCCGGCCGGTGCCGCCCAGGTGGTGCGGCCGGGGTGGCTTGACGGGTTCCAGGCAGCGCTGTGGAGGACATCGTCGGGGTCGCCGGCGGTGACGAGGGGCGGGGCGTCGAGGTGCTGGAGCATCGTGCGGATGAGTGGGACGGGTGTGCCGGCGGTGATGGTGGCGTGCCATAGGCGCTCGCCGACGGGGCCGTCGTACTCGGCGATGGTCCAGGCGACATCGGTGCGGTGCCGGGCCTCGTGATCGAACTCGACACGCACCGTCAGGGAGTCGTGGGAGGCGATGGTCGTCTCGTCGAACGGGCGGTACTTCTCCCACTGGCGTTCCTCGTCGCAGAGAGCGCCGAGGAACGCCTCGTGCTCCCCGGGGCCCGCGACCGGCGGTTCGGGGGTGGTTTGTTCGGTGCAGCCGTCGGCAGGGGGCGGGCGCGGCCCGGAGAGGAGCTGCTGTATGTCCCGTTCGAGGTCCGTGAGCGGGGCGGGGCCGGGGCGGACGGCGACGCTGTAGAGGCGCTGGAAGTCGGCGATGGCGTCTGCTTCGTCGTCGAAGCGGGTGACGACCTGGCGCAGGTGGTTCTCGCCGTGGAGGTGGACGTGCCGCTGGACGCCGGAGGCGTAGGAGCCGACGGCGACGGTGGTGTGGCCGTCGTGAGCGTGGAGGTGGATCGTGAGGCGCCCCTCGGCGATGTCGTCGTGGATCCGCTGGGCCTCGGCGCCGACTTCGCGGACCTCGCCGCGGGTGCACCAGGGCATGGGGTAGTCGCCCCAGGTCCACTCGGTATCGATCTCCTCTTGGAGGGCGGGATCGACCTCGGTGGTGAATCCGTACCGCTGGAGGAGTTCGGCCGCCTTGGCGGTGAAGTAGGGCTCCTCCCGGTCGATGCGGGCCAGGGCCATGGTGGCCGGGCCGGTGCTGCGGAAACCGAGGTCATGCAGATGAGAGCGGGCAGCGTCGGCCGTGGAGCCGGTCGTGGTCGCTACGACGGCGGGGTGGTGGTCCGGGTGCAGCGCGAAGCGGACGTGGGCGTCCGCAGGGGCGTACGGCATTGGGATCCCTCGGTTACGGGGTTCGAGCGGCGGTGGGCCGGGCAGCGGGGCGCCCGAGCGGCTGCGAGACGGAGATGGAACGCGGGCCGGCCCGTGACATGGCCCGTGCCTCTGAGGGAGCAGGCGAGCCGGAGGACGGGCGTGCTGCCTGCTGCCAGCGGCGGCGGACGGAGGCGAGTTCGGCCAGCGTCCTACGCCCGCCCGTGAATAGCTGGTGGACCGTGTTGGCCCGATCGTCCGTGAAGGCGGTGATCCGTTCGGCCGCGTGGCGGGCGCGAGCGAGCAGAGAGCGCTCGACGATCTGGGTGCCCCAGTAATCCGGAGAGCCGGCGGCATCCCCCAGCAGGGCGAGTACCTCCGAGGGCGGCATGCCGGTGTCGAGGATGCCCCGATGCTGCGCCTCCCACATCACCGTCACCGGGTCCAGGGGATCCCCGCGGTGAGCGAGTGCGGCGATGCACTGCCACAGGCCGGCGTGCGCAGGGCGGGCGAAGTCCTCGACAGCGAGCCAGCGCATCTCCCGCACGGTGGCCGGCCGGACCACCGCGCTCGCGAGCAGCATCCGCTCATGGTCGTCGGCCTCGCCGTCAATGGCGGGCGGCTTCGCGGGAGGTACGGGAGTACGAGGCAGGGATCCGGCGCGGGCGGGGAAGTCCCGGGAGAGCGAGTCCAGGCGGCGGGCGAGTGCGTCGGCTGCGGCGATGACGTGCGCGGGGCGGTCGGGCACTGTGACGTCGTCGGCAGCCAGGGCGAGGGTCTCGGCATGGAGCCGGATGGACCGGCGGGCGTGCTCGGAGCGGACCATCGCCGCGTACGCGCCGGCGTGCTCACTGCGGGGGCAGGCGGAGATCAGCAGGTGAAGGTACGCCGCCGTCAGGGCCGGCACCTTCTGGCGGGCTTCCTTCAGGACCGCCCGCAGCCAGGCCAGGCCAGTCTGGGTGCCTTGCTCCTTCGGAGCCGGCACGGTGCGCATCGCGGCGAAGAGGGCTCCGTGGGCCGAGTTGGCGAAGGCGTCCGGCTCGAGTCCGGCTGTCGTGCGGAGGAGTTGGGGAGTGAGGAGGAGGGCGCCCAGCAGGGCCTGCTCGGCGTAGTGGGCGGGGTCGCGTTGGGCCGGTTCGTACGGCGGCTCTTCGTCGGGAGCGGGGGTTTGGGGCATCAGGCTGCCAGGGTGAAGTCGTCGGGGTTGAAGGTGCGGTCGAGGTGCGGGGCGAGGAGGTGGGCGGCGAGCCTCGCAGGAACTGCGTTGCCGATCTGACTGAAGACCTGGCCCTTGTTGCCCTGCCAGGGGTAGTCGGCGGGGAAGGTCTGCAGGATGCCGGCCTCGGCGGCCGTGATCCGGATTGGCGCCGGCGGCTGGGCCGCGTCACCGTCCGCGGTATTCGAGGGTGGCTCTGCGACCCAGGTGCACTCGTTGGCGCGGTGACCGAAGAACAGGGTCCCGGCCGGCTCGTCGATGCCCCGGACCGTGGCGTTGCTCTGGTTGTTGCTGCGCAGCGACCACGACCAGCGGTGAGCCTCGGCGGTGAAGGTGGGCGCCGGTGCGTCGGCGGCTCGGTTGTCCCGTGTGCCGTGCCGGGCGGCCCAGCCGGCCCCTTCCCTGCGGGAGGCCAGGACGACGTCGCCCGCGAGGGGTGTCCAGGTGCCGCGGGCACGGGCGTCGGAGAGCGTCTTGCGCGCCCCGGAGGGGAACGGCTCGGGGCCGCCGCCCGGCCCGCCGCCGGCGCAGATGGTCGGGACGGGGCGGTCGGTCGCACCCCAGCCGAGAGCCTCGGCCATGGACACCCATCGCGCGCGGCCAGGACCGAACAGCGACTCGGGCTCGGCGGCGCGGGCGTGGGTCGGCGCCGGCGGCTCGGCCGTGCGGATGCGGGAGGCGAGGAGGATCGCCCGCTTCCTCGTCTGTGGGACGCCGTAGTCCGCCGAGTTGAGGATCCCGGTCCACACGGAGAAGCCCCAGGATCGCAGGATTGCGGCGTACTGCTTCCACAGGGGCAGGACGTCGGGGACCTCTTCCATTGCCACCCAGTCGGGTTCTCCGGCGGTGTTCAGGGCGTGGAGGTAGCGCATGGGCTCGGCCGCGAGCAGGGAGCGTTCGTCGCGGCAGGCAGCCAGGAGCTTCTCCCGTGTGTCGAGGCCGGCGGCGAGATCGGCGACCGCCTGGTGGACGAGCGGTTGGTCGACCAGTCCGAGGCGCTTGCCCGCCATCGACCACGCCTGGCAGGGCGGGGAGGCGATGAACCCCCGTGTCCGGCCGGCGAAGATCCAGGCCGGATACATCGCGACGTCCGTGCGGACCGTCAGCAGGCCGGCAGCCGCCCGCGTCTTGCAGGCCCATTCGTCCCACTCCAGGCCGACGTCCCGGATACCGAAGCGGCGCAACGGGACGCTCCAGCCGCCCGGACCCGCGAAGAGGTCGAGCACGAGCCGGCTGGTCATGCCGTCAGCCCGAAGTCGTCCTGCACCGCCTCTGCTTCTCCGCGGCAGGACCAGGGAGAGCAGCCGTTGACGACACCCAGCTCCGCCTCGTCGGTTTCGTCGGCGGCGAGAGCGGCGCGTTCGGCGGCGGTCACGTGGTCGATCGGGGCCTCGTCGAGCGGGACGCGGGAGCGGTGCAGGAACGCCTCGCCCAGCAGTTCGTTCCCTGTCGCGTTGGCGCGGGCGTTTCCCTTCCGTATCGCCGCGTCGAACGCCACGGCGTCCGCCCACTCCGCAGGCGAGGTGTCGCGGATGTGCCGCCACTGGGCATTGCCATGGAAGGGGCAGCCGATGCAGCTCGATTTCGGCGTATCGGCCAAACCCAGCGACGTGAGATAACGGACGCAGTCGGAACGGGACCAGCCCATGTCGATCAGCGGGTGGACGTTCCGCATGTACTGGACGTCGGCGTCCTTGGCGCGATGGAATTCGTCGGTGGATATGCCGATCCACTGCTCGACGAACACGCCCTTCGGGACCCGGGTCGGATAGGGGAAGCCAAGGAGATCCCGGATCTTCTTCTTGATCGGCTTGACCTTGTACTCGCCCGTGCACTGGCGCCTGGTCATCCCGGGTCGGCCGTCCCGGTTGAGGATGTAGAGCGGCATTGAAGCGAAACGGTGCGCGGGATTCAGTGCATCATCTCTGATGTTGCCGGAGGAAACCCGGAGGATAGGTATCCCGGCAGGGTTCGCTATCTCCCGTTCGAGGCGATCGAGATGGTCGTAAACGGATTTGGGTTCCCAGCCCGTATCAGCAAATATCGCGTAGTCGACCATCGGAAGAATGCCTTCAGCTGAGAGGGCGAGCACCGTGCTGGACTGGACGCCGGCGCCCAGGGAGAGGGCGCGGAACTGGGGGGAAGAGTGCGTGGAAATCGGGACTTCCTTGAACGGGATCGGCGAGGCAAGTCGCTGGGCTGGCCTCGGTCGTGGGGAACTCGGAGAGGCCGGCGTGAGTAGCCCGGGAGCCGCTGCGAGAGGCGCTGCCGCAGGCGTGGGTTGCCCTCTGAGTCAGAGGCGCGTGGCGCGGGAGACCTAACGGGCCGGGGACAGTTGCCCGTACGGCGGGGGCCGGAAGGGCGAGCGTGGCTGCAAGGGTTCGGTGAACGCTCTGCCGTGGGGGTGCAGCGGTCCAGAACCAGTGCAGCGGGGAGAGCGCACGGGTGGTGAGGCCGCGTGCTACGAGAGGTACGAGCCGGGCGAGGATTCGACGCATCCCGCATCGCGCTCCTGCAGGGGATCCGGGGTCATCGTCGTGCTCTCTGCACGGAAGCAACCGTTCTGGCCGGCGCCGCACTGGATGCCGAATGCGCGCCGACCGTTCGGTGCTCCGGTCGGCCGAGGGTGGCTGCCAGCACGAGCCTGCCCATCGGGGTGGGAAGGACGCGCACCTCGTCGGCCCACGAGGCACAAGGTCCGGAGGCCACCAGGCCCTGCTGGTCGAGAGCCATGATCACGCTCGCGCGGGCGGCGTTCTTGTCCATGCCCACCCACAACTGGCCCGCCTCGTCGACCGAGACGGCGCCACTGGTGACGAGCCGGAGGACCTGGAGCTGCTCGCCTGTCAGCGGGTGACTGGCCTCGGGAACGGAGTAGGAACTGCGGTAGCGCTCCATCTCGGTGGCGACGCGCTCGGCGCAGGCAATGAGGTCGACGGAAGCAGTCCCGAGCAGATCCCGAGCCGCGTGGACGTTGGTCAGCCTCGAGTCCAGAGAGGTGAACGTGGTGGGGTCGGAGTTTTCGACGGCGCGACCCAGGGACTCGGCCGCCGCCTTCGTCACCACCTGGAGCTGGGCGATCCTGGACCCGACCGTGTGGTCGGTGTGGTTGAGGAGGGACATCGGCAGTTCCAGGTGGGCCGCACGAACGGCCGCGGTCTCCTCGGAGAGTGAGGTGATCGTTGTGATCAGCCGGGTGATTCGATCGGTCGCCTCCGGCGTGCTGAGGGAGCGGTCGTCGAGCACGTCGAAGCACTGGGCGTACTTCGTCGCGAGGGTCAGCATCTGCAGGCACACTCCGAAATGGGGTGCGGTGGGGAGGTGTTGGGAGATCGGGGGTCCTGCCTTCGGGATAGGAGTTCGGAGCTGCGGCTCAGCGGGTGAGGGTCCCGGAAGGACGCTGAGGGAGAGCGAGCGGCACAGGGCTACCCGAGCGCCGGGCGGCGAGGGCGGCAGCGGCTTCACGGGCGTCGGTCACCGCGGCGGTGTAGTGGGGCAGGACGCGGTCGTTGATCCGCCACAGGGCGCGGGCCGGGTCGAGCGGGGCGCCGACGGTCGGCGGCGCGGGGAGGCGGTCGGTGACGTCCTCGTGCAGGCCGAGGGGAACGACGGGACAGATGAGGACGCGCCTCTGGCGGTGCTCGGTGAGGTAGAGCTCCAACCCGTCGGCTCGCAGGAGGGTCGCGGCGTGCTCTCGTTCGGCGAGTGACGGCCGGTCGTCGAAGGGAGACCAGATCCGGCACAGGTCGACGGACTGGTCGGCCGGACGGGGGTACCAGCGGCGAATCGTCTTCCACGTGCCGGGGAGCCCGTGGGCGATCTGGAGTGCGAACAGGTGGAAGGGGTGCACAAGATGTTCCTTGAAATCAGTGGAGACGGGTCCGGGCGGGCTGGGTGGCGAGCGCACGCGGACGTGTCACGACGGGGGCGTGGCCGAGCCGCGACGCGAGCGCGAGGCAGCCGGCCTCGGTGAGGTGAAGGCGGACCGACCGGGACCCCGGCACGGGATGGTGTGCCTCGCGGAAGATCCAGTCGCGCGACTCCAGCGACCGGACAGTGCCCATCGAGAGACGGTCGAGCCGGTTCCATGCCCATTCCTCGTCCCCCAGACTGTCGACGGTGACGTGTCCGGACGCGGTGGCGTGCAGTGCGGCGTACTGGGCGGGCGACATCGATTGCACCCGGCTGTTGACCTTCTGGGCGCGCAGGGCGCTGGCGAAGTCCGTGGCAGCGTGCAGGGCATCGCGTGCCCCGAACGCGGTCAGCATGTCCGCTTCCCTGAGGTGTCGTCCGGCCTCGACCAGCGTGTCGAGGACCGGGCCGGGCGGTCGCTGCGCACGCTCCTGGGCCGTCAGCTCGTCGAGGTACACGTGGACCCATGTCAGGTGTTCGTCGGCCAGTTGGGCCTGGGTGGCCAGGAGCTGGAGCCGAAGGAACGTGTCCCGGACGGTGGGGCTCACGTAGAGCGGGACCTTGGCGAGCTTGTCCGTTACGGCCTTCACGGCCTCGGAGAGGTCGGCCGCCGCCTCTGCGTGCGCCAGCGCATCCCCTGCGCTGAACGGCTCGTAAACCTGGAGCGTGTGGAGTCGGTCCCGAAACCGCGTGGTCTTTTCGGCCAGCGCAAGGATGTGGGCGGGAAGGACTTCAGCCGGAAGCGCGACCTCGGCCTCGGACTCGATCGTCATCGTCGTCGTCCTTCCGGACCGGCGGCGAGACCTCCGCGGGCAGGGACGACGTGGGCGCCCGGTCCCGAGCGGTTGCTACTGAGCGGGGTCAGTGGGGTCTGGCACCGGGTGGAGGCACTGAGGGAGGTAGCGGCGGGCCGGAAGCGTGAGGGAGAGGGCATCAGCTTGGTCGCGGCTTCGCGGAGTTCGGTGGCCGCCACGTCGAGGATGTCGTCGGCTGCCTCGCAGCAGCCGGACACCGTCTCGTTGACGACCTGGCGTGGGCGTTCCAGGCCCGCCGGGTTGTCGCGGTGCGCGGGGTGGGTGGTGAAGTTGAAGTGCGCGATCTCAGCGTGCATGCGACCGAGTTCGGTCAGGGCCTCGCCCAGCGGAGCGAGGGTGTTGCTGTACGCCTCCAGGGCCTTCGTCGTGTCTTGGGACAGGCCGTTGGACAAGCAGTCCTTGATCTGGGTGGTCACGGCCGTGGTGATGCCGGCCAGAGCGTCGACGTGTGCGGAGACGCTGCCTATGTCGGGAATGCTGGGCGCCGGCGGCAGTGTCCGTAGCTGGAACCGGAGGCGGTCGAGCTGGTCGGCCATGTCGTAGAGAGCGAGTGCCTGCTTGAAGCTGGTCAGGGTGATCTCCTTGGGTGATCGCCTCGGCGTCGTACGGCGATGGCGGAATCGCGCAGGGCGGCGCCCTTGAGCGGCGGTGCTGACGCGGGAAGTCACGTGGCGGGGCCGTAGTCGGCCTGCTGCGCACTGGCTTTGGCGAGGGCCCGGGCGGTGATGGCCTTCGAGGCGCGGGCGGAGGCGGCGCCCAGTTCGTCGGCGCCGGGCTCGGTGTACCAGGGACGGAGGTCGAGCATCGCGACGCGCATGCCGGTGGCCAGGCACAGGGCGGAGCCCTTGGGTAGGGCGCGGATCGCGTCGGCCGGCAGGATCCGTTCCTGTCGCATGCTGATCGACGTCGACTTGCCGGACTCGGAGACCGACGTGCTGGTGGTCTCGACGTCGTGGTCGCCGATCATCCGCGAGAGCTTGTCGGCGAAGTCGGGATCGTCGATGCCGGAGCCGATCACCTTCACGGTGGCCGCCGACCACATCGCGTCCATGCCGGCGTCGCCCCAGACCTTCTGGCCCTGGCGGTAGGACTGCAGGATGGTGATCGGGATGATCCCGCGAGACCCGAGGTGCGAGTACAGGTCGGGCAGGTCGCTGATCTTGCACACGTTGGCGGCCTCGTCCAGGATCGCGAGCATCGGGGGGTCCAGCCGGCCCCCGGCACGCTCGGCCTGGGTGGTCGCCGCCCGCATCACGGAGTCCGCGCAGGCGGCGATCAGCGCGGAGGCGCCGCCGCCGCCGTCCTTCGACAGAAGGAACAGCGAGTCGCTGGAGGTCACGAACTGGGATGGGCGGAACTCGGGGACGTCCTTCTGGGGGGTGACCCAGGCGGCGATCTCCGAGTTGAGCAGGGCGGAGGCGTACTGGCGGGCGGTCTCGTAGATGCCGTCCCTCGTCTCGGGCGGCCCTTCGACGGTGCCCTTCAACTGGGAGGCCACGGAGGCGAATCCGTGGTCGCGCAGGATGTCGAGCGGGCGCCGGTCGGAGGGGAAGGCGAGCCACCGCATGACGTCGGTGATCGGCCGGTCGTCGAGCGCTGCTGCCAGGAACAGCTGGCTGAGGATGTTGCTGCCGGCCTTTGACCAGAAGTCGCCCTGCTGGTTCGCGTCGACGGAGGCGGCGAGGAAGTGCCCGGCCAGCCTCCCCGCGCCGTCGAGGGTCTTCGCGTCGGCGAGCGGGTTCCACCACATCTCGCGGGCGGCGTGCGCGATCTGCTGTGGGTCCATCGACCACACCCGGCCGACCCGGCTGCGAGCGTCGTAGCACGCGGTGTACGCGTCGCCCGCGGCCTTGTTCGACGTCAGCAGCACCGGCCCGGGTGCGGCGAGGATGGAGGGGATCGCGAGCGAGGTGGTCTTGCCGGAACGCGGCGCCATGATGGCGACGGCGACGTCCTCGAAACCCATGCGCACCTCGTGCTTCGTGCCCTGGAGGTTGCCGAGCAGGATGCCGGTGTCTTGGGGATCGATGTGCTTGGCGTTTTTCAGGCTCGGGCGCAGCGAGCGGGCCTTGGCCTCGATCGCCTTGGCGAGCAGCGGCTCGATGTCGCGGGCGCTCGCCATGCCCTCGACCTTCTTCTTCCGGCTGCCGGCCCGGTCTTTGTACCGGAGCCACAGGGCTCCGGCGCCGGCCGCGATCAAGAGCGTCAGCAGGACGGGCACGATTCGGGTGGCGACCAGCAGGGTCGTTTCGGTGCCCTGGGGCCAGAGTCGTTCGGGGTGGAGGAGAGCGTCGGCCGGGCGGTAGGGCGCCCACGGGCCGCTCCCGGTCGCCCAGGCGGTGAGGTTCCCGGACAGCCAGGCGAAGGAGGCGAGGGGGATCCCGATCGCGAGGGCAGCGCCGCCGATCTTCAGGGCTATGTCGTAACCGTCGGAGCTGGAGGAAGGGGGATTGGGCAAGGGCGGTGGTTCCTAGGGCGGCGCCGGCATCGGCCGGTGGTGAGACGGTCAGCGGGTACGGCGGGGTGCCGTTCTGGGCGGCTGCGACGCGGGCGGGGGAGTACCCGTACGGCGGGCGGCGAGGCGTTCGACGCGGTCGGAGAGGGCAAAGGCGACGCTCTCGGCTGGGACCTGCTCCCAGCGGAGGTCGATCCCTTGCCGGCGGAGACCGAGGGGCTGCTCGTGGGTGCGCCGCAGCGGTTCGCGAGCGGACAGCGCCTGCGTGAAGGCCGCCACGATGCTGGCGGGGGTGCGGCCGTCGAAGCGCGCCTGCCAGAGCACGGAGTCCTCGTCGACGGAGGCCGTGATGAACCGACTGCTGGAGCCAGAGAAGGTGATCCGCTCGCCCTTCACGATGCCGTCCGGGGAGCGGAACTCGCCGGACGGCGCCGTGTCCCACCCCTGCCGGCGCAGCGGCCGGAGCGGGTCGACGAGGGCACGCTCGTTGTGGGCGGGGTCGGTGAGCATGTCGGTGACCGCGGCGATCAACTCGACCGGCGTCCGGCCGCCGAAGGACGCGTACCAACTGTTCGAAGGGCTCCCGCCGTTGTGGCTGATGCGCCACCACTGGTCGCCGGGGGCCGGTTCCAGCCGCAGAAGCGTCTTCTGGTCCGGGCTGGAGAGGATGACCCGGGGTAGCAGCGGCTCGTGCCCGTGACTCCAGCCGGCGGCTTCGTGCAGGGGGACGGTGACCCATACGGGGTCCCCGGGGCCGGCGAGGTAGCGGGGCGAGATGAACGCCTGGTCGACCATGTCGCTCATCAACGCCTCACCGCCGGACGGCTAGCGGTGACGGTGGCCATGAGGGAGGGGCCCGGGACTTTCGTCGGGGCTGAAGCCGGGGTTTTGAAGGCGGCGAAATGAACGTCGAGGAGGGCACGCCCCTGGGTGGCCCAGGTGCCGAGTTCGCTCCACGCCTCGGCGTTCCGTTCGGCGAGGGCGTCGATGAACTGCTCGCGTGTCGGGGGCGAGGACCGTCCCGCCTCACGGGTCTTCGCCCATTCGTCGCGGAGAGCGTCCAGGCGGTCGAGGGCCTTGGTGAGCTCGGACAGCTGCCACGGCCAGCGGGAGTCGAGGTCGCTGGCGGCCATGTGCCGTACCTGGAATGTGGCTGTGGCGAGCAGATCGCGTGCGGATCGGCGGACGGGCTCGAAGGCCCGCCAGGTCTGGACGTCCCGCTGGACCTTGCGCCAGCCGTACGACTCCTCGTCGTACGGGTAGCCGTCGGCGTCGGTGTGCTTCTCGGAGTAGGCGTCCCAGGAAGCGAGGATCATCTCGCTCTGCAGCAGGAACGTCGCCAGGCCCTGGAGAGCGACGGCGTGCTGGTCGGCGCGATGGGGGAACGGTGAGGTCAGGGTGGCTCCTTCGGTTCGGGGCGGTGGTCACCGGGGACGGCGGGGGGAGGGACCCGGCCGGCTGCTGAGGCGGCGGCAGCAGCGGCTCGGGGGAAGCGAGACCAGCGAAGACCGCTTCAGCGACGCGCTGCTTGGGCGATGGCTGTGGATCGGACCGCCGCCGGGGAGGGGGAGGGGCGGCGAATGCCGGGGCGGCCGGCCCGCAGGGCGGTGGCGTGGATCTCCAGGATGGCGCGGCCGTGGGTGATCCAGTCGTTCAGGCCCTCCCATGCCCGCTTGTCCCGGGCTGCCCTTGCACGGTCGACGAGCTCGTCGCTCGTGCGCGGGTACGTGTCCTGCCAGTCCGTGAAAGCCGTCTGAGCGGCGCTGATTCGTTCCAAGGCGCCACGTAGCTGGTCCAGTTGCCATACCCAGCGGGTCTGAACGGACTTGCCGGCGAGTTGGTCGACTACGGTTTCGGCTGTATCGAGGAGATGAGCGGCTTCGTCGCGCAGCGGGGTGAACAGGCGCCAGAGCGCCGCGTCGCGGACTGCCATGCGTCTGTCGTAGGTGTCCTGGTCGTACGGCCAGCCGTCGAGATCGGTGTGCTCGTCGGAGTACCGCTCCCAGGCGGCGGTCACGTCGTCCGCCCGGAGCAGGAAGGCTGACAGGCGGGCTAGCGGGGCCCGAAGGGCCGAGGCGGATGCATCGGGCGAAGGGGGTTGGGGCACGGAGTTCTTTCGAAAATTCAGCGGTGGGATACGGACGTGGGTGCCGCGCTCGATAGGGGCCTGGGCAGGGAAGTCGAGAGGCGCGTGCGACGTTCGGCCTGGGCCCGGCGGCTGACGGCCTCAAGCCGGGCGAAGTGCGCTTCGACCACCTGCTCGGGGGACATGCCGCTCAGCTCCTGCCGGGCACCGTGGCTCTCGGTGTCGTGCATGCCTCGTACGACGGGCGCCGTGGCGACGAGCTGCTCGACGAGGCCGTTCAGGAGACGGTCCGGGACGGCGCCGCTGATCCAGATGTGCCACAGACGCGCGCCGCCGTACGGAGGATGGGCTTCGACGCGCCAAGCCGATTGCTTGGGACCGGCCTTGCCGACGGGGATGAGTTCGACCCGCAGCGGATGGGAGCCCGGGGAGACGGCCTGGCGCGTTCCATCGGGTCGTCGCTCGACGGTCCATCCCGCCTGCGCCATCAGCCGCCAAGGCCCGGTGTCGGTGCGGCCCGGTGTGCCGATGAGGCGGTCGGTGAAACCCGCGATGATCTCGGCGGGCACCATCCGGTCGAAGGAGGCGTACCACGACCAGTCGCGGGCTGGATCCGCCAGCACGGGCTCGCGAACGGGTCGAGCACGAGCTGGTGGCGGGCCTGGTCGGGGACGGCGAGCACGGTGCGGGGGTCGCCGGGGGCGGAGGTGATGCTCCAGCCGGCGGCGAGCAGGGCATGGGTGACATGTCGGGGGTCGCCGGGACCGGCGAGGTGACGGGGTGCGGTGTGGAAGGGGATCTTCGAGCGATGGTCGTAGGCGTACGACGCCCGCTGGGCGGGGGTTACGGCCATGCGTCCGGTTCGGCAGGGGCAGGGACGCCACCAGGTCCGGCAGCGCGTTTGCGGACCGTCTGGTTGATCGTTCGGCATGTGGTGGGGCTGGTCATAAGGGACTCCGGTCGGAGGTGGCGCGGTTATCGGCTGCGCGCGAATCGGGCAGGAGCGGGGGTTTGGGCCCGGGCGGCGACCCAGTTCCGTCCCCACGTGGCGGCGCGGGCCGCGGTGATGCGGGCCTGCTGCCAGGCGCGGAGCTGGTCGGGGAGCACGGAGACGGAGGTGGTGCGGATGCGGTTGCTCGGCGGGACATGGCTGCGCGGGCGCATCACCGGATCTGGATCGGCCAGGGCCTCGGTCAGTGCCTGCAGGAGGTACAGGGGAGTGGTCGAGGTCGCCTGAAGGTTCCAGACGGGCCCGTGCTCGTTGCGGGCGCCGATCCACCAGTGCTGCGGCCCGGTGGCGACGTATTGGACGAAGGCGTCCCGGTTGGGGCTGACGGCGGTGTGCTCCTGGCCGGTGTCGGTGGACCACCCGCGCTCGGAGAGCGGCGCCCACACGTTCGGGGCGTGTGCGGAACGGCCCTTGGTCAGCGCGTCGGTAAGGCCGGCGACGATTTCCACCGGGGCTTGCGCGGTGAGCGCGACCTGCCAGGCCGGCTGTTGGCCATGGGCGGCGCCGTGAATCTGCCAGCCGCCCGGCGGCTGGTAGGCGACGCGGACCGTCTTGTCCGGGGAGTCGAAGACGAGGGCGACGGAGGACCTGGGGGTGTTGTCCCTCCAGCCGGAGGCGCGCAGGTATTCGGTGACGTGCCGCAGGTCGCCGCCGCCGGCGAGGTAGCGGGGTTCGATCAAGTAGTGCTGTTGGGCGGTCTGCCGGCCACTCCAGCCGGGCCACTGCTGTTGTCGCTTGCTCACCGGTGACGCCCTCTGGCGACGAACGCGGTGGCCTTCTGCGGCGTGGTGGCCGGGGACGGTGGCTGCTTGCCGATCTGCTCGAAGACCTCCTGGTGCTGATCGAGGTCGATGGTGAGGTTGGCCAGGGTATTGGCGGCGCGTCCGAACGCCAGCCATGCCTCCGCCGGGAACGCTCCATCTGCGGCGTGGTTCCGGGAGGCCCGGCTGCCGGAACTGACGAGATCGTGCAGCTTGCTGAGGATGCCGCGTTCCATGGCGACGACCCGCGCCAGGATCTGTGCGGCTTGCTGTGCGTCTGCCCGCCGCAGGCGTTCGGTGAGCTGGTCGAGCTGCTGGGTGACGGCATGGAAGAGGGCGTCGTCGGTGACAGGCGGGTTCATGAGCGATCCAGAGCGTTGGTCCGAAGCCCGTGACAGTGGTCAGCGGATGCGACGGTGGACGGGAGTAGGTGGCCTGGCGACCGCGACCGGTCCTGCGGGGGAAGGGCCGGGTCCGCCGGCCTTGATGACCGCTGTGCGCAGGTAGCGGCGCAGGAGGAAGACGGCGAGGCGTGGACGGCGGGCGGCGTCGAGAGGGGGGACGGACGAGCGGGTTCGCGGGGCGGGCGTCACCGGCTGCGCGTGGTGGCGCGGGCGCCGGGCTGCGGCGCTGGCACGGCGATGTCGGCTGAGGGGCGGGGGGCCGTTCGTAGCGCGGTGCCGATGCCGAGGCGGGCGAGGCGAGCGCCGGCGGCCTGGACCGCGTGGCCCTGGGCGCGGGTGTCGTCACCGGTCAGCACGTACGTGTTCGAGGCGGTCTCCCACACGAAGCCCTCGGCGAGCAGCACTTCGGCGGCCGGCCGGGCCGTGGTCGTCGCCGCGAGGAAGCCGTCGTCTCGCCAGGTCATCACGACCATCGTGTCAGGGCGGGGGGCGGGCTGCGGAGGGTTCATGGCGGCGTGGCGGACCTGGGCGAGTGCGACCTCGTAGCGGGGCATGAGGTCGGCGTTGACGGCGTGGGCAGCCCGCTCTGGATCGGCCGGCACAGCGATTCCCTCGGGTTCGCGGACGCCCTCGAACGCCTCGGCGGTGATTGCCCTGGTCGGGGCGATGGCCGCGACCAGGAACTCGTCCTCGTGCAGCGGGCGGATCGTGACGTACAGCCGCGTCCCGTCCTGCCGGATGAGGTGGGCGTCCTGGCCCAGGACGAACTCGGCGATGGCGCCGCTGACCAGGTTGAGGTCCCAGACGTCTTCGGCGTGCTCGAACTGGTCCTCGTAGCGCTGGTGCTGGTGGTAATCGACCGTCCAGGTGCCGGGAAGGATCTCGGCGAGGACTGTGGCGAACGACTCCAGGTTGCGGTCGTCGTCGGGAAGGGATCGGGGGAGGGACATGGGCTCCTCGATGAGGGGACAGGAAGGAAGGTCATCGGGTCCGTCCGAAGGCGGTAGACGTCGGTGGGGCGGGCGGCGCGGGCGGTGGGAGGTGAGGTCCGCGTCGGCCCGGGGGCGCGCTGCGGTCGGCGAGGTTGACGCGCACGCTTCGCAGCTCCGTCGCGAGGAGGCGGAGTTCGTGCTCGGCCTCGCTGCGCAGACGGGCACCCCAGCGTGGATCGGCTGGCCCGCTGAACCGGTCGTAGGCGTCGGCGAGCGCGTGCAGGACGAGACCGAGTGAGGCGAGGATGCCGTCGTGCGTGGCGGTGAGCTCCGCAAGCTCGTAGGTGAGCTCGTCCGCGGAGGCGGCCTCGCGGATGCGGCCTGCGAGGTTCTCGATCTCCCGGCCCGTCGTCACGTAGCGCGCTTCGGTGCCGTCCCAAGCGAACTCCGAATCGGCGAGGACCCGGTACCCGGCGGCCTGGAGACGCGCTACGGCCATACGGGCGACGCTCCGCTCTTCCTCGGGAGAGACGGTGGGGGACAGTCGGTGCCATGTGAACCCGTGCGTCTCCCGCAGGAAGAAGGTGCGCTCCAGGATGCCGTGGGCCAGGCCGTCCCCGCCGCTCGCGGTGATCAGTCCGGTTGCCGGATCGCGCACGATCGCCACCGTCGGTCCGGCCGTCACGCCTGCCGCGCTCATCGCTGCACCGACGTGGAGGGGGCAGGTGCTTGCGGGGGCAGGGGTGCCGGGCCCGGGGGAGTGGGGGCGAGGCGGGTGGCGATCTGTCCGAGCTGATCCTGCACGCCGTGGAGGCGGCGGGCCGCCCAGAACAGGTCCCGGCCGGCGGCGGCGGTTTCGTGGCCGGGCAGGGCGGCGGCTTGGCGGCCGACCTGCTCGACGAGCTGCCGCACCGCCGCGATCGGCCCGGACTGCTCGGCCGCCAGCTGGTTCAGGATGCCCGCGAGCGGGCTTGTCGCAGTCGGCCTGCGCGGCAGTGCGGCGGCAGTCGGCAGGGTAGGTGCGGGCGCCTTGTCCTGGGCTGACGGGTGCCCGGTGTGAAGCAGCAGGTCGGTTTCGATCCGCCGTGCTTCCGCCTCCAGGACCTTGGCCAGGCGGCGGGGGGTGGTCGCCCAGGCGCCGTCGAGGCGGATGAGGTTGCCGATCAGGTCCATGCGGTTGGCCTTGTCCCGTACGGCGATCCAGCGGCAGGCTCGGTCGTCGCCGGGCGGAGCGAGGCCGGCCGTGCGCGCAAGCCGGTGGCCGATCTCGGACCACTCGGCCGGGGAGAGCTCCCGGTCCAGCGGGTGCAGGCGCACGTACAGGTGGAGGATCGCGCGTCGGGACCCGTCCGGGTCGGCGACGAAGGGATGCTCGACCAGCGGGTCGGCGAGGTGCTGGGCCCACTCCGGTGTGGTCCAGTACCGGCTCTCGTCGGTGTAACGGTCGAGCCGGTCCCAGTAGGCGACCACGATGCCGCCGGGCTCGGTCGTCAGCCCTTCGTCCGCGCTGAGGGGACGACCGAGCGCATCGGCAAGGGCATCGGCGGCTTCGAAGCCACGCCGATACAGATGAATGATCATGTTCTCGCTCGCTGTCGGGCCGACAGGTAGGGGCGGGGCGATGCCGGGGTACGGAGGGACGTCGGCTGGCCCGCCTATCGGTCCGCGTGGCCGGCGTCGGCGACGTGGACGAGCTGGTTGAGCGCAGTCACGGAGTACCAGCGGCAGTCGACAGGCTCCCCGGCGGTTCCGACGCGCGGCACCAGGTACTCGCGCAGGGCCTTCTGGTGCACGAGGCACTCGGGGCAGCGGGTGGACAGGTGCACCATGTAGCGGGGGTGGGCGGTGATGTAGGAGCGGTCGCCGCCGTTCGGGTCGAGCAGCCGCCAGCCGTTCTCGTCGGTCGGCGTGTGCCACGACGGCGTGATCACCTTCATCGCGTCGCCCCACAGCTGCCCTTCGGCCGCGCCCTTGAGGATCACGACGTGCTCCCCGGGCCGGAAGTGGGCGTGGGTGACGTCCCGCTCCGGGGTGAGCGGGTCGGGCGGCAGATACACGGGGCGGGTCTCCGGCACGGACGGGTCCTTCCACAGGGGCGTGGGGCGGTGGTGGAAGACAAAGGGTCCGGAGAATCCCCGGTTTCCGAAACCGGGACTTGGCCGCTATATTGCGCGCCGCGCGCCTACCGGAACGGGTTCTCCGTGGGCCGGTCCCGGTCGCTCGCGGCGTCCAGCAGCTCCGGAAGGTCGGCGCCTTCGGCATCACGCTGGTCCACCCACCACCCGGCCCGGGTCACCAGCCGGATCTGCTCCTCCAGCTGTGCCCAATCGGCGTCGTCCCACGTTCCTTCGGTGACGAGTCCCGTGTACGCGCGGGTCACGAGCTGATGCCGGCTGCGCGAGCCCCAGCTCAGGATCGTCTCGGGGCCTTCCAGCGGCGGCATGTCGAACTGGGTCTCCCAGTCGGTGGCGGCGGCCTCTTCCTCGGCGCGCTTCTGGGCGAGCCACTCCTTCAAGCTGGCGGCGTCCGCCTGGTGGTCGGAGCGCCAGCAGTCGGTGCACTTACGGGCGGCGAGCCAACGGGCGTATCCGGCGCGCTGGTCGGCCGAACGGCTTGCCAGGTCATGGGTGAGGACATGGCCACAGTTGTGGACGACCTCGAACGTTGTGGGTACGGCCATGAAGGTCTCCTTGAAAGGGCGGGTTTCGGTCAGGCGGGACGGGCGGCGTGTGCCGGTACACGGCGGTGCCGACCGCGCCGTACGGGGGGCCCGGGTACGTAGATCCGGCGGCGCGCCGTGGTCAGCACGGCGAGGGTGAACAGCGCGCCTGCGGCGGGGAGCCAGGCACCCAGCTGGGAGTGGGCGGCGAGCGGGCCGGCGAGCGCGGTGCCCGTGGCCTGGCCGATGCCGACGGCGGCGATCAGCCACGCGTACGCCTCGGTGACGGTTCCGTCCGGGGCGTGGGCGTCCACGGTCAGGAATGAGCTGGTGACCAGTGCGGTCAGGAAAAGGCCCGGCAGTCCCGAGACGGCGACGGCCGCAAGCGGGCCGGGGTTGGTGAGCAGCGACAACCAGCCGGCCGTGAAGGCGCTGGCTGCGACCAGGAGTTGGGTGGTGAGACTCCCGGGCCAGGTTCGCCGGCCGTAGACGGCGCCGCCGATGAGGCTGCCGACGGACAGCGCCGCGGGGATGAGCCCAGAGAGGGCAGCGGCATGCGTGCGCTCGGCGACCGAAACCGCCCACACGGTGTGGGCGCCGAGAGCGACGCCGGTCCCGGTCAGGGCGACGAAGAGGGCGACAAGCCCAGGTGAGCGCAGCGGTCCGAGGATGCCGGACGGCGCGGTCTTGACCGGCCGCCACCGGCGGGAAGGAGCGGCGGTCAGGACGGCCGCGGCGCCGACCGGGCCGAGGAGGGCTGTCGCGGTCAGGGCGGTACTCGGACCGGTGAACGTGGTGAGGGCGGCGACCAGCGGCGGGCCCGTGATGAAGATCAGCCCCTGCGAACCGGTGTCGAGGGCGAGTGCGGCTCTGCGCTGGGCCGGATCGGGTAGCACGCTCGGCCACAGCGCCCGAAGGTTCGCCTCCATCGGTGGGGTCGATGCCCCGGCGAGGACGACCGCCCCGGCGAACAGCACCGTCTGGTCGGTCGAGTCGAGGCGGGGCAGGGTGAGCAAGGCCAGACTGGTGAGGAGGGTCGAGGCCCAGGTCACGGCGGTCTGTCCGTGGCGGTCCACCAGGCGCCCGAGGGCCGGCTGCCCGAGCGCGGAGGCCAGCCCGTACGCGGCACACAGGAGCGCGGCCGTTGACAGAGACCCGCCCTGGTCGGCGACCAGGAGAAGGAGGGCGACAGGCACCATGCCGTTGGGTAGACGCGCGATCATGGTGCCCGCCAGCAATCGGGCGACGTACGGCCTGCGCAGTACGTGCACGGGCGCGTTATCGACGTGGGCGGAAGTCAGTGTGTACTCCGGGAACGTGGTTCAGCGGCGGCGAGGTGGGGCGGCTCGAAGGGCCGGCGCACGGGTGCGCGGAGTGTGGGCAGCGATCGACCGCAGGCTGTCGTCGAGCACGACGGGGTACCGGGCGGCGTCGACATCTCGGCAGCCCACCGGCTGCGCTCGTACTCCCAGGACCCGCCCATGTCGAAGGGGAGTCGGACCCACAGTCCGCGCAGCGTTGATTCGGTCAGGAACCCGGCCCGCTTGAGCAGCGCGAGGGCGAGCTCGTCCAGCGGGCCGGTGACGTCAACCTCGCCGCCGGGACGGCGTGCGATCTCGATCTGGTCTTCGGTCATGGTCATCGCCTCCGGCTGGCCGCGGCCACGGGCGGGGTACCAGCGGCGGGTATCTGCACCGCGATCGAGGGTGAAGTGCCGGCGTGGCGCTGAGTGGAACGTGCCGCTGCCGCCTGGGCGATGCGGGCCCGGCGTTCGGCCAGCCCGGTGCTCCGTGCCGGGGCGGGCGGCAGAGCAGACCGGGCCGGATCGAGGCTGATGTCGGCCTGGACGGTGAATCCGTGACGACGGAGGTCGTGGACAGCCTGTCGGCCGCGTCGCCGCGGGTCCTGGTCCGGCCTGGTGAGCCGGTACAGGTCCGCCCTGCCGGGGACGGGCTCGAACTGCTCGCGGATCAGGTACCAGTTGGCCAGGTGCGGCGTGATCGCTGGCGTTGACCGGGCGACGACACCGTGCTCGGGGTGCAGGCCGAAATGGAAGTGCGGGGGCATGTACGTCCTCAAAGGCGAGGGTCGGGCGGCGTCCGGACGGTCACCGGGTCCGGAGGGGGTTCACGAGCGAACCGGCGAGGGAGGGCGGAGGCGGAGCGAGCGCGAGGCCCGGGCCGGATGCCGGCGCCGATGGACGGGCGAGCCGGGCATGCTCGAGGAGCCGGGGGCCGTCGGCGAGCCACTGGCGGACCTCGTCGGCTGAGGCCGGCATGAGCGGCTGGGGAGGGACGAAGACCGAAGAACGCGCATTGTGGGTCGCCCCCGGAAGGTTGAGCAGGATGTGCAGCCGGTCCAGGACTACGGAGTCCTCGGGCTCCAAGGCGAAGGAATTGCGCGTCCGGTCGAGAAGCTGTGCGGCGTGGGGGCGCAGCCGCCGGAAGACGGTCGTGGCCTCCTCGCTGTTCTGGCCGGCCTGGTCGATCCCACCTTGGGCAGTGTGGATCTCATCCAGTCGGGCGTGCCCGGCTTCGGCTGCGGCCAACAGCCGCTCGTGCAGGGCCAACTCGTACGCCGGGAGGAACTCCGCCGCCACGTGGGAGGCTGCCAGGCGCGGCATCGTGGGCAGCGTGATGGACTCCGGCGCGTGGGGGTTCTGGTAGTTGTCGTCGAAGGTGCTGCTCGCGCAGGCACCGAGCAGGTACCCGTGGGCGCTTCCGGGGCGCTCGATCAGGAGCAGCTCCGTGTCGGAACCGTTGGACAGGACGGCGCCGTACGGGACGCGGCGGTGCTCTATCGCCTCGGCCAGCTCGCCGCTGTCCCACAGCAGGGACATTCAGTCCTCCTGCCACGCCGGACGGGCGTAGACCTCGACCTTCGCCGTCCAGGTACCGGGGAGATGGATGGCCAGCTCGTGCGCGTAGTCCCCGAGGTAAGGGCGGGGGCTCGCGCTGAGAACGACGCGGTGTTGCCGCGCGGCGTGGGCGAGGGCTGGCATCACCTCCGGCATCGCCTTGAGGTCGCGCAGAAAGTGGACGCCGTTCTTGTGCCGCTCGAAACCGCCGGTGACGAGCAGGGCCGTGTCCGCCCACCTGTACCGCTCCCCGACGGGAATGGCGACCAGGCCGATGGACGCGCTGGTGGAGAGGATGATCTCGGCATCGGGGCGCGGCTGCACCTCCGTACGATCGGACATGGTCACGCTGCCCGTGCCGCGACGAAGGTGTTGCGCAGGGCGTGGCCGAAGGCGTGGGCGTGACGCCGGGCGCCGAGCTCCAGATCGTCGTACGCCGTGCCCTGCGTCATCTGCCCTTCGTGCTTGCGGTACTTGTACACCGGCAGGGGCAGCAGGACGCCAGGGGCCAGGGCGGTGACGCCGACGGCCGCCATGTAGTCCTCGCCCTGGACGAGGCCGCCCATGCCGCCGGCCGCGCGTACCAGGCGCGTGCGGGCCAGGATCGTCGTGGGCCCGATCGGGATGGTGTCCTGCGGGAGCGGCCAGTAGGTGACCACGTCCCCGGCGTCGTGGAAGCCGGGCGGCGCGGGGCACTCCCACCGGCGGGTGGTGCCGTCCGGCAGCCAGTCCTCGCTGTATCCGGCGACCCACCCGAGCCGGTCGGTGAACGCCGCGAGCCGTACGCCCAGGCTCCAGTCGTGAAAGGCGTCATCGTCGTCGGCCCAGTTCATGAACTCGGTCTGTACTTCGTTGAGGCCGAGGTTGCGGGCGCACGCGGCGCCGACCGGTCGGGGCAGCGCCAGGACCCGGACGCGCGGGTCGGTGGCGATCGTGTCCGGGACGCGTCCGGGGTCGGCGCCGTCGAGGACGAGGACCGCTTCCCACGGCACGGTCTGCCGGGTGAGGCTGGCGTGCATCTCTCGCAGGTAGGGGAGGCGTTCGGGGCGGAGCTGGGTGGCGATGACGACGGTGATCTGCGGGGAGGACAGGGAGTCTCCTGTGGTCGGCGTGGTCAGCGGGTGGGCCGCGGCGCAGGTGACGCGAGGGCCGGGCCGGGCGGCTTGACGAGCGTCAGCCCGGTGCGGGGGGACTGGATGGGAGCGGGCTTGTCCGGGGCCCAGAGCAACGGCGAGCGGTGAATCCGGGCAAGCGGCGAGGTGCTCCAGCTCACGAGCGGACCGCGGTCGTACCACGTAAGGGCGATGACCTCGATCCCCTGGTCGTGCAGGACGTAGCCCCACTCCAGGTCGCCATCGGTGTTGTTCTCCGTGATGGGGATGGATTCGGCGGGTTCCCCGCTGAGGGTGACGACGTCGGTGAGGGGCATGCTCGGGAAGCGTTCGGCGTGGGGGTCGAGCCGGTCCAGGACGTGCTTGGGGGCGCCTTGGAGGAGGTCCAACCCGAGGCCCTGCCAATCGTGGGGACCATCGAGCAGGTGTTGGCGCAGGGCGCTGAGGTCACCGGCGAACCGGTAGCGCAAAGCGCCGAGCAGGAGTGGAAGTTGGTAGTCCGGGTAGCCGTCGAAGAGGCAGTAGACCCCTCGGAAGCGGCTGCCAGTCGAAGTGTCGGTCGGGCGGGCGATGAAGCTGGGTGTGCCCATGGGGCTCCTTGAGCTGTCTCAGTGAGTGCGGCGTCGCGGAGTTGCGGGAAACTGCGGGAGGGTGACGCGTGGCGCGACGGCGGCGGACGCGTCCCCGGTACGGACGGCCGGGCCCGCTCGAAGGACGCGGGCGCGTTCGACTAGGTCGTCGCTGTTGAGGTCGCCGACGAGGGCGCGTGTCTCCTCGGCGGCGTACTGGAGATCAGCGGAGAGGTCCCACCCGTCGTCGCTGGGCGACTCTCGTACCTTCTCGGCGGCGGCTTCCAGAAGGTCGGCGACCTTCTCCAGGACCCCGTGTGTGGGGTGCAGGAACTGGTCCAGCAACATCGAGCTCGTCTTGAACTTGGCAAGCCCCTCGAGCCCATTGAGGAGGTCGATGAGCTCGGCCACGGTGTGCCCATGTACGTAAGCGGTCGCGCGCGCGTCGGTGAGGGGGCGGTCAGGGACGGATGCCGGCAAGGGGTCTCCAGGCTGTCGGCGGCGGTTCTTGGAGAGGAGAGCGGTCACGGCGAGAGGGCGATGTGTCCGGCCGATGTGGCCCGCGTTGCGGAAATCGGTAGCCCGCAGACGTTTCAGTGGATACGAGCGTCGGTGTCGAACAGCTGCAGTTCGGCCGGGTGGAGGTGGTGCTGGACGACGAAGCTCCGGCCGGCGACCTTCCACAGGCCCCGCCCGCGGGTGAGGTGGGACAGGGCTCCGGTCTCGACGGAGGTCAGGCCGAGCAGTCCGGCGGCTGCGGCGAGCTGGTCGGTCTCCTGTCGGTAGATCACGCGGGTGCTGCAGTCGGCGAGCAGGCCCTCGGCGAGCGCGCGGCTCTGGCTGCCGGCGTCGCCGGCGGAGAGCAGGTCGGACAGGCGGTGGATGACCAGCAGGTTGGCGATGCCCAGGCCGCGGGAGAGCTTCCACTGGGCCTGCATGCGCATGAGGAGGGGGGGGTGGCGCATCAGGCGCCACGCCTCGTCGTAGACGACCCATCGCCGGCCGCCGTGGGGGTCGGTGAGGGCGGCTTCCATCCAGGCCGAGGCGCAGGTCATGGCAAGGACGAGGGCGGCGTCGTCGGTGCCGCCGAGGCGTGAGAGGTCGATGGACAGCATGGGCCGGTACGGGTCGAACGCCGTGGTGGACGGGGCGTCGAACATGCCGGCCAGGTCGCCGAAGACCAGGCGCCGTATGGCGTGGGCGAGGTCGCGGGCGGCATCGCCGAGGCGTCCGGCCAGCATGCCGCCGGCCAGTTCGAGGCCGGGCCCGTCGGCGAGCGCGTGGGCGACGTCGCCGAGCAGCGGCGGGCGGCCGGAGGCGGTCGCACGGGTGACCGCGGCGTCGAGCGCGACGTCGAGGACGGTGTGTTCCATGGGCAGCAGCTCGCGGCCGAGAACGGTGCGGGCCAGGGAGCCGAGGAGCAGCAGCTGGCGCTTTCGGACCTCGCCCGCCCACTCCGTTTCAGGAACCGACGCCGGCCTCGGTGCCGCGTCCAGTGGGTTGAGCCTGCCGGGCAGGCCCGGGCCCAGGGCGATGGAGGCGCCGCCCAGGGCCTGGGCGACGGCCGTCCACTCGCCCTTGGGGTCGCACGGCACGTACACCCGGTAACCGAAGGCGACGGAGCGCAGAGCCAGGCTCTTGGCGAGCGCCGACTTGCCCTGCCCGATCACCCCGGCGAGCAGCAGGTTGGGATTGGTGAACCCTTCGACGCGCCCGTACAGGGAGAAAGGGTCGAAGGTGAAGCTGCCCTCGGCGTGGAGGTCGCGGCCGATGTAGACGCCGTCGGCGCCGAGTCCGCCTTCGGCGAGGAAGGGGTAGGCGGCGGATGCGACGGCGGTGGTCATGCGGTGGGCCGGGAGCTTGAGGCGGCTGCCGCGGGCGGAGGCGGGTCCGGGGCGCCCGGCGGGCGGGTAGACGGCCTCGGGGAAGGGGGCTTCGACAGGTTGCTGGTCGGTGGCGGTGCCGGCGACGGTTCGGGCGCGGGCTTCAGCGCGGGCGGTCTGCTTGCGCAGGGCGCGGCGCTGAGCACGGTCGATGCCGTGCGGGGTGAACAGGGGGGTCGCGCTGGCGCGGCGGTGGGACACGGTTCGCTTCCGGTCGGGGAGGTCAGGACGCGAGGTCGGCGGCGGTGGTCTTGTGCCGTACGGCGTGGACGGCGGCGAGGTGGCGCTGGCAGATGGTCAGCACCGGCGGTCCTTCTGGGATCCGCTCGGGGTGGCACTCACCGTCATCGACGGAGGCGGGCAGCAGGTGGAAGGCCGCGTGGACGGAGTCGGCGGCCTGCCACAGGCGGGTGTGCGCGGTGGCCAGGTGTCGTCCGGCAGCGGGTCGCTCGGGGCGGGTGTGCTCGGTCAGCTGGTCGACCAGGCGGTGGACGGTGGTGAGGTGGGCGTGGAGGGCGTCGAGATGGGGCCGGTCGGCCGGCCGGGCGGCCTCGCCCGGAACCATGGTGCTGGTGTGGTGGCGCAGACCGGCGGTGGCTGCCCGCAGAAAGGGGTGGGCATCGCCGGTGGGCGGGCCACCGGGGCGGTCGTCGGGGGACATCGTCTTCTCACTGGGAGGGGCCGTCGGGGCGGCGGGCCGGTCAGAGGGTGTTGCGGGCGAGCGGGAGAGCGCTGGTGGTGAAGGCGTCGGCCTGCTGAAATTTCAGCCGTCGCAGGTCGACTTGGGCTCCGGCGGCGGCGGTCTCGATCTGGGCGCAGGCGGCGTCGAGGGCCTGGTCGGTGTCGGCAGAGACGGTGAGCAGTCCGGTCAGGGCGACGTCTGCGTGGCCGGAGATGAGCTGCTTCTCGCGGATCTTGACGTCCGCGTACTCGACGCTGTCGGCCTCGGAGTCGACCTGGCCGCGGCGCTGGCGCTCGGAGGCGTCCGCGATGATCGCGGCCTTGCGGCGCTGCACGTCCCGCAGGGCGGACTCGATCCCCTGGGGCGCGTAGATCAGGGAGAAGACGCGGCGGACGCCGGTGCTGAACATCAGGCCGTGCAGGAAGCCCGCGTTCGTCTCGGTGCGAGGCCAGTTCTCGATCCAGTACGTGGCGTGCCGGGCGCTGTCGGTGATCAGCCGGTCCGGTTCCTCGACCTGGGCGACGGGGCCGGCGGCGGCCGGGTCGGCCTCAGCCCGGCCGGTGGAGGACCACTGCTGCAGGTGAGCGGTGGAAGCCGGGTCGTAGGCGGTGCGCAGCACGGCGGCGATCTCGCGGGCGCCGAGCCAGCCGGTGACGGTGAGACCGGCGCTGCGGGCGCCCTGGGCGATGGCGGCGGTGGTCTGCTCCATGACGGTGAAGGCGCCGCCGAGGCCACCGCCGGCCTGGCTGATCAGACGCTTGGCAGCCTTCAGATCCAGGGCGATGGCCAGGTACGCCTCGTGCGGGGCGGCGGCCGGACCTGCGGAGTCCACGAGCGCGGAGTAGATCTGACCTGCGACGGGGGCCTTGGGGTTGCCGTGTTCGGCCCAGTGTCGGGCGAGGCTGTCGCCGGAGTCCGGCACCGTGCGCTCCAGGACCTGGACGGTGGTGACGTGCCCGGTGCGGGCGATGCCGGCAAGGGCCCGGCCCCACGCGGCGACGTTGCAGTTCTGGGTGGCCGGGTCGAGCAGCGCGAAGGCGCGGGAGCTGACACGGGCGACCGCGGTCAGGGTCTGGCTGTGCGGGTCGTGGACGGCGGCGGCACCGGACTCGGCGGTGGCCACGCGCAGCGAGGCGGTCGCGCCGGGCAGATGCAGCAGCCCTTCTCTCTTCGGACGGGAAACGGGGCGGGCCCGCCACAAGGTCTGTCCGGTGCGGCGGCGGTTCGTGTAGCGGGCGACGAGCGGGGCCCAGTCGATCAGGGACCGGCCTTCGCGCCGTACGCCGACCAGGACCGCGGTGGCGATCCAGAGGGGCGTCAGGGTGATGGCGCCGACCAGACCTGCCGCCACGACGGCGACCAGGAGCAGGGCGAGTGCCGAGGAGACCAGGACGAGCTGCGGGAGGGTCAGGCCGAGCAGGATGCCCCGACGGGACCGAGTGGGGAACTTGACGGTGAGCGGGAGGACTTCGGAGGACACGATCGCTTCCGGGGACGGGTCGGGCCCGAGGCAGGGCGCACCGCGCGGGGCGGCGGGCCCTGTCGGGACGGGCGCGGGCGAGGGAACTACAGGCCGGCCGGAGAGCCGGGCTGCGCGGCACCGTCACTCGTGGACGGGGAGCCGTGGGCCGGCGGCATCGGGTCGGACGGGACACCGTGGTCCCAGCCGGTCTGCTGCCCGGCACCGGCGGTGTCGGTGCCGCCTCCGCTCCAGCTCGGTACGCCGCCGTCCTGGCCGCTGGCCGGGGAAGCGTTTTGGGCCTGCGGGGGCGCGGCCTGCTGCAGCAGATCCTGTAGACCACCGCCGGAGGAGTCGTCCGAGCCGCCCTTGTCCATGCTCATCCCGCCCGTCGGGTTGGCGGCGATGCCGCCGGGGAACCCTCCACCGCCGGCGGCCTGGGCCCCGCCCGACGCTCCGGCCCCGGCTCCCGCAGCGCCGCCGGTTCCGGCGGTCGCGGCTGCCGCTGCGGCTTTGCGTCCGGCGTTCTCGGCGTGCTGGCGGGCCATCGAAGCTCCGGCGCCACCGGCGCGGTGGATCGCCTCGCCGTCAGTGCTCTCGGACGCCCAGTGGACGAACTTGAAGACCATGTAGGGGCAGAGGAGGACGAGCAGCATGATCACCATGCCTGCCGCGATGTCCGCGAGGGCGGCCACTCCGTCCTTGCTGTCGGCGTTGCCGAGGGCGGAGATGCCGAGCACGAAGATGATCGTCATCAGCAGTTTGGAGACGACGAGGGTGGCAGTGGCCTCGATCCAGCCGCGGCGCCAGCGTCGGGCGACCTCCCAGCCGCCGCCCGCTCCCGCGAAGACGGCGAGTGTGACCAGGATGAGGATGCCGACCTTGCGGACCATCATCACGCACCAGAACAGGAACGCTCCCGCGGCCGAGGCGAGGGCGGCGACGACGGCCACGAGCCACCCGAGCCCGGCGACGGCGCCGATCTGCGAGACCTTGACGATTCGGCGTACGGCGGAGGAGATGTCGGTGCCGGCTGCCGCGAGCAGCCCGTTGGAGAGGGCGTCGACGACCTCGATGGCCACGGTGGTGAAGGTGATCGCGCAGAACGCGAACAGCACGCCCGAGGCGGTGCCGGTCAGCGCCTGAACGAGGGCTTGGCCGTCTCGCTTGATGGCAGCTCTGACGAGCTGGGCACAGAAGGTGGCGACCAGCAGGACGAGGCCGATGGGCAGGATCGTCTCGTAGTTGTCGCGGAACCAGCGCGCGCCGAGGTCGATGTTGGTGGTGCGGTCGATGGCCTTGGCGGCCAGGTCGGCCGCCGCGGCGGCGAGGTCGCCGGCGCTCTGAACCATCCAGTCCCCGATCGCACCGACGGGATCGGAGGCGAAGTCGATCGCGTCACCGACGTCGCAGATCGAGCCGGCGACGGGCAGGTCACAGAAGCCCACGTCGGGCGTCCTTTCGGGAGGTACGGGAGGGAGCTACGGGGCGACGCGCGGGGCGACGGCGACCAGGCGGCAGTCCGTGCCGGGGCGGCACTGGACGGCGAGGGTGATCTGCCGGTTCTCCGCGCCGGACCCGCCGCCCGCCCAGGCGAGTTGCGTCTTGCCGCGGACTGTGACGGCGTAGATGTACGCCTCAGTGATCGCGGCCGGGTCGTCGACGAGGGCCTGCTTGAACGCGGACGGGAAGCGCGCCTCGGAGACGGTGGCGGTGGCGTGCTGGCCGTTGTCCTTCAGCCGCGACCACAGCACCGGGTCGGGAACCTGGGCTTGAACGGAGTCCCAGTCCGCGTAGGCGGACTCCGAAGTCATCCACGCCCGCATGCCGACGAGTTGCTCGGCGTGGCTGGTGGTGCGGGCGTCAAAGGTCCACAGCATCACCGCGCTCGCCCGGGCGAATGCGAGCGGGTCGGAGATCGGCGGCGGCCCAGGTGCGGCCGACGTTCCGTCAACCGCTGACGGTGGCGTGGGGGACGCGCCGCCGGTCGAGTCCGAGGCGGACGGAGTCTGCTTCGGCGGCGCGGTGGCGGTGTTCTTGTCGTCGCCGGACCACCATGCGACCGCTCCGGCCAGGACGAGCAGAGCGGCCAGCGCACCGACCACGACGATCAAGCGGCGAGAGGGTCGCCAGCCGATGCCGAGCGCGTCGAGGGAATGTTTCCTCATCAGCGGACCTGCGAACCGAGGGCGGAGAAGAACGCCACGATCCCGTTGGCGGCACCGAGGCCGAGGGCGACCCCGGCTGCGGTCACGGCGCCCTTCTTTCCGTTGGCCTCGGCCTGGTGGGTGCCGGTGTGGTGACCCCACGCCCACACACCGAGGCTGAGGGCGAGCGCTCCGACCGCACCCACGATGCAGAAGAGATTGAGCGAGCTGACGACGGTGCGCAGGACATCAAGGCCGGGCAGCCCTCCGCTCTTCGGCGAGATGCCAGGGTCGAAGGCGAGGTGGAGGAACTGGTCGTACAGGGGTGGGGTGGAGGTGGTGGCGGGGGAGATGGTGGTGCGCTCCTTGTGTGCGCAGGGCGCGGCGGGGCCCTGCCTGGAACGGGAAGGAAGGAGAGAGGGAGGCGCTCTGCGGCGCGGAGGTGGCCCGGTCCGCCCGGCGCCTTATGGGGCTGGCCGGGCGGACCGGTGTCACAGAACCCGGCGCGCGCTGTGCGCGGCGTAGTCGGCGAGCGCGGCGAACCGGACCGGCTTGCCGGTGCGCGGGGCCTCGATGACGAGGCCGTGGCCGGCGTAGAGACCGACGTGTTCGGGCCTGGCCACGGTGCCTCGGCTGAACACCAGGTCACCGAGGCGGAGTTGATTCAGCGGGACGGCACGGCCCTCGCCGATCTGCGTGTACGTGGTCCGGGTCAAGGTGACGCCTGCGGCCTTGTACGCCTGCTGGGTCAGTGAGCTGCAGTCGCACCGGCCCATCGGGTCCGGCCCGTGGGGCGCCCGGCAGGTGCCACCCCACTGGTAGAGGGTGCCGAGCTGGTGCATGGCCCAGGTGAGGGCCGTCCTCGCACGGGGATCGGCGTCGGTGGGAATGGCGTAGCCCTTGGGGACGGCGCCTTCGGGAATCGGGCCGATCGTACTGCCGTCGTCGAGCGGGTCGCAGGAGTCGGCCGGCTGGTCCGGTCCGTCGCCCGCGGGGCGACCGGGCTTATTGAGCGTGGGGACGATGGCCTTCTGCAGGGCCCGAGCGAGCGGCTCCCACTGCGCGTAGGCATCGGGGAAGCCGGAGAGCTGGACAGCCTGTGCGGCCTGGGTGATCGTCATCTGCTGCCAGCCGGAGACCCTCAGCAGCCCCCTGTAGAACTTCGTGCTGGCATAGACCGGGTCGCGGATCTGGGCGGGGGAGCCCCAGCCCTGGCTGGGCCGCTGCTGGAACAGGCCGAGCGAGTCTCGATCGCCGTAGGCGAGGTTCCGCAGGCGGGATTCCTGGGTCGCGGTGGCCAGTGCGACGACCTGGCCGCGCTCGGGGACGGCGAGCGTGATGCCGGTGGCGACGATGGTGCGGGCGTGCGGGATCTGCTCGTCGGGCAGATCCAAGCCCTCGATGCGGAGGTCTTTGGCTCCGGAGCCGCCTAGTACGGCGGCGACCTGATGCTGCACCGCAGTGGTGTCGACCGGGTCGGCGTCGCAGGAGGTCGCGGTGGTGGCCGAGGAGTCGCCAGCCGCGGCGACGACGGCCATGCCGGCAAGGAGTAGTGGGGAGAGGCAGAGCGCGCCGATCGCGGCGGCGATGCCCTTCACTCGCGGGCGGCCTCGGGCCGGCGGGCAGCGGAGTGGTCACGTGGGGAAGGGAAGGGACGGGTCACGGCGAGTCCTCGGGGGTTGGGGCCTCCGGCCGCATGGTGTGCGAGAGGAAGGGCCGTACGGCCGGAGGGCTGGAGCCGGGCGGGGCCCGGGCCGGGTGCGTGTTGCCTCACGCACCCGTCGGGCGAGTGGAGTTACGGGAGGAACATGGGCGGACCTCCTCGGTCGGCGGATGAACCCGCCTGAGTGGGCTGGGGCGCGGGGAGCGTTACGGGCGGAACATCAGCGAAACCTCCTGGGCCTGGCGAAGCGGTGAGGGCGCGGTGAGCGGCTGCAGTGTCAGGGGCGGTACAAGGACGTACCTCCGTTGTGCGGAGATCGGGAGCGGAGACGGGGCGGCGCGGGAACGCGTGAGGGGTCACGGACGGAACACAGGGACCTCCTGGGCAGGAGAGGGAGAGGGGCGCCATCAGCGGTGTCCGCCGGGCAGTGACAAGACAGTAAGCCCGAATCCCCGGTCACCGAAATCGCCGCCTGAAACTCCCGTGATTCCGGGACTCTTGGCGACGATGCTTCTCAACCGGGGATCGTGCCCTACAGTTTTGGCCTCCCCGCGACCTCACCAGCATTCCCTCGCCGTGAGCCTCTGCGCGGTCTGGAGCTCTTCCTCCCGTATCCCTCTCCCGAATTGGGGCCCCCTTTTGACGTTTTCCCTTCACCAGGGTGACGCGCTGAGCGTCCTGACGACCCTGCCCGACGGCTGCGTCGACTCTGTCATCACCGACCCGCCGTACAACTCGGGCGGCCGCACCGCTAAGGAGCGTACGAGCCGGTCGGCCCGGCAGAAGTACGTCTCCGCGGATGCCCAGCACGTGCTGCCGGACTTCACCGGCGAGAACATGGACCAGCGCTCGTACACGCTCTGGCTGACGCAGATCATGACCGAGGCGCACCGGGCCACGAAGACCGGCGGCACGGCGCTGCTGTTCACCGACTGGCGCCAGCTTCCGGCGACCACGGACGCTCTCCAGGCCGCCGGATGGTTGTGGCTGGGCGTCCTGACCTGGCACAAGCCGCAGGCCAGGCCTCAGAAGGGCAAGTTCCGGCAGGACTGCGAGTTCATCGTCTGGGGCGCGAAGGGCCGCATCGATGCCGCCGCCAACCCGGTCTACTTGCCCGGCCTCTACAGCGCCTCCCAGCCCTCGGGCAAGGAGCGCCGGCACATCACGCAGAAGCCCGTCTCGGTGATGCGTGAGCTGGTCAAGATCTGCCCGCCGGGCGGGACGGTCCTGGACTTCTGCGCCGGATCCGGCTCCACCGGGGTGGCCGCCCTGCTCGAAGGACGGCAGTTCATCGGCATCGAGAAGACCAAGGAGTACGCGGCGGTCGCAGCCGATCGGCTGACCGAGACCCTCCAGCAGGCCGTGTGCCAGGACGACTTCTCCCTGACCGCCTGAACCGGACTGCGCCACCGATCCGCATTCCTGCCAAAGCGGCGCAATATAGCGGGACATCCCCGGTTTCCGAAACCGGGGATTCTCCGGAGCATCGGGGTCGCTGAGTTACCGGCCCGGCTGCAAGGAGATCCCTTTTCGTGTCCGAATCCACCGAGACCCGCGGCGGCGGGGAAATGGAACCGGTCCGCCTTCCGGAAGGCGACCTCGAATCCATCGAGGCGTCCGTGCGTAAACTGCTCGACCGGTCTGCCGAGCAGGCCCGCATGATCGACAACCTGGCCGCCGCCCCGCCGACCGGCCCCAGGACGGCCGGCATGCCATACGCGGGTTTCCCCGGCATGTCGGCCTTCACCCCGCCGACCCTGCCGCCCGAACCCAAGCCGATCCTGGAGCTGGAAGGCGAGGAGTTCGAGGACGAGCTGGTCGCCCTGACCGACTGGGTCGACGACCACCTCATGGACGTCTACGGCGCCGAGATCACCACCGCCGCGCCCTGGTGCCCCCAGTGGCAGGATCACCTGGACGTCGTGGCCTGGCTGCACGCCCTGTGGATGGCCTATCAGCAGCACAAGGACCCCGAAGCCGGGCCCAGTGGGATGTTCGTCTGGCACCGCGACTTCCTCACCCACGCCATGGCTCACGTCCGGGGTCCGGGCGGCCCACTGAGTGCCTGCCAGACCGACCCGGACCGGCCCGAGCACCGCCTTCTGCGTGCCCCCGGCCCCTCGACGCGGTCCATCGCCCGCGATGCCGAGGCCCAGGCGGAAAGCGGCACTTCCGCCCAGGATGACCTCGGACTCGAACCGTGACGCAGCCGCAGCCGCAGCCGCCGGCGTACGGGCTGTCGTTCAACCCGGAGGCTCTGACCGACCTGCGGGCCCTCCCGCGCGACATCCGAGACCGCGCGCTGGGGCTGATCGAGGACGTCGTCCGGGCCCGCGTCACGGGCGGCGCGCTCACCGGCGAACTGCGCGAATACCGAAAGCTCTACCTGGGCGAGAGGTCCGAATGGCGGGTCGTCTACCGCCTTCAGAAGGCCCCGCCGGGATCCCATCATGACCACGAGGCTCACGTGGTCGCCGTCCGGCCCCGAGCCCGGCACGACGTCTACGACACCGTCCGCGCCCGCGTGAACCGCCCACGCTCGGCCGTCGGCCCCCGCGCTCATGCGGCCCGCACCCTGCCACCCCAGTTGCAGGGCCGTAAACCGCACCCCGCTCCGCTCGACGCCTCCACGGCAACGCCGGCCCCTGCCTTGCGGTCAGCGGACCTGTTCACCTCACCGAAGCCCGACACCGATCAGAACCGGAACCGACGTTGACCACCAGCCTGCACATCAGCGCCCTGCCCGACCTCATCGGCCGCCTCGTCACCGACGTCCTCTATCCCGTCCCCGTGCCGCACCCGCACCACCAGACCCTGCTGCAGATGAAGGACCGCCAGGCCGAGCTCGACAAGGAACTGCGCGCCATACTCGCCGGCCCCAGGCCGAGGAACCACGTCGAGGCGGAGGCCGAGCTGGACGACATCGTCAACCTGCTCATCGACAGGCTCGATGTCGCTCGCGACCTGGGCCTCCTGCTCGGCGACGACACCTGCTGCACCGGCATGACGACGGACGACGAGGAGGAGCCGGTCGACGTCTCCGAACCCTTCGCCGCGACCGCGGACTGCGCCGGCCGCGCGCCGCGCGTCGCCGACTCGTGCATCGTCTCCGCCTGCCTGTCCGTCTTCGACGACTACGGTTGCCCGGACGCCCTGGCCTCGGCCGACATTGTTGCCGCCCTGCGCACCATGCACGGCACCGCCGAAGGACGCTGGGCCTACGCGGAACTCACCCAGGCCCGCCTCGCCACACTTCTGCGCCCGTACGAGGTCGCCAGCCGCGACATCACCCTTCCCGACGGCCGCCGCCGAAAGTCCTACCGGCGCACCGCCCTCCTGGCTGCTCTCCCGGACGACTTCGCCTGCTGACGGGCCGGCCCGATGACCCTGCCCACCCGCACGACGGCGCCGACCGCCCTCGACGGACAGATAGAGCAGACCGTCGGAGACCTCTCGGCCCTCCACCACGACCACATGGCCGGACTGCTCGCCGACGAGCGCGCCGCCCTAGCCGCAGCTCACCGGGACCTCGGACTCGCGGAGACCGCTGTCGCGTACCACCTGAACGTGCTGATGAAGCTCTCCTCGGGCACCCACCCCGTCGATCCTGCCCTACTCGACCGGATGCGTCGGACACTGAGCGACCTCGCCCGCGCTGCCGCTGTCCGCGACGAGAGGCAGGACCGCGCTGCCAGCGCGCTCGACACGGTTCGCTCGGCTGCCCCGGTCCCCGTCCCGGCGGACAACGAGCTGACCCCGCACCATTTCGCCGCTCTGCTGTCGCTGGCCTCGGGCGGCACCGTGCGGGAGCACCTGCACACCCACCGCGTGTCCGTGCGGACCGCCCATGGACGGCTCGTGGACTATGCAGCCTTCCAGCGCCTCGAATACCACGGCCTTGTCGTCCGCGACACTTCCCGAAGCCTGATCGTGGGCCAGCCCGTCGCCCTCACCGACTCCGGCCGTTCCGCTCTGCTCGGCTTCCGCCGCACCGCGACGCCCCAGGCCACCGCGCCGGCCCGTCCGGTCGGCGCATGGCCGACTCCGGCCCGCAGCCGCTGACCGCCCTGCCCGCTCGCTCCCGCACGAACGGGTTGTCGGGGCCTCAGCCCTGGCCACACCGCTGCCCCGGCGCAGCGCACCTTCCCTTCCCTGTTTCCTCCCGACCCTCAGGAGACCCCCTTGCGTTTCACCCGTACCGCCCTTTGTGCCGTCGCCCTCGCCAGCGTGGCCATCCCCGCCACCGCCGGCGTCGCCACCGCATCCACCGCCGCACCGGCGTCGCTCCCGCTCGTGCGTGACTGCGACCGGCCCGGCCCGTGGACCATCGGCACCAGCGCCGTCAATATCCGCAAGAGCCCCACGACCAGCTCCTCCATCGTCGGCGTCCTCTACCGCAGCCACCGGTTCACCGTGCACTCCTCCCGCGGCGGCTGGCACTACATCACGGACCGCACGACGGGCGTGAAGGGCTGGGTGTCCGGCAGCTACGTCTACCGCGACGCGTACATGTGCCTCGACTGACATCCCTGTCTCGTGTCGCTGCCTGCGCAGCAGGGCGCGCCCCCTCCAGCCGGCCCCTCTCCTCGCGAGAGGGGTCGGCGTCACCGAGCGTCGTCCGCGTTCTGCCATCCCCATCCACTCCCCTCGCGAAAGCGCCTCCCGCCGTGCTCTATCAGCACCCCGACTATGGGATTGATGGCTTCGAACCGGCTGACGACAGTCAGGTGAAGCTCCTCCTCGGCGTCGAGGCACCGGAACTCAAGGTCCTGGCCGAACCCCACACGCCGGCCGACGGCTACTTCATCCTTCATGACGAGTCCGCCACCTGGGGCATCCCCGGCTCACCCCAGCTTCGGGCCGTGCACCTCTCGCGGGACCTGCACGCTCGCACCTTCGAAGTCGCCACGGAGGGCTTCCCGTTGTTCGCCATGGCGGAGTCATGGCTCCTCGACCGGGGCTGTCCGCCTGGTGCCATCGGGCCACCTGACGTGCATGTCGCTGCCGACGATGTCACCCGCGCCCTGGAAGCCCGTGTCCGTCGCGACGCCGTCCGCTTGGCTGTGCTGGACAGCTACACGCACGACAGCGAACCACTCCAGGTCGTGGTGATGCTCCGCTCCAACCCGGGTGTCGAGCCGAAGTTCCGGATTCTCTGGGAACGCTACGACACCGACCACGGTACCCACACCCTGCGCGAAGGCGGCTTCGCCACGTACGACCAGGCGCGCGCCTGGTGGAACGCCTGGCAGCAAGGCGATCCGCCCCCGCTGCCCACTCCAGTGCCCGTCCATCGGCGAGGAGTCTGCGCCTCCCGGCCGGTTCCGCCGACCTCGACGGGCCTTCAGGGCAGGAGCCGGTGAAGCCGGTTCTGGACTCCGAGTTGGGGCTTGACTCCGTGATCAGCGGGCGGAAGAGGGGCTCAATATATCGGCGGTTGCCCGGTTTCCGAAACCGGGGATTCTCCGGACCCTTGCCTCTGTCCCCGCCACGCCTGTGGAGGCGGCCTTCTCTCCCTGTTCAGC
This sequence comes from Streptomyces sp. NPDC029139, assembly GCF_055564335.1. Lineage (NCBI taxonomy): Bacteria > Bacillati > Actinomycetota > Actinomycetes > Kitasatosporales > Streptomycetaceae > Streptomyces > Streptomyces sp. NPDC029139. Next base: position 294,591 of record NZ_JBVHWN010000003.1, on the reverse strand, counting down.
CTGGTCTGGAGTCCTTCGCCGTGTGCTACTCGCCCGCCGCCATTACCTCCGTCGTCCTTGATGGCGGCCCAGCGGCAACCCATCCCCGCGCGGCTCCGGCACCCGCGAGCCGTCCGGCGCCGTGGATCGCGTCGCCCTTCGCCCTCGCCATCCACGCACGGGCCGATGCCGCGTCGGACACCCCCGATCAACTCCGCCGCGATGAGCGCGTTCGCCCGTAGCCGCCCGGCGCCTCCCCACCGTTTCCTTCCCCTGGAGCACCATTCCGTGTCCGAGACCCCCGACTTCCTCGACGGCGAGATCGTGGCCGTGCTCGCCGAGCAGATTGAGACGCACTTCGAGATGACGCTTCCCGAGCTCGCCCGGGCCGTGAAGACCGCACCGCACGCCCACGCCGGCGCCACCAACGTCGTCCACGCCTACGGCCTGCTCACCCAGGCCCAGTCCGCGGTAGAGAAGTCAGAGGACGCACTCCTTGCCGCGCTGGAGACCGCCGTGGGCGAGATTCTCGACGACCCGGTCATGGGCCTGGCCCAGCGGGTGAACGAGGCCGTTGAACTGCGTGATGCCAACGCGGAGCGACTGCGGTTCCTCCTCGACGTGCCGACCGGGAAGCCGGACATTCGGACACGCCTGGTACCGCGCCTGACCACCACCCTTCCCACTGCTGCCTCGGCCCAGCCGGTCCGGATCTCGGGTGTCGCACGATGACCGGCTCCCGGAAGCCGAGCAGCCAGGACGAGGCTCTGGAGAGCGCCTTCGGTGCCCCGCTGACCGACCTGTACGAGCAGGCCGTGCGCCCGGGCGCCTCACCCGCGCTCGTCCGGGCCCTGGAGTTGAGGTCCTTCCTCGCCCTGGCCGAGGAGCAGGTCGTCCGGGTCCGCGACCGCGTCTGCGCGAGCATGGGGCCGGACGGTGACATGGACTTGCTGTCCGCAGAGGTCCTCCAGTCCGATGTGTACTGGCTGGAGGCCGCGCTGGACGGTCGGCGCGGCTATCGCCGTGCGCTGGACTCGCTGTTGTCCGCCATGCCGCCGCTGACCACCCGGCCGGCACCCGCTGTGGAGACCAGCCTTCCTCTTGCTCGACCGGCCACGTCCGCGGAGGCGGGCGTGTTGGCCCGGGGCCGCTGAGTGCCCGATCCGTACGCCGCCTCCCGGACCGCGGGGGAACGGATCGAAGCCCTCTACGGCCGCCCGATCGCCGAACTCGCCGCCAGTGCTGAGGCCGGCAGCATGCGCTACGCCCTGCTCAACAGCTTCGACGCCCTCCAGCACGCCGACCGCGGCGTCGTCTTCCACACCGAGCAGCTACACCGCCTGACCGCCCCCGACCGCACCATCGAGGCCGTGGACGTCGGCCACATCATCGACGGCGCCCGTCGCCTCGCCCACGCCGTCACCACCCGCGACTCCCACGCACGGGTTCTCGGCGATGTCCTGCAGAGCCTGCGCCGCGTCCCCGACGGCGCACCCGACCTCCCGAAGGTCTGCGAACCCACGGCGGCCCTGCCGTCGGCGCCCGCTCCGGTCACCGCCCGCTCGCGGTAACCCCCTTCCCTCCCTCGTACCTCCGCCCCGTCTGGAGTTCTCCCGTGGCCGCTGCCCGAGTCCCGTCCACCGACCTGCCCCGCGTCGTCGAGGCGCTGGAGATGATCGCACCGCGCTGGAGCGTATGGGTGCTCATGACGCTCGCCGCCGAGACCCAGCCGCTGCGCTACAGCGAGGTCAACGCCCGACTGCCGTGGCTCGTCGACGGCCAGCTCACTCCCCGCCTTCGCGCGCTGTCCGAGGCCGGCCTGATCGAGCGCACCGCCTTGTCCCGCAAGCACGTCACGTACGGGCTCACCGACCGGGGCCGGGCCCTGCTGCCGACCCTGGAAGCACTGGCTTCCTACGGCGACCAGCACCTCGACAAGCAGCTCATCGAAACGAAGGTGACCTCGAACGGCACGACGCAGGTGGAGATGCTGCCCGAGCGGATACCGGCCGCGCAGAACGCCGAAGACGCCCTCGCCCTGATCTCGTACAAGCACGCCACAGCGTTGCTGTGGACGCTCAAGGAGCGCGGCTCCTCGACCATGGCGGCCCTCCACCAGGAGACGATGCCGGAACTCAGCGTCGCCGCCGTCTACCACCCGGTGTACAAGCTGAGCGAGGACCGCCTCGTCACCATCGCTCCCCAGGCAGGGGCGGATCAGGACACCCCGACGCTCAACACCGCCAGGCTCAGCCTGACGGCGGCTGCCCGCTCCCTCGCGCCGGTGTACCAGGCCGTGGCCGCCTGGGCGACCGGCCGGCCGCACACGGATGCCGGCCACCATCCTCTGTGGGGGACCGTCCGGCTGCCGGCCACCGTGCGGTCCGGACAGTGGGCCGCACACCAGGTCCGGCATACCGCGCGCGCCGCCGTGCCGGTCGCCCAGCCGCCCGCCCCCGCCCCTGCGAAGACGTGGCGACCGAACGAGCTGTTCTCCTCGCCCACCACCGGGCCGTGCCGGTGACCGGCCGTACGAGGCAGCGACGGGACCCCCGACTGGGCGAGGCCATGGTGATCGCCCTGTGCGCCGCCTACCAGCCCGCGACCCGACCCGTCACCGCCGTCGCGACCGCGCCGAGTCCCGCCCCGGTCCGCCGCTCCGCCCGCGGCTGACGCACCGCGCGCCACCTCACCGGAAAAAGCACCGATGTCCCGCAAGCATGCCCAGGCCCGCCCACCGGCCGGTCGCCACGCCCGCATCCCCGCCTTCGGCCCTGTGCGCGGTGTCTACGTACCACGCACCGCGGACGCCGGTGCCTTCGCGATGAGCACCTACGGCATCCCGCTGCTCGTCCTCGCCGTCACCGACTCCGCTGCCCTGACCGGGTTGGCGTTCGTGCTCGAATGGCTGCCCCGACTCTCGGCGTTCGCGCTCGCGGGAGCGGCCGTGGACCGGGTCGGCAGCACTCGGGTGCTGCGGATCGCCTCGGTCCTGCGCGCCGTGGTCGTGCTGTCCGCTGCCGCCGTCCTGCCCGTCGTGGGCGACGGCGCGGGGGCCGTGGTCACCGTCATGACCCTGGCCGCAGTGACCGGCGTTCTCACCGAGTTCTCCTACATCGCGGCCGAGACCGCAGGCGGCGTGGCGAGCCGGGACGCAGGGGAGCATGCCCACCGGGTCCAGGCCGTGCTGCTCGGCATCGACCAGTGCGCCACGCTCGCCGGCCCGGCCCTGTCCGGCGTCCTCCTGCAGTACGTCGGGGCGACCGGCATGCTCCTGACGATCGCCGCCTGTTCCCTGCTCGGCGCCGTGCTCGCCCCCCGCCAGCGTCCGACCTGGCCGCAGGAGTCTCCCGTCCCGGTCGTCCAGGGCATGAAGACCGGTTGGAAGACGCTGCGTTCACTGCCCGCCCTGGGCTGGCTGTGCGTCGGGTTGCTGTTGTCCAACACGGCGATCGGTCTCGTCCAGGCCGCCGGCCCCGTGCTGGTCATCCAGCAGCTCGGCGGCACCAGCAGCCAGGTCGGTCTGGTCTGGTCGGCCGCGGCGGTCGCCTCCCTCGCCATGGTCGCCCTCGCCCGCCTCGCCATCGACCGCGTCGGACTGTGGCCGGTCGGCGCCGCAGCCGCCGCCCTCGCCTCCGCCACCTGCCTCGCCCTGGCCGCCGCCGACACCTACACCGTCTTCCTGGTCCTCGTGGCCCTGCTGATGGCCGGCGAAGCCGGCATGACCGTCGTGTTGCGCACCCTGCGCGCCCGTTTGGTACCCGCCGAGGTCTTCGGCAGCACCCTGAGCCTGATCATCCTGCTGCTCCTGGCGCCCTTCCCGATCGCCGGAGCCCTCGTCGCCCTCACCCCGCCCGACCTGCTGGGCCACGCCATCACCGCCTGCGCTGTCCTGCAGGCCCTCGGACTCGCCGTCTCCTTCGCCAAGCTCCGCACCCATCCCGCCGCCCGCCGCCCCGCGACCGCCTGACCCATCGCCGGCCCAGCTCACACCGTCCGTAGAAGGAGCACCCGCCATGACTCAGCCGACCGACGACAAGCGGCACGGACCGCGTCTGCGCCTGCGCGACGTCGCAGCCCTCGACGACCGCTCCTTCGACCTCTATATAGGGGAGCGGTTCGACCAGCTGGTCACGGCCGCGATCGCCGACGCCGACGGCCGGCTCCTTCCCGCACAGCACACCGTCCTCCACGCCCCCGAACGTCTCCAGCAGCTTCGCGACGCCCTCATCTTCGCCGAGGGCGACCTCCAGGTGGGCTTCGAGCGGATGACCTATCAGCACGACGCCCGCGCAGCACGGACCGCTCGGCTCCTGCGAAGGGTCCGCACCGCCCTGCACGAGGTCAACCGCGAAGCCGCCGCCGCGCGGCACGCCGAGGCACGTCGGCGGGAGGCCGACGCCGAACCGCTGTCCAACGATGTGATCGTCACGGCTCGCAGCTGGCTCGTCGACGCCCTTCCCGACCACTTCAGCCGGCAGCTCACCCAGACGCTCGCCGACGCGGGGCTCTCTCCCCGACCGGCTGCGGCCGATGTCTTCGACACCGTCGAGGAGGGGTGGCGCGACGGACACCTCACAGCGACGCATACGCCGCAGGCGGAGGAACTGTTCGCCAAGGGTCCCGTCGCCTTCCGCGGCCTGGTCGCTGACGACGCCCGAGCCCAGAGCGCTCGCGTGGCGGGGCTGCGCCACCCGCTCCTTCAACGGCGCTGGGCCAGGGCACTGGCCGAACTCACCGACCTCACGGTGCCCGTGGCCCGCGCCTCCAGTGCCTCCGCTCTCGGCCCGCTCCCCGAAGGCGTCTACGACATGCCCGAGGCCGACGCGTACAAGATCTTCAACGCCCGCCGGTTCCTCACCGCCGTGTGGCAGCGTCAGGCCGAGCACAAGCGCCTCATCCACCACTACGCCGCCACCGTCACCGAACGCCGTCGCTCGACCCCGGAGGAAGAACAGCGGCGCCGTGCCGTGGGTGCCGCCATCGACCGCCTCGTCAACGAGCAGCCGACCGCCGCAGCCCGCCTCCTGACCGGACTGTGCCCACACATCACCGGAGACGGCCTGATCGAACTGTCGGCCAAGGAGCGGACCGATCTCAAGCGCCGACTCATCGCCGAGGCCCGCGCCGCCGCACAGACACCTCGCCCGCTGGGCACCGCGCTGCCTCCGGCCCCGCCCGCGCGCCTCGCTGCCGCAGCTGCCGCCCGCTGACCGACACCATCGTGGAGTTGCCCTTGTCCTCCCCGCTGCCCGTGGACGGTGACGTCTACGTCACCCCCCGATACCTGGCCGGATCCTCCGGCGACGGCCACGCCGGCTTCGCACCCGTCGCCCACTGGCCCCACCACCACCTCGACGACGGCCCGCACCAGCTCGTCGTCACCAGCCCGGACCACCGGATCCGCATCGGCTGGGCCGGGGACGACTACGACCTGTGGACCATCAGCGCCGCACCGGACGCGATGTCCCCGCCGCAGTGGATGGCCGTCGCCAACCAGAACACGCCCGCGGAACTAGTCGGGGCCCTGACTGCCGCGCTCGCACAGGACTGGGCGGAGGACAGCGATCGCTTCCTCGCTGGCCCTTGCCGCCGGTCCGACGCCTTCGAACCGCTGATCACCGCCGGCTGGACGCTCGGCGGACTGGACCGGGGGTGGCTGCGTATCAACGCCCCTGACGGGCAGGCCGGGGTGACCGTAGACGTCGGCAACCGGCACCCCGACGAGTCGATCACGCTGTGGGCGGGGCCCGCCGGGTGGGGCACTCGCGCCGGGATCGTCTTCAGCTCCCGGACGCCGCCCCACCTGATCGCCGCCACCGCGAAGGCGTTCACCGACCCGGCCCCCGTACCCCGCTGGCGCGTGACCCTCAACCCGCGTCTGGCCGCGTACGCCACGCTCACCCCGGTCGAGCCGCCCAAGTCGCCGGCCCCGACGCCCCGCGACATTCGGTCCCGAATCGCCGTCCGCCCGCCAGTCGCCGTCGGCAGTGTCCCGCGCTGGAGCACCACCACCCCCTCGGCACTCCTGCCCGCCCGGCCCGCCGCACGCCGCTGACCACGAGGAAACCCGCACCTTGCCCCTCTTCGCCGAACAGTTTTTCGCCGACCACCTCACCCTCCCGTATCCGGAGGCGGTCGTCGTGGGAGACACCTACTACGCCAGACCCGCCCCCGACCTTCGTCTCCGGTTGCGCGTTAGCTTTGCCGATACCAGCTACCACAAGCGCTACGACGCCCTGCGCATCGAAGTCGTGCACCCCGACCAGGGCCGGATCGACGCCCAGTTGCTGAACTTCGCGGAGCACGGTGCCTTCGCAGCCCGCGACAAGCGACTGGACACTGCGCGGAACGATGCGAGGTACGGCACCTTCACCGACTGGCACCCCACCGACACCCCGCCGTGGCAAGGAATCGGCACCGCCGGCCTCCGGAGGGCGATCGATCGATACGTCCAGCTGTGGTTCCCCGGTGCCCCGTCGGTCCATACGGGACCGAAAACTCCCGCCGCTGTGCCCGCGTTGCCCGCCGCCCGCCTTGCTCGGAGCCGGTAGCGCGCACACTCCCCGGCGTCCTCGGCGCCCGTCTCCTCGTCCGCCGACTCGAGCCTGCTTCCCTCTCCTACATCGACAGGACTTCCCCATCTTCATGCGTCTTCGCTCTGCTCGCCCCGTCCAGCTGGCCGTCGCCGTCGCCGCGTGTGCCGCAGGCACTCTCCTGGCCGCCCCCGCCTTCGCTGCGCCGTCAGTCGGCGAGATCCTCGGCCCGGGCTACACCATCCCGGACTCCGAAGGCCACGCCGCCTCCAGCCACATCGGGGCCTACGGCCCGCCCGGCCCCGCCGTCCATGGCGACATCGAGACCTACTGCGCCGATCCCGAGCGCAAGGGCCCTGCCGACGCCGGCGGCTACAGCACCCCGCGACCGGTCATCTCCTGGACGTCGTCGGTGACTGGCAAGGCCGTGCCCAAGGAGCGTCTTGCGCAGGCTGCGTATGTGATCGGCAAGTACGGGCAGACTCGTGACAACGCGCAGGCGGCGGCGGTGGACGCGGTCGTGTACGAGTACCTGGCCGGCGGCACGTACGCCCTCGACGGCGCCCGCGGCAAGCAGCGCCTCGCGTACCCCGTCGTGTCCCCGACCGCCCGTACCCTCGCCCAGGGCTACATCACCGAGGCCCAGCGGCTCGCCGGCCCCTACACCCTCACCATCACCCCCTCGGTGAAGACCACCACCGCCGGGACGAAGGTCACCGTCGCCGTGAAGGTCACCACGAGCGCGGGCGCCCCGGTGCCGAAGGTGACCGTCGCGCTGGCCGAGTCCGGCTCCGGCACCGCCTCGGGGAAGGTCACCACCGGCACGAGCGGCACCGCCCAGTGGGAGTTCATCGCGAAGACGGCGGGCACCGCCAGTGTCACCGCGACGGCTGACGGCCTGCCCGCCACTGACCTTCAGGTCCTCACGCCGAAGAACGCTGCCGCCCAGCGCATGTTGCTCGCGGGCGGCACCACGAGCGCGAAGGACTCCGCCACCGTCACCGTGGGCGAGGCGACCGGAGGCATCACCATCCGGAAGAAGGACCCCGAGGGCACGCGCATGGTCGGCGTCACTTTCCAGCTTCTGGACAAGGACGGGAAGAAGGTCGCCGAGGGCAAGACCGACGCACAGGGCGTCCTCGCCTTCGACCAGCTCCCGGCCGGCACCTACCGCCTGCGAGAGACCTCCTCCGGCAGCCCCGTCCACGACCTCGTTCCCGAGCAGACCATTACGATCACCGCCGGACGTACCGCACAGGCCAACCCGTTCGACCTGGTCGATCCGTTCAAGAAGGCCGATCTGGCGGTGAAGAAGATAGACAAGAACACCGGCAAGGCGCTCGCGGGCGCGACCATCGCCATCCGAGCCGACCGGACCGACAAGACCGGCAAGCACGCCCCCGGCAAGGTCGTCACCACGCTGACCACCGGGACGAACGGCACCGCCGAGGCCGACCTCGACGTCACACTCAAGGCCGGCACCCACTACTGGGCCGCTGAGACAAAGGCTCCCGACGGCTACCAGCTCGACACCACGCCCGTCCCCTTCACCGCCCGGCCGGGCGCCGACGTCACGGTCACCCTCGCCGACCAGCGCGTCCCGACCACCCCGCCGCCGAGCCCGAGCACCCCGCCCACGACGTCCCCGGCCCCGCCCACAACACCTCCGGCTTCGCCGAGCACCCCGCCCTCCGGCTCCTTGGCCCACACCGGCAGCGACACCACGCCCTGGCTGATCGCCAGCGCTACCGGCCTCCTCGCCGCCGGCGGCGGACTCTACTTCCTCAGCCGCTGCCGACGCACTGACACGTCCGCCGACTGACTCACGCCCGGGGCACGCCATTACCGGCCCCGGGGCGCCCCCTGACCCGTCCCGCACGAAGCCCGGAGCACTGACCCCGCCATGCGCACCCGTCTCGTCCCCGTCCTCGCGCTCACCGCGACCGCCCTCACCACCGCCCCAGCCGCCTTCGCGGCCCCGGTCCCATCTCCGACACCCACCACCGGCTCACCCCGGACCGCGCAGGTCGAGGCCACGGAGGTCGGTGGGCTGCGCATCCACAAGAAGGATCCCGAGGGACGGCCGGCAGCCGGTGCCGTCTTCCAACTGCTCGATACCGCGGGCAAGACCCTCGCCGATGGCAAGACCAGCGCCGAGGGGACCCTTACCTTCACCGGAATCGCCCCCGGCATTACCCGCCTCAAGGAGGTCAACTCCGGCAGCCCGCTGCTCGGCACCGTGCCCGATCAGGACGTCGTCATCACCCCCGGCGAGCCCACCGATCTGCAGATCACCGACCCCTACAAGCCCGCCGAGCTCACACTCAAGGTCACCGACAAGACCACCGGCAAGGGCCTGGCCGGCGCCGTGGTCAACATCGCCCCGAAGGGTGCCAAGGGCGCCAAGGGCGCCTTCACCCTGACCACCGGCAAGGACGGCACCGCCAAGTCTCCCCTCCCCGTGGGGAAGAAGACCGGCACCACCTACACCGCCACCGAGACCAAGGCACCCGCTGGCCACCGCCTGCAGGCCGCACCCGTCGACGTCACCGCCACCCCCGGCGCATCCGTCACCGTCTCCCTGACCAACATCGCCACCAACACGGCGCCCCCCGCCCAGAAGCCGACCGAACGACCGATCAGCCGACCCACCGAGTCAGCCACCGACCAGCCGACACCCGGCAGCTCTCCGTCCGCCAGTGCCTCCCCCACGGGGGCGGTTCCCTCCTCGTCCTCCTCCACCAGCCCCGCCACCACGGTCCCTGCATCGCCGACCGCCGGAGCCGAACCGACTGGCTCCCTCGCGAACACCGGCTCCACCTACGCCACCCCCGTGTTGCTTGTCGCCGGTAGCGTCCTCCTCGTCGCGGGAGGCGTCACCGTCTACTTCTCCCGCCGCCGCAAGAAGGCAGTCGGCACAGAGTCCACCTCCGACACCGGTCAACACCGACGCACCGACGGCAACTGATCCAGGCGTAACCCACTCGAAGGCCCCGGGAACCTGAGCAGGGTTCCCGGGGCCTTCGGCTGTGTGGACGGTGACTTCGCGAGTGCGGCACTCCATGGCGACGAGGGTTCGTCCTGCCGTTACGTTCCTTCGTCGTGCCCGTTCTCACACGAGAGCCGTGGCCGCTGCCCGCGTGGAGCGGGACGGCGGCCACGGCCTTTTCGGTGTGTCTGGCCAACAGTGTGCGCTGCGCACGAGATAGACGCTCTCGGAGCGCTGTACGCGGCGCCTCACGCGGCCTTGGCCAGGGTGGTTCGGTCCGTGCTGGGCACGTGCCGGGAAGTTGTCACGAGGCTGGTCGTGGCTCCTCGTCCGTCCTGGCGCGGCCACAGGAGGAGAGCACCGATCGCTCCCATTCCGGCAAGGACCACGAGGACGGACCAGGCGAGGATGAAGCCGACGCTCGTGCCGAGCCATCCCGCGACGGGGTAGGTGATCAGCCAGGCCAGGTGCGACAGGGAGAACTGGGCTGCGAAGACCTCGGGGATCGCGGCCCGATCGACGGAGGCGCGCAGGACCTTGCCGGTCGGGGTGATGATCAGCGCCATGCCGATGCCGATCACGGTCCAGATGATCGCCGTGCCGGTCCATGTGGTCAGGCCGGCCGCGATGAGTGTCACCGCGGCGGTCGTGGCGGCGACGAGGACTCCGGCACCGGTCATCATGACGGTGCGGGGGGCGATCCGGTCGAGGACGCGGGGGAGTACCAGGGCGGCCAGGAGGGTTCCCGTACCGGAGGCGGCGAGCATCCAGGCGACGTCCGACTGTGAGCCGCCGAGCTCGTCGCGGACGTAGTTGACGGTGTTGACGATGACGATCGATCCGGCCGCCGCGACCACGAGGTTGAGCGCCATGATGCCGCGGAGCCGCGGTGTCTTGAAGAAGGTCCTTATCCCGGCTGCCGCCTTGTCCCATCCCTTGGTGTGGGTACTGGGGCCGGCGTCGGGGATGCGCGTGGACAGGACGAGCAGGGCGGAGGCGAGGAATCCGGCGGAGGTGCCGAGGAACAGCCAGTTGAAGCTCATGAACGTCAGGGCGACGGCTGCAAGCACGGGACTGAGCAGGCTCTCCATGGTGGAGGCGACCTGGGAGGCGGACAGAGCCCGCGTGTAGTCGGCCTCGTCGGTGACGATGTCGGGGATGACGGCCTGGAACGTCGGGGTGAACGCCGCGGAGGCGGCCTGGAGCAAGCCGATCAGAACGTAGATGTGCCAGACCTCGGTGACCAGTGGCAGCGCGAGGACCACCACGCCGCGGATCGCGTCGAGGACGAACAGGAAGGTTCTCCGGGGGAGTCGGTCGACGTACGCGGCGGCCAGCGGGGCGATGACCACGTACATGACCATCTTGACGGTCAGGGCGGTGCCGAGCACCATGCCGGCGCGCGGACCGGCGAGGTCGTAGGCGAGGAGTCCGAGGGCCACGGTGGTCAGGCCGGTGCCGAAGAGGGCGATGACCTGGGCGCCGAACAGGTGGCGGTAGTCGCGGTTGGCGAACAGACGCATGGCGGGTTCCTTCCGTTTCCATGCGGCGGGGCACGGCCCTGGGTTGGTGGAGGCCGTGTCCCGCGAGTACAGGCGGGGGTGTCTCTAGGCACCGGAGTCGCTCCCCGGTGTGAGGCCGGCGAGCAGGTTGAAGGCGCCGGTGAGGATGTTGAGCGAGACGACGCCGACGACATCGGCTATCGCGCGGTCGCTGTAGCCGTGCTCACGGAGCGCGCCGACCTGTTCGTCGGTGATCGACGTCGGCTCGCGGTAGACCTGGAGGGCGACGGTGATGATCGCCGCGATCGCGGGATCGGCCGAGGTGCCCGCGTGGGCGCGCTCGATCTCGTCCTCGTCCACTCCCATGGAGCGGGCGGCACTGACGTGCGCGTCGAGGCAGAGCCCGCAGCCCTGGAGTGCCTGGACGGCGATCGAGATCCGCTCGCTGATCTTGCGGTCGAGTTTGGCTCGTCCCATGGCGCGGCTGAGCTGAAGGTAGCCGCCCAGGACGGCCGGCGAGTGCGCCATCGTCGAGACCATGTCGCCGATCTGGCCATGGCGGGAGACCAAGTCGGCGAGGAGGTCGCGCGAGGCGCCGACCGCCGTGTCGGGCGTGAGGCGGGTCAGACGGGGCATGACGCTCCTTTCGATGTGGCTGCGTTCACGTGGTCAGTGGTGTGCGTGGTGGCCGTGGTGGTGGCCACCGTGCCCCGATGCGACCGGGGCCGTCGGGTCCGAGTGGGGAGCAGCCGTGGTGGTCCGTACCGTGAACTCGGCCGTCCGTACGACGCCGTCGTGCTGGAAGTCCAGGTACAGGCGGTAGGTGCCGGCCGACGGCGCGACCGCCATGAAGGCGATTTCGGGCCCCGGCGCGGTGACGCCGTCGCCGGGCTCGCCCTCCGGGTGGACGTGGAGGTAGCCCAGGTCGCCGACGCGCAGGGCCACGAGGTGCCCATACGCGGCCAGGTAGGGCTGCATGTCGGTGACGGGGTGGCCGTTCCGGCTGACGGTGAGGGTCAGCTCGCTGGCCTCGCCGGGCACGAGGTCGCCGTCGAGCGCGACGGCGTACTCGCCGATCCGCGCGACGCGGGTCGCCTCGGGGAGGGGGCGCGGGTCGTACGGCCCGGCGACCGCGACGTCGATCCCCAGCGTCATGGTCCCGTCGTGGCCGGCCGGGTGGATGTCGGTGAAGAACCTCCAGTCGCCCGGCTCCAGGGCCAGTTCGGTGCTCCAGGTGCCCTTGTCGTCCCTCACGGGGTGCACGTGCTGGAATCCGGCCGTGTCACGCCGGACGGCGATGAAGTGCAGTTCCTTCTCGTGTTCTGGGACGAACGCGGTCACCGCCTGCCCGTCGGGGCCGATCACCTTGAAGCTGACCGGCTGCACGCCGGCGGTGAGGATCGTCGCGTCGAGTTCGAGGGTGTACCCGTTCGCGGAGACCGCCAGCCCCCCGGCCTGCGCTCCGCCGTGTCCGCCATGACCCCCGTGGGCGCCGTGGTTGGTCTGGTCGTGGCCGGAGTGATTCCTCATGACATCTCCATGGTTGTGGTGCGCCTTCTGGCGGTGTCCGTTCAGGACGTTGATCGTAACCATATACCCCTGGGGGGTATTCCGGCGGCTTCGATGGGGGAAATCTCGCGAGGGGTCTCACTGAGGCGGATCGACCGGGTGGAGCACCCGCCAATGGCTGGGAGTCGGCGTCAGCGGCCCACGAGCAGGCACGCGACTCCGCACTGGGAGGTGAAGACGGGAGCTGTTCTGACTACAGGAAGCCGGGGAGCTGTCGCCTGCCTTCGTGTGCTCGGTGGCGTCCGCCAGTCCACTGACCCCTGGGCGACGGGATGCATGCCCCGTGGGCGAGCGGTCCCCCTCGTTGCGTACGGGAGCCCTTGCCCGACTGGCTGCTCGGTGCACTTCGCCGACGGGAAAAGGGGGGCGGCGGGAACTTGCGCAACCACTGTAGGTTCTCGCGGCTCCTGTCATGACGCAGCGAGCTGATCAGCAGGTTTTGGGGCAGTCTCAGAGCGCGTGTCCGCACCCTGTCTCAGATCCATGGCACTTCCTCAGGCAGGGGTGGCGCTGGGGCGAGAAGCGGACGCCTGTGCATGAGGCCGCGGCTGTCGGACGGCGGTGGGTTGCATCGGTGACCCGGACCGTGGAGCAACGCCAGGAGCTCTGCCCGGAAGGCCAGGTCCACGGCGTCGCCCCGCTCGGGGTAGCGGTCCAGGTGAGTGACAACGTCTTCTATCCGCTTCACCTGGTCCGGGGCCACGCGTCCGTGGTCCGGCTACTGGGCGGTGTAGCCGCCATCGACGGGGAGGGCGATGCCGGTGACGTAGCTGGAGCCAGGGCTGCACAGCCACAGGACGGCCTGGGCGATCTCCTCGGCGGTGCCGAGGCGGTCGATGGCCTGCCCGGTTTCGGCCTGGTCGCGGTCGAGTTCTCCGCCTTCGACCATGGCGTCGACCATGGGGGTGGCGATGGTGCCGGGGCACACAGCGTTGATGCGTACGCCGCGCGGGCCGTATTCGAGGGCGGCGCTCTTGGTCAGGCCGATCACGCCGTGCTTGGTGGCGTGGTAGGCGGCGCGGCCGGGGTTGCCGACGAGGCCGCCGAGGGAGGAGCAGTTGACGATCGCGCCGCTGCCCTGGTCGCGCATGTGGCGCAGTTCGTGCTTCATGCTCGCCCAGATGCCGCGCAGGTTGATGTTCTGGACGCGGTCGAACTGCTCGGCGCTTTCGTCGGCGGCGTTGGTGGGTGGGGGCATGATGCCGGCGTTGTTGTAGGCCATGTCGAGCCGTCCGAAGGTCTGAACGGTGCGGTCGACGGCTGCGGCGACCTGGTCCTCGTCGGACACGTCGCAGACCAGGGCGAGCGCCCGGTGGCCAGCGTCGGTGAGTTCCTTCGCCGCCTTGGTGACGGTGTTCTCGTCGATGTCGGCGAGGCCGACGGCGGCGCCGGCTTCGGCGAAGGCGCGGGCCGTGGCCAGGCCCATGCCGGAGGAGGCGCCGGTGACGAAGGCGACCTGGCCGGTGAAGTCGTAGGTGGGATTCACGGGGTGACTCCTCACGTGGGGATTTCGGCGGGGTGGCGATTCGGGCGGGACGTCTTCCACAGGGATGCCGGTGGGGTCAGGTGGTTTGGCCGCCGTCGATGACGAGGGCGGTGCCGGTGGTGAAGGCGGCGTCGTCGGAGCAGAGCCAGAGGACGGCGGAGGCGATCTCCTCGGGCTTGCCGAGACGGCCGACGGGTTCGTCGGCGATGAGTCCTTCGCGTCCGCCGGGGCGGGTGTCGCCGAAGCGGCGGATCATCTCGGTGTCGATGATGCCGGGGCAGACGGCGTTGATACGGATGCCCCGGGCGGCGTGGTCGAGGGCGGCGGAGCGCGTGAAGCCGATGATCCCTGCTTGGCCGCGGCGTAGGCGGCCTGGCCCTTGAAGCCCTTGACGCCGGCGCCGGAGGAGACGTTGACGATCGCGCCGCCGCCGTCCTGCCGGAGCATCTGCCGGATCTGGGCGCGGGTACACAGGAACGCACCGGTGAGGCTGACGCCCAGGATGCGGTCCCAGTCCTCCTTGGCGGTGTCGGCCGCCGATTGGATGGGCTGTTCGACGCCGGCGTTGTTGAAGGCCGCGTCCAGGCTTCCGAAGCGTTCAACGGTTCGGCCGACCGCGGTCTGGACGTCCTCTTCGCTGGTGACGTCACAGGTGAGAGCGAGGGCTTCGCCGCCGTCGGCCTCGATGAGGCGGGCGGTTTCGTGCAGGCCATCGGCGGACAGGTCGGCGAGGGCGACCCGCGCGCCCGCACGGGCGAAGGCAAGAGCGGTCGCGCGGCCGATACCGCTGGCGGCGCCGGTGACGAAGGCGGTCTTGTCGTGGAAGTCGTAGGTGGTGGTCACGCGTGTTCTCCCGTCGAGAGGTGGGCCGTCGTCCAGGGGTCCGAGGGGGTGGGTCAGTGCCGTGAGGGCACCGGTGCGGTGGTCTCGTCGTGTACGGGGACCGGGGTGGTGCGCTGGCTCACGATCCGTGTCGGACCGCGGGTGCCGCTGAGTGCGAGGGCGATGAGCGGCAGGAGGGTGAGGGTGGCGGAGACGGCGCCGACCAGGGCCGGTCCGGTCAGGCCGAGGGAGGAGTCCAGAGCCGTGCCGGCGAGGGTGGAGCCGGCGGCGATGCCGGTGTTGTAGGCGGAGGTGGTCAGCGCGGAGGTGAGGGTGGGAGCGTCGCCGGCGATACGGACGGCCAGGGAGGTGACGACGGGGTTGACGGTGAACCCGGCCAGGGCCATGAGGAAGACCAGGCCGACGGCGGTGACGGGGCCGGTCGACAGCGGGATCAACAGGAACAGGGCCAGCGCGGTGACCGCGGCGGCGGCGATGGTGGTCGCCATGGGATGGCGGTCGCCGAGCCGGCCGCCGATGGCGGTGCCGCCCAGGGCGCCGAGTCCGAAGACGACCAGGACCAGCGGGACGGCCCCTGCCGGGATGCCGGCGCGGTCGGTCAGGAGCGGGGTGATGTAGGTGTACGTGGCCAGGACACCGCCCATGATCAGGGCGGCGGCGGCCAGGGCGAGCCACAGCCGGCCCTGCCGCAGGGCACGGACCTCGGCCCGGACCGACATCTCGGCCCGCTGCCCTGTCCGGGGGACGAAGCGGCCGACGAACACGGCGGCCAGGCCGGCGAGGACGGCCAGGGCCCAGAAGGGGCCGCGCCAGCCGGTGTACTGGCCGACGAAGGAGCCGATCGGCACGCCGACGACGTTGGCGAGGGTCAGGCCGCCCATCATGATGCCGACGGCCCGGGTGGCCCGGGCGGGGCCCGCGGCGGCGGTGGCGATGACGAAGCCGACGGCCCAGAACGCGCCGGTGGCCAGCGCGGTCACCACCCGGGCGGCCAGGACGACGGTGAAGGAGGAGCTGAGCGCGGCGACGACATGCCCGAGGGCGAAGACCACCAGGGCCAGGGCGAGGGTCAGGCGCCGGGGCAGGCGCAGGGTGGCCAGGGCCGTGGCCGGCCCGCCGACGATCATGCCGATGGCGAAGGCGGTGATCAGCAGACCGGCGTGCGAGACACCGACGCCGAGGCCGGAGGCGATCTCGGGGAGCAGTCCGGCGATGACGAACTCGGTGGTTCCCATCAGGAACGTGCCGGCGGCGAGCACCCATACGACGAAGGGCAGCTTGCCGGGGGTGGTCCCAGAAGCGGTGGGCATGCGGGGGTCCTTGCCAGGTTTCGGGCGGGTCGGTCAGCGGGCGGTTTCGATGGTCACCTTGGAGGCGGTGGCCAGCCGGTCGGTGTCACGGTTGTCGGCGAGGTGGCCGAGGATGACGATGCCGTCGGCGTAGGGGACGTCGCGGTAGTAGAGGACGAGCTGGCCCCAGGGCGCGTAGTAGCCGAGGTCACCGGCCTTCGGAGCGGCTCCCTTGGGGGCGCCGGAGGTGGACAGCGGGCGGGGGAGATCGACGATCTTCTCGGCCTGGTGGAAGTCCTTCAGGTCCAGGGTGAGCGGGAGGAGAGCCGCGAAGTCGCGGGCGGTCGCACTGTCGTTGAGGGTTGCGGCGACCGGGTCGCCGTCGACGGTGAGGCGGACGTCCATGGCAGTGCTCCTGCCGGAGGCGGACGACGAGGTGGCTGGTGTGGTGGACGGCGCGGTGGGAGCCGCCGGCTCCTGCTGTCCTGGGGAAGCGGATGATGCGGAGGGCGGCGTGGTTTCTGGCGAGTCGCCGGAGCAGGCGGTCACAGCCAGGAGCAGGGCTGCTGCCGGAGCGACGCGGACGAGACCACGGCGGACTGTGGGGTTCATGAAGGGGATCCCGGGGCCGTCATACGGACATGGGCTCGGCGTAATACCGGAAGGCGCCGCGCTCGGTGTGGATGGCATACAGGCGCTCGGCCAGGGCCTTCGGGCTGGAGTGCTCGGAGTCGGTGCGGATCGCGCCGGGGACGATCAGCTGGGCGACGTGGATGCTCTCGCCGGCGAGGGCGTCGTGGAGCATCGCCGCGTACGCGCTCTCGGCGGCGAACGCGATCGAGGTGCCGGCCACCTGGGGGTTCGGGCGCACGGCGCTGGCGCCGTTGACGAACAGCAGCGTGCCCCGGCCCAGCTCCCGCATGCCGGGCAGGACGGCGTTTACGCAGGTCACCGGGGCCTTGACGGAGAAGGCCAGCGGGTCGTCCAGGTCGGTGGTGGTGGTGTCGAGGACCGGCTTCATGAAGTCGGCGCGGGGCACCGGGCTGAACTGGAGGATCTCGACGGGCCCCAGGGTGTCGGCGGCCTCGTGGAGGGCCGAGGTGAGGGAGGTGGGGTTGAGGACGTCGGCGGTGAAACCGCGGGCGTGGATGTTCTCCCGGGCCAGTTCGGCCACCAGGTTGTCCTGGTGCTGGATGCTGCGGGAGATGAGGGCGACACGGTGGCCGGCGGTGCCGAAGCGGCGGGCGGCCGCCAGGCCCAGGCCCGGGCCGGCTCCGACGAGGGCGAACGTGGTCACGATGGTTCTCCTCACGAATGACGTGGGCGGGGTGGTTCAGGGGCGGGGGTTGATGGCACGGGCGCCTGTCCGTGGCCTTGCGGTCCCCGGCGACCTGGTAGAGGGATGTGGTGAGGTCTAAGACCTTGTCCGGGTTCAGCTGGTGGCCGGTGCGGCGTGGTATTCCTCGTCGGTGACGGGGTTCAGCCAGTGCACGACGTCGTGGTCGTCGTCGCCCTCGTTGATGGCCAGGTGGACCATGAGCCGGTTGGGGGCGGCGCCGTGCCAGTGCTCCTCGTCGGCCTCGAACAGGACGCGGTCGCCGGGCCGAATGACCTCCACCGGTCCGCCGCGGCGCTGGCACAGGCCGACGCCCTCGGTGACGAAGACGGTCTGGCCCAGCGGGTGGCGGTGCCAGTGGGTGCGGGCGCCGGGCATGAAGTGCACCAGGTTCGCGGTGACCCGGGACGGGGCCGGGGCGGCGGCGACGGCGTCGATGTAGACGTCGCCGGTGAACCAGTCGGCCGGGCCCTTGACGGTGTCGATCGAGCTGCGGGTGATCTGCATGATTCGCTCCTTCAGGCGGTGGACGGTTCAGGGGGTGAGGAGGGTCTTGATGGCGCGGCGCTCGTCCATGGCCCTGTAGCCCTCGGCGACCTGCTCCAGGGGCAGGGTGAGGTCGAAGACCTTGCCCGGGTCGATGCGGCCGGTCAGGACGCGCTCGATCAGGTCCGGCAGGTAGCGGCGCACGGGAGCGGGGCCGCCGCGCAGGCCGACGTGGGAGAAGAACAGCTCCTGGCCGTCGACGGCGACGTCGTGGGGGACGCCGACGAAGCCGACGTTGCCGCCGGGGCGGGTGGAGTGCAGGGCCTGGCTCATGGCCTGGGCGGTTCCGACGCACTCCAGCACGGAGTCGGCGCCGATGCCGCCGGTCATCTCCTTGATCCGGGCGATGCCCTCATCGCCGCGTTCGGTGACGATGTCGGTGGCGCCGAAGGACAGTGCGAGTTTCTGGCGGGACTCGTGGCGGGACATGGCGATGATCCGCTCCGCGCCCATCTCCTTCGCCGCGATCACGCCGGAGAGGCCCACCGCGCCGTCGCCGACGACCACGGCGGTCGAGCCGGGCTTCACCTCGGCGGCCTCCGCCGCCCACCAGCCGGTGCCCATGACGTCGGAGAGGGCGAGCAGGCTCGGCCAGAGCGACTCGTCCGGGATCTCGTCGAGGGCGACCAGGGTGCCGCCGGCGTTGGGGATGCGGACGTACTCGGCCTGGCAGGTGGACATGAACCCGCGGTGCAGGCAGTTCGACGGGAACCCGTTCTTGCAGTTCGCGCAGGTGTTGTCCGAGGTCGCGAACGAGCCGACGACGAACTGGCCCGGCCGGACCGAGGTGACCTCGCTGCCGACCTCCTCCACGAACCCGACGTACTCGTGCCCCATCGGGTGCGGGTCGCCGATCGGCTCCGCACCCCGGTAGGGCCACAGGTCGGAGCCGCACACGCAGGTGACGGCCGTCCGGATGACCGCGTCGGTGGGCTTGAGGATCTGCGGGTCGTCCAGGGTCTCGAAACGGACGTCACCGGGGGCGTAGATCATCGTGCCGCGCATGAGGGTTTTCCTTACGTACGAAGGGGCCGCACCGTACGGGAACGGCCCGCGTGCCGGCGTTCCCGCCCTGCCGGAAGAGCAGGGGAGGAACCATCACGTCATCCAGGTAACCGGCACTTCGCGCGCGCAGCGAGTCACTGACAAGGGGTGTACCAGCAGTACATCCCTCCCGCGGCGGCCAGGCCGTACGGTCGAGGTGTGGACAACCAAGCAGAGGTCCGCGAGTTCCTCACCTCGCGGCGATCCAAGATCACCCCGGAGCAGGCCGGACTGCCCGCCGGCCCCCGGCGCCGGGTGCCCGGTCTGCGCCGAAGCGAGGTCGCGGCGCTGGCCGACGTCAGCGTCGAGTACTACGCCAAACTGGAGCGCGGCAACCTCGCCGGCGTCTCACCGGCCGTCTTGGAGGCCGTCGCGCGTGCCCTGCGGCTCGACGACGCCGAACGCGCCCACCTGCTCCATCTGGCCCAGGCAGCCGACGGCTCCGACGCCCTCACCCGCCGTCGACGCCGCGTGACCCGGCAGTGGAAGCCACACCCGAGCCTGCAGTGGACCCTGGACGCGGTCACCGGATGCCCCGCCTTCGTCCGCAACGGCCGCATGGACCTGCTGGCCACCAACAGCCTGGCCCGCGCCTTCCACCACGACCTCTACGCCAACCCGCACAACCAGGCGAACTTCGCCCGCTTCCAGTTCCTCGACCCCCTCTCGCGCCGCTTCTACCCCGACTGGGACCGGGCCGCGGACATCACCGTCGCCATCCTGCGCACCGAGGCCGGCCGCAACCCGCACGACAAGGAGCTCCACGACCTCGTGGGGGAGCTGTCCACCCGCAGCGATGCCTTCCGCACGCGCTGGGGTGCCCACGACGTCCGCCTCCACGGCACGGGCATGAAGCGCTTCCACCACGAGGCGGTCGGTGACCTCACCCTCGCCTACGAGGGGCTGGAGCTGACGGCGGACCCCGGCCTCGTTCTGACCATCTACACCGCCGAACCCGGCTCGCCCTCCGACGAGGGGCTGCGCCTGCTCGCCTCCTGGGCGGCCACACAGTCCGCTTCCGCCACGGAATCGGCAACCCGCTGAACGGACGGGACCGCAGTTCGGGAGCGCGTGTGCCCGCTCGGCATACGGGCCGGCATCGGCACAGGGTGGTGAGCCGTAAGTGGGGGATCCGGTGTCCCGAATCCCCAGCCGGTGCAGTGCGCGCTGGCGGAGAGGACGGTCGAGTTGGGACAACAACACCCGAAAGAGTGAGGGTGCCCAGCTGCACTTATCAGCGCCACGCCATATGTGGTCCGCGAATGTGATTGCCGCTGAGAATATGGCGCCGCTATTGAGAACCCACAGGAGCTGTAGGATCTCGCGGCCCGTGGCACAGACCGAGCTTCTGGCCAGCGGCTTTCAAGCCGTCTCACAGTGAAGGCAGGGGGCCCAGTCTCACGAGCCGTGGCACATCCTTGGCGTGCCATCCGTGCCTGAGAGACCTGCCGCCTCGATGGCGGGCTCGACATCCTCGGCGCGGCCGTCACCGGCTCCTTCGCACCAATGCTCGTCCGACCCCCCAGTGAACCGGCGGGCCGGTGTAGCTGTCGGCTCCCTCAACGAGCTGGTGCACGGCAAGCGGTGAGGAGTCGAGCTTCGGATGGTTGAGCATGTTCAGGTGGCGGGGCTGTGTCTACAGGATTACGCATTGGCACGAAGCAGATCGCTATCCACCTTTTGCGTACGGTCATGTGGCTGCCTCGCGGCCTGACAGGCGGACTTGTTCGGTGTCGAGTCGTTCCTGTACGTGGAGCAGCACGGCGTCGTCGATGTGGTGGGCGTCGCGCAGAGCGATGACGGCAGCGCGCTTGTGGGCCAGAAGGGCGAGGCGCAGTTCGACCTCATCACGATGGTGGAGCAGCAGCGGTTCCGACTCGTCCGTGGCATCGCGGGCCCGCAGGGTTCTCAGGTGGGTCTCGTACTCGGTACGCAGCTGCTCTGCGACGTCCGGGTCGGTGCCGAGTTCGGCGGCGGTGCCGGGGAGGGCGGCCAGGGCCGCTTCGGTGACGGTGGTCTGAGCCAGGTGGAGTTCTCGGTCGCCGTCCGTGTCCTCCGGAAGCCGTGCCCAGCGTGCGACGCCGGGTAGGACGAGTCCCTGGACCACCAGGGTGACGACCACGACGCCGGCGGTGACGAAGACGATCGTGTCGCGATCGGGGAAAGGGGCACCGGAGTCGATCGAGTACGGCACGGAGAGGGCGAGGGCCAGGGAGACCGCGCCCCGGAAGCCCGCGAGGGCGCTGACGACGCGTGCGCGGGGGCCCATGCGGCGTTCACGCTGTTGCGGGCGTCGGTCCACGAGGCGGATCGCGTACACCGAGATGACGAGGAACACGTAGCGGACGACGACCAGCGCCACTGCGACCGCCGCCACCAGGATGAGAGCGCCACCCAGGTCCACGCCGGACAGACCCCGTACGGCTGCCTGGGCCTCCAGGCCGACGAGGACGAACAGGGCGCCGTTGAGGAGGTACATCGCGAGTGACCAGAACGCCTGGGTCTGCAGGCGGCCGTCGGCCTGGCCCAGGCTCGGTCCGGCCTGGCTCATGACCAGCCCGCATACCACCACGGCGAGAACCCCGGATGCCTCAACGAGTTCGGCGAGCAGGTAGGCGGTGAAGGGCAGCAGGATGATCGCGAGGTTGCCGAGGAGGGCGTCGTCCAGGTGGCGGAGGCGCCGGCGGAGCTGGATGCCCAGCCACGCCGTGACCACTCCGGCCGCGATGCCTCCTCCGTACGAGAGCAGCAGCCGGCCTCCGACATGCGGGATGCTGAGGTGTTCGGCGCCGACGGTGACGCCGACGGCCAGGCTGTAGATGACGAGGGCCGTGCCGTCGTTGATCAGGCTCTCGGCGCGCAGCAGGGTGACGTTGCGGCGCGGTAGAAGCCGGGCGACCACTCCGACGGCGGTCGCGTCGGTCGGGGCGACGGCCGCGCCGAGGACCCAGGCCGGCCCCCATGGCAGGCCGAGGGCGTGGGCGACGGCCGCCACCGCCCACGCGGTGACGGCGACGAGCACCGTGCCCGTGAGCACGATGCCGCGCAGGTCCCGGCGGATCGCTCGCAGCGAGGTCGTCACGCTCTCCCAGTACAGGAGCACCGGGAGGAAGACGAGCAGCAGGACGTCGGGCGGCAGCTCCGTTTCCCGTAGCCAGGGCACGAATCCCAGCAGCACGCCCGCCGCCAGCTGGAGCACCGGCGGGGCGATCTTGAGACGATGGGCGAGGACACCGCTCACCAGCAGCGCGATCCCCAGGATCACGACGAACTCAAGACCTTCCACGGGTCACCTCCTGCCCCGGGGCAACGACTTGCCGTGTGCCGACGTCGACGGCCGCCAAGACGGCGGCTCTCCTCGGCGGTGCCGCTACGTACGCATGGGATTCGGCCCGTCATGTGTGTACGCGCGACTCGTCTAGGGTGCCTGACGGCCCCGTTCAGTTCTCCAGGCGGCGCTTGGCGAGCCAGTCGACCATGGCGGGGTCGTGGTGGTCGAAGAACAGGGAGCTGCCGGTGTCGAGGGTGGCGATCCGGGCCATCTGTTCGTCGGTGAGCTCGAAGTCGAAGACGTCGATGTTCTCGGCCATGCGCTCGGCGCGGACGGACTTGGGGATGGCGATGACGCCGCGCTGGGTGAGCCAGCGCAGCACGACCTGGGCGACGGACTTGCCGTACTCCTTGCCGATCTCGGCGAGCAGCGGGTTGGTGAACAGGTCGTTCTTGCCTTCGGCGAAGCCGCCCCAGGACTGGATCTGCACCCCGTGCTCACGCATGAGGTCCTGGTAGTCGGCGCGCTGGAAGAAGGGGTGGGTTTCGATCTGGTTGACCTGCGGGGTGATCTCGTTGTTGAGGATCAGGTCGATCAGCCGGTCGGGGTAGAAGTTGGCGACCCCGATCGCCCGGGTGAGGCCCTCGCGGTTGAGAGCTTCCATGGCACGCCACTGGCCGTACACGTCGCCGAAGGGCTGGTGCATCAGGTACAGGTCGACGTGGTCCAGGCCCAGCTTGTTCAGGGAGGTCTCGAACGCGCGCCGGGTGTTCTGTTCGGCGGGGGCGTCCTGGACCCAGAGCTTGGTGGTGACGAAGAGTTCCTCGCGGGGGATGCCGCTGTTCTTGATCGCGCGGCCTACGGCCTCCTCGTTGCCGTAGGCGGCGGCGGTGTCCAGGAGGCGGTAGCCGGCGGCGAGGGCCTCGGAGACGGCCCGTTCGGTATCCTCCGGCGGGATCTGGTAGACGCCGAAGCCGAGGATGGGCATCTCGACGCCGTTGTTGAGGGTGACGTGCTGCATGGGAGTTCCTTCTTCGTTCGGCACTTCAGGGGAGACAGGAGGCGGTGTGGTGCGCGGTTACCTGCCTGTATCGACGATGGGGCAAGAACGCTTGTGGTGGCAGACCGCGATCTTCCGGGCAGTGGCCAGCCGTGGTGTGACAGGGCACCCCAACGGTGGCGGCGGCTTTCGGGTCATGCGGCTCGCGCGGCTTGCGCGGCTACGAGGTCGGCGCGGATGTCGGCGGGTTCCTCGTCGAGGGGCAGGGTGTGCGGGTCGAGCACGCCGTCCGCGGATCCGGCGTGGTCCGGTTTGAGGGGAGCGAACAGGGTGCTCCAGTCCGTCTGCTCAGGCCCATCGGTCGCTGTGAGTTCGAAGGTCTTGGACAGCGCGGTGTCCTCGAGGAGGGCGCGGATGAGTGTTTCCGCGATCTGGGTGCGGGCCACGCCGCCGTCGGCGGTGCCGCCCTGGTCCAGGACGAGGTGGCGTTGGGTCTCGGTGGCGTGGTCGAACCAGCCGGGGCGCACGATCGTGTAGGGCAGCTTGCTGGCGCGTACGAGGCGTTCGGAGCGGCGCTTCCAGGGGGAGTTGCCGGGGATGTCGTCGCGGGTGGAGTAGATGGACGTCATCAGGGAGATGCGCGGTTGTTCGCCGTCCAGGGCGGCCAGGAGGTTGCGGACGCCGCCGTAGTCGACGCGGCGTCGTGTCTCGGGGTCGCCGCCGGAGCCGTGGGTGAGGACCACCGCCTGTACGCCGCGTACGGCGGCCTTCAGGGAGGCGGTGTCTTCGAGGTCGCCCTGGACCAGCTCGACGCCGGGCAGCAGGGCCTCACCACGTTCCAGGTCACGCACGAGGGCATGCGGGCTCAGGCCCAGACGCTGGGCCCAGGTGACGGCGTGGCGGCCGATGCTGCCGGTGGCGCCGACCATGAGGACGTCGGTGATGGGGGTGCCGTTGGGTGAGGGCATGGGGGTGCCTTACGGGGTGCTCAGAGGTGCTTGGCGAAGAAGTCGGTCAGCTTGTCGACGGCGGTGTCGACGTACCGGTCGATCCAGTAGGTCTCGATGTGCTGAGCGCCGTCGATGAGGAAGAGTTCCTTGTCGTCGGTGCCGGTCGCCTTCGGGAGCGCGTCGTCGCTCATGTACCGGGTGTCGGCCTCGCTTCCGGCGATCATCAGCAGCGGCACGTCGATCAGGTCGAGGTGGTCGGTGGCGTCGAAGGCCATCAGGTCCAGCAGGCTGCTCATCGTGTACTTGAAGGTCGAGCCGGGGCAGGCGTGGGTCTTCCAGTAGTACTCGTAGCCCTGCCGGTACAGGGCGAACGGCTGGGCCGCGATCTGCTCGTCGGTCAGGTCGGCGTCTCCGGCGTAGCGCACCGTGCCGCCCGCGGCTTCTTCGGCGCGCGCCTGGGACGCCTGGCGCAGCCGGTCCTGGACGGTGTCCACCTGGGAGTCCTGCAGCCCGTTGCGGCGCACCAGGCCGGAGTTGAACATGCTGAGTGTGGCGACCGCCCGGAACCGCTTGTCGGACTTCGCCGCGTTCAGGGTGTATCCGCCGCCCCCGCAGATGCCCAGCGCGCCCACCCGGTCGGTGTCGACGCCGGGGAAGCCCGCGATGAAGTCGGCCATGCCGTGGACGTCGTCGGTGCGGTGGTAGGGCTTGTCCACGTTGCGGGGCTCGCCTTCGCTGTGCCCCTGGAAGGAGGCGTCCGCGGCGATCGTGATGTAGCCCTGTTCGGCGAGCCGCTGCGCGTACCGGCCGGCGACCTGCTCCTTGGTCCCGCCGTTCGGGTGGGCCACCGTGATCGCCGGGAACGCGCCGTTCGGGTCGTAGTCCGCCGGTGTGTAGACGTTCGCGACGATCTTCAGCCCGTGCAGGGTGTAGCTGACCGGGTGGATGTTGACCTTGCCCGGTTCGTTCGCCGTGATCGCGTACTCGTAGACCAGGCCGAACGGGTTGTCCCGGTAGTCCAGCACCAGGCCCGGACCGGTCACGTCCGGTCGCGTGTCAGTCATCAAGTTTCTCCTTCTCAATGTCGCACCCTGTCGTCGGGCGGGGTCTGGGTCGTACGTGTCGTTGGGGAGGGGCCGGTCCTGTGGTCAGTCGAGGTTCTTCTCGGCCAGGAAGGCGGAGATCTGGTCGGCGATCTCCAGGTTGTTCAGATCCGCGTGGAGGAAGTGGCTGTTGCCCGTGATGCCGGCCTCCGGGAGGAGGACGAGACGGGCGTCGCCGCCGTGCCGGTTGACCGCCTCGACCCACAGGCGGGCCATGGCGACACGGGTGCGCCAGTTGTCGCGGCCGGCGATGTCGGTCGGTTCGGTGGGGATGTTGTCGCCGTAGTAGACGACGATGGGGATCTTCGTCAGGCGCTCGAACTCGGCGAGCGGTACGGAGACCGCGGCCATGGTGCCGGCGGCGGAGTCCATCGGGTTCGGGGCCTCGCCTTCGGGGAAGACGAAGCCGCTGCCGGGTTCCAGCGCGACCACGCCCCTGATGCCGGTACTGCGCATGGCGGCCAGCCAGCCGAACCCGCCGGCGTGGGAGTGCGTGACGAGGACTCCCGGCCCGATGCGGTCGAACAGCGCCTCGACGGAGGCGGTCAGGACGTCGGCGTCGATGGGTCCGGTGTCGGGGAGCATGGATCGGAAGAACTGCTCCAGTGCCTCGTCGCCGGGCGGGAACTGGCCGCCGGGGTAGCGGTCGGGCCACAGGCCGAAGCGGAACTGGTTGTAGAACCACTGGTCGGTGGTGGCGGTGTCGACCGGCGCGGCCTGGGTGGTCTGGCCGGCGGAGGCCCGGCGGGGCTGGTCGAGGGTGTAGACCGGGAACCCGCGGCGCAGGAAGATCGTCTGGAAGCCTTCGCGGCCGTCGGGGGTGGATCCCCATCCGGAGCCGCACTGCTTGTAGCCGTGCCACAGGACGAGCGGCAGCGGTCGCGGGTCCGCGGGGATCTGGTAGAAGACGCGGGCGTGGTCGCCGTGCAGGGTCTGGCCTGCCGGGTCGGTCGGGCGGCGCGGGTCGAAGGTGCCGGGGGTGGTGCGGGTGGTGCCGCCGGCGGCGAAGGATCCCTGACCGGTGAGGGTCAGCGGAGCGAAGCCGTCGCTGGGGGCCGGGGTGGTGTTCATCGTGCTTGTGCGGCCTTCCGGTAGGTCTCGTCGTCGACGTGCTCGCCCCACTCGACGTCCGCGGTGCCGGGTTCGCCGGTTCGTTCCGACAGGGCCAGGTGGGTCATGAAGCGGTCGGGGGCGGCGCCGTGCCAGTGCCACTCGCCGGGCGGGGTGTGGACCGTGTCGCCGGGGCGGAACACGATCGTGTGACCGTCGCGGGTCTGGACGAGACCGATGCCTTCGGTGACGTACAGGGTCTGGCCGAGCGCGTGACGGTGCCAGGCGGTACGGGCGCAGGGCGCGAAACGTACGATCCCGGCGGTCAGGCGGGAGGAGGGCGCGGCTTCGGCGAGCATGTCCACCCAGACGTCCCCGGTGAAGCGTTCGGCGGGGCCTTGGGAGGTCGGCGTCTTCGGGAGCAGTTCCATGGGTGTGCCTCCTGTCACTTCGAGGCCGGAAGTTCGCTGCTTTGGCCGACGAGCTCCTTGAGCTGGACGAGACCGCCCATGCCTGCCGGCCAGCCGGCGTAGAAGGCGGTGTGGGTGAGGGCCTCGACGAGTTCCTCCCGCGTCATGCCGTTGTCCAGGGCGAGCTTGAGATGGCTGTCGAGCTGGCCGGGGCGGGAGGTGGCGGCAAGGATCGCCACGGTGATCAGGCTGCGGTCACGAGGGGAGAGACCGGGCCGCTTCCACACGTCGCCGAAGAGGACGTCGTCGGTGAGCTGCACCATCTTGGGCGCGAGGTCGCCGAGGAGCTGCTCGGCTCGGGTGGGCTGGGCGGACATGCGGCGTTCCCTTCGGTCGTACGGTCGACGGGTCACTGCAGAACGAGCAGGTCAGCCCGCCGGACTCATATACCGGAACAGATTTATTCGCGGCATTTGTGATGATTCTTGCTTCACGGTGTGGGCGCGGCCACCGGTGTGGGGTGCCCTGTCACAGCCTGGCTGCGCGGGGCGGCCCTCATCCCGTCCGGGCTTCGGGTCACCGGGCGGCCTGGCCCTGGATGAGGTCGATGGCGGAGTTGAAGCCTTCGGTGGTGCCGCTCGCGCCGGCCAGGAGGTCGAGTTCCACCTCGTCGATCGGCTTGCCGTTGACGGCGGCCGGGGCCGCGTCCGCGAAGTCCTGCTGGTAGTCGCGGGAGGTCGGGTTGGTGGCGTGCGGGGTGACCGACAGGTCGTTGACGACGCCGTCGTTCAGGGTCAGCGAGACGGTGATGCGGGAGTTGTTGCCGTACACGCCGTCCGCCGAGTACGTGCCGTCGCGGTAGTCGCGGTCCCGGGCCTCGGAGGAGGCCGCCGGAGCCGACGTCGGTGCGGAGGCGGTGGGCGTTGCGGGGGCAGGGGTGTCGCCGTCGCCGCTGGAGCAGGCGGCCAGGCCGGCCGTGATGAGGGCGGCGGCGCTCGCGGCGGCGGCCTTCTTTCCGAGGGTGTTCATGGCGCGGTGCTCGCTTTCGGGTGCGGGGAAGGGTGTGCCGGTTCGCAGGAGGGGTCAGGCGAAGAGTTCGCCGTCGAAGCCGGCCGAGGCGTCGAGCCGGCCGTCCGCGCCCAGGCGTACCCAGGAGAAGTCGAAGTGTTCGGCGAGCCGGTCGGGGCCGGTGAGGAACAGGGCGGTGGCGAGTCCGTCGGCGGTGGCCGTGTCGTCGGCGACGGACCAGGTGGCGACGGTGTCGTGGACGGGCTGCCCGGTGCGGGCGTCCAGGAGGTGGTGCAGACCAGGGCCCCAGCGGCGCCGGTTGGTGGCCGAGGCACACAGCGAGCGGCCGTACAGGCGCGCAACGCCGATCACGCGAGTGGGGTCGTCCGGGTGCTCCAGCCCGACCCTCAGCGGCCAGCCCGACGTGCTGCTGGTGGTGGTGTCGGCGTGGGCGAGGTCGCCGCTGCCGTCGACCACGTAGGTGCGGACCCCGGCCCGGTGCAGGAGGCCGGCGATCAGGTCGACCAGCCGTCCCTTGCCCGCGGCTCCGACGTCCACCACGAGGGGGCGCCGGGTGGTGAGCACCGGCCCGTCGCGTCGTACGTCCCGCGTCCACAGTGGCCTCCCCTGCTGCCATGCGTCCGTCGCATATGCCTCGGGGGTGAGGGTGGGCCGGAAGGAGTACGCCGCGTCGTAGCCGAGCTCTTCGAGGCGGCGGCCGACGAGCGGGTCGACGGCGCCGCCCGTGGCCGCGCCGAGGCGGTCGTACAGGTCGAACAGGACGGTCGCGTCGTCGGGGAAGACGAACCGGCCGCCGCCCGGCGAGGCGGCGATCCGGCTCACCAGCGAGTCCGGCCGGAACCGCGACCACACCGCGTCGAACCGATCCACGCAGTCCAGCACGGCCATACGGACCTCCTCGGGCAGCGGTTGTCCGGTGAGGACCTGCCACGGGGCTCCGATGCCCTCGAAGGCGAAGCGGGCCCTGGGCGCGGCAGCGGGTGCGGTGCGTGTCATGACAGCGGTTCCTCACGAGCGCGCCGGCCATTCGCGGGCGCCTGTCGGGGGCAGAGGCGGCCGGTCCGGAGGGGGCGGACCGGCCGGCAGAACAACAGTCCCCCGTACCGCGCCCGCCTGCCAGGACGGGCTGTGCCAGGCTGTGACAGGTCCCCCCTCGGCACTGTCGATCATGACCGGGGCGCAGCACACTGGAAGGCATGGAGTCACCGTCACCGCAGCACGACAGCGGTCCTGAGCTGGGCACCTTCCTGCGAGCCCGCCGCACCCAGACCAGCCCGCAAGCGGCCGGCCTTCCCACGGGGACCGGCATGCGCCGCACCCCTGGGCTGCGCCGCGAGGAGCTCGCCACGCTCGCCGGAGTCAGCATCGACTACTACGCCCGGCTGGAGCGCGGCAAGGAGACCCGGCCCAGCCCGGCCGTCATCGACGCCCTGGCCCGCGCGCTGAAGCTGGACGAGGAGGAGCACGAGCACCTGCGGGAGCTGGCCGTCCGGGCCGCCCGCTACGCCTCGGAACCTCCCCAGCCGCCGAGCCGGACCGTGCGGCCGCACCTCAGGATCCTGCTGGACACGCTGCGGCCCAGCCCCGCCTACGTCGTGTCACGCAACTTCGACATGCTCGCCTGGAACCCGGGCGGTCTCGCCCTGTACGCCGGGCTGGACGACTGGCCCGTCAAGCAGCGCAACCTCGCCCGCTACCTCTTCCTGCATCCCGCGGCCCGCGAGCTGTTCCCGGACTGGGAGAACCTGGTCCGCACCTGCGTCGCCCGGCTGCGCGCCGTCGCCGGCGCCGACCCCGACGCACCCGATCTCGTGGCCATCGTCGGCGAGCTGCTCCTCAAGAGCCCGGACTTCGCCCGCCTGTGGGAGCGGTACGAGGTCACCGGCCGCAAGAAGACCCTCAAGACCTTCCGGCACCCCACCGTCGGCACGCTGACCCTCATGGGGCAGAGCATGCCGCTGGAAGGCTCCCCCGGTCACCGGCTCAGCGTCTACGTCGCCGAGCCGGCCACCCCCGATCACGACGCCATGCTGCTGCTGGACATGACCGCCCCGTCCCACACGGCCGGCAACACGGCGGCGCCGGCCGAGCCCGCGGAGTCGCGGCGCGAGAAGTAGACACGGACGCGGGGCTCTCCCCGAAGGAACGAATGCGGGCGCTGGGGGGGGGGGGAGGGAGGGGGGGGGGGGGAGGGGAACCCCCCTCCTGGGAGGGGGGGGAAATCCTTCCCAACTAGCCCATACGACAAAAAGAACGCGAACAAACAATCCAAAAAAGGGTC
>NZ_JBVHWN010000003.1:0-264368 GCF_055564335.1 Streptomyces sp. NPDC029139 | reverse complement strand
GGCTCGACGTGCTTTTCCCCCCCCCAGAGAGCCCCCCTCCCCCCCCTCTCCCCCCCCCCACCCCCCCCCCCCCCCCCCAGCGCCCGCATTCGTGGGGAGCGGCGGCAGTCCTACCCGCGTTCGCCGACGAGGCCGAGATCGTGCAGCCAGGCGTCGACGGCGGCGTCCGTCGCGGGATCGCCGGCCTCCTCGCCGCGGACCGCCAGGCCGGTGGCGATGGCGGCACCGGGGCAGGACGCGGCGTAGTCCTGCGGGGTGGCACCCAGACCGCTCATGGCGTGGGTGGTGAACGGGACCACGGTCTTGCCGCGGAAGTCGAGCGCCTCCGCGAAGGTCCGCATGATCATGGGTGCCGCGACGTTCCACACAGGGCTGCCCAGCAGCACGGTGCCGTAACGCTGCCATGACGATGCCGGCGGCAGAGGCCCCGCGATGGCGGGCCGGGCCTCGGCCTCCTGCTCGCGGACGTTGCGCGCCACGGTCGCGTCGTAGTCGTCGGGATACGGGTCGGCGGCCTCGATGCGGTGGACGTCACAGCCGAGCCGGGCAGCGATCTTGTCTGCCAGGAGTTCGGTGTTGCCGACCGTGAGGAAGGTACGACCGCCGTAGGAGTAGTTCTCGCCCGGCCGGGAGAAGTAGGCCAGGAGAACCGGGCCGACGGCCGGGCGGTCTTTCGCTTGTGGCATGGGTTCGTTCCTTTCTGCGCAGGTACGGAGCCGGTTCCGGCCCGGCGCTCGGCGCGGTGCGGGTCGGTGCGGTCAGCGGCGGGCGGGACGGAGCAGACCGACGCCCGCGGTGAGGACCAGGAGGACGGCTCCCAGGACGAGGCTGACGCGCATCCCGGCGTAGAACGAGCCTCCGGCGATCAGCGCGCCGAAGACGGCCACGGCGAGCGCGCCGCCGAACTGGCGGAAGGTGTTGAGCGCGCCGGAGGCCAGTCCGGCCTGCTCGGCCGGGACGCTCTCCAGGGTCAGCCCGGTCATGGCGGGGACGGCCAGTGCGCCGCCGCAGGAGACGGGGATCATGAGGACGATCACCAGCCACAGGGGCGCGGAGGCGGACAGCGCGCACAGCAGAAGCAGCCCGAGGGCCATGAGCGCCTGTCCGCCGATCATGACGGGCTTGGCGCCGAATCTGCGGACCGCGGACGCGGAGAGAAGCGAGACGACACCGGTGGCCAGCGTCATAGGCAGGAACGCGAAGCCGGTCTGCAGGGCGCTCAGCCCGCGCTGGTCCTGGAAGTAGAGGGAGAGCAGGAACGTCAGGCCGTAGAAGCCGATGTTGAGGGCGAAGCCCGCCGTCAGGCAGGCGACGACGGTACGGGAGCGGAAGAAGCTCAACGGCAGCATCGGATGGGTGCTCTTCGCCTGGTCGGCGACGAACACGGCCAACGCCAGTACGGCGACCGCGAAGGCGATGAGGACCTCGGGCCGGCCGAAGCCGTACTCGCCGCCCTCGATGAGCCCGTAGGTGAGCCCGCCCATGGCCAGCACGGCGGTGACCTGCCCGATCCAGTCGAGCGGGACGGGACGGCGCGGGGAACGGGCCACCCGAGCGAGCAGCAGCAGGGCGACGATGCCGACCGGCACGTTGATGAAGAAGATCCAGCGCCAGCTGACCTGGTTCAGCGCCCCGCCCAGGACCGGCCCCGCCGCGGAGCCGACCGAACCGCCGACCGCCCACAGCGCCAGCGCCCGGGTCCGCGCCCCGGCATCGGGAAACGCCTCGCGCAGCATCGCCAGAGTGGCGGGCATCATCACGGCCGCGCCCGCACCCTGCACGAACCGCGCCGCGACGAGCGCCGGCAGCGAAGGCGCGAAACCGCAGGCCGCCGAGGCCACGAGGAAGACTGCCAGCCCCAGGCCGTACGCCTGGCGGGCGCCGATCCGGTCGGACACCGCGCCCGCGGACAGCAGCAGGGCCGCCAGCATCAGCGTGTAGCCGTCGACCACCCACTGCAGCCCGGCCATGCCGCCCCCCAGATCGTCCCCGATCGTCGGCAGAGCGACATTCACGATCAGCGCGTCCAGCGTGATCACGAAGAAGCCGATCACCGACGCCAGCAGCGCGGCGGTGGAGCTGGTGCCCCCACGGCCGGACGGGATGCCGGACGACGGGGATCGGGTTGCGGCGGTCGTGCCTTTCATCAAGGTCTCCAGGAAGCGGAACAAAACTCCTACCTGTGTAGACCCTCCTCCGGCACACCGCGCGCCGGAAGGCCGCGATGATCCACGGCATGGCGATCCAGGCTGTACCAGGTCCCCCCTGAGCCTCGGCCGCTTCCTCGTAGCGCCGCCCATCGCCCCGGCATGCTGGACGGCACGGCAGAGCCGCCAGGCACGGCGTCCGTTCCCCGGCCGGCCGATGGACAGCGAAGCGGAGAACACCGCGACGTCGCAGCTTCCGAGCACCGCGCACACTCGCTTGACGTTCTCTTTACCAGATCTATAGCTGCACCGGAAGGTCTGTGGGGTGCCCCGTGACAGCGTGGCCCGTCCTGCCACGGCACGGCCCGTCCTTCCCCGCACTCGCGGCCTGCCACACGCTGCTCATGAACGCCTTCTCGCCTCCGACACCCGAAGTGGAAGAACCTGTCATGAGCAGACTCTCCGGCTGTCCCGGCCTCCTGCGCTCGGCGCCGACGGACGGCCTTCGCGCCCAGGAACGCCCCGGGGCCCGCCCGTGAAGCGAAGGTCCAAAGCACTCGTGCTGATCTCAGCCGCCCTCGTGACGATGACCTTGCTGACCTACCTGAACCTGGACGCGGCACAGGAACGGGGAACGCGGACACCCGGACTGTCAGCCCCGGCAAACCCCCTGGGCGACACGACGCCGACCCGGGACGACTCGGACAACGGGCCGGAAGAGAGGGCGTGACGGTGCTCCGCAAGACGCTCTTCTGGGGCGCGGCGGTCGTCTTCCCGCTGCCCCTGCTCTTCACCTACGACGCGGTCGCCCTGGTGCCGCAGCAGCTGAAGCTCTACATCTTCCTCGGCCTGATCGCCTACGCCTGGTGGCTGCTCGCGGTGCTGCTCAGCGTCCGCCCGATCTGGCTGGAACGCCTCGTCGGACTCCCGTCGATCTACGGCCTGCACGGCATGCTCGGCGTCCTGGCGCTGGCCACCGCCTACCTCCACCAGGAGTACTCCTACGCGCCCAGCAGCGGCGCCCGCCTCCTGGGCGACTGGGCCTTCTACGGCGCGCTCGCGGTGCTGTGCTACTCCGCGTTCTTCATGAGCGGCTGGCTGGTGGACAGATCACGCCTGCTACTCCGGGCCAAGGGGCTGCTGGAGAAGGTCTTCCGCCACCGCCTGTCCGTCTGGATCCACCGCCTCAACCTGCTCGTGATCGTGATGATCTTCCTTCACGCCCACCTGCTGGTCCGGGTGAACCAGTACCTCGGCTTCATGCTCCTGTTCGACGCCTACACCGTGCTCACCTTCACGGTGTACGCCTGGCGCAAGTGGATATCCCCCGACGCCTTCCTCACCGGCTCGGTCGTCGGAAACGAACCACTCGGCACCTCCGCCCGCCGCATCTCGATCCGCCTGGACGAACGCTGCGACGCCGTCAGGCCGGGAGACTTCCTCTTCCTCAGCTTCGAGGGATCCAAGGCCGTCAGCCGCGAATGGCACCCGTTCTCGGTCACCGACAACGGCCAGAACACCCTCACCTTCACCGTGCGCACCCACGGCGACTTCACCAGCCGGCTCGACGGCGTCACGACGGGCACCCGCGTCCGGCTGGAAGGACCCTTCGGCCGCTTCGACTCCATCGCCCAGAGCCACACCCCCCAGCGTCCGCTGGTCCTCGTCGGCATGGGCGCCGGCGTCGCACCCCTGCTGAGCCTGGTCTCGGAGCACCACACCACCCGCCGGATCCGCCTGCTCTGGTCGGTGCGCCACCCCGAAGACGCCTACTACCGCACCCTCCTCGACGAGTACGAAGCCGCCTCCGGCGGCCTGCTGACCACCGAGATCAAGACCGGCAGGTTCCGCCGCGAGGACCTCACCCAGGCCCTGTCCACCGAAGAGATCAAACAGGGCACCTTCTTCGTCGTCGGCCCCGGCCCCGGCGTCGTGGGCCAACGGCGCCTCCTGCGACGCCTCGGCGTCTCCCCGCTCCGCCTCCACGACGAACGACTCACGATGTAGCCGCCGTCACCCCTGCCCCGGCCCCACTCCCCGGCGCACCCCGCCCTCTCACCGTACGGAGCACCGCCCATGAGTAACACCTCACGCCGCAGCTTCCTCGCACTCGCCGCCGCAACCGTGACAGGAGCCGGCCTCGCCGGCTGCTCCTTCCTGCCCGGCGGCGACGACAACCAAGGCGCGCAGGCATCGGAGATGACGAAGCCCCTGGACACATCACGTGTGCTGGTCGTCTACTTCTCCTTCCCCGAGACCGACAACCCCACCGGCATGAGCGAGGACGAAGCGAACAGCACCCACGTCGTCGACGGCAAGGTCTACGGGAACACCCAGTACGTGGCACAACTCATCGCCGAACGCACGAAGGCCGACCTCTTCCGCATCGAGACGGCCGAGGCCCTTCCCCTGGACCACGCCACCCTCACCGACCTCGCCGACGAACAGCTCAACACCCGCGCCCGGCCCCGACTCAAGCAGACCGTCCGCAACCTCGCCGACTACGACACCGTGTTCATCGGCTACCCGATCTGGTGGTACGACCTGCCGATGCCCCTCTACACCTTCCTCGAAGGACACGACTTCAAGGGCAAGAACGTCATCCCGTTCAGCACCCACGGCGGGAGCCGACTGGCGAGCACCGTGGACTCGATCGTCACCGCGCTGCCCGGCGCAACCGTACTCGGCGACGCCTTCACCATCTCGCGGGACGACATGGACGACGCCACGCCTCAGGTCACCGAATGGCTCGCCGGACTGAACCGCCGGTAGACACATCTCCCTGGCGCCGACTGGCTTCACACAACGCCGCTTTCCGGATGAGCCAGGACGACATCTGACCGTCCAGGGCAGCGGCGAGGCTTCCGCAAGCAGGGCGAATTCGCTCATGAAGCGAAAGCCGACAAGGGCCCAAGTCTTGCATCACCCGCTGCGCCTCCGTACCAGGCGTCCCCTCAAGAAAGGGATACTCGCTCGCGCCATATCGCAGTGATGAGACCTGTGGTTCTTCAGGCTGCCTCACCACGATGCCAAGGAGACAGCAGTTCGCCCCCGGCAGACGGGAAAGATCCCGAAAGGCCTGGTGCACCCTTCAAGGGCATGTCAACCTAGACGACCCTTCCGGAGATCCCGGAAATCTGCAGGTCAGAGAGGTGATGCCCGTGACGGTGGAGCTCCGATCTCCTGGGTTCCGTACGACGATTGAGGAGCTGAGGCTGCGCGACTGGCTCCTCGGGCCAGGGCAGCCGACCGAGGTCCTCGACACCTTCCCCGCCGCGAACGGCGACTTCAAGTTCGTCGTCGACGACCGTGCCGATACACACATTGCATCCGCCGACGGTCGCTTCTATCTCGGATGGTTCCCGGCTGGTCGGCCTGGTGCCGAGCACGATGGCTGGGTCCTCGCCGTCACTGGTACGGCCCGCACCCCGGGCTACAAGATCGTCTTCGATCCGCAGACCCCGGCCCGCCTGGTTGCGGCGACTGTCTCCGAGGTCCTCGCCACCGCCGGACGGCTCTGACCGCTCCGTGCGATCGCATCTTGCTGCTGCCCATCTCCGCGACACTTGCCCGCGAGGAGTGCGTTTGCCCCAGCCCGGAGTTGATCTCACCGTCCGCGAACTGATCACCCGTCTCTCCGACCTCGACCCTGACACCCCAGTCCGGCTCGCGATCAACCCCTTCCACCCCATGGCGCACCGCCTCGCCGATGTCCTCCTCGGCCAGGACCAGGAAGGCCGGCCAACGGTGTACTTCACCGAAGACTCGGAGGCCGTGCAGTACGGGTACCTTCCCCGATCGGTCGCCGAGGCCCTGGCCTGGATGCCCCCGATCGACCCACCGAGAAGCCCTCGACGACGGCTGCGCGCCGTCTCCCCGTGATTCTTTGACGACAAGGAGCACTTCTGATTCCGCCCGGTCCTGCCGAGCTGTCCGACTTCCCCGTCCTTCCCGCGTGGTGGGTCACGCCGCGCCATCTCGCCGGAGACGACGGCGCTCTCGCCGACCACGTCGCCTCCCACCTCACCGGCGCCGGCTGGACCAGCCTCACCCTCGTACGGGGCCGCCGTGAGCCCGACGAGCCTGTCGAGGTCCGCCAGGTGGTGCGCAGCACCGTCCTGTACGTCGCGCCGGACGCGCTCAGGTGGGCCCAGTGGGTCCTGGCCGATGAACCGATCCTGCTCGGCGACCTGCCGGTGGCCTGGGCGGTGTCCGCCCGAGGCAGCGACGCCGGCCTCGCGCAGTGGACGGCCTACTTCTCCACTGGGGTTCCGCCCGAGGTGGTCGCCGACTTCGTACTTGCCTTGGAGTCCCGCCCGGATCCCGCGTACGGCTTCGCCGGACCGCAGGCAGTTTTCGACGCGCTGGCCGAACACGGCTGGGTCCGGGACAGCGACAACCGCGCTGTCGTCTCCGACCCGCGGCTCACCGCGGGCATGGCGCTGAACGTCCTGCCCGAGGACGGCATCCAGGACGGCGACCCGCTGGCTCTTGATCCCGGTATCGAGCCCACCGGGTGGCAGGCATGGTGCGAACCGAGGATCGGCTCTGGCCTCCTGTGGGCGGCGGTCTTCTCCGCCAGTACGCCGCACGACCTCGTCGCCACCTTCGCCAGCTCCCTAGCCTCCGCCGACCCGGTGCTACGGCACACCCTGCCGCAGGCCAGCGAAGGACAGCTGTTCGTACGTCCTACCGTGTGACACGACTTGCGCCGGGACTGCACTCGCGGGCCGGCTGTCGCTCTGTCTTCCGGATCGAGGCTCGCTCTGCCGCCCGCCGCTCCCAGTACACCAATGGCCCGGGGCCAGGTCCGTCGACCTGGTCCCGGGCCATTGGTATGACCGCTCTACGTCAGCGGCGACGTCCAGATGTTCCATGCGCCGGCGGCTCGTCGGGCGCCGAGGGAGGGAAGGGGCACGAGCTCGTTTTCCGTGGCGAAAGCATCTCCGCGGTGTGCGGCACGAGCACGGCTACCTGCCTCGACCCACCTGCGCGTTCTGGGCGTCGGCCATGGACGCCAGCTCCTTGAACGCCTCGTTGGCCGCCGTGCTTTCAGGAACACGGGTCTCCCATGCCCTGCCGAAGCGGGCGTTACGGATCTGGTCGCGGCCGTACCCGAACCCGGGGAGCGCCTTGATCAGCTGGGAGCGGGGATCGCTGCTGTCCTGAGCGGGACGGTCGCCGTTGGGAGCGTCGGGGCAACGGGGCCGCCAGCACTGCGCGTCGGCAGGCTATCGGGCTTTCGCCTTCGTCAGCGCGGTGTCGGCGGCGAGCGCAACCTGAGCGGGGGAGCCGGAGAGCACGAGGAGTAGGGAGCCGTCGCGGACGACGAGCTGCTGCACCGTGGACGACCGGCTGCCCGTGCGGACGGTGACGAGCTGGGCCCATTGATCCTCGCCACGGCGCGGAGCGGGCACGCTTCGCGTGTTGACCTCCATGACGGTGGTGGCTGTGGCGAGTTGGTAGGCGGGGCAAGCGGTCATCGCGCTCATGATTCTCCGGATGCCGGCGGTCAGTTCCGCGGGCGGAGCGGAGTAAAGCTCCTCGGTCACCTCGCCGTTCGGCCCGCGGAGAACGGTTTTCGCGCGAGCGGGGAAGGAGGCGTACGGATCGTCGGCCAGGCGCTCCAGCGGCTCACAGCCCAGGACGGACGCCTCCGGTGAATCCGCCGAGGAGGCAGCGCGGCGGGCGGTGTAGCCGGACCCCAGGTCGGCTGCCGACAGCAGTCGATCCTGCAGCTCCTCCGACGACAGCGTGGCGCCAGCAGGGGACGTGCGCACCGATGGGGCGGCCGATGGGTCCGTATCCGGACGATTCGTGATGCCCGACGGCGAGGTGCAGGCAGCCAGGCTCAGTAGGGTGAGCGCGCTGGCAGTAAGGAGGGCGGTGGAACGGACGGGCATGCAGCTCCCTGGTGCGGTACGGACTGGTTGACCGGGGCCGCCTTCGTCCAAGGCGGTATGAGGGACTTGGCAGGAGGTACCTGCGTCAGAGGCCGTATTCGCGAAGCCCCTCTTCCAGGGAGTCGAAGGTCGCGTCGGTCGGGCCGCAGTGGCGGTTGTACCAGGCGACGTCGAGGCGCGGCTCCAGCGTGACGTGGCCGGTGGAGCACCGCAGCCAGACCTTCCCCTGGGTCGCGAGGATGGCCCAGTCCCGGTATGACTCGCAGGTCGGGCAGGCGCGCACCTCCCCGTCAACCACGAGCGGACGCCGCCAGATCATGAACCGGTTCCTGTCGAGATTTATCCGCAGATCGGCCGGCGGGAAGTCCTCTGCCGACGCCACCGGACCGGCCTCTTCCCGGACGGACTGTTGCTGCGCCGGCCACTCCGGCGCCGGATGATTCAGCCACGGCACACCCGCCGGCCCGAGCTCGGCATGGTCCTTCTTCGCCCTCCTGCGGCCGAACATATGGCCTCCCTTCCACTCGGCAGCTCCGCCTTGCCAGCGGACGAAGTAGCGTGCCTCAGTCGCCTCACCTGCGGCAACTCTCAAAACCATGAAGTCGACGACCGCCGCGACCAACTCGGAGGGAGCAGGAGCCAGTCCCGTCACGGTGCCGCGGCTGGTCGCTTCTCGCCCGGTCGGCGAGGGCAGATGGTGGCACCGGGCATGCCGGGTGCCTACCGGCGCCGTCGGCGGGAGGACGGCCGCCCTGTTGCTGCACCCTTCGCTGTTGTGCCTGCACGGGTGGCGGGCGGTGTGCCGGTCGTATCGGCAGGGAGGTCCGCGGTGCGGCGGAGGCGCCACACGAGGACGTCGCTGATCGACTCGGCGGTGCCCAGCTCGCGACGGCCGGCAGCGTCGGAGAGCAGGGCAGCGGGGTCGTGCCCAGCGGCCTCGGCGTCGACGAGCGTGGCTGCGAGAGCCGGCCAGCCAGGCTCGGCCAGGACCTGCTCGGCCAGCTCGGGGATCACCGCGCGCACGGCGTCGGCCTGTCGCTGCAGCAGCGGGCGGGTGAGGTTCCGGCCGTGCTGGTGGAGTGCTGCGAGCGGCTGCTCGGCGGCTGCCCGGTAGGCGTGACGCAGGTGCTCGGCAGCCCGCTGGGCAGCCTCGGCCTGCTGAGCGTGGCCCTTCCTGGCGTGCCAGTGCGCGGCGGCGGTGATGAGGAAGAACAGCATGTCGATCGCCATCGCCGTGGTCGCGCCGTCCTCGCCGCGTCCGAGGGCCGGCCCGCCGTAAACGAGGTCGCGGGCGGCCTGCCGCAGGGCCCGGTCGTGTCCGCGTACGGCGCGGACGTGGGAGCGGGAGGCCCCCTCGAACGCCCACGCGGCTTCTCGCAGTTCATGCCGGGTGTGGGCGGCGGAGGTCTTGGCGAGCGCGTCGAGGACTTCACCGGCCGCGGCGATGTACGCGGCGGCGACCGCGTCCTCGCCGTGCTGGATGACGAGGATCGCCTCCCAAGTTGCCGTGGCAGTGCGCCGACGCGCGGCAGAGGGAGCTGCCGCCCCGACCGCCCTTGGGGACTCGAGTCCGCTCCCGCCCTGGAGGCCGCCGCCGGACCAGCGTTCGCGGATGCGGGGGAGGGAGAGGTCGGGAGCGAGGCGGGCGCCGGGGTAGTAGACGGGCTCGCCGTCCTTGTTGCGGTCGTCGGAAAGGGCGACCTTGTATCCGAGGAGGTCGCCGGAAGGAGCGACGCGCTTTTTCACCAGGAGGCCGGCGGCGGCCAGGCGGGCGAAGAACTCCTCCTCGCCCTGGGCGCCGGCCACGGCCCGCCGTACGGTCTCGCGCAGCTCTTCGCGGGCGGTGCGCTCGCGGCCCTGGCGCTCGGCCTTGTGCCGTTCGGCGCTGGTGGGACGCTGGGCGGCGGTGCCGTCACCGGGCTTGAGGCGGCGCAGGCCCAGTTCCTGCTCCAGCAGGCGGGCCTCGGCCTGGACGCGAGCGGCGTCGAAGTCGAGGTCGGGCCGGTAGCCGTCTTCCCGGGCGAGGGTGGCGAGGATGTGGATGTGGTCGTCGGCGTGGCGTACGGCGACCCAGCGGCAACCCGCGCCCTGGTCGGGCTCGTCGATCCCCGCCGCGGCGACCATGCGGCGGGCGACGTCGCCCCATGCCGCGTCGGACAGGGTCCGGTCGGTCGGGCCGTTGCGTACGGACAGGTGCCACACGTGCTTCTTCGCCCGCTGCTTCTGGTCGAGGAGCGCGAGGGGCTGGTCGAGGAGCTGCTGGAGCTGCTTGTACGTGGCCTCGGGGTCGCGTCCGGGGTCAGGGGCCGCGTGGTCCCAGGAGGCCACGAAGTGCGGGTCGACGTGTTCCTCGGCCTTGCCCGGCCCGTACAGGTAGTAGAGCAGGCCGATGGTGCGCTTCCCGCGCTTGTGGATCTTCGGGACCATGTTCCTAGCGGTGTTCGAGGAGCTTGTCGGTGGCGGCCTGGACCCGTTCGGTCGCTTGTCGTACGGCCGCGAGCACGGCGTCGAGATGGGCGTCCGCGGGGCGGTCGCCGGAGTTGATGGCCCGCGCCACCTGGTTGAGGTTGTTGCCAACGTGCCCGAGGTGCCGGCGGGCGGCGAACATCTCGGAGATCAGCTCGCGCTCTCCGGCGATGGCACCGGCGGCACCGTCCGCGTCGCGGGCGGCGGCGAGCCCGCTGCGAGCGAGAAAGGCCGACAGGCTCGTACGGGCCGCCGCGGCAGCTTCGGTGAGGCGTTGCTTCTCGTCGTCGTTGAGGCGGACGCTGCACACGTGGACGCGCTTGTCGACGTCGGTCTTCGGCGAGCGCTTGCGCGAGCTGGTCTTCGCAGCACGGCGCTTGCGGCGGGGTGCGGGCTTCTCCGGCAGCTGCGATCCGCCCTCGGTCGCGGCCTCGCGGTCCAGCACCCCCCGGTGCTGGACCGCTCCCGCCTCCCCCGAGGCGGGGCTGGCCAGGACGCGCTTCCCCGACGGGAAAGAGTGTCTTGGCCGATAACTTGCTCCGATCGGGACCGAGTTGAGGTCCTGCTGACGGACGTCGTCGGCATCGGGACCGGCCGACCTGTTGGGCCGGGACTGGTCCGGTTCAGGGATGGACGTGGCGGGGGACATGAGCGTGGATTGGTTCCTTCTGCCCCGGAAGTCGGGGGAACGGGACGGTGGCCCGGCGAAGACCGGGCCACCACAAGAGAAATCGGGCTCAGCAGCACACCTTGCAGCGGGCGTAGTGCTTGGACAGGGCCCGCGCCATGTTCAGCTTCACGCCCTTGGCGATCCGGCTGCTTGCCTTCGCGGGGTTGCTGCCCGCATGCCGGTCAGCGTGGCCATTCAAGATGGTGAGATCGGTCTCGAACGCGGTCTTCATCCGCTCGAAGCGGTCGCAGGTCTTCATCGAACAGCTCCTTCAGGGGAAGAGGGGGCAGTGGCGGCACGCACGCGGGTCAGGACCGGACCCATGTGCTCGTTGCCGAGGGGGATCCCGTGACGGCGCATGATCGTCCGGAGCTGCGCTCGGGTGATCCGCTCGTTGTTGTCTTCGCGCAGCACGTCGGGGACATAGGGGAGGACCAGCTCGACGACCTCGTCTTCGGACAGACGGCGCGGTCCGGGTTGCGACCGCCGGCCCGCCTGGACCTTCGCCCGGACCGTCCGTGGACGTGCCGGTCCGGGGCGTCCGCTTCGGTCCGGACCGCTGGGGGCGCTGGTCCGGGAAGCGGTCCCGCTCGGTCCGGCTTCAGGGGCGGTGTGATCGGTGTCCGGTCCGGAATCGGGAGTGGCGTGGTCGGTGCCCGGTCCGGGTTCGGGTGCGGTGTGGCCGGTGTCCGATCCGGATTCGGGGGTGGCATGGTTCGTGCCCGGTCCGGGATCCGGGGTGGCGCCGTCCGGTCCGACGTCCGGCAGCGGACGGTCCGCGTTCGGCGCAGCGCTGGCGGCATCCCGGACCATCGGTCCTGGTGCACTCTCTCGGTCGGCCTCGGTCCGTGAATTGGAGCCCGCGTCCGGCAGGGGCCGTGCGACCCGCTGATGGATCTGCCGCATCAGCACACCGAACGCCAGCATCGCCCCGGTAGGCGGGACGGCGGCGACCACGTAGTCCAGCAGCGGGACCGGACCGGAACCTGTGCCGCTGACGCCGAAGACGTTCAGGGCGATCGACCCGACGGACCCGGTGACGGTCACGCCGACGGCCCACCAGTCCGTCACCCGGCGCAGCCCGGCTCGAAGCATGAGCAGTTCTCCGGCGACGATGAACGCGTCCAGAGTCGCCGGCCATGCCCACTGCCGGATGGGCGAGCCGGCCAGGCCGTGCCGTCCGGCGACCTCGGCGAGGTGGGCGTAGGAGAGCCAGAAGCCAGCCACGGTGAGGACGGTGATCACGGTGCCGGCGGCGATCAGTGCGTAGCGATCTGCGGTCTGCTCGGTGGTCTCCTGGATCAACAGCTCCCTTTCGGTGCAGGGTCACGGTGAGGTCGGTGGGAAAGGCGTGGGAGGTCACGCCGCCTTCTTCAGCGCGTCGATCAGGCCGTGGGTCTGGGCCTGGCTGGGGACTTGGCAGAGCGTTTCCTTGCTGGCGGCGTCCCGGTCGCCCTCGGTCGGCGACGTCCAGTAGAGGTCGCGGTCCGCGACGGCGTGGCCTGCGTCCCGCAGCAGGTCGCGGGCGTGGTCGAGGTCGATGCCGAAGGCGTAGGCGAGGCGCTCGGGGGCCCATCCGCGGACGTAGGCGTGGCGGGTGACGGCGTCGCGCTCGGCGGCAGTGAGGTGTACGTCCCGGCCCATGATCGCGGCGCGCACCCGGCTGTAGTCGAGGCGCTTGGCGACCTTCGCGTGCCAGGGCCTGCGTTCGGCCTCGGTGAGCCCGCCCCACAAGCCCCATCGGATGTCGTTGTCCAGGGCGTGGGTGAAGCAGTCCTGCCGTACTGGGCAAGTGCCGCAGATCGCCTTGGCCTCGGCAATGTCGGCGTGGGCCCGCGGGGCGGAGAAGAACAGGCGGTCGGCCTCGTCGGCCTCCAGGTCGCGGCAGGCCCCACGGGCGTGCCAGGAGATGTCGGCGATGCCGCGCAGGCTCGGGGTGGGCGTGCTGTTGCTGGTGATGTGACGCATGGGTGGGTCTCCAGGGGGCCGCCGGGCAGGCGGGAGCAGCGCGGCGCGTGGGAGTAAGTGCCGACGGGCCAGCTCGGTGCCGAGGCGGCGGGAAGAGGGGTGGGGCGCGGGGGCCGTCAGGCCGCGGCGCGGAAGCGGCGGTCGGGGCCGTCGAGGTGGACCGGCGTGCACATGCCGGACAGGCGGGACAGCACGCGGTCGCCGACCTT
Organism: Streptomyces sp. NPDC029139; assembly: GCF_055564335.1. Taxonomy (NCBI): domain Bacteria; kingdom Bacillati; phylum Actinomycetota; class Actinomycetes; order Kitasatosporales; family Streptomycetaceae; genus Streptomyces; species Streptomyces sp. NPDC029139. The sequence continues at coordinate 251,005 of NZ_JBVHWN010000003.1, read as the reverse complement.
GTCGCGCAGGACCGGCTGGCGGGGGTCCATCTGCTGGGTGCGGACCGGGGCCAGGTTGGTCGTGATGATCGTCGGCAGGAGGTGCTCGTTGCGCCAGTTGAGCAGGCGGAAGGTGATCTCCTCGTTCCACTCGCTGCTCTTGGCCGCGCCGAGGTCGTCCAAGAGCAGCAGCGGCGTCCGTACGATCCGGCGCAGCTGGTACTCCGGATCGAGCCCGCCCCGGGCACGCATCGCACCGTAGAGATCGGCGGCTGTCGTCGCCTGCCACCGCACGCCGCACCCCGCGGCGGTCAGAGCCCGGATCGCGCCGTACGCCTGGTGCGTCTTGCCGGCGCCCGTGGGCCCCCACAGCAGGAGGCTGCGGCCGTGGGTGATCTCTCGCTGGCCGGCGGAGCCGAAGTGGGGGACGAGGGGGCTGGCGGCGTGGCCGACGGCGCTGTCGGCGATGGCGCACACCCACTGGGCGACCGCGGGGTGCTCGGCCTGGGCGTCCCGGTATTCGTACGGGATGCGCTCCTGGGCGGCTTCCAGCGCGGGTATCGGCTCGGGGGTGTCGGCGAGGGGCGTCGCGGCGTCGAGGGCGATGCCGCGTTCGGCGAGCTTGCGCTGCATCCAGGCCACCGCCGGGTTGTCGGCGGCCGTCTGCGGGTCGTCGAGGCGGGTGCGGATCACAGGGCGACTCCGAAGGTACCGGTGGGCTCGGTGGGGTTGAGGTACGGCGTGTAGGCGGGGGATGCGGCGGCCCAGGGGCCCGCGCCGGAGGCGGAGGACGGTCCAGAGCCGAGCGGCGCGACGGGCAGCGAGTTCAGGGCCTCGTTGACCAGGCTCGGCAGGACGCTCGGGTGCAGGCCCTTGACCCGCAGGCGTTCCAGGGCAGGACGGAGGGTGTCCGGCTCGAATCCCTCGTCGAGCAGGTCGCGGATCTGGCGTCCGAGGTGGCCGAGGAAGCCCTTCGGGGGTCGGCGGGTACAGCCGCGCAGGTACTCGGCCATCAGTCGCTTCGCCGACCACTCGCCGGCGTCGGCGGACTCCAGCACGTTCGCCGGAGAGGTTCCGGGCGCGGGCGCCTCGCGCCCCCTACGGGAAGATCCAGGATCCAAGATCCTAGATCCAGTGCGTGAGTCCTCCGTGAATATGGTGGCCGTCACACCCTCGTTCCGCTCGGAACCGCTCTCACCTGCGATTTTTCCCAAGTCGTCAGGCGAGGACGGCAGGCCGACCGGAGTGGCCTCGGTCACTACGCCGGCCTCGCGAGTGGTGCCGGTCGTATCGCTGGGTGAATCCGGCGCAGCCGGTCGTACGAGGGCTCCGTGAGTGCTCACGGAGCCCCGCTCGGGCGAGGGGTCCACTTGCTGCGCGGCGGTCGGCTTGGGGATTGGCCGACCGTTCTCCCGGGCGGCCTGCGACGGGCACTGCGTGCGGCCGCACTCGCCGCACGCCTTTGCCGCGTCGTGCACGGGGCAGCGGGGGAGGCGGGACGCCGAAGGGCGGTTGATCTTCTGGTGCCGGTCCCACGTCACGATGTGCAGCCAGGTCTTGCCGTCGCAACCGGTGTACCGGCAGATCAGGCCGCGCTCGGCCAGCTGCTCCAGGTCATGGGCGACGTGAGCGGGGGTGTGGTCGGGCCGGAGGGCCCACAGTCGCCCGGCGACGATGGCCGGGAGGTCGCGGTGGCGGCCTGCGTCGTCGGCATGCGTCAGCAGACCGATGAAGGTCAGCACCGCCGTCACGTCCACGGAGGCCAGGTCCTCCGACTCGAAGGCCTCCGGCTTGATGGTGCGGATACGGGCCATCAGACCTCACCCCCGTGCCGGCGAGCCGGACGGTGCTGTGCGGCGATGTCCGTCGCGCGGTCCGCGGCGCCGGACCCGAAGGACAGGCTTTCGCGCAGGGCCGTGCTCATGCAAAACTCTCCCTGTAGTACAGCCGCAGCCGGTGTTGCCCTGTGGGAAGGGCCGGTGCGGTGATGGCGGGTCGGTCTCTCCACCGTTGCCTCGGATGGAGATACGACTCTTCGTGGTTTCGGCGCCTGGGAGTTGCCTCTCCCAGGCGCCGCTGCGTTTCTAAGTGCTGCCGGTCCGGTCTCTCACGTGTTCCTTCGGTTGGTCGCCGGGATGCCTCCTGGCGAGGGACGACGAACATACGTAGGCCGCCTGTGCAAGTCCACGCTTGGCACTAGATTCCGTTACAGGTCGCATCACCTGAGGGTGGGTGATAGTTGAAGGTTCGCCTTTTGCGAGCGTGTCGCTTTCGTTGCGCCGTCGCGGCAATGATCTTCCCCGACCCCCTGAATCGCGCGGTAAGTGGCCACACTGCTGACCTGCTGATGTTCAGGATTTAAGCCCGCTGCAGACGCATCGTCAATGTCGCCTCAACATGAATATACGCGCGTAGATGAGATGAAGGTGAGCGCTTCTGCGGCAGGGTATGGAGCATCAAATCCCTGGATTGCGAGAGGGGTTGACGTGAAGTAGAGACTTGCGTTCCGGTTGTGGGTGAGCCGTGAAGGCGGTTGGGATGGTTCGGAAGAAAAAACCGGCAATAAATTGCCGGTTTTGGAACCGGAAATCGGCTGCCGGTTTTATGTCCGATTCGGGGCTGATCGCCTCGATGTCTCCCCTTGCCGCTACCTACGCGAGCGTAGGAATGTGTGGTCTGCGTCACCGCGCGAGCGCGATTTCAAGATCGGAAAATGATCTCGTATTCTGGAATGGAGGCAGGGGAGGGCCGACGCGTAAAGCGTGGTCCCTCCTCTTTTTGTTGCCTCGACTCGGGGAGCAGCCCTCCGTGTGAGGGGAAGCAGAGATGAGGAGCGAGGTAAAACGGATGGGCGCCACAGAGCCCCTCCCGGTCAACGGGGGTAGCGGGGACGAGGCCGCAATGGCGGCTGGAGGCGCGCGACGCGGCCGAGAGACCGCACCCGCGGGCCGGGTCTCCGGGGAGACCGGGCAGACGCCGTGGGCCGGACAGGTCATGGGCTTCGCCGGACAGTTGAAGTCCTGGCGCAAGGTCGCCGGCCACCGTCGGGGGCGCCGCGTGACGCAGGAGGAGTGCGCGACCGCAGTGAACAGATCGGAACGCTGGTGGCGCGACCTGGAACGCGGTGACGGCAGGAACCGTCTCGATCGCGAACAGTGTGAAAAGCTCGCCGAGCTTCTGCAGCTCGACCGCGACGAGCGCATCGCGCTCCTGCTGTACAACAACCTGGGCCCCTCCGCCGCGTCCGCCGCCGCCGGAGAAAGCGTGGACCCGCGGGTCCGCAGCGGCCTGCGCCTGCTGATCGACAAGCAGATGCCGAGCCCCACCTACCTGTGTGACGCCAACTGGAACATCGTCGGTTACAACGCGGCGATGGCGGAGTGGTGGCCCTGGGTGCTCAAGCCCGGCGCCAACCTCATGCGGTGGGCCTTGACGGATCCCGAGGCCCGCGTCCAGTACCACGACTGGACCCGGCATGCCGCCGAGTACGTCCGGATGTTGAAGTTCGCCCTCGCGGGGAAGGGGGACTCGGCCGAGCTCATGCAGCTCATCGGGGACGTGTGCAAGGACCCCGAGGTCCGGAACATCTGGGAGAACTGCAACGAGCTCACCGAAAATCGGGACGGTCACATCTTCCGGATGAGCATCCCGGCGATGGACTGGGAGCCCATCGACGTCGTCAGTCACGTTCTCTACCCGGCGGCACTGCCCGACTACCGACTGGTCGTCATCACCTGGTGGGTGAAGGATGACGGTGAGGATGAAGCCCGCGACGTAGACACGGTCCTCGGTTCCTCCCGTACTGAGCCGCCGGCCGAGCAGTCGGCGCTGCCTACAGCCGCGACCCGCCGCCGTATCGCGCACGCCGTCACCGGGCGGATCACCGTCTCCACGGCCGAAGCCGCCGCCGCTCTGGCCGGCGAGGACGCCATGCCCCTCCCCGTGCTGAGCCGACTCATGGGACCGAACTGCCAGTTGACGCTGTCTCCGTCCGCCGGCTCGGTCATCTGGGCAGTCGAGGAGGAGGACGGCGAGTGGAGCGTCTCGGAGGTCTCGGTCTACACCGCGATCGTTAAGCTCCCGCACGCCGCCACTGAGCCGGAGGCGTTCCAGGAGATGAAGATCTTGGTGCGGGCGAATCTGCCTGCCAACCCGCAGGAAGCGTCGGACCGTATCCAGGTCCTCCTGCCCCAGCTGCGGAACCGCATCCACTTCCTTGAGCAGATTGCGCGGGACCTGCATGAGCAGGATCCCACCCTCCCCTATGTCTGGGACCCGACCGACGAGATCTGATACGTCGAAGGGCCGCGCAGTGTCCGTTGGCGATGGCCGCCCCCACCTCCTGTGGGCGGCCATCGCCCTACGGCCGCCTCCCGTGGCTTCGTGGGTTGGCCAAGTCGAGGATGAGGTCGCACCCTGCAGCCCCGACGCACGTCGACATCGGCACGGTCAAACGTCGTCCCCGTACACTCGACGTGTGCATATGACACCGTCCGTTCGGCTGGGTCTGCTCGTCGCGATCCTGGCAGCGGCGGCCGGTTCCCTGCTCCTGTGGAGCCCTCAGCGCGTGCTCTCGCAGGGGCTCACCTCCAACACCCCGCCTGTCTGGGCGGGGGTCGCTTTCGTGCTTGTGTTCGCGATCGGCACCCTGGCGTTCTTCCCGAAGCCGGTGCTGAACGTCGCGGCAGGGGTCCTCTTCGGTGCGCCAGAGGGGCTGGCGCTGGCCGTTGCGGGGACGACCCTCGGCGCTGTCCTCGCGTTCGGGCTCGGCCGCGGACTCGGCCGTGAAGCGCTCCAGCCGTTCCTGAAGAGGAAGCTGCTGGCCGCGCTGGACCGGCGGCTCACCCAGCAGGGCTTCCGCAGCGTGTTCCTGCTGCGGGTCGTGCCCGGTGTTCCCTTCCCGGCGGTCAATTTCGCCGCCGCCTTCTCCGGTGTACGTCTGCGCTCCTTCACCGCCGCCACGGCGCTGGGCGTGCTGCCCGGTACAGCCGCTTACGTGGTCGCAGGGGCCTCCGCCTCGTCGCCGACCTCGCCGGCCTTCCTGATGTCGCTGGGCGGCATGGTTCTGCTGACGGTGGTCACCGTCATTTCAATGTGGCGGTCCCGGCGTGCGAACGGTGCGCCGACCGTCGAAAGCGTGGCCTGACAGAGCCGTCAGCGGGTCGCCACGCCGCCACGAAGCCCCCTCTGGGGGCCTCCGTGCGGAACCACGTGGGCTCTGCGGCAGGTGCGAGATGTCGCCTCGTCCACGGGATCCCGGACTACCGGGCGAGCGGCTGCCGGCGGGCGACCGCGAACGCCGCGACTCTATTCGGGGGTCTCCCGGGTGCGGAGCCCGATGCTCACCTTGGATCGCTGATCCGGACCTGATCGCTGCTGCTTGCGCTGTCCGTAGCGGGTCCGGCCTTGCGGCTTGTAGGTCGACAGGGCTATCGCCAGCAGGAGCACGACCAGGGCCGCGGCGGACTGGATGACGAGCTGGGTCCGCAGGCCGGCGAGGGTGTCGCCAGACCAGTCCGGTGCCGCCGCCGCGCTGGCGATGTGGCTGATGGGTGGCATGTGGAGGAGCAGCGCGCCGGTCGCGAGGACGGTGATCGCGAGCTTCACCGTCACCCAGTAGTAGCGCAGGAGGCCCCACGTCGTTCCGAGTGAGGACACGACGCCGGTCGCCAGGGAGGCGAAGCAGAGCGGCACGATCACGTACCAGCCGGTCACGCCCATCGTGACGTACACCGACCGAACTGTCAGCGCGTCCTGCGCTGTCAGCCCGGTGACGGCGAGAGCGAGGAAGACCGCGACCGCACCGAACCAGCCGACGGAGACCGTCACATGAGCGGTGAGCGCGAGCTTGCGCACGCGCGGCGACATCGGCATCAGCCGTGGCCTCGCATGCCGCCGCCTGCCAGGTGGAGGACGAGGAAGGCCACGACGAGGATCGCCGCACCGATCAGGAGCGCAGTCACCCAGCGGGGTTGGGGAGCGTGCGGGGGAGGGGCCTGCTCGGACATAGAAGACTCCGATACGTACGGGAACGGAACGGCGGGAGGCCGGGCCGCCCACTTTTTCGATACAGAGTGTCTCTGTCAAGTCATGGTGTCACGCCTGCGTCGTCCCGTACATTGTGGGGATGCCGAAGCTGTGGAACGAGACGATCGAGGAACACCGCAGCGCCGTGCGGGACGCCACGCTCGACGCGACCGCCGCGCTCGTTGCCGAGCACGGCCTGATGTCCGTGACCATGTCGCGGATCGCGCAGGAGACCGGCATCGGGAGGGCGACGCTCTACAAATACTTCCCCGACGTCGAGTCCATCCTCACCGCCTGGCACGAGCGCCAGGTCGCCCACCACCTCGAACAGCTCGAAGTCGTACGAGACCGCATCACGGACCCGGGCGAGCGGCTGCAGGCCGTCCTCGAGGCGTACGCGCTCATCTCGTACGGGCGCCACAGCCATCACGGGACAGACATGGTCGCCCTGCTGCACCAGGGGCCGTCCATCACCCAGGCGCACGAGCGGCTCCTGATGCTCGTCCGGGATCTGATTGGCGAGGGTGCCGCAAGCGGCGCGTTGCGCGACGACGTTTCCGCCGATGAGCTCGCCGCGTACTGCCTCCACGCCCTCGGTGCGGCGGCAGGGCTCCCGTCGAAGGCGGCGGTCCGGCGGCTCGTCGAGGTGACTCTCGCCGGGTTGCGGCCCTCGGACCGTCCCGTCGGGGACGGTACGTCGGCGACCTGGGACGGGCACGGGCACGAAGGCCGGCACCACCCTCGTCACGACCACAGCCAGCACCCGGGCTCCGGTCGGCCTTGACCGGTCGGCCCGAGTGTGGCGGCAGGGCGAGGTTCACACCAAGAGCGCGCTGAGACTACGAGCCCAGCGGGCGGGCCGGCGTGTGGGCCCGCGAGAATGCTCTACGACGTGCCGGACCGGGATCAGTGGCTGTGGGACGTATGGCCATCCTCGGCGGGCTCGGCGGGCTCGGCAGGCGCCTGCGTCGGGCGATCCTGCTCAGCGGGAGCCTGGTCCTGACCCGCAGGGGTCTTGGTCGTGGAGCCGTGGTCGTGGCTGTGGCCGTCGGAGCTGATCGTGCTGGCGAGGGCGGTCATGCCCAGCCAGGCGAGGGCCGAGATGACGACGACGACGGCAGCGAACGGGCTGATGAGGTGCCGCCAGCGGCCCTTGGAGTCCTTGGCGACGAACGCGACGTACGACATGAGCAAGCCGATGGGGGTCATCCAGGCGCTGCGCTCGGGGAACTGCTCGAAGTGCTGGATGCCGCCGCCGACCAGGCCGACGCCGAAGGACAGCAGCAGCGAGAACGCGACCAGTGAGACCGCCTGGCCCAGCGCCGGACGCTCGTCGGCCAGTACGAACTCGTTGACGATGGTGCCGAGGAGGAACACGAAGGCGCCGACGACGCAGATGATCGTGTACAGCGACGGATCGATCGGGTAGTGGACGACGGCGCCGGCGATGAGGGCGGCACCCATGAAGTAGAGCATCTGGCCGCTGTAGCGAGCCGGGAGCGACTTCTTGTCGAAGGCGGGGCGGCGATGTCTCGAGAGGGGAGTCTGCTGGGGCTCGGGCTTGAGAGCGGTGGTCATGTAGGTCAGGCCTTTCAGATCTTGGGGATGAGAGCAGGCAGAAGCCGCGCCGCACCAGGGGTGCGGCGCGGCGCTGGTTCAGCTCTCAGCAGCGCAGGACCGAAAGTCGGTGTAGGCGCGGTGGGTCGCCGGAGCGGCTGATCCAGGGGTGCCTGAGTGCCGCCCATCGGCGGAGCGTGTAGAGGACGCGGTTGGAGCCCCCGTGCCTGAGGGCGAATGTGAACAGGGTGGCGAGTATGTACAGCAGTGCCAGGCAGCTCTCTCCGGCTCCGCTGTGGTCGCAGGGGTCTTCGTCGTCCGGGCTGTCCGGTGTTCCGGTGGCGTGGCCGGGGGCGACGTCAGCGTGAGCGTGCTGAGTCTTGTGCCCTGCGTCGCTGAGCGGGAACGCGGCGGCATGCCCGCTGTGGACTGGCTGGTGTGAGGCAAGGACGTGCATCGCGAACACGGCAAGCACCATCAAGAGGAGCGTTGCCCGCAGCAACGCTCCCGTGTGGTGGTCGCGACGGACCTTGCCTGAGATCACGCTTCACGACCATAGGAGGGCTTGGTTGCGGTACTGCAACAGGGGGCGTTCCCGCCCTGAGCTGAGAGGAAGATAACACCAGGTGGGGAGGCTTCATCGCGGCGTCCCGGCGAGGGCGCGGTGTAGATACCCCCTCCCCGTATGATGTGCGGCGAGTCCGGTGCTCGTCGGTCCGGGCGGAGAACGGAGACTGAGGTGGCAGGGCGTTCCAGGGGCGCGACAGGGTGGGGCCGGTTCCTGCTCGCCGTCGTGTTGTTCGTGGGCATCGTGCTGATGCACGCCCTCGGCCACCCCGGCGACCATGCGGCCCCGACGCACGCGCCCGGGAACCACCTGATCACGACCACGCACGCTGCCGCAGCGGCGGTGGAGCATGTGGTGGCCGACGCGGTCCACGCGTCGCACCCGGATCCCGCTCACGGGGCCGGAGTGGCGGCCGTCTGCGTGGCCGTGTTCGGTGCCGGAGTCGGCCTCCTCCTGGTGGCTCGTCGCGTCCTCGCACGCGGGCGTCGCGGGGCCGAGACGCTGCTGCCGACCGTACGGCTCGCTCACGCCCTCCGCGCGATACCGCCGCCGGCCCCGCCCAGGTCTCTTCTGACCCACCTCTCGTTGTTGCGCATATAGGCAGACCGCCCGCTCCGCCCCGTGAGCGGAACGCCGCCCTGTTCATGCAACGACGATGCCAAGAGGTTCCACAGTCATGTCCCGATTCACCCGCCGCACCATCCTCGGCGCCGGACTCGCCGCAGCAGGCACCGGTCTGCTGACCGCCTGCTCAGGTTCGATGAGCGGCATGGACCACTCCTCGGGCGGCAACGGCATGTCGCCGAGCGCCGATTATCTCACCCCAGACAGCAAGCGGATCGGCGCTGCCGAAGCGCTGCGCAAGCCCGGTCCCGAGCGCAAGTTCAAGCTCACCGCAGTCGAGACTCCGCTCGACCTGGGCGGCGGACGGACGGTCCGCTCCTGGGCCTACGGGGACGACCTCCCCGGCAAGGAGGTCAGGGTCACCGCCGACGACACCCTCGCCCTCACCCTGGCCAACAACCTTCCCGAGACGACGAGCATTCACTGGCACGGGCTCGCCCTGCGCAACGACATGGACGGCGTCCCCGGCCTCACCCAGCGCGACATCAAGCCGGGTGGCTCCTTCGACTACCGCTTCGCCGTCTCCCACCCGGGCACCTACTGGTTCCACCCGCACTCCGGCGTCCAGCAGGACCGCGGCCTCTACGCCCCGCTGATCGTCGAGGACCCGAAGGAGCCCTTGAAGTACGACAAGGAGTGGGTGATCGTCCTCGACGACTGGGTCGACGGTGTCGACGGCTCCGCCCCGGACGCCGTGCTCTCCGAGCTGAGCAAGGGCATGGGCGGCATGGACCACGGGGGCTCCGGCGGCAACGGCCACGAGGGGCACGGCATGTCGAACATGTCGATGACCACGCAGAAGTCCCCGTCCCCGAAGCCCTCCGGCCCCTCCCGGATGCTCATGGGCGCCACCAGCGACCTCCTGGGCGGCGACGCCGGAGACGTCGGCTACCCGCACTACCTGGTCAACGGCCGTACCCCGGACAAGCCACAGACCTTCACGGCCAAGCCCGGCGACCGGATCCGGCTCCGGATCATCAACGCGGGCGGCGACACCGCCTTCCGCGTCGCCCTCGGCGGACGCAAGCTCACCGTCACGCACACCGACGGCTTCCCGGTCGAGCAGACGCAGGCCGACGCACTGCTCCTCGGCATGGGCGAACGCTTCGACGCCCTCGTCACCGTGGGGAACGGAACCTTCCCGCTGACCGCGCTCGCCGAGGGTAAGAACCGCACGGCCCTCGCCGTCCTGCGCACCGGCGGCGGAGCGGCGCCCACCGCCTCCGTACGCCCCAAGGAACTCGACGGCAAGGTCGTGCACGGCGGCCAGCTGAAGGCGGCCGAGTCCGTACGGCTCGAGGCCGGGCGACCGGACCGGACGATCGAGTTCAAGCTCACCGGCTCGATGGCGAAGTACGACTGGGCCATCAACGGCAAGAAGTACGACCCCGCCCAGCGCTACCCGGTCCGCTCCGGCGAGCGGGTCCGGCTGTCCTTCGTGAACGACACGACGATGTGGCACCCCATGCACCTGCATGGCCACACCTACGCGCTCGCCGACGGCGGCGCCCGCAAGGACACGTCGATCGTGCTGCCGGGCAAGACGCTCGACGTCGACTTCGACGCCGACAATCCCGGCCTGTGGATGGTCCACTGCCACAACGTCTACCACGCCGAGTCCGGGATGATGACGGTCCTCGGCTACCTGAAGTAGGACGACGGCCCGGCCCGGGAGACCGGGCCGGGCACCTCTTGCTCGGCCTCAGCCGACCGGCCGTGCCTCGTACTCGCCTGCCTGGCGCACCGCGGCCACCAGCGCGTCCCCGTCCACGGCCGCGCCCTCCTCGAACTGGACAGTGCTGCGCCCGCTGCGTACATCGGTCCGCGCCGAACGCACGCCGGGAATCTCCTCCAGCTCGTCGTCGATGAGCAGCCCGCAGCTCGTGCAGTGCATCCCCTCGACTTCGAGGATCACCTCGAGGCCCATGGACTCCAGCTCATGCTTTTTCCTGCCGCCGAACAGTCGCATGCCCACGCCTTCTCGAAGTCGATGGAACCGGTCTGCATGCCCATGGCACAGGAGAACCGGAGCTCCCCGGCGTCACGCATCCCAAGGTCGATCTCGGTGTCGCCGTCCTCCTTGACGATCTCCTGGACACCGAGCTCGGGGATGGTGAACGCCCGCGCGCAGCCGCCCGAGTCCTTGCCACGCAGGACGATCGGCGAGGACGGCTCGGTGCGTGGGCTCATCAGGGTGTACGGCGTCTTTGCGACCCGCTCGCCCAACGCCTGGATGTCGGCGGCGGTCGCCTTGTTCGTGTATGTCACCCACACGGCGCCGTGCTCCAGCGCGTGCACCGCGTTCTCGTCCCGCACCGGGGACGTGTAGACGTCGCCGTCGCAGTTCTGCCAGACGGGATCGTGGTCGCCACCGGCAGGCGGAGTCATCGGATAGGAGACGGCTGCGGTGACGTGGTTCCTGGAGAGGTCCTGCCAGGTCTGTTCCCCCGCGATCGGTGCGGTCGTGCTCTGGCCGTTGTCGCCGTTGGTCGAGACGAGGTAGCCGACACCGCCGAGGGCCGCCGCCGAGACGGCGAACGTGGTGACACGCCTACGGTGCTCCGCCGCTCACGCGATTCAGGCGACGGTGAGCGTCGCCTTCATGTTCGGGTGGATCGAGCAGAAGAAGGGGTACGTGCCCGGCTTGTCCGGGGCGGTGAAGGTGGCCGAACGGCCGCCCGCGATCTCGCCCGTGTCGAACGCGTCGCTATCCGTAGCCGTCACGGTGTGGGGCGCCGAATCCTCGTTCACGACGGTGACCGTGGCACCGGGACGTACCTTCAGGTCCGCCGGCTGGAAGGCGAAGCCGCGGATGGTGATACGGACCTCGGCGGAGGCGGTGGGGCTCGGGGGCGGGGCGGCTGGTGTACTCGGTGTACCAGGTGCGCTCGGGGTGCTTGTGACAGGTGAGTATGCGCCTCCACCGTTGTCACCGCAGCCGGCGACGAGGAGAGCGAGACAGAGGGCTCCGGCCGTGGCGAGAGCGGCACGAGGCGTGTGCGGGAGGAACGTCATGGGGATCACCGGTGAGATGGGGGGCTGCCGAATGGGTTAGGGCCAGCCTCGCCCCGGCGACCTTGGCGAGCGCTGCCGACTCCGCCGTACGGGCCGGTTCGTCCACCCGCAGGGGTGCTCGGCCCTGTAACCGCCTTCGGCCCCGCGCGATCCCGCTCATCCGGCGTCGGTACTCGCCTGCACTGATCCGGTCGTGCAGACGGAGCCCGGTACACCAGCGCTCGGTCGCCGCCAGGGCGGCACGGCGGCCGCGTATCCGGGCCAGCGGAGGGCGGCGGCTCTCGCCCGTGCTGATCAGGCGGACGATGTCGTACGCGAGGACGGCCACGATCAGCACTCCCATGAGCGTCGCCAACAAAGCGACCACCACGGTCATCACCACCGCGGGACGCGACGAACAGTTCCTATGCCCCATTATCCGCGATGCGGCTGCTGGTGAGCTGTGGGAATCCCGGGCCGCGGTCGCTGCGCGCCGCGGCCTGATCCACATGCGCATGGCGCCCTTTCGTGGCGGACTGGAAAGGGGAGTTCCTCCCCTTTCCGGTGAAGTCCAGTTCAACCATTGCGCGTTGAACGACCCATACCCGGCACGCTCCACCTCGTGAAGGAGTGATCTTGTGATCCGAGGTGACGGCATCCGCCGCAATGTCGCTGACATAGACGACGATGAACGGGACGCGCTTGTCGAGGCCATCAAGGAACTGAACAAGCGCGTCTACCCGGGCTCCCGGGACGAGTTCCCGCCCGGCGGCGTCAGCAAGTGGTTCAAGCAGGACGAAATCCATCAGGCGACGCACGTCCATCAGGGTCCGGAGTTCCTGCCGTGGCATCGTGAGCTCTGCAACCGCTTCGAACAGCTGCTCCGGGAGGTCACCCCAGATCTGTCACTGCACTACTGGGACTGGAACGAAGACGCCGCCCCGCTCTTCACGCCCCAGTTCATGGGGTCGAAGACAAAAGAGGCGGGAGAGCCTTGGGTCGGCGACCTCTACAAGCCGGAGGCCGACCCCTTCCGTGGCGAGAGTGTCATGGACGTCGCACACAGCAATCCGTTCGACCCGCCGCGCAGCCTCACGCGCGAGGTTCGCGACGGCGCGCCGGAGCTGCCCTTCCGGGACTCCGAGATCATCCGCTCGTCGAACTACCTGAGTATGCGCATCCGGCTCGAGCGTTGCCATGACTTCGCCCACATGTACATCGGGGGCACGATCGGTAATGCCCACACCTCCTTCCGTGACCCGTTCGTCTTCCTGATCCACTCGAACGTGGACCGCCTCTTCGCGATGTGGCAGTACGAGGACCCGGCCACCCGGCTCGACCCCGCCACCGTGTACGGGGACGACCCCGGCAACCCCCTGTGGTACGTGCGCAGACTCCAGCCCTGGGACGGCTCGGGGCGGACGCGGCCGTGGGTGCGGCCGGAGCTCGAGCGGCAAGTGAAGGACTACCAGCACACCAGCATCGTCAACCCCCCGCAGTACGACACGCTCCAGCCCGTGGGCGACGGTCCGCTTACCGCACATCAGCTGAACGAACTGCGCAACGCGCTCGATGGCGCCGTCGCTCTTCATGCGGCCCTGCCCCACAGCCACGACCACTAGCTAGGTGGCGAGCGAGCTGCCCAGGGCGGGGAGCACCGGCCCTGCGGCCAGCCCGAGCCCTACTGACATCACGGTGGCCGTGTAGGCGATACCTCGTGCCGGTCGGTCTTCGGCGGCCAGCGCGGCGCCATCGCCCCGCGAGACCGCCGGCACGATCCAGCGCAAGTAGTAGAAGAGGGAGGCGACGGTGTTCACGGCTGCCAGGACGGCCAGCCAGGCGTATCCGCCGTCGAAGGCGGCGCTGAACGCCTCCAGCTTGCCGACGAACACGGCGGTCGGCGGGGTGCCCACGAGCCCGAGGAGGCAGATGACGAGACTCGCGGCCAGGAGTGGGCGCCGGCGGGCCAGGCCGCGGTAGTCGGCGAGCCGGGTGGCCCGGGGGAGGGCGCAAACCACGGCGAAGGCACCCAGGTTCGTGACGGCGTACGCGGCCACGTAGTACAGCAGTGCCTCCTGGGCGAGGTCCGACCGGCCGGCCACCGCGACGGGCAGCAGCAGGTAGCCGACCTGGCTGATCGTCGAGTACGCGAGGAGCCGCTTTACGTCGTCCTGGAAGAAGGCGGCGAGATTGCCCAGCGTCATCGACGCCGCGGCCACCACGGAGATCACGGCCGCCCACGGCATTCCGCTGTCGGCGAGGACCGCCTCGCCGAGCCGAAGCAGGGCCGCCAGTGCGCCGATCTTCGGAATCGTGGTCAAGAACGCGGCGACCTGTGCCGTACTGCCCTGGATCGCGTCTGGTACCCAGAAGTGGGCCGGGACGGCTCCGGCCTTGAACAGCACGCCGGCGAGCAGGCCGACGGTGCCTGCGGCGACGAGCGCTTCGGGGGCTTCGGGGAGCGAGGGGCCGAGCAGCGGGTAGCCGGTCGCGCGGCCGGCCGCGTACAGCGCGGTGATGCCGGCCAGCATCAGTACGCCGAGCAGCGCGCCGATCACGTAGTACTTGAGCGCGGCCTCGGTGCCCGGGCCGTCTTTCCGGAAGCCGGCGAGCGTGTACGCGGGGACGCTCGCCAGGAGGTATCCGGCGGAGAGCAGCAGCAGGTCCTGGGTGCCGGCCATGACGAGCGCGCCGAGGGCGGACAGTTGGATGAGGACGTAGGTCTCACTCTCACGCGAGTGCGCGTGGAACGGCACCGCGAAGAGGGCGAGGACGAGAAGGACGGCGGCCAGGACGACGACGCGGGACGTGCTGGTGACCGGGTCGACGGTGAACGCCTCACCGAACGCGGTCACGTCGGGGCGTGCCGCGGCGACGGCTGCCGCCACGATGCCCGCGCCCGCAGCCACCGCTGCGAGGAGCCCGACGAGCCACTGCCGGCGGCGTGGCAGCCAGGCACCGAGGAGCAGACCGAGCACGGCCGAGGCGGCGAGGAGCACCTCGGGGAGGATGTCGAGCGGGTTCTCGTTCATCTCGCTCATGACGTTCATCGGGCGAGCTGCTCCAGGACCGTGCGGGAGGCCGGTTCGATGACGTCGAGGAGGAAGCGTGGGGCGACGCCGAGGATCACGGCGAGGACGAGGAGTAGGACGATGCCCGCGTACTCGTGGGCGCGCAGGTCAGGGAATGCACGTGGCGTACCGGGTGCGTCCGGCAGTCGCAGCGGCCGCATGAGGATCTGCCGCAGCGCACGCAGGAACAGCCCGGCGGTGAGGAGGATGCCGAGCACGGACAGGGCAGTGGCGAGCGGCCTCGGTCCGAGCGCACCAGTGAAGATCTGGAACTCCGCGATGAAGCCGGAGAAGCCGGGAAGCCCGAGGGACGCGAAGGCCGCGGCGCCGGTCAGGGCCGCGAAGACAGGGGCGGAGGCGGCGAGACCGCCGTACGCGCTCATGTCGTATGTCCGCCCCCGCTCGTACATCACACCCGCGAGGAGAAACAGCGCGCCGGTGATCAGGCCGTGGCTGACCATCTGGGTGACCGAGCCGGTGATCGCGAGTGAACGGGCCTGGGCGGAGGTGTCGGCGGTCGCGGCGGCGGCGCCGACAGCGAGGACGATGTACCCCATGTGGTTGACCGAGGTGTAGGCGATCATGCGCTTGAAGTCGGTCTGGGCGAGCGCCACCAGCGCCCCGTGGAGGACGGACAGGACTCCGACCACGACGAGGACGATCGCGTACCGGCGCCAGGCGCCCGGCAGCATGGGCATGGCGATGCGGAGGAACCCGTACGTCCCCATCTTCAGGAGCACCCCCGCGAGGATCGCGGATCCGGCCGCCGGCGCTTCGGTGTGAGCCGGCGGCAGCCACGTGTGGAACGGGACCGTCGGCGTCTTCACGGCGAGCCCGACCGCCACGGCGAGCAGGACGAGGGCGGCGTACGCGGACCGGCCGGCGAGTGGGTTCTGCCGGGTCAGATCGACGATGTCAAAGGTGTGCGGGGTTGCGGCCAGGTAGAGGCCGATGAAGCCGAGGAGCAGCGCCAGCGAACCGATGAACGTGTAGAGGAAGAACTTCAGCGCTGCCCGCTTCGCGTCGCGGTGACCCCACCCCGCGATGATGAAGAACATCGCCACGATCGACAGGTCGAAGAAGACGAAGAACAGGATGAGGTCGAGGGAGGCGAACAGCCCGAGGCACGTGGTCTGGAGGAAGAGGAAGAGCGCGGCGAACTCCCGGAAGCGTCGGTTCTCGCGCAGCGAGTACAGGGCGCAGGCGAGGAACAGGACGCAGGTGAGGGCGAGCAGCGGCAGTGACAGGCCGTCGACGCCCACGTGGTAACCGACGCCCGCGTTGGGAATCCAGCGGGCCCGCAGCTCGTACTGGAAGCCGCCCCCGGTTCGGTAGCCGGCCCACATGGCGACGACCAGACCGAGTTCGGCGGTGGCCGTCGCGACCCAGACGGCGCGCAGCGCCCGGACGGGCGTACGCGACGGGAGCGCGAGGAGCAGCAGGGCGACCGCGGTCGGGGCGAAGACAAGGGCGGTGAGCAACGGGCTACCTCACGAGGACGAGCACGACGGCGATGACGGAGAAGGCGGCGACGGCCTGGGCGAGGTACTGGTGCAGCTGGCCGGTCTGCGGTCGGCGGGCCCAGGAGCCGAGCCGACGGGATGCGGTCGCGATGCCCTCGACCGCGCCGTCGACCGCTTCTTCGACGAATCGGTTCGTCCACCGGGCGAGCCCCAGCGTGCCCCGGGCCGAAGCCACCACGGCGCGGTCCAGGACGTGGTCGTCGAACGCGGCGGCGGCACGGGCGATCCGCAGGGTGGGGGAGACGAGGAGAACGTGGGCGGCCCGTTCGAGTCCGAGCCAGTTCGCGCTCCACGCCTTCAGCTGGCTGGGCAGTGGGACCAGGCGGGTGCCCCATCCCCAGGCGACGGAGGAGGCGGCCAGCGCGATCGCGCCGGAGAGTGCGTACTCCCAAATCAGCGGAGACGGTTGGGCTTGAGTGCCGAGATATCTGCTGAGGGCGTCACGCACGGGCGGAAACGCCACGGGCGTCAGAGCGATACAGGCGAGGGTCAGAAGCGCGAGCGGCGCGACCACCCCTCGGGGGATCGCTCGCCCGTCGGAGGTCTGCCGCTCGGGGCGGTCCCATACGAAGCGGAGGATCTTCACGCTGTAGACGGCGGAGAGAACCGCTGCCGCGAGCCCGGTGGCGTAAAGCCACGGACTGTCCTCAAGGGCCCCGGCGAGCAGGACGTCCTTCGCGGCCCAGAGCGAGAGCGGGGGCAGCCCGGCGAGCGAGAGGGCGCCCACGGTGCAGAGCACGCCGACGGTCCGGTACGCCCGGGCGGCCCCGCGCAGCTCGGGGAGCCGCTGCGTCCCCCATGCCGTCAGCCAGGCGCCGGCCACCAGGAAGAGCAGGCTCTTCGCGGCGGCGTGAGCCATCAGCTGCAGCGCACCTCCCGTGGTCGCCCCCACACCGGCCGCCAGCACCATGAACCCGATCTGCGCGCAGGTGGAGGCGGCGAGCAGCTGCTTGAGGTCGGTCTGCGCGACGGCGACGACCCCGAGGGCGACGGCGGTCGCCCCGCCCACCCACGCGGCAGCGTCCGCGCCCCAGCCGGAGGCGTCGAGGAGTGGTCCGGTCCGCAGCAGCAGGTAGGCGCCGGCTACCACCATCGCCGCGGAGTGCAGGAGCGCCGACACGGGGCTTGGGCCCTGCATGGCCCGGGACAGCCAGAAGCTGAAGGGGAGTTGCGCGGACTTTCCGAGCGCTGCGACGAGAAGGCCTGCCGTCACGACGGACGACCAGGGTTCGTCGAGAGAGGCCAGCCCGTCGAGGGTGAGCGGGCCGGGTCCCGCCGCGAGGGCGGCGCCGGCGGCGAGATACAGGCCCAGGTCGGCGGTGCGGGTGGTCAGGAAGGCGGTGTCGGCCGCAGCGGTACGTTCCGGCTCGCGCCACCAGTACCCGATGAGGGCCCAGGAGGTCGCGCCCATGACCTCCCAGCTCATGAGCAGCACTGGCAGGGTGGTGGCCGTGACGGTGACGAGCATGCTCCCCGCGAAGAGGAGCATCAGCCCGAAGAAGCGGGCCCGCGCCTCGTGGGCGCCGAACGCCGCCACGCTGAAGAGGAGTACGGCGAGGGTGACCGCGGTGACGGTGACGACGAGGACGCCGGAGAGGCCGTCCACCGCGATCCGGAAGGGGAGTCCCTCCATCAGGGGCGCCTCGACGGCCGGGTGCCGGAGAGAAGCCGTGATCGCGAGTCCCAGGGCCGCGGCCGAGACGCCGACCGCGAGCAGCGGGGCAGCCCGGTCCGCGCGCCGCCCGGCCAGAGCCAGCAGCACACCGGCACCCAGCGGCAGGGCGATCAGCGTCCACAGCAGAGCGCTCATTCCCTCAACTCCGACGCCATGTCGGTCATGTCGATCTCGCGGGACCGGAACAGGGCCGTGACGACGGCGAAACCGATCGCCATCTCCACCGCCATGGCGGTGATGGCGACGACGATCAGGACCTGACCGTCGGCCGTGGCAGGCGCGATGTAGTGCCAGGCCGCGCCGGCGGCGAGGATCACACCTCCCAGCATCAGCTCCAGCCCCATCATCAGCATCACGATCGACTGCTGCGTCAGCGCCCCGAACAGCCCGACGCAGAACAGGGCGGAGGCGAGGATGAGGAACAGCTCCAGGCTCACCGGCCCACCCCGCCCCGTACGGGGTCGTTGGGGCGGGCGGCCTGGAGCTCGTCGCCGAAGCGGTCGTACCGGCCGCGTCGTGTGGAGAGCACGACGGTCGCGACGATCGTCGCGAACAGTGCCATGCCCAGCGTCATCATGGTGAGCATCTGCGGCCCCATCAGGGACAGCCCCAGGTCCATGGTCGGATCGACGGGAGGTTTTCCGCTCCGTCGAGGCCAAGGGACGAGCAGGATCCCGACGAGGAGCAGGACGAAGGACAGGACGCAGATGGCGGCCGCTCCCCGCTTGTTGTGAATCATCGTCATCGGCATGAGCCCAGCCGGGTTCATCATGAACATGATCATGAAGACGGCCATGATGGCCATCTCGATCGTCATCATCAGCACGGTGACGATGCCGAGGTAGTCGAGCCCGAGCACGATCAGCTCCCCGCCCACACACAGCAGGGAGGTGAGCAGCGAGAACGTGGCGCGCGCCATCGAGTCGAAGCGGAACACCATGACGCCGCTCGCCACGGCGAGCACCGCCAGGACCCAGAACGCCGCAGTCGTCATCGTTCCCTCACCTTCCGAGCACCACGACGGCCACCACGAGCGCCTGAGCTACCGCGAGAGGGGTCAGGACGACCCACGCCAGCTCGACGTAACGCTCCATGCGTACGGTCGGCACCCTGCGGCGCACCCACAGCAGGAAGGCCAGTACGGCCACCGTCTTGACCACGGTCCAGGCCCAGCCCGGAAGCAGCGGACCATGTCCGCCTCCCAGGAACAGCGGTACGGCGAAGGCGGCGGCCACGACGAGCAGCAGCCACCGTCCGCCGAGGAACAGCAGGCGGTCCACCCCGGAGAGCTCGGTCGCCGCACCGCCCGCCGCGTCCGCGCCCACCGGCTGATCGAACGGTCCCCAGAAGGCCATGGCGAGCGCGCTGAGCAGATAGATCCCGAATGCCGCCGGCATCCACACCGCGAACCAGAGCCCGGCCTGGGCGCCCACGACTGCGCCGACCTGCAGAGACTCCGCGCCGAGCGCCGCTGTCGTGATCGCCAGCATGTGCGGCAGCTCGTACGCGAGCCCCTGCGCGAGGAAGCGGTAACCGCCGACCAGCGACAGGGTCGAGTTCGGCCCCCAGCCCGTCAGCCACACGGCCGCCCAGGCCAGCGCCTCCATCGCGTTGAACCACACGATCCCGTCCGGCAGATCGGACACCGACCGGAAACCGAAGGGGAGGACGACGGCGGCGAGGACTGCGGCGACCGGGAGTAGCGTCGTCCCCAGCCGTACGAGAGGTACGTCGGCGGCCCGCGTGATCCGCCGCTGTTTCACCAACAACCGCAGGACCTCGCGGCCCGCGCCGGTCGACCTTGCGTCGGCGGTCGCCGTGGCCCAGGCTGCCAATGCCAGCGCGAGGGGGAGGACGAAGGCGGCCCAGAGGGGAGCGGACTCAACCATGACCATGGGCTCCCGGTGCGTGCTGAGGGGCCAGTTCGTCGAGGTCGGGGTCCAGGCTCGCCACGATGAGCCGTGCGCAGGCGAACTCGGTGCCTTCGAGCAGTCCGGGCAGTGCGTCGAGCATGGCCTGGGACGGGGGCGCCTGGGTGTCGAGGCGACCCCGAGGGCCGACGGGGTGGTGGGCGGAGAGCGGGTCGCGGTCGTCGACGTGGTCGAGGGAGCGCTCGAGCCCGTCCAGCCAGGCGATCAGCCTCGCATGCACGTCACCTCTTGGCTGCACCCCGGCCTGTTCGCCGACTCCCGTCGTGAGCCACCGCAGTGTCCACGACCTGCGCACGCGCCGAGCCAAAGGGCGGACGAGCGACTGAAGTTCTGCTCCGGGGGCACCGTCGAGCGTGCGATCGCGGGCGACGCGTGCTCTGGTCGCCGCCTCCCGCCAGCCGGTGACACCGAGGAGTCTGCCAAGGCTGTCGAGGTGTGCCGCACACCGCCGCCGAGCGGCCTCGCCGACCGTCATTGGGTCACCGGCCATGGCCCTGAGCCACGGCTCGTTCCAGAACGCGGGCCCGGACGGGGAAGGCGCGGGGACGGCTTCAACCTCCGCGCGCTGCACGACGTCACCCTGGAGTTCGAGGTGCAGCACCAGTCCCGCCGGCCAGTCCGGGAGCGCGGGCCCGAGCGGCACGTGGAGCCGGTCAAGCCTCAACCCGTCCCGGTCGTCGGCCCTTTCGGCCATGGGAAGGCCGGCGACGGTGCCCATGTGGTGGCCGTGGTCGCCATGTCCCATGTGGTCATGCTCCATGGCGTCATGGGACATGTGGGGGTGATCCGTGCCGCCGCCGTTGGCCATGTGCCCGGGAGCCTGATGTGGGTCATGCCCGGTGTGGTCACCGCCCCCGTGATGGCCACCATGGCCGTCGTGTCCACCATGCTGCTCGTGGTTGTCGTGGTCGTCGTGCCCGGCGTGGTGCGGCGCCGGGGGATGACCCTGCTGGTGATCCGGCCGGGAGACTGCCTTCAGAAGTGCGGCGTGCGCGTGGTCAAGAGCATGCCCCGCTGGCTCGGCAGCGGTGATGGTGACCCGCGCCTTCGGGCCCGGTACGCCCTCCCACAGCCGCTCCGCCCAGTCACCGTCGCGTACGGGAAACGGGGTGCCCGCGAAGACCACCAGGTCCGCGGAAGCGGGACCGGCGGCCTGGGGCCACGTCCTGCGAGCGAGCTCCGCCTCGACGGCCAGCCTTTCGCGCGTAGCGCCCCGGCTGGTCGCGATCAGCACGGTCGGCCGGGCCAAGGCCATCTTGCCGATGCCCGTCCTCAGGTCCACCGGAAGGCCCCCTCACGCCAGGCGTAGCCGACGCCGGCGAGCAGGATGCCGAGGAACAGGAACATCTCGACGACTGCCGCAGTGCCGACCTCCGGAACGACCTTCGTCCACGGGTACATGAAGAGCATTTCCATGTCGAACGCGAGGAAGATCATCGTCACTGGGTACCAGCGCACATGGAAGCGCGATACCGGATGCTCCTGGGGTTCGAGGCCGCCGCTGAACGGGCCGGTGTGCAGCGGCTCTCGGACGGTCCGGAGGACGGACCCGAGGCAATGCAGGAGGAACACGCCGGCCAGGACGACCGCGAGGAGAGTGGCGACGGGCTCCCATCGCGCGGCTTCCACGTGCTCCCCCTTCCCGACGGGCGGACCACTTCTGCCCGCCATCGGCAGGCAGCATCTCAGCGACTAATCCGGGAAAGTCGGAGCAACACGTACGAAGGCGTAATTTCAGTCTTGATTGTGAGAGGCGGCGACGGACAGGAGCCGACCGCGCGTTCAATGAGCATGACCGTCGCCCGCGTGTTCGGGCTCGGTACTCGTGGTCGCCTCGCCGGGGGTGCTCGGTTCGGAGGTCGGGGAAGGGGTCGACGGTTCGGGCCCGGCTTCGTGGTCGTCGGTCTCCGGTGCTCCGCCCCCGTGGCTGTGTCCGCCGCCCTCCGCCACCTCGCCGGCCATATCGGCAGCGAGCGTACTCAGACCGAAGTAGCAACCGCCGGCGAGTAGCAGGACGGCCAGCCCGAGGGGGCTGAAGACGCGGCGGGAGGAAGTCTCCGCGTCCTTGATGACGAAGGCGATGAACGAGACGACTATCCCCAGCGGGACGAGGATCGCCGCGCGCGCAGGGAAGTCCTCGAAGTGCTGGAGCCCTCCGCTGAGCATGCCGATGCCGAACGACAACAGGAGGGAGGCGCTGATCACCACGAGCCCGCGGGCGAGCGGAGGCCGTGCCTGGGCCAGCAGGAACTCGTTGACGAGCGTGGCGACGAGGAAGACGAGGACGCCGACGACCGCCACCACGGTGTAGCGGGTGGGGTCGAGCGGATGGTGCACCACGGCGCCGCTGATCAGACCGGCGCCGACGAAGTACAGGACGTAGCCGATATAGCGGCCGACCAGCGGTTGCTTGCGCTTGCGGCGGGATCGGCCGGCGCGCCGGGCGGCGGCTCGTCCTCCAGGTGCGGGCTGCGGCGCGGTGTCGTGAGGTGCGGGCCGGTCGGTGAGCAGAGACACGGGTGCCTTCCATGGTGCGATGGCGCGTGGCGGCCGAGCTTCCGCCAAGCGGGTGGAAGCGGCGCAGGAACGCGCGAGGGAGCGGGCCCGAAGCGTGGCCGGTCGGTGAGACGGCGCTCCGGACGCGAAGAAGTGACCTGGCGGTGAGCCGAGTGAAAGGGGGGACTGAGCCCGAGGGACGGCCTGCCGCCCCGATGGCCTACTAGATGCGCAGAACGGCTGATGTGGGGCAGGATCCCGCTGCGGGAAGAACGGTCACCGCAGCCTTGCTGGTGACGGCCATGCCGTCGAGAACGTGCTCCGCGTCAAGCGGGGACACCGTCGGCGGAAGGATGTCGAACCCTGCGGGCGGCTGCCCGGTTGCACAGTCCTGGACGACGTGTGCTGAGTCCTCATCGGTGTCGTGGTCGTCGAAGGACGCCTGGATCTGGTCGTGTACATGGCCGACGGGAACGGCGGCGACACTGCCCGGTGCCGTATGCCCGGCGTTGCTGTCGGCGTGGAGGCCGTGGGCGTACAGGAGCCCGAAGAGTAGCGCTCCGAGCCACAGCAGTCGCGACCACGGCGGAACCAGAGAGCGCGTGCGGCGCTTGCTCGCCGCCGTAGGTTCCGTGACCACGGCGCGATCATAACCAGCCCGGGTGACGCGGCTGGACCGGGGGCGCCGGCCCGTACCGTCAGACGCCGGGCGGGCAGGCCACCAGCAGCGGCAGGAGCGGGATGGCCAGGGCGACGGAGGCCACCGAGCCGCAGAGAGCCGGGTGAGGGGCTCGGCGCGGGCCGAGGATGCGCTTGATGCGGAGGAGGACTGTCGAGCCGCCCGCGCCGAAGGCGGCCTTCGGCGCCCGGCCGGCGGCCATTTCGTACATCGCGGTCGCCAGGACCACGTGGGAATGGCTTCGCAGGGCGCGGTCGTCCGCGATCATTTCCAGCAGCACCGCCATCTCATCGCGTCCCCGGCGGGCGAGCGGCACCCAGGGGAAAACCGTGGCGAAGGCCTGAGCAGCGGCGATCAGCAGATGATGACGGCCGGCGATGTGCGCCCGCTCGTGCTCCAGGACGGCGTCGAGCTGCTCTTCCGTGAGCAGTCGCACGGCAGCCTCGCTCACGACGATGCGGGAGCGGAGGCCGGGGAGGCAGTACGCGGCGGGCGTGCCGTGTGGCAGGACCGTGGCGCGCAGGCGGTCGGAGCGCACGCCCACCTTGTCGAGCCGGTCGCGGTGCCGGGCGCGCACGATTCCCGCCCGCGTGACGTGGAAGAGGAAGGCGCCGCCGAAAGCGGTGACAACGGCGAGGGGCATCGCCAAGGCCAGCTGGTCCGCTGTGGTCGGGTTCGGGTCCGAAGTTCCCGTATCCATGCCGCAGGCGTGCAGTAGCCCGACGAGTCCCGCGTGCAGGTGTTCGGTGGGCATGGCCAGCTGGGACGCGGCGAGCGCGGTCGCGAGGGTGAACGACAGCATGAGGGCGAACCATACGGCTGCCGCGAGCGCCGGTGCCCGGTGTGGCCAGGCGCTGCGCACCAACAGACGCGGGGTAGCGACGCCCACGACGGCCGCGTACCCCAGGAGGGCAGGCGCCGCGTTCACTGCTTCGCCCGTCGTCCGACGTCTCGAAGGGCCTTGCGGAGTGCTGTGATCTCGTCGGCGTCGAGGTTCTCCACGAACTGGACGAGGGCGGCGGGCCGGTCCTCGCTGGCTCCCAGGCCGTCCTCCATGAGCGCGGCCGAGTACGCCTCACGGGTAGCGGCGGCCTTGTACCGCCAGACCCGGCCGTCTCTGGCGCGCGTCAGATGCCCCTTGTTGAAGAGGATGCTGGTGACCGTCGTCACGGTCGTGTAGGCGACGTCCCGATGGAGATTGATGTCGTCGACGACCTCACGCACGGTGGCGGGGCGGTTCCATCTCCAGAAGCGGTCCATGATCTCCGCTTCAAGCTCCCCCAGCCGGCGCATGGGCCCGTGTCCTCTCCGCTGATCCCGCATTCGAATTCATAGTAGACGGGCAGCTCAGGGGGCAGGCCCGCCGAGACGGAGCGGCTGTTGTCACGAGGCCGAGGCCCCGTTCAGGCCGTCTGGGTGATGGAGCTGTGGGCACTCGCAGGCACTTTGCGTAACCTCGCTACCAGAAGGGCACCGACAGCTACCTCCGCCACCGCTTCGCCGGTCGCGGTGCGAAGGGGTGCTGGATGTCGATGACGAGTCGGCGTGATCTGCTGGCGAGATTCGCAGGAGCGGCGGCGGTCACGCTCCTGCCCAGCTCCTGCGCGGTAGGAGCGAGTACACCGCGGGAACGGCCGGTCACTACTCCCGATGGGAGGGTGGACTGGGACGCTTTGCGGGCGCAGTTCCGTCTTGAGCCGGGATGGGCGAATCTCGCGTTGTTCTACCTGGCCTCGCATCCGAAGGCGGTGCGGGATGCGGTGGATCATCTGAGCGCTCAGGTCGACGCCAATCCTCTGGCGGTGCCCGCGGGGCTGGCGCTGCCCGACGGTCCGACCGGATGGCCCCGGGTACGCCAGGCGCTCGCGGCCTATGTAGGGGGCCGGGCCGAAGAGATCGCGATGACCGCGAGCACGAGTATCGGGCTGGGTGTCGTCTACAACGGCATCGTGACCCGTCCGGGACAGGAGTTCCTGCTGACAGAGCTCGACCACAACTCGCATCGCACCGCCGCCCGGCTTGCCGCCGAGAAACATGGCAACAGGGTGCGGCTGGTCTCCTGGTTCGCCGATTCGGCCACGGCGACGGCGGACGGCATCGCAGCGGCGGTCGGTGAGGCGATTCGCCGGAACACGCGAGTCGTGGGGATCACCTGGGTGCAGTCCAGCACGGGCCTTCGGATGCCGGTGCGCGCGGTGGCCGAGGCGGTGCGCCGGGCCAATGAGGGGCGCAGTCCTGCCGACCGTTGCCTGCTGGTCGTCGACGGCGTGCACGGGCTGGCGGCAGTCGACGAGGACGCCGCCGGCCTGGGCGCGGACGTGGTGGTCGCCGGAACGCACAAATGGCTGTTCGGCCCCAGGGGAACGGGGCTGATCTGGGTGGCGCCGGACGTCCTCGACCAGTTGCGGCCCACGTTCGTGAGCTTCATCGGGAGCGAGGGAACAGCGGCCCTGTCGCCCGGCGGGTTTCTGGCGTTCGAGCACGCCTTCGCCCTGCCCGTGGCGGTGGCGT
This sequence comes from Streptomyces sp. NPDC029139, assembly GCF_055564335.1. Classification (NCBI taxonomy): domain Bacteria; kingdom Bacillati; phylum Actinomycetota; class Actinomycetes; order Kitasatosporales; family Streptomycetaceae; genus Streptomyces; species Streptomyces sp. NPDC029139. The sequence continues at coordinate 225,370 of NZ_JBVHWN010000003.1, read as the reverse complement.
TGCACGAGCAGCTGGGCCGAGCACGCGTCGCCGCCCGCATCACACAGCTGTCGACTCGGGTGAAACAAGGACTGAGCCGCATCCCCGGTGTCACCGTGCACACTCCTGCCGACCCCGATCTGTCAGCCGGCATCACCTGCTTCAGCGTGGCCGGATACACCCACCAGCAGGTCGTCGACCACGCCGCATCCCGCCGCGTACGGCTGTCCACCTTGAACTACACCCGCATCGGCACCGCCGTGATCAACACGCCGGCAGAGATCGACACCGCACTGAACGGCCTTGCTGATCTCACCCGCTGAAAGTCAGCGCCTACGATGGGGCCATGAGTGCCGTCAGGAAGAGCGCAGCGCCGCCGAAGAGGCTGCGTCTGGATGTGCTGCTCGTCCTGGCCGTGCTCCTTGGGCTGCTGGGCATGCACGCCATGGGGCCCGTTCCTGCGATCGCGCAGGCGAGCGGCTCCCACCAGCCCGCAGCCGTGGTGATCGACGCGGCGACTGGGCACTGTGATCACGACTGCTCGGGCCACGAAGGGAAAGGCAACCACGCCGATCCGACGTGCGCCTCGGCCGCTGTCGGGGCCTCGGTCTCTCTCCCCCCGCTCCAGCCCACGGTGATCTGCCCGGCCGAACCTGCCGCGGGCCTCGTCACCACAGACACCGTTGCAGCCAACGGTGGGCGTGCTCCGCCCTCGCTGTCCGAACTTCAGCTCCTGCGGATCTAGGAAGCACCTGCGGCGCCGTGACCCATGTGGCTCGCCCACCGGGCGAGGCGGCGCTCATCGGCATACCTTCCGAAGCGAACGCAGGAGTCATACATGAACACGTACCGTAAGCCGATCCGCCGTACCGCCCTCGTCGCAGCCACCGGCGTCGCCGCCTTGGTGCTCGCCGCCTGCGGCGGCAATGGAGGAGGCGGGCACGACATGGGCTCCATGGAGTCCACGACCTCCGCCCCCGCCACCAGCGCGCCGGCGCAGACCGGTGACCACAACGCGGCGGACGTCTCCTTCGCCAAGGACATGATCCAGCACCACCGCCAGGCCGTGGAGATGGCCGATCTGGCCCCCACGCGGGCGTCGTCCGCGGAGACCAAGGAACTGGCCGCGAAGATCAAGGGCGCCCAGGACCCGGAGATCAAGACTATGTCCGGCTGGCTGACCTCTTGGGGCGAGGAAGTCCCCGCAGACATGGCTGACCAAGGCCACGACATGGCTCATGGCATGCCCGGCATGATGAGTAAGGAGGACATGGACGAGCTCATGAAGGCCAAGGGTGCTGAGTTCGACAAGATGTTCGCCGAGATGATGATCAAGCACCACGAGGGTGCCATCGAGATGGCCGAGAAGGAGAAGGCGGAGGGCAAGTACGGCCCCGCCCTCGAGCTGGCCGATGAGGTGATCAAGGCCCAGACGGCAGAGATCGAGCAGATGAACAAGATGCTCGGCAAGAGCTGACGGAAGCTCGGGACGCGTATGAGGGGCACGGCCGGCACCAACCGGCCGTGCCCCGCTGCTGCGCCTATGTGTTCCGTAGGACCCGCATCACGAGTCCGGCGGCGGGCTTCGGTCCGAACGAGGTGGACTTGCGGGGTAGGAGAACGCCCTGCTCGGCGAGTTCTCGCACTCCGTCCTCGGTGGGGGCCGGCAGAAGCACGGCGATGCCCGTGCCCCGGGAGGTCACCGCGGCGACGGCCCGGTCGGCGTCGTGCAGGTGGACGACCGCGCCGGGCAGGTCGGGTATGGACCAGCAGACCGGGATGAGGAGACTGTCGGTCACAGCTGCCGGCTGAGCCCGCCACTCGATCGGCAGTCCGGCCAGCGCGTCGGACAGAGTCGACGCCCGCGGTTCCGTCACGCTCCAGGCCCGCCTGTCGCCGACGAGCACCAGTTCGCCCGGCCGGGGGAGTCGGGGGCCGGAAGGAAGCGGCCGGACGCGCGCGACGCCGGCTGCCGCTCGCGCGGCCTTCTCCGCCTCCAGACCGGGCAGGACACGGTGGATCGCCCTGAGCCGCAGCGGAGTCGATGCCGAGTCGACGAGCAACGCCAGGCTGCGCTGCCAGGGGACGCCGTCCCGCCACCGGGCGAGCCGGCGCGCGGCGGCGAGGCGGTGGTGCCCGTCGGCGACCAGCGGAATCCGGGGCCCACCGAGGCCGGCGGTGAGGAGGTCCTGGTCGGCGGGATCGGTGCACCGCCAGAGATAGTGCGTGACGCCGCCCAGTTGGGCGCTGGCGACGCGCGGGTGCTCCGCGACCCACTCCGCCAGACGGCGGCCGGTCCCCTCGGTGGAGCGGTGCGTGAGCAGCAGGGGCTCCAACTGGGCCCCGAGACCGGACATGTGGGCGGCGCGCTGCCGTACGACGTGTTCCTGCACGTCCTCGTGCGGGACAACGGGGCCGGCGTGGGGGCCGGCGACGGTGAGCTCGCCGATCAGGCCACGCTGCAGGAGTCGGGGGCCCAGGCGTTGCTCGTAGACGTACAAGGAGGGGGCGGGGTCGCGGCGCAGTACGCCGCGCTCCAGCCACCGTTCCATCTGACCGGCGGCGTCCTGCGGATTGGGCGCGAAGAGCAGTCGGGCTATGTGGTGGGGGCGTGCGCGCTGGGCACGGGCGTGGGCGGGGCTCATGTCGTCGTACGGGGCGCTGAGGACGGCGGCCAGCTGGCCGGCCCGCGCCGGGTCGTATCGGACGGCGCGAAACGGATGGAGCCGTACGGTGGTAGGCGCCTTCAGCGACGGGACGGTCGTCAAGGTTCACTCCCGAATGTGGGCATGGCGGTCAGGGGGCGGGCGCGTCGTGGGCGCCCGCCCCCTGCCGTCGGCGTCAGGTCAGACGGTCACGGGCTGCGGCCGGGCCTCGGCCGGTGGTTCGGCGAGGCGGCCGGTGCGGTGCAGGCCGTACAGGGTGGCGGTGCACGCCAGGCCGAGCGCGGTCAGCGCTAGCCAGGGCAGGGCGGAAAGGCCGGCCTTCCGGGCGGCGTCTAGCGCGGCCCCGGTCAGGAGGTTGCCGACGGTGATGCCGACTCCGCAGATGGTGTTGTAGAGGCCGTAGTGCGTGGCGACGAGGCGGTTGCCGGAGAGCCGGACGATGGTGTCCATCTCGAACGGGTAGGCGATCATCGTGCCCACGGCCAGGAGCAGCGCCGCGAGCGTCGGCGGTACGGCGGCCAGCAGCCACAGCCCGATGCCGTCGCCCGGTACGGGAATCGCCGTGGCCGCGAGCAGGGGCACGAAGGCCACGCCCATAGTGAGCAGGCCCCAGGTGAGGGCGCGCCCCGGCGCCATACGGGCCTTGCACCAGGCGGTCACCTTGGTCTGGAAGAGGATCGTGCTCAGCCCGGACACGGCGAACAGGGCGGCGACGGCCGCTGTGCCGAAGGTGCCCTCGCCGCCCAGCCGCCGGACCTCCAGGGGAAGCGCAAGGTAGACCTGGAAGGACATGACGTACGAACCGATCATGGCCACCGAGAAGAGCAGGAACGGGCGGTTGGCGAGGATGCCGCGCCACTCGGCCAGCACGCTCTGCCCCTCCTTCTCCTTCGTCTCCTTGGCCCGGCGGGCGGGCAAGACGCGGATCTGCACGACGCTCAGCACGGCGAAGATGCCCGCCGCGACCAGGCAGGTGACGCGGAAGTCGACCCCGGTCAGCACCATGCCGACCAGCGGCCCGAGCAGGATGCCCGCCTGGTAGAAGACGTTGAACAGTGCAAATGCCTCCACCCGGCGCTCGCCCGCGTCGGCGGCGAGGTAGGCGCGGGTGGCTGGGTTGAACAGGGCGCCGGCCAGACCCGTCGCCGCGGAAGCGGCGATCAGCGCGGGCACGGAGTCCACCAGGCCGAGGGTCGCGAAGCCGACAGTCCGCAAGACGAGGCCGGCGATGATCATCGGTTTGTAGCCGAGCCGGTCGGCGAGGGTGCCGCCGACGAGGAACATGCCCTGCTGGCTGAAGTTGCGTACGCCGAGGATGAGTCCGACGAGCCAGCCGGCGAGGCCCAAGGGCCCGGCGAGATGCGCCGCCAAATAGGGCATCAGCATGTAGAAGCCGAGATTGATGGTGAACTGGTTCACCATCAGCAGCTGCACGCTGCGGTCGTACGAGCGGACTTGGGAGATCGTGCCCTTCATCAGACCTGCTCCTCCGCGGCGTCCGCGAGGTCCTCGCCGTCCACGTCCACGTCCATGTCAGCGTCCGTATCGGTGAGCGCGAGGGGGTCGACCACGGTGGCGCAGCGGGTCCAGCGGGTGACCTCCTTCTCGTCCAGACGACCGATGACGTCCGGCTCGATCGCGGGCGGCCCGTCGAGCAGACCGTGGGCCGCGCAGTAGTCGTCGTCGTACACGGTGCTGAGGTAGCGCTGCGGGCCGTCGGGGAAGATCGCGGCGATCCGTGTCTCCTTGGGCAGGGAGCGGGCGAGCCAGCCCGCGACCAGGGCGACGGCGCCGACGCTCCAGCCGCCGGTGGCGTAGTGGGAGGTGGCGAGCTGACGGCAGGACCACACCGCCTCGCTCGGCGCGACCCAGTGCACCTCGCTGAACTGCTCGTACGCGACGTTGCGCGGGTAGATGCTCGATCCGAGGCCGCGCATGAGCCGGGTGCGCGCCGGCTGGCCGAAGATCGTGGAGCCGATGGTGTCGACTCCGACGAGGGTCAGGTCGGGGTAGAGCTGGCGCAGGACGCGTGAGACGCCGGCCGAGTGTCCGCCGGTGCCGACGCTGCACACCAGGACGTCGATGTGGCCGAGTTCCGTGGCGAGTTCGAGGGCGAGCGGCGTGTAGGCGGTGGTGTTGTCCGGGTTGTTGTACTGGTCCGGGCACCAGGAGCCGGGGTGCTGTTCGAGGAGCTGGGCGACGCGGTCGCGGCGGGCCTGCTGCCAGCCGCCGGTGGGGTGGGGTTCGGCGACGACGTTGACCTGGGCGCCGTAGGCGGTCAGCAGCCGGGTCATGGACGTCTCCAGGCCCGGGTCGGTGACCAGGGTGACGGGGTGGCCGTACACCATGCCGGCGAGGGCGAGCCCGAGACCGAGCGTTCCGCTGGTGGACTCGATGATCCGGGCGCCGGGGCGCAGGTCGCCGCGGGCGCGGGCTCGTTCGACCATGTGCAGGCCGGGGCGGTCCTTGATGCCGCCGGGGTTGAAGCCCTCCAGCTTGGCCCAGAATCCGCGGCCAACAGGGGCGAGCGGCTCTGAGATGTGGAGGAGCGGTGTGTTGCCTACCAGCCCGGACAGGGCGGAGCGGGTGGGGGGTGTGACGTCGGTGGTCGAGGAGTGCATGTTCCGCTCTCATTTCGGTGGTGCGCGTCGAGTACTCGTTCGGGAGTGCGGCCGCGTTGCACGCGGCCGGGAGCCGAACGGTCTAGATGCGCCACCGGCAGACGCGGATCTGCGTCGAGCGACCTGATCCCGCTATGGGCGCTGGGGCATGGGGCGGAGCACGTACCACAGTGGCCGAGGCTGGCAGGGTGTCGCCGAAGGATGCGGCGAGCGCGATGGCGTCGGACACGTGCCGTGTCGCGGCGGGGGTCTCCGGCACGACGCCGGCGGAGGAACAGTGGGTGCCGTGGCCGTGGTGCCCGTGTTGCGGGGACCGGTCTTCCGCGCGCTCGGCATAGAGGCCGAGCGCGGCCGTGGTGACGGTGTCTCTGTCCACTGTGGCGTGCCCGGCTTCGCCCCCAGGCGTGAGGCAGAGGAAGACCGACAGCATCAGGGCGCCGATCACAGCGGCGATCAAAGGGTTGTTGGGATGGCGAGGCACAGTTCCTCCGGGCGGGGCCGTACCGGTCTCGGTCCCTGGTGACAGGAGGGAGCGGTACCCGCGAGAGATGTGGGTCATGGGGGGGGCAGAACGCGCCGCTCGTCTCGCCACCGGGCACGCAAGCACGCAGGCGGGTGGGCGGAAGTGAGCGGACGGCAGGGCGTTCTACACCTGAAGAACCGTCGAGGCTCTCGGGGCGGCGGACGGTGTTGTGTTGGCCTCGACCACGTGGACGTGAGTCTGGATGCAAGGCTCGGAAGAGCACGGCGCATCGGGCTGTCGTGCGGAACACGGCGTATTGGGTGCCGGCGTTCCGTCCGGCAGTCCCGGCGAGCATTCGTGGGCCGGATGCGCCGGGTCCAGTCCGCCGGAGCTTTCCTCAATGCTGTGGGAGATGCTGGACAGGGCGGGCGACACGACAACCACAGCCCCGTCCATGTCCATGTGCACTCCATGCCCGGCCAGGAGGCCGAACAGGAGCGCGACCAGGCCGAGCAGCCGTCGCAGCCTCACCGAAAGGCGGGATTGCGACGCACGCGAGCGCGACCGGGCTGTAATCACGTCGTTATCTTAACCAGCTCTTCGGGATTGTTCGGAATTCCGTCCGGAACATGGCGTGAATAAGTCGTGTAGACGCTCGCTCGATTGTCCGATTTAGAGGAATCGGTGAGGGTCTTTACTAATCAACTAAGAAATAAATTTACGGCTCAACGATGCTCTTCCCGTCTGCTCGGATCGGTCTGTGCGGTGGTCGGTGCCGACGGCCGCGCAGTGGTCCGACTGGACGAGCGTGACGCGTGGCGGCGCTCTCTAGTCACTCGCCGAGGCGTCGTCGTATACGGCAGGCGCGTTCGCGTCGCACTGAGGCCGTCCCGGAGTGCGTGAGGTCTGGGGGACCCTGGTCGTTTCTTCTACCTTCTTTAGAAGCTCTTGACTGTGGGCGCGGGTCCTGTCGGCTACTTTGACCAGGACAAGTCAATCGACGGGCAGCGGAAGCCGGTGGGAATCCGGCACGGTCGCGCCACTGTGTGTCCGGCGGCAGCCGCTCATTCCCTGAGCCCTGCGGCCCGGCGAGTCAGACTCGCCCCGTCGTTCGAGCTCCACCGACCGGGACGCGAGTTCCCCTGGAGGTCCTGCCATGGCCCAGGCCACTGCTCAGCCGAGTGCTGCCGCCACCCCCGCCGTACTCCCCATCAAGTCGATTCTGCCCTGGGCCGTGTTCTTCGGGGCCCTGATGCTGCTTGCGCTCTTCTTCGTCGGCGCAGAACAGGGTGCCACCGCGATCTTCGCTGGCGAAGGCGTCCATGAGTGGGTGCACGACGGCCGTCACCTGCTCGGCTTCCCCTGCCACTGAGACAGAGGAACCCGGATCATGAACTCCACAATCGTCGGCAAGCTCCTCGCCCGCGGCATGGTGGCCGGCCTCGTGGCCGGACTCCTCGCTCTGGTCGTCGCCTACTTCCTCGGCGAGCCGCCGACGGAGGCGGGCATCGCCTATGAGGCGGCACACAGCCACGAGGAGGGCGAGGAACTGGTCAGCCGTGCTGCCCAGTCCACCACCGGTCTCGCGACCGGCGTCCTCGTCTACGGCGTCGGCCTGGGCGGCATCGCCGCGCTGGCGTACTGCTTCGCCCTGGGCCGTGTCGGTGCGTTCGGCCCCCGCGCCACGGCCGGGCTGCTGTCTCTCGGCGGCCTGCTCGCGGTCTACGTCGTGCCGTTCTTCAAGTACCCGGCCAACCCGCCGGCGGTCAGCGACCCGGCCACGATCAGTCAACGCACCACCCTCTACCTGCTCATGGTGGTGCTCAGCGTGCTGCTCGCCGTCGCCGCGGTGATCCTCGGCAAGCGGCTCGCGCTCCGTCTGGGCAACTGGAACGCGACCGTCGCGGCAGGAGCGTTCTTCGCCCTCGCCGTCGGACTCGCGTACGCCTTCCTGCCCGCGGTCAGCGAGATGCCGAAGGACTTCCCCGCCGAGGTCGTCTGGCAGTTCCGCATCTCCGCGCTCGCCATCCAGGCCACGCTGTGGGCCGGATTCGGTCTCGTCTTCGGCGTGCTGGCCGAGCGGCTGCTGCAGCCGCGCCGGACCGGCGAGCGGCTCGAGGTAGCGGAGCCGGGGGCAGCGGTCGCGCCCTCGCCCTGAAGCCCGTCCGCACGCGAGGGGCGCCGGTCTCGTACCGGCGCCCCTTCCGCTGTGTGCGTCAGCCGATGCGTACGCCCCACATGAAGGGCATGCCGCTGCGGGCGATAGACTCGTAGCGGACCTGTGCGCCGGGCTTGGGGGCGTGAAGGATCTGTCCGTTCCCGGCGTAGAAGCCGACGTGGCTGAGGTCGCTGCGCATGAGGATCAGGTCGCCGGGCTTTAGGGCGCTCAGGGAGTTGATGCGCGTCCCGGCGCCGGCCTGCGCCTGGGAGGTCCGGGGTATCGTCACGCCGGCCTGGCGGTACGCCCAGGACGTGAGCCCGGAGCAGTCGAACGATGTCGGGCCGCTAGCACCCCAGACGTACGGCATGCCGACCCGGCTCTTGGCCGCGGCGAAGGCCGCCGCGGCGCGCCCGGAGGCGCTGGCCTCGTTGCTCAGTTCGGTGCGCTCGCTCGCCCGGTTGGCCCGGTCCTCCTCCTGCGCGATCCGGGCCCGCTCCTTTGCCGAGAGGGTGTTGAGGAGGCGCTGGGCTTCCCGCAGCTTGCCTTGGATCTCCGTCTTCCGGCTGCCCAGTTCCTTCTGTACGGAGTTCAGGTCACGCAGCTTCCCGGATGCCTCCGCGCGCTGCTGCTGGAGCGCCCGCTGCTGGGCGAGGAACTGGTGCAGCACGGCTGCCTGCCGTTCGCCGGCCCGGTCCAGGGCGGACGCCTTCTCCAGGTACGTGTCGGGGTCCTCGGACAGGAACAGCTGGAGGGCAGGGTCGAGGCCGCCGGAACGGTACTGATCGGCGGCCACCGTACCGATTTTGTCGCGGAGTTCGTTCAGCTCAACCTGTTTGCGCGCCGCCGAGTCCTGGAGGGTCTCCACTTCCTTCTTGAGCGCGTCGGACTTCTCCTTGGCCCCGTTGTACTTCTCGGTGGCCTGGGTCGCCTGTTCGTAGAGACGGTCCACCTGCGCCTTGACGCCCTTTTTGCTCGGGTCAGGCAGGGGGTCGGCCGAAGCGGCCTGGGTGGAGAGGGCCACGGCCGCCGCGGCGGTGGCGGTGATGACGCCGGTGTAGCGCGGACTTGACTGCTTCGGGCGGCGGTGGGAGGCCACGGCGGAGCTCCTTCTTCCTCGACCGCCGACGGACTGGGCGTACAGCTGGCGCGGCGGCGTCTCCGTCGCCGCCCCGGATGGGCGACCGGCTGCGAAGACGTCACGAATACTAAGCTGCTTAGAAACTTAGCTCCAATGAGGGTCTGCGCGGCACGGCGTGAGGGATGTCACAAGTGGGTCGGACAAGGGGGAGAAAGCTCTCGCCGGGAGCGTCTTACGATGATCCGGTTTCTGTGCACAACGAAGGGAACGCTTGTGACCGTCCGGCTCACGCTGCTGTGCGCCCCCGCCGCTGCGGAGCGCGATGTGCGATTCGGCGATGTGCCGCTGGACGAGCGGGCGCTGCGGCAGGCCGGGGAATTGGCTGCTGCCCTGCCGCGAGCCTCACTGCACTACTCGGCACCCTCGGAGCGATGCGAGCAGACGGTCCGTGCCCTGAGGTGGGATGTCGTAACCGTCGAGCCGGCCCTTCGCGACGTGGACATGGGCAGGTGGGCAGGGCGGACCCTCGGTGAAGTCGCCGAGCGGGAGAGCGACGGGCTTGCCGCCTGGACGACCGATCCCGAAGCGGCACCGCATGGTGGCGAGTCCGTGTCACAGCTGTGCGAGCGGGTCGCCGTCTGGCTCGACGGATTGCCCGCTGATGCCGGGCGGGTGCTGGCCGTCGCGGAACAGTCGGTGGTGCGTGCGGCGGTCGTCGGTGCGTTGGGCATGCCGCGGGCCTTGTTCTGGCGGATCGATGTGCCGCCCCTGGCCGCAGTGCAACTCATCGGGCGGAACGGCCGCTGGAACCTGCGGATGGGGACGCTCTCGGCCGTGCGGACCTGGGAAGAGAACTGACCGCCGGCGATACGGGGCCATCGGGGAGCTACAGGGGAAGCAGTTGCGGACGCTTCGGCACCAGGACCTCGTCGGATGCCCTGCCGAGCACGTGCTGTCCAAGCCAGGGAAGGAGGTGTTCCTTGGCCCAGCGAAGGTCTTCCAGCCTCTGGGGCTGTCGTACGCGTCCCTGTAGTGCGTGGGTTGCGGGTGCGCTTCGCATCGGGCGTAGCCCCAGAACGCCTGCGGCTCGTAGTGCGACCTGTCGGTGCCCTTCGGACGACAGGTGCAGTCGGTCATCGCTCCACGCGCGGGGATGCTGGAGGGCCTTCATCGACCAGAGGTCCACGACCAGGCATCCGTGCCGATCCGCTATGGCGTGGACGTGTGCGGTGTAGGTGGCGATCTTCCCTCGCAGTCGGCGCAGTACGGGCGTGCTCCGGGGATCGAAGCCGGTGAACACGAGCACGGTCTTCGCGTTGGAGCTGAGCTCGACCACTGCTTCCTCGAACCGCTCGGCGATGCGGTCCACCGAACTGCCCAGCCGTAAGATGTCGTTGCCGCCGGCGCAGAAGCTCACCAGGTCCGGCGTCAGTTCGCCCACCTGCGCCACCTGCTCCTCGATGATCTCGTCGATGAGCCGGCCACGAACGGCGAGATTGGCGTAGCGGAAGGGTACCGGCGAGCGGCGGGCCAGCAGGTCGGCGAGGCGATCGGCCCACCCCAGGAGAGTGCCGTCGGGAGCCTCGTCGCCGAGCCCCTCGGTGAAGCTGTCTCCCAAGGCTACGAACGAGCCGATGGGGACGCTGTCAACTGTGCTCTGCCTCTCCAGCATTCTCGCCCTCCCCTGGACACCCGGTTTTGTCGCGTCTCGAGAAGCCGTAGGACCGGGCGAGCGCACCGTGAGGTACGCCGGGCGGGCGGGGGATGTGCCGCAGACGTACCTGCAACCATGGGGCATCGCCCGGTCCTAGACGTTGAGGCTCGGTACCGGGGCGCCGGATCCCGAGCCGTGTAAAGCATCCTGGCGTGGGCGCGCAGCGCGCGACAAGCGCATTCTCTTGCGGCAACACGCGATGGCGTGATCACGCCAGGATGCTCACCTCAGTGGTGACTGCCGCTGGCCACGGAGATGCGCTTGGTGAACGTCTTCCCCGCGTCCCGGGACTCGTAGATGCCGTCTTGGGTGGCTGCGAGAATGTGCTTCTCGTCGACGGCGGTCAGGGCCTGTGGCTGGCCTCCGGGTACGGAAGCTGTCTTCTTCCAGGTGCTTCCGCCGTCCGAGCTGATGCTGAGGGCACCGGTGAAGTCGACGCCGAAGAGGGATTCGGTGGACGCCCAGGAGAGGAATTCCATCCCCGGCCCCTGGCCGGGGGCGAAGGTTACGCCTCCGTCCGTGCTGCGCGCGACGCCCTCCGCCGTGGTGGCGACAAGCTGGCTCGGGTCGGCGGGGTTCACCGCGAAGTCGAGGGCCTGCAGGCGAGCGCGGTCCTGCCAGGTCGTGCCGTCCTTGCTGACGCGCAGCAGACCGCCCGTGCTGTCGTACCCGTAAGTGATGCCCTTGGCGTGGTCGAGGCTGTGGAAGTCCGCCTCGCCCTTGAGCGAGGCGGACTTCCAGGACTTTCCGGCGTCGGTGCTCTTGATCAACCCGTGGTTGTCCGGCTGGTCACTGCCGGGGGCCGGGTGGCCGCTGGCCAGGAAGGTCTTGGCGCCGGCCACGGTGAAGCCCATGAAGTCGTCCCTGCTGTCCCCGACGAGCTGAGGGCTTTCCTTGTCATCCGCGGTGTAGATCCCCTCGTGAGTGGCCACGTAGAGCCGGCCGTCCTCCGGGTCGATTCCGAGTCCGTGGATGTGGCTGTGCAGCGCAGGCTGCGGCTCCTTGCCCTGGGTAGCGGCACCATCGGTAGGGCTGCCCTCGCCGCATGCGGCGAGCAGGAAGGTTCCGGCGGCGATGGCGCCGGCCGCGAGAAGAGCGCGGGTGCCCTTTCGGCGGGAGGGAGTCGAGGAGGGGGACATCGGGCTTCACCTCGTGCTGTTTGTGATGTCGGGGTGGGTCGGTTGTGGGGGGAAGTTGCCGGCGGCGGCGCGCGACGCCTCGCCGCAGGCCGTCAGCCGGGCGGTCTGGCATTCACGCTGGCGGGGCGGAGCCGCCCCCGACAGTCAACCGTGCCCCGCCTACCTGCGGCCGGGCGGGGTGGCAGACGACGGCCGGATGAACGGGCCTCGGCGGGCAAGGGGCCCGTGCGAGCTGCTGAAACGGCTGATCGGCGCCGACAAGCAGCGCACTGTTCGTGGGGTGGGGCGGTGGCTGGCGTGAGGGAGCGACGGGGCACGGAAGAGGGGCGGACTCGGCCGGGTCCGCCCCTCGGTGCTGGTTCGCCCTACTTGTCGATGGGCTGGAAGCCCCGCAGGCGCAGGCTGTTGCCGACCACGAAGACCGAGGAGAAGGCCATGGCCGCGCCCGCGATCATCGGGTTGAGCAGTCCGGCAGCGGCGAGCGGCAGGGCCGCCACGTTGTAGGCGAAGGCCCAGAAGAGGTTGGAGCGGATCGTGCCGAGCGTCCTGCGGGAGAGTCGGATCGCGTCGGCCGCGGCCCGCAGGTCCCCGCGTACGAGGGTGAGGTCGCCGGCCTCGATGGCGGCGTCCGTGCCCGTACCCATCGCAAGGCCCAGGTCGGCCTGGGCGAGCGCGGCGGCGTCGTTGACACCGTCCCCGACCATCGCGACCGAACGGCCCTCCGCCTGGAGCCTCTTGACGACGTCGACCTTGTCCTGCGGCATGACCTCCGCGATGACCTCGTCGATGCCGACCTCGGCGGCGACGGACTCGGCGACGGCCTTGTTGTCACCGGTCAGCAGGATCGGGGTCAGTCCGAGCGCCCGCAGCCGCCTGATGGCCTCGGGGCTGGTCTCCTTGACGGCGTCGGCGACCTCCAGGACCGCACGGGCCTCCCCGTCCCAGGCGACCGCGATGGCCGTCCTGCCGGCCGTCTCCGCCGCGTCCTTGGCGGACTTCAGCGACTTCGGCAGCTCCATCGCCCACTCGTCGAGCAGCTTCTCGCGGCCGACGAGGACGGCGTGGCCCTCGACGACGCCCTGCACGCCGAGACCGGGGATGTTGGCGAAGTCCTCGGGCGTCGGCAGCGTGCCCACCCTGGCCGCGGCGCCGGTGGCGACGGCCTGCGCGATCGGGTGCTCCGAGGAGTGCTCCAGGGCGCCCGCGAGGCGCAGCACGTCGGTCTCGTCCGTACCGGCGGCGGTGTGGACCTTGATCAGGGTCATCCGGCCGGTGGTGACGGTGCCGGTCTTGTCGAGGACGATCGTGTCGACCTTGCGGGTGGTCTCCAGGACCTCGGGGCCCTTGATGAGGATGCCGAGCTGGGCGCCGCGGCCGGTGCCGACCATGAGGGCGGTCGGGGTGGCGAGGCCCAGGGCGCAGGGGCAGGCGATGATCAGGACGGCGACGGCGGCGGTGAACGCGGCGGTGAGGCCCTGTCCGGTGCCGAGCCAGAAGCCGAGGGTGCCGAGGGCGAGCGCGATGACGATCGGCACGAAGACGGCGGAGATCTTGTCGGCGAGGCGCTGCGCGGCGGCCTTGCCGTTCTGCGCGTCCTCCACCAGCTTCGCCATCCGGGCGAGCTGGGTGTCGGAGCCGACGCGGGTGGCCTCGACGACCAGCCGGCCGCCGGCGTTCAGGGTGGCGCCGGTGACGGAGTCGCCGGCGGAGACCTCGACCGGGACGGACTCGCCGGTCAGCATGGAGGCGTCGACGGCGGACGAGCCCTCGACGACGGTGCCGTCGGTGGCGATCTTCTCGCCGGGACGGACCAGGAAGCGGTCCCCGACGGCGAGTTCGGCGGTGGGTACGGTGACCTCGCGGCCTCCCCGCAGGACGGTGACCTCCTTGGCGCCCAGCTGCATCAGCGCCTTGAGCGCGGCGCCCGCCTTGCGCTTCGAACGGGCCTCGAAGTAGCGGCCGGCCAGGATGAAGGCGGTGACACCGGCCGCGGCCTCCAGGTAGATGTTCCCGGCGCCGTCACTGCGGGCGATGGTGAACTCGAAGGGGTGGGTCATCCCCGGCGTACCGGCCGTACCGAAGAACAGCGCCCACAGCGACCAGAGGAACGCGGCGATCGTGCCGACCGAGATCAGCGTGTCCATCGTCGCCGCGCCGTGCTTCGCGTTCGTCCAGGCGGCCCGGTGGAACGGCCAGGCCGCGTACACGACGACCGGCGCGGCGAGCGTGAGGCTCAGCCACTGCCAGTACTCGATCTGCAGTGCCGGGACCATCGCCATCGCGATGACGGGTACGGCGAGGGTGACGGCGGTGACCAGCCGCTGCTTGAGGGGCCGCAGCTCCTCGTCGGCCTTCTCCTCGTCGGAGGGGCCGTCCTGGCCGCCGGGGGTCTCGCTCTTCGGGGGAGCGGGCTCGGCCGCGGTGTAGCCGGTCGCCTCGACGGTGGCGATGAGGTCGGCGACGTCGATGTCGGCGTCGAAGGTGACCTTCGCCTTCTCGGTGGCGTAGTTGACGGTGGCCTCGACCCCGTCCATGCGGTTGAGCTTCTTCTCGATGCGGGCCGCGCACGAGGCGCAGGTCATGCCGCCGATGGCGAGCTCGACCTGGGCGGCGCCGGCCGTCGTTGGGGTGCTCATGACTGCTGCTCCTCGTTCGCTGGTGATGTGCTGGGATCAGGCGCGGCCGCGGTAGTCGTAGCCGGCGTCCTCGATCGTCTCCTCGACGACCGTGTCGTCGAGCGCGGCGGTGCTGTGGACGGTGACGAGGCCGGTGCCGATCGTGATGTCGATGGCGTCGACCCCCTCGATCTCGCCGAGCGCCTTCGTGACGACACCCTTGCAGTGGGTGCTGTTGACGCCGTCGACCTTGTAGGTGGTGGTGTACGCGGGCATGAAACCCTCCCGATTCCTTGATACCCCTAGGGGGTATCCGGCTGCGTTATGTCTACCCCATCGCTCGTCGGTCATGCAAGGCGTCTTGGGTGATTTCTCTACCCCCCAGGGGGTATCACGACCAGGTGAAACGGCTCACTGCCGCAGCGCGAGGGCGATGGTGGTGCGGCGGCCACCTGAGGCGACCGCTGCGGCTCTCGGGCAAGCGTGGTGTCATCGATCAGTGCGCCAGGACTCCGGGTATGTGAGCACCTGGCTCGGGTGCTGGTGGCCCCTGTCAAGGCATCACTGGCTCGGGTCACTGGCTCACGAGTGCGGTGACGAGCCGTTGGACGGCCGGGCGCGGGTCGGGTGTGCCCGGCCATGAGGTCATCAGTAGGTGGTGGCAAGTGCCCACGAGGGCGAGGGCCGCCGTGCTCGCGTCCACGCGGCTGGCTACCCGACCGAGCTCCTGTTCCGCACGGAGGTAGTCGGTGACCGCCTCTTCGATCGCCGCGAAGCCGGGCGCCCCGGACTGGAAGGCCTCCCGGACGCGGAGCGCGGCGGCGGGCCGAGTCATAGCGAGGCCCGACAGGGCGGGACCGCCGGAGTCGAACAGTGCGAGGACGACAGCGTCCAGGTTTCCGGTCACCGCACCTTGCCCGGCGAGCCCGGCCAGGGCGCCAGCCCGCTCGGTGGTGCGTGCGAACCGGTCGAGGACGAGCTCGGCCACGAACGCGTCCAAGCTCGCGAAGTGCGTGTGTAGCAGCCCCTTGGCACACCCCGCCTCCATGGTGACGGCACGGCTGGTGAGGGCGCCCGGCCCGTCCCTCTCGACGACGCGTTCCGCGGCCGCGAACAGGCGCTCGCGCACGTCCGGGGTCGCCACTCCACGCGGTGACATCAGCCTGCCCGTCCTCTCTGTCGTGCTCCGCCGTCCTGACGGACCTGGATCGTATGGCCATTGCCAGTATGGGCGCTCGCCCATACTGTGGGGCGCGCAGGTTTGGGCATTCGCCCATTCTGCTACGTCCTTGAGGAGGCTCTGTGCCGGAGATCGTCAACACCCAGCAGGCGCAAGCGTGGAACGGTCCGGAAGGCGCCCACTGGGCCCGTTACCAGGATCGCTGGAACGCCGTCAATGAAGGCTTCAACGAGCCTCTGCTGACCGCTGCCTCCGTAACCGATGACTGCCGCACCCTTGACCTCGGCTGCGGCGCCGGCCAGACCACCCGCCTCGCCGCCCTCCGAGCCCCCGAGGGCAGTGCGCTTGGCCTGGATCTGTCCGCACCGATGCTCGCGGAGGCACGCACCCGCGCCGCGGTCGAGGGAGTGGCCAATGTTTCCTTCCTCCAAGGCGACGCGCAGGTGCACCCCTTTGAGGAGGCCGCGTTCGACGCGGCCATCAGCCGCTATGGCGTGATGTTCTACGCGGACCCCGAGAAGGCGTTCGGCAACATCGGACGCGCCCTGCGCCCCGGAGGTCGTCTCGCGTTCATCTGCCCCTCCGCCCCCGAGCTCAACGGCTGGGTGACGGCCATGACATCCCTGGACGGCATCCTGCCCGTGGGCGACTTCGGCACACCGGGCGACGGGCCCGGCATGTTCTCCTTGTCCGCCCCGGATTGCGTCCGCGCCGTCCTCACGGCCGCCGGCTACGCCGACGTCACGGTTGACGAGGTGACGGCGTACGGCACCTGGGGCCAAGACGCCATGGACGCTGCGGGCTTCCTGCTGGCCACGGGCCCCGGCCGCCACCTCATGCAGCAGGCCGACCCGCCCACCCGTGCCCGCGCCGTTGAGGCGCTCACCGCCCACCTGGCCGCGCATGAGACATCCGACGGCACGGTTCGCCTCCTGAGCACCTCCTGGCTGGTCACGGCGGGACGTCCACAGGGCTAGATTCTGTCCTCCGACCATGATCGGAGTCAGATGGCTAGTGCAGCAGCGGTCACGGTGCCGAGGTAGACGTATCCGCGCTTGTCGTAGTGGGTAGCGACGGCCCGGAACTCTTTCAGCTTGCTGATCGCCCAGACGTTGTGCTTCTTGTGGCGCTCCTTGTCGCGGTTGCGTATGCCTTGTCGGCTGCGACTCTGCCCGGGGTGCGGCGGGGGCGCCCCCGACCCGTGCGCGGGGCGCGGATCTTGACCTGGATCACCGGTTCGAACTGCGTGTAATCCGGCGAGCCGAACCGGTTGTTGTCCAAAGGCAGTAGCGGCTTCAGCAGTGCCCACTCATCGTCCGTCAGCTCCCCTCCCGCTGGTCACGTCTGGAACGACGAATCACGTGATCGAAGGGGTGTGCTCCTGCGAAGCAGTGACGATCCAGACTGCCCCGGGGATGCGGACGCCGTCGGGCGTCTCGAACTCCGTGAGCGCGTCATGCACTTCGGCACGGATACGGGAGATGGTCACCGGCTCGACATCGCGCAGGTTGTAGCGGGTCGGGCCCATGGCGAAGAGGAAGCCGACGGCGTCGCCCGCGTCGGCGCCGAACGTCATGGGAGCCTCGGCGGAGACTACGTCGATGTCGGTGAACCCGGCGGCGGCAAGCACCTGGCGGATGCGCGCCGGGTCGAGAAGCGACCCCATACCCCTGGCGGCAGGGGATGCCTCGCGCAGGAACGGTGAGAGCGCGGAGGTCGCACGGGCATAGGCACTGTCCGGGCCCCCGGGCTGCGGGCCAAGGAACGCGAGTCGGCCCGTCGGCGCGAGCGCGTGCCTGAGATGAGTGAAGGCCGCGATGTGGTCGGCGAAGAACATGACGCCGCCGCGGCTGATGAGGACGTCGAACCCGCGGTCGGGAAACGGATGCACCTGGGCGTCGCCCTGCTCGAAGGTGACGTTGTCGATGCCTTCCGCGGCGGCGTCACGTCGGGCGCGTTCCAGCATGGGCGCGGACAGGTCGATTCCGACAACGTCTCCGTCGTACGCCTGCCGCGCGGCGACGCGCGTCGTCTGGCCGGTGCCGCAGCCGACGTCGAGGACCCGGTCGCCGGCCGCGATGCCCGCGGCGGCGAACAGAGGTGCGTTGAACGCGCCCATCATCGCGTCGTAGCGCTCGGAGTGTTCGGCCCAGTGGATGCCCTCCCAGTCGTTCCATGCCTCTGCCTGCTGACGGTTGGCGATGGCGTGCATGACTCACCCTCCAGTCACTAGAGTCAACCTCTAGAGTTCCACTCTAGATATAGACTCCAGTCATGACTGAGGTCAAGGGAAAGCGGGGCGACAAGGCCCGGGAGACACGGCGGCGGATCATCGACGCGGCCGCCGGCCTCTTCGTCGAGCAGGGCTACGGGGCGACCAAGCTGCAGGAGATCGCCGACCGGGCGGGCGTGGCGGTGCAGACGATCTACTTCGTCTTCCGGAACAAGCCCTCGCTGCTCAAGGAACTGGTCGATGTCGCGATCGCGGGAGACGACGACCCCGTGCCCACGATGGACCGGCCGTGGTTCGCGGAGGTCACGACCGCGCCCACCGCAGAGTCCGCCCTGGCTGCACTGGTCGCCGGCACCCGCAGGACACTCGAACGTGTCGCGGCCATCGACGAGATGGTCCGCGCCGCGACAGCGACCAACCCTGAGATCCGGGAGCTGTGGCCAGACCGGACCAACCCGCGGTACACGGTCATCTCGACAGCAGCGAAGGCCCTGACAGAGAAGCCCGGCGCCCGCCCCGCCCTCTCCGCAGGAGAGGCGGCGGACATCATCTACGCATTGCTCAGTCCGGAGCTCTTCCTGGTCCTGACCCGCGACCGCGAGTGGCCGCCGGACCAGTGGGAGCGCTGGGCGTACGACATCCTCTGCTCTCAGCTGACGGTCAGTAGGCAGAACCTAGCCCCCTGACCGCAATCGGGGAGACAGAACCTAGACCGTCCTTCCGGACCTTGCTTGACCCGAGCCAAGCGCACCTCGACTTCGCAGGCTGCGGCCAGGGCGGCTGAGCGCATGCGTCTGCGGGAACTTCGCAGCAGGACGGCAGGACCGGGCGAGCGCCGCAGGTTCGACGAGCGCGTGGAGGAAGGGGTTCGCTCGTCGTACCGTGCGCCTCCAGGGCAACGCCCGGTCCTTGCCGTTCGGACGTGGCTCCCGTGCCGCCGGGGCCGCGTCGCGAGGATCATCTTCGTGCAGTGCCGAATCCCTGGCCAAGCGCCGCAGGTTGCGTAAAGACGCGATGGCGCAATGACGCCACAACCATGGTCGAGGCGATGCCTGGGCATCGTGAGCACCTTCCAGAAGTGGTCAGGGCTCGACAACGTCCGCGATCACGGTTGCGCCGTGCTTCGGGCGCTACCCGCGCTCCGTGCGAGCCCGCAGGAGTCTGCCCGCCCTCACGAGGTCCTCCGGTGTGTCGACCGCGATCCCTTCGTCCACGACGCTGAGCATCCGCACACCATGGCCATGTTCCACGAAGCGCAGCATCTCCACGCCTTCGGCGCGCTCCAGCGGCCCTTGGGGCAGATGTCGGAACGTCCGGAGGGCTGTTCTCGTGAAGCCGTACAGACCGAGCTGCCGTAGGTACCTCGGCCGCTCCCCGCGCGGGTAAGGGATCGGCTGCCGGGAGAACATCAGGGCGTTGCCCTCGGCATCGACGACGACCTTGACGGCGTTGTGGTCCAGGACGGCACCGACGTCATCCAGCTCCGTGTAGGAGTTCACTGCGAGCGCTTCAGGCGGCAGGTGCTCCAACGCTTCGGAGACGGCGTCGATCGCGGCGGGTGAGATGAACGGCTCGTCGCCCTGGACGTTGATGTACCCGTCGGCGGGCAGGCGCTCCGCGCACTCCGCGACCCGGTCGGTGCCCGTGGGGTGTTCGCCGGTGCGCAGGCACTCGATGCCCAGTTCGTAGCATACATCCTCGATGCGTTCGTCATCGGTGGCGACGACCACGCCGTCGAGGCGCTTCGCCTCCAGGCAGCGCTGGTGGACGTGCCACAGCAGCGGCTTGTCCCCGAGCTGTGCCAGGGGCTTCCCGGGAAGCCGGGAGGCTCCCCAGCGGCAGGGGATGACGGCTATGTGGCGAGGGCGTGTGATGTTCGCTGGTGCGGCTGTGGTGGCGGCCACGGAGTGCTCCCGTCTGTGAGTGTCAGAAACGAACGGGCGGGGGAGGAGGGCCAACTTGGTGCCAGCGGTGGGCGAGGCGAAGTCCGTCCTGATGGTTATGCCGCGCGACCGTACGCGGTGGACTCGGCGGCCAGTGCTTGCATCTGGGCCCGCATGCCGTTGTGGAGGTCGACATGGGGCCGCCAGCCCAGGACCTCGTGGGCGCGGCCGGGGTTGGCGCGGGTGGTGAGGACGTCACCGCTGCGCGGGTTCTCCTGGTGAACCTGGATCTCGCGCCCAGACAAGCTGTTCGCGATGTTGATCACTTCGAGCAGGGAGGCGCTCGAACCACCTCCCACGTTGATCACCCCGTTGGCCGTCGGAATGGTGCCCGCGGCGATGGTGGCAGCCACCGCGTCGGCGATGTACGTGGAGTCCCGGCGCTGGTGACCGTCCCCGTACAGGCGCAGCGGTTGGCCGGTGAGGGCGGCCGTGAGGGCGCGGTGCGTGAACATGTCGGGGCGCTGCCGGGGGCCGTAGACGGTGAAGTACCGCAGGGCGACGACGCTGGTGGGGCAGTGGGCCTGGGTGGAGTGCGCGAGGCAGAGCTGCTCCTCGGCGAGTTTCGTGACCGCGTACGGGGATGCCGGCTGGGGCCGGTCGGTCTCGACGCTCGCACCGCCGTCGGTGGGGCCGTAGACGCTGGAGGAGGAGGCCACCACGAGCCGGGGAACGCCCATCCGGGTGGCGGCCTCCATGACGCGGTGGGTCGCGAGGACGTTGGAGGCGACGTACTCGCTGAACCTCGGCCCCCAGGAGGGGCGTACACCGGGGACGCCCGCCAGGTGGAAGACGGCGTTCGCGTCGACGAGAAGCGGCTCGATCGCGCAGTCGAGCAGGTCGGCGGTGACATGCATGTATCCCGGGAGCCCCTGCAGGACGGCGAGGTTGGCCGCGGCGGCGTGGTCGGTGGCCGGGTCGCGCCGGTCGACGCCGACGACGACGGCGCCGGCCTGGACGAGGGCGTGCACGAGATGGGAGCCGATGAAGCCGGCGGCGCCGGTCACCACGGCCCGGCGGGGGACGGGGGTGGTCAGGTGTGATGGGTGCTGTGACACGGAAATCTCCAGGAATCCGGGGAGGGTGGTGGCTCAGGTGAGGCGGGTCAGAACGGTGCGGCCGTGGGCGCTGAGGGCGAGGTCGTCCTGTTCGTGTCCGCGTACGAGGGCTGTGACGGCCTCGATCGCGCCGAAGGACTCCAGCAGCCGCTGTTCGGTGTCGTTTAGAGGCCGTCCGTATCCGGCGAAGAACGCCGTCCGGAGGTTGGGGGCGGCCTGCCAGCGGCGGAACTCGAGCCGGGCGAAGTCACGGATGCGGGCGTCGCGGCGCATGTGCTCGAAGTCGCACAGCCCGAAGACCTCCCCGAGGAGCCAGTTCCGCGGCTGGTAGTCGAGGTGGCATACCGCGCTGTCCATGAGGGTGTACGCCAGGACGTCCGCCATGTGGCTCAGGCGGGCACGCTCGACCGTGGAGATGAGGGCGGCCCGGTCCGCGCGGGTGATCCAGTCGCGCAGCCGCTGGGCGAGTTCCGTGCCGACGGCGCCAGTGCGCGGTACCGAGGTGGCGTGGTGCAGCTTGCCCAGGACGCGCCCGGCCTCGTAGTGAGCCTGCTCCTCCTCGGGCGACCCTGGTGCGACCGAATCCGCCCGTACACCGGGAACAGCGGTGAGCAGCAGGGTGCACGTGGTGTCCTGTCGGCCCACCACACGGGGGACGTGGCCGATCAGGTGTGCTCCCCAGGCGAGATAGGCGTGCAGCTCCCGGGTGTAACGGCTGCGTTCGCCGTGCTGCTTGGCGAAGAATTCATCGCCCTCGGCGTCGACCAGACGCAGCACGCGGGGCGGGAGAGTCGGATCGTGCACGATCCGAACCGCTCCGAGCGCGCCTCGGGCCAGGTTCAGACGCGGATCGTCGAACATAGTGATCACGAGGCAGCCTCCTGCGCTAAGGCGGCCAGGTGCTCGGTGTCGTTGTGCCGGTCCAGCATCCACCGTCTCTGTCCGAGCCGATTGAGGTGGTGCTGCCAGCGGGTGATCGACCCGTGGGAGACCGTGAATCCGGCCGCAGAGCCGCGCGGGATCCCCAGGAGCAGGGTGTGCGCCACGATCACGGTCTCGCCGTGCGCGGCGAAGAGGACGCGTTCACCTTCGTGCTGCTCGATGAGTTCCCGCAGGAAGCCGCCGGCCCGTTCCACGTAGCTGTTCCAGGTGTCGGACCCAGCAGCCCAGGGCTTGTCGGGGTGGGCATGGGGCCCGCCATCGGCGGCGGTCTTCACCTCGGCCCAGGGCTGGCCGTCGGCGGCGCCGTGGACGGGACCGTCGAGACGGTCGTCCGTGTACATCGGGAGCCGGAGGGCCTGGCTGATGATCTCGCCGGTCTGGCGCAAGCGGATGCGCGGGCCGGCGTACAGCGCGTCGAAACGCTTGTCGCGGTGCTCGGCGGTGAGGCGGAGTGCGACTTGCTCGACCTGCGCGTATCCGCGGTTGGTCAGCCCGGTGCAGGTGCGCGGGCCGCCGACCAGGCCGTCGACATTGCACTGGGCCTGGCCGTGGCGGACGAAGACGAGCTCTGTGGTGATCATGCGGAACCTCGGGGGCGTGGTCGGGGTACCCAGGTGTCGAGATAGCCGTTGCGCCCGATGTACGGAGCGGTCAGGACGGCGTGCAGGGCGAGGAAGTCATCAAGCCGCCGGCGATCTGTCGTGCCGAGCCCGGCGTGGTGCCGCTCGGCGGCCTCGTTGTAGGCGAGAAGGGCGGCGTCGATGGCTGGGGCCGGCAGAGGCCCGTACGTCAGGGCCAGCGTCGCGATCAGCTTCGCCAGGTCGTAACCCATGGGCGCGAGCGTGAGGTCGTCGGTGTCGACTGTGTAGATGTCGCCGGCCTCGGTGATGATGAAGTTTCGGGGGTTGCTGTCCTTGTAGAAGGCAGTCCGTCCCTCGGCGGTCTTCTCCAGCAGCCCGAGCATGGCGTGGAGGGCGGACCGGTTCGGCAGGTAGCCCTGCTCCAACCTTCTTCGCAGAGCGGTGTCCCGGGGACCGATGTAGTCGCCGAACGCGGTGCCGTCCTGGAAACGGTGCGGCGTGTTCAGGGAGGACGGCCGAAGGTCGCTGCCCCACGCGGCGCCGTGGGCGTCGCCCAGCATCCGGGCCAGGGGCAGCAGGTCCTCGGCTTGGGCCGGCCGTCCGTCGATCCACTCGTACGTGAGACTTCTCGGCCCGACCACGGTCAGCGCCGGCAGCCGCAGCGGCCGGGCGTGCTCGGTGAGCCAGGCGTGATGGCGGGCTGCCGAGGCAACCTGGCCAGGGGCCTCGTAGCGCTTGGTGAAGTGCCGGAGCCTCATCGCCGTCCTCCGCGGGGCTGGGCCACGACGAAGGTGACGAGTGACCTGGTGGTGAGGAGCCGGTCCGGCAGCAACTCGTGCAGGGCCGCCGCGAGCGCGTCCGCGTTGCCGTACAGGCCGGGGGCGAGGTCGTACTTCGGGTTGGTGGCCAGATACTCGGCGACGTGGTCGTGGCCGTCGAAGGTGAACGTGTGCTCCTCGTGCTCCACGGCGAGCACGTCGAGAGACGCGGCGGCCAGATCGGTGAGGTTGCCGCTGTGCGCCGAGACGTACAGGCTCTCGTGCTGTTCGGCTCGCGGGTCGAGGCCGGCGGCCGCGACCAGCCGGTCCATCTCCCGGTAGCTGTCGAGCGCCTTCGTGACGAGCACGGCCAGACCGCCAGGAGCGAGCGCCCGGTCGATCTCCGCGACCACCGTCTGGGGATGCGGTGAGTGGTACAGGCAGAACGCGGCGACGATGACGTCGCACGACCCGGCGGACACGGGGAGGTGATGGAAGTCGCCGTGATGGAAGCTCACCGGGAGGTCGGCCAGCCGTCGGGCGCGCTGGCGCGCCTGCTCGATCAAGGCCGGCGCGGCGT
This sequence comes from Streptomyces sp. NPDC029139, assembly GCF_055564335.1. Classification (NCBI taxonomy): domain Bacteria; kingdom Bacillati; phylum Actinomycetota; class Actinomycetes; order Kitasatosporales; family Streptomycetaceae; genus Streptomyces; species Streptomyces sp. NPDC029139. Next base: position 201,659 of record NZ_JBVHWN010000003.1, on the reverse strand, counting down.
CGAGGCCGACGACGCGCCGGGGCCGGAGTTCCTGGGCGAGGGTCAGGCTGCTCGTACCGCGACCACACCCGAGGTCCAGGACCAGGCCGAGACGATCCGGCCGCTCGTGGTGGGCGCGCACCAGCCCGACGATCGAGTCCGGTACGGGACGCCCGGAGGTCTTCGCCCGCATCAGCGCGTCGGACCGGCCGGCCAGCCGAGAGGCGTGGCCGTACAGCTCTACCTGCCGCGCGGGGTCCAGGAAGGGATTGGTGCCGCTCATGCCGCACCCTCCCGTCGGGGGCGCGGAGTGCTCAGCGGTTCTCGGCGGCGACCTTTCGCAGCCAGCGGTGCGTCTGCCTCCGGTCGGACAGCAGCACCACGTCGGCACGGCCCGAGGCGAATTCCTCGATCTTCGCCATGACCCGCGGGCGCATCCTGCGGCGGTACGTCGCCACGTACTTGATCACGCCCCAGTGGATGCGGTTGTGCACCCCGTTGCCCTTGTGCCCGGCCCCGTGCCGGATCTGCCGGGAGACGATCCCGTACAGCGCGGCCACGGTCGAGACGTCCATCAGGACCACCGTGTCGCAGGCTTCGAGCCGGATCTGCAGCGTCGAGTTGTAGTTCCCGTCGATCACCCACTTCGGCTGCGCGACCAGCTCCCGCTGCAGGGCGGCGAACTTCTCCATGGGCAGCTCGTTCCACGCGTCGTCGTAGAACGCGGCGTCCAGGTGCGTGACCGGGGCGTCGAGAATCCTGCCCAGCTCGCGTGCCAGGTACGACTTGCCGCTGCCTCCGCAGCCGACGATGGCGACCTTCTTCATGATGCTCCAGCGTAGAGGTGCTCGGGTGCTCGGCCGGACCGGCTGTACGTGCACGTTCGGATGATCCAGACGCGGTGGCCTGGCTGCTCAGCCGCATCAGGCCGCTCCCCGCTCCACCGCGACGGTGTCGGCGGCCGCGTCCAGGAGGGCTTCCAGCGCGTCGACCTGCCGGCTCAGGCGGAACAGGTCCAGGCGGTCCAGGCAGGCCGCGATCAGATCCGCGTGCTGCTGGGTGCCGGCGATCCGCTGGAGGTGCGTCAGCCGTTCGATCACCTCGCCGCCGGAGCTGACGACCAGCTCCTTGGGCACGAAGCGGTCGACGTGCAGGATGTCAGCGGGGGCGAGGGGCAGGCAGCCGGCGAGCACGGCCTCGAAGATCCGCTGCGTCATCTGTCCGACGGCGGCGTACCGATCCGGCAGCATCAGGACGGTCGCCAGGGACCTGCCGTACACGGAGTGCACCACCTCGAAAGGAAGCCTGCCGAGGAATCGGACGTTCGGCCAGCGGCCGGTCTTCGTCCACTTGCCCCCGACGAGGTGATCGAAGTGGGCGGCGGCCGGCGCGAAGAAGCGGTCGAAGTGCTCGTCGCGGTCGTACTGGTTGCCGAGGTACGCGAGGACGAGGTCCCGGGGCTTCTTGGCGAGCACGATCGGGTCCGCCTCGGTGAGGAGACGGTCGTCGACCGGGAAGAGCAGTCGATGGGCGCCGGGCGTCGGTTCGAGAGCGGCCTCGCACACGGTGGTCTGGCGGACGCGCCGCCACACGCTGTCCGGCCGGAGCCGGCGGTCCTTGTCCCAGATCACGGTCGGTGTCTTCCTGCGCACGGTGTACCGGGTGACCAGTTCGGCCTGGCGGTGCAGGTCGCAGGTGTGACCCTCGCTGCCGCACGGGGTGGTGTTGCGCCCGTCGATCGCCCAGCGCCACTCCAGGAACAGGACGTCGATGTCCGGGCCGCCGCTGTCGAAGGTGTAGGCGTTGCCCAGGTCGTCGCCGGCCTCCGCCACGTCCCGGTTGGCCTGCAGGAAGACGATGTCGTGGCCGCGGCCCAGGAGGGCGTCGATCAGGGGGCGGCGGTGGCTGCGGCCCCCGTCCGGGGTGTCGGTGATCCCGTTGCCGAGGAAGCCCCAGAAGCTGTATCCGATCTTCACTTGGTGATCCACCGGCCTTCCAGCAGCAGGGCGTCCAGTCCGGAGCTGGCCAGGCAGTCCAGCGCCATCTCCGGTGTCCCGCAGATCGGCTTGCCCTTGATGTTGAGCGAGGTGTTGATCAGCACCGGCACCCCAGTGCGGCGGGCGAAGGCGCTCAGCACGTCGTGCATGAACGGGTTCTGCGACCGGGTGACGGTCTGGAGGCGGGAGGTGCCGTTGGCGTGCACGATGGCCGGCACGCGTTCGCGCGCCTTGTCGGTCACGCCGGACGCCATCGACATGTACGGCGCCTCCTGGCCGAGGGTGAAGAACTCCGCAGCGCGTTCGGCCAGGACCATGGGAGCGAACGGGCGGAACGGCTCACGGAACTTCACAGTGGCGTTCAACCGCTCGACGACCCCGGGCTCCAGGGGAGAGGCGAGGATGGAGCGGTTCCCCAGGGCGCGGGGGCCGGCTTCGACCCGGCCCTGGAAGAGCCCGACGATCAGACTGTGGGCGAGCTGGTCGGCGAGGAACTCGGCGGTCTCGATGCCCAGCGTCTTCTGGTGGAGCTCTGGCCAGGGCGTGAGATCGAGGGCCTGGTCCTGGTATGACGGGCCGAGGTAACAGGCCCCAGCGACGCCGGACACGGACCGTCGGCTGCGGCTGCCGGTGTGCACGGCGATGGCGGCCCCGATCGCGGTGCCGGCGTCGCCGGGGGCGGGCGGGACGAAGACCTCGTCGAAGATGCCGGCCTCGATGATCCGGCCGATGCTCACGCAGTTCGTGGCGACTCCACCGCCGACACACAGACGGCGGGATCCGGTGATCAACCGCGCCCGGCGGGCCAAGTGCAGCATCACCTCCTCGGTGCGCTCCTGGAGCGCCGCGGCCAGATCCCGGTGGACGTCCTGGAGCGGCTCGCTCGGGTGACGCTCAGGGCACGTCTCCGCGATGAAACGACGGGAGGTCCGCGGGTAGCCCGAGGTCAGCACGCGTGGCGGGAAGTAGGCGGGGTCAATCACGAACCCGGTGGGTGTGGTGCGCACAGCCTGGGCGAAGAGGGGTCGGAACCGCTCCGGGTCGCCGAGGGGGGCGAGCGCCATCACGGTGCCTTCCTCGTCACCACGACGCCACCCGAGGTGCTCGGTGACCGCGCCGTACACATAGCCCAGGGAGGCGGGGTCGTTGATCGCCTCCAGGGTGTGGGTGGTGGGGTGGAGCGCGTCGTGCCCTCGGGCGATGGTCGTGGTCTGCCGCTCGCCGAGGCTGTCGACGACGAGCACGGCAGACTCGTTCCACCCGGAGGCGGCGAAGGCCGCCAGCTGGTGGGCGCGGTGGTGCAGGACGGGGGAGACGCGGGCGGAGGGGAACCGCCGCCCCAGGACGCGGGTGCGCAGCTGGGTTCGCAGCGCCACCTTGGCGAAGCCGCGAGCCCTCGGCAGCGCCCGGTCACGCGTCGTCGGCGAGAGCGCCAGGCGCAGGGCCGCCGGCGACTCGGCAAGGTAGCGGCCGGGCTCGAAGTTGTACGCGACGGCGTCGACGTCGGCGGCGATGAGCCCCGCCTCGCCCAGCAGCCAATCGACGGCGTGGCAGGGGTAGTCCTTGGTGTGCTTCTGCTGCGAGAGCCGCTCCTCCTCGACGAAGCCGATCAACTCCCCGTCCACCAGCAGCGCGGCCGAGGAGTCATGCGTGTAGGAGCACAGGCCGAGGATGACCGAAGGCGAGCGGTCCATGGCGGCCATCACAGCGTCTCCGCCGTAGAGCGCACGGTGGACATGCGGGCACGGTGGTTCAACTTGTCGTACCAGGCGCTCAGTGCCTCGCCGAGCGGCCCGTCGATCTTGTCGGCCAACCGCACTGCGTCGTCACGCCGGTCGTCCTTCCACAGGTGATAGCTGCGCAGTGTCTCGGCCATCGTGTCCCAGCCCGGGTGGCCGGTGACCTCCCGCGACTCGACCTGGGCGAGGAGGTCGTCGAAGCCCTGCCAGGGCGTGGCGAGGTCCGGCATGACCGCGCTCGCGGTGACCGAGGCCAGCTCCGCGGCCTGGTCGAGGTGGTTCTCGTAGATGTGCAGCGATCCCACGTGATGGTGGAACTCGCCCAACTCGGCGCCGAGCCAGCCCGCGACCAACTCGTGCAGCGTGGTGTAGGAGAACAGGTCGTACGGCATGCCGATCCACACGTCCTGACCACGCATCGTCGTCGACATGTGCAGGCGGCCGGCACGCAGGTAGAAGCGGAAGCCCAGCGTGCACGGCACGTCCTTGTGCCCGGCGGTGTCCTGGGCCGGGTCATAGAGCTGGATCAGAGCTCGGCGGGAGTCGGGGTCCTCCTTGAGGATCTCGACGACGCGGGCCAGCTGGTCCACGTTCCCGGCCCACTTCCGCATCCGCGGTCCGTACGCGCCGCGCAGGACGCCGTCGTCGGCGTACTGCCGCAGGCGCGTGTTGTAGTCGAAGATCCACGGGGCGTCCGAGCCAGAGAGGATCCAGACGGTTTCCGCCACCGCGAACGCGGGGTTGATGAGGCGCGTCGGCGGTGCGTACAGCAGGCGGGCCTGCGGCTGGGTCAGCCGCATGTGGACGTCGAGGACCTCACGGGTCGCCATGCCGCGAGGGCTGGTCCTCTCGCCGCTCTTGGCCAGGGCGACAGCGCCCACGAAGAGTTCGGCGACGCTGTCGGCGGTCAGGTGTGTCATCGGGCAGGTACTCCTTCGCCCTGCGACAGTCCGGAATCGGTGCCGCGGGGATCGTGGTGGATGGGGTGGGAGTGCGCGACATGGCCGTCGGCGCCGCACGTGATGAGGCGTGCGACCTGGGCGGCGCTGTCGCCGCGCCACCGGCACACCGCGTCCAGGGCGTCCCGGTCGGCAGGCGGGCGAGTGCCCCGCAGTGCGACGAGGGCGGCGGCGACGTCGTCGGCAGTGCTGCCCCGCCGTGCGAGGCCGTGGTCGGACAGTCCGAGCGTGTGGTCGCCGGGGGAGCCGAGTTCGAGCACCGGAACGCCCACCAGCGCGGCTTCGATGCCGCACGTCGAGTAGGCGCTCGCCAGGGCGTCGGCACCGGCGAGGCAGCCGCGGGCGCCGACCCGGGGATCGGCCACGGCCACGAGCGGCCGGCCGTCCCGTTCGAGCAGGGAGGTGAAGATGTCGACGCTCTGTGCCGGGTGGGGCGCGATGACGAGGCCCCAGTCGCCGCCGGCCTTCCACAGTCCGTCCAGGAGAAGGTCGGCCTGGGCCTTGAGCCGATCAGGTCCGAAAGGCTGGCAGGCCCACACCGCGATACGGGCAGGGCCTCGCCGGCGGCTGGCCGCCAGCAGATCCTCCAAGTAGCGCCGCTGGGCCTCGCGATCGAGGCGGGCGAGCGCGTCGAAGCGGGGCTGGCCCAGCACGTGGACCTCGGCGTCCGGGTGCCGTGCCCAGGCCTGGGCGAGAGCGGCGTCACGCTTACCCATGACGACAATGTCCCGGCTGTGCAGCGCCGGCCATGCCATCGACTCCGCGGTCCAGGCGCCGTGCTGTACATGGACCGTGTTCACGCCACGGCGGTCGGCCAGGTGGACGGCGAGCGCGCCGATGGGGCTGGTGTCGTTGCTGACGAGCAGTGTGTGTGGACGAGATGCCGCCAGCACACCGCTCAGCCAGGTCTCCAGACGGACCGTGGAACGCCACGACGGCTGGGTGCATCCCCCGCTCGTCTCCAGCAGAACGGCCAGGAGCCGGACCAGACGCGAGAGCCGGACGGTGTGCTCCCCCACCCGGACGACGTGCTCGTCGTCCCGCAGCTGCAGGCACTCCACGGCTCCTGACAGGCCGAAGAGACCAGGGGGAGGCGTAACCAGTCTGATGCCCTTGTCGGCTGCGGTGTCGCAGCGCTCTGCCGGATCCGTGGCGAGATCGACGAGGAGACTCGTCCGTCTACAACGCGCCAGGTCTTCGAGCACCGGAAGCAGGGTGGCGGCATGGCGGGACGACCACGAGAGGGCGACGACACCGGTGTACGGAAGCTCCGACGGCGGAGGGCTCGGCACCGTGCTGTTGACACGAGCCGACTGCAGGTTCCGCAGCTGCGCCGTACGGAACGGGTTGTACGAGGCAGCTGCCCCGAGCAGATATGCGATGCCCGACCACGTGACGGTGTAGGCGCGGTACTCCCGGGAACTGCTTTCCCGCAGCCCGACGAGCCCCTCGTGCGGAGCGAGCTTCAGCGGGCCGGGCGCCTTCGTGAACGGCTCCCAGGCACTGAGCGCCATCAGCTTGCGTGCGACGTGAGCCACCAGGCGGCGGACCGGCACGTGCTGGACGTACAGCCACTCGGCCCTGGAAGGCGTCGTCGCGAGAGTGCCGCCGTACATCTGGAGAGCGTTCATGACGTGGTCGACGAGCACTTCAAGCTCTTGAGGATCCGGAGGAAGGGCCTCCAGCTCTCTCGTGGCGATGCGGTCGGATGCCAGAGTCGCCAGCGTGCTTTCACTGACCAGCGCCCACTGGGGCGGCCCGGCCAGGTCGGTTCGGGCCAGGCCGAGCGGGCTGCGATGGGAGGTCACAGGAGGTCCCCTTCGATGAAGGGGCCCGGTGCGAGGAGCCGCAGCAGGTCCTTCGGAGAGTCAGCGACCACAGCGGAGGGGGCGGTCGGGCGGCCGTATCCCCAGCCCGCGTGGATGTACGGGACTCCGGCACGGCGGGCCGCCTCCTCGTCGACCGGCATGTCGCCCACGTACACGGCCTCGGCGGGGTCGACGCCCAAGTCGATCAACGCGAGGAGCACCGGGTCCGGCGCGGGCTTGCCGCGGCCACCACCGTTCGGCGTGCGCACCGTGGAGAACGGGCATCCGAGGCCGGTCAAGAGGGGGCCCGCCCGGTCGAGGGGCTTGGACGTGACGATGCCGAGGCGCCAGCCGGCGGCGGCAAAGCCGTGAAGGACTTCCGTGACTCCGTCGAACTCGCGAGCGAGGTGGGACGCGGTGATCGATGCATCGTCGTACGTACGGTGGAGCGGCTCGGGCTCGCTGAATCCGAGGCGCTCCATGATGTCGGCGAACGGCCGGCCGAGGTGGCGCTCGTACTCCTCGAACGGCACGTCGAGACCGTGCTCTTGCAGGACCTGCTGCCACGCGCGCTCCATGACCGGGCGGGTGTCGAGGAGGACGCCGTCCAGGTCGAGGAGCAGCACCTTCAGGGGCGAGAGCGAGGGTCTGGGCAGAGTGAGCATGGGGTTCTCCAGTGGAGTGGATCAGGGGGTGTCGGAGCTCTCGGAACGCCTCACGAAGGCGACCACCCGCTTGCCGGTGCTGTCCTGCTTGGGGCAGGCGGTCCAGGCGTCGGCCAGGGCGGAAACGAGGAGCAGGCCACGTCCGCCGGTCGAGTAGGGGGAGGCGATCCGCGGAACAGGGGTCTCCGGGGAGTTGTCCTCCACTTCGATCCCCACGACGCCGGCTTGGAGGGCGAGGGTCAGCGTGATCTCGTCCCGGTGCCGGTCGTGCTCGGTCTGCCTTACGCGGTTGTGCCGCACGGCGGGTTGACCGTGGCGCTCGGCGTTCGTCGCGAGTTCGCTGACGATGAGCACGACATGGTCCAGGAGGTCTTCCACGCCCCACGCCGTCAGAGTCTCGCGGGTGAACGAGCGTGCCGTGCGTGGAGCCTTGTCGTCGGCGGTGAGCGTCAGGCTCTTCTGGTGTTGCGGGGCGTCGAGGATGTTGGCCAGCCCGTCGATGCGGCGGCTGTCCAGCAGCAGCAGCAGTTCCCGGTTGAGGCTCATGAGGTGGCGCTCCCCGAGGCCGGTGCCGAGGCGGAATCACGAGTCGGGGCCAGCCGGACCCCTCGTACGAGCAGAATCTCCGCGCCGGCCGCGTTGAGCCGCTGTCGGCGCTCAGCCGCTATGGCCCTGGGGCCCAAGTGGGACGGGGCAGGAAAGACGACGCCGTACGGGCGAGTGGCCTGGACGGCGTCGAGCATGCCGACGAACGCGCACGATGTCGCCGCGCGCCGCTCCATGTACATACCGCCCAGGGTCAGTTCGTGGCGGCGGCAGTAGTCGGTGACGGCCTCGACGAGAGCCCGCTGCCGGCTCTCGGACACCCCGACGAGCCGCAGGAATCCGAACACGAGCGGGCCCATGACGTTCCGCTGTTCCGTAAGGGGCTCCATGGTCGTGACCACCCATCGGATCGGGGAAGGGGGACACTCTGAGCCTGGTCGCCGCCTTGCGATCGCGGAATCCACGTCTGTCCCACTTCTGTCCCACAACCGCTCCCCGGCACGGACGCCACATGCTTCGATGAGCATCGGAAGGGAGTGGCACGTGGCGACCGTTCACGAATGGACCGGCCTGGAGGCGCTTGCCCTGCGCAAGGCACTTCGGCTGAGCGTGCGTCGCTACTCCGAGCACCTCGGCATCGCGGTCAACACCATCAGCAACTGGGAGAAGTACCGGGACAAGCGGCGGCCCAACACCGAGAGCCAGGCCATCCTCGACACCGCGTTGGCCCGGGCCGATGCCGCGACCCACGTGCGTTTCGAGACGGAGCTCGCCAAGCTCACCGCAGGAGAGGGGACAGGACCGGCCGGCGGTACGTCGCGCGTCACCATCCCCCGGCCCCGGGCCTGGGAGTACGAGTCCTGGACGGACGACCTCGAACGCGCGGTCGTCGCACTGTCCCATCAGAACTTCGCCTTCGCGGACGACCTGCTTCGGCGGTGGTCATCCACCTACCGGCCATCGGACTTGGACGAACGCGGCACGTACCTCCTCGCCCGTTCGATCGCCCTGCAGGGCGATCTCAAGCGGGACCAGGGGGCGGTCGTCGGACCGCTCTCCGCCCAGCGGAGCTACACCCAGGCCCGCTCGCTCTACACCGAGTTGGCCATCCCGCGTCGTGTGGCGCAGCTCGACCTCTCCCTGGCGGTCGTCACCGAGATGTCCGGCGCCCTGGAGACTGCGGCTCGACAGTACGAAGACCTCGCGATCGACGAGCGGTTATCCCCACGAGACCGCGCCCGTGCGCGCCTGTGGGTCGGCACCGCCCTCAGCAAGGACGGCAACAATGACTACGCGGTCCGGGTGATGGAAGAAGCCATCCGCGAGTTCGAGAGCCTGGCCGAGCAGGACGACTGGTCCGTCGCACAGCAGAAGCTCGCCCTCGCCCACCGTGGATCCGGCAACCTCGACGCGGCCCTTCGCCTCATCGACGTGGCCCGCAGCACAGGCATCACCGAGGCGCCGATGCAGCGGGTACGGCTGGACACCGCGTACGGGCACATCCTCCTGTCCGACCGCGCGACCCTGGATGATGGGTTACGCGTCCTCGACGACGCTGCCAAGCGGGCAGCCCAGTACGGCCTGACCCACCAACTCCGCAGCATCACGGACATCCGGAGGACGGCCGATGGGCCAGCCAGCCCTTCACCACGTTGACCAGGGAGACGAGCGAGTGACCGACAACCAGCCGGCCATCAACGACGAGCAGATCCGCAACGCCAAGCTGGTCTGGGACTACCACCAAATGGGTCACGACCTGCGTCCCGTCGACGTCGCGATCGGCCTCGGAAGCCACGACCTCGGCGTCGCGGCCTTCTCCGCCGAGCTGTACCGGACCGGGCTGTTCCCCACCTTGGTGTTCACCGGCGGCAACAGCCCCACCACCGCTAAGGTCTTCCCCCGTGGCGAGGCGGTCCATTTCCGCGAGCACGCCCTCACGCTCGGCGTACCGGACAGCGCGATCCTGGTCGAGCCGAACGCCGGCAACACGGGCCAGAACGTCGAACTGTCCCGAGAGCTACTCGCCTCCGCCGGCATCACCCCGAAGTCGGTGCTCCTCGTCTCCAAGCCCTACATGGAGCGCCGCTCCTTCGCCACCGCCCGCAAGCTGTGGCCCGAGGTCGAAGTGCTGTGCGCCTCCGAACCGATGGAGTTCGACGACTACCTGAAGAGCATCGGCGACGAGAAGCTCGTCATCGACATGCTCGTCGGCGACCTCCAGCGCATCATCGAATATCCGAAGCAGGGCTTCGCGATCGAGCAGGACGTCCCGGAGAATGTGCGTACCGCGTACGAAGACCTCATCCGTGCCGGCTTCACCAGCAGGCTCATCGGCAGGTGAAGCAGCCCCGGGGGGATTGGTGGCGATCCACCAGCCCAACCTCTTCCCCCGGCTGAGCACCCTCGCGAAGATCTTCGCGGCGGACTGCTGGATCGTCCTCGACGACGTCCAGTTCGCCCGCCGCGACTTCCAGCACCGCGCCCGGCTTGGCAGCATGTCCAGCCCGGCCCGGCATCAGTGGCTCTCGATCCCCACCCACCTGCCCCACGGCCGCTCGACCCTGATCAAGGACGCGGTATTGGCAGATCCGGAACGTTCGCGCCGACGTGTCGCGTACCTGCTGCCTCACTACTACAGGGACAGCGCTGATTGGTGGTTGCTGCGTCGTGAACTGGGCTCCGTACTGAGGCAGTTTGAGCAGACCGTCCGCACAGCCGACGTTGCCGAGGAGTCCACGCGTATCCTCCTCCGTCTGCTCGGGTGGAAGGGACGGATCGTGCGTAGCAGCACGCTTCCGGCTCGGCAGGAGCGCTCGCAGCGCCTCGCCGACCTTGCCTCCGTAACCGGTGCGACCGGTTACTTGTGCGGTACTGGAGGCATGCGCTACCTGGATGCCACGCCGTTCGCGGTACACGGATTGGCCGTTGTGCCCTTCCGTACGCCGTCGGCCGGCATCTGGGAAGACGCCCGCGATGTGAGCGCTGTGGTTCCGCTCATGGCCCATGGGATCGCTGCGGTCGCCGAACACGTACGCGCCATAGCAACGAGGCACCAGGCGCTCACCGGCTCCGTGTAGAGGCTGCGGGCTCGCCTCTTGGAGCAGCAGTGGGGGCAGCGCCACCCTGCTGTCCATCCGTAAACGGCACCCCTCGGGCGCCGTACCGAATCCGCGCTGCGTCCGGATCGCTCACGGCAGACAGGGAAACCCCTATCAGGACTGGAACTCCTCCAAGGTACATGTCAACCTACAACACCCGTGATCAGGCGGGGCGCCCGTGACCGATCCCGCCCCATGCCGCACGGCTCCATTCAGGGAGGGCATCTGTCCAAGCCCCCGCTCCGATCTCTCCTTCACGCTCTGCATTCTTCACCCTCGACGAGATGAACACAGATTCAGCGAGAGGCAGGGCCTGCGCCGGGGAGGTCCTGGCCACGACCCTCTGCCTGCGCCGCCAACGGCCTCTCCGCCGAGAGCAGGGTAAGCCGACCTGCGCCGCGGTCGTCGCGTTCCTGACCTTGGTGACTGCTCACCCGAAGGCCAGACTCTGCTTCGCGCCCGCGACGGCATGGGGATCCCTGCAGCCTGGCGTCCCGGATGACGAACCTCCGCCTGCTGGCGGATATATACCGCACGATCCCCGGTTTTCGAAACCGGGGATCGTGCGGATCATCTGTGCTGTGTTCCGGCAACTTGATGGTGGACTGGAGCGCGCCCATACTTACCGCAGGATTCGAGCTCTGGCGACGAATCCGTTGTATTCGAAAGGATATCGACAGTTGGCACAGGGAGGAAGCTATCGGCTTTTGACGCCTGCTGAAGTAGCTGACTGGTTGAAAGTCAGCGAGCAGACGATTAAGAACAAATATCGAGCTTGGGGGCTGCGGCCTCAGAAGGTCGGTCGTCTGCTCAGATTTCGTGAGCGCGACGTGGTCGACTACCTGGAAAGGAAGTATGGATAACTTGCTTGGACCCTCTCTGTCTGTGATGGATCGGGTGGCTCGATAGATTGGCCCGGGTATTTCAGAAGTGCAAGGAAGATGCAAAGAGTGGCAACTATCCGTGCTCCACTATCCGGTGCGGGCATCCTTGGACTGTGCGTTACCGGGAGCCCGGCGGACGTGGTGGACGGCAACGGGAGAAGTCGTTCGAGAGAAAAGGGGGCGCCGACTCCTTTGCTGCCAAGGTTGAGAGGGAGAAGGACCTCGGCACCTATGTCGCTCCTACCGGCCTCCTGGTCCCCCTTGTGACTGTGTACCGGGAGTTCATCGACTCCGGGAGCCGAGTGAATGGGACGCGTTATCAATATGAGACGAGCCTTCGTCTTCACGTGGAGCCATATTTCGGGTCAATGGCCGTCGGTGCCGTCAAGCCGAAGCATCTCAATGCATGGCTGAAATGGATGGTGGAAGAACGTGGTTATGAAGAGAGCACGGCGATCAACCGTTATGAGACGCTAGCGGGCGTTTTCAGCTTCGCCGTGGCCAACGAGTACATAACCAGGAATCCGTGCCAGCATGTCCGCACGGGGCGGCAACGGGTGAAGCGCAGGGTGAAGAAGACGATCCGTCTGCCAACACTGGCGGAGATCGAGGCGATCGAGCGGCACCTCCCCGGCCCCAATAAGTTGCTCGTGTGGCTCATGGCTGGGTGCGGACTGCGCATCGGTGAGGCGTGCGCAGTGACGCTGCAGCAGTTTGACTTCGATAGTGGCACGCTCTACGTCGACCGCCAGGTCACCCAGGACGGCGAGAACGAGGAACCCAAGACGGCAGTACAGAAGGCCATCACTAAGGGGAGAGGACGCGCCCACTGCGTCCGCCACCTCAAGTGGCGTGACCTGGACGAGGGCCGAGCGGTTCCTGTGCCACCCACCATTGCTGCGAAGGTGCAGGAGCACGTCCGGCTCTACGGCACCTTTCGCGTGGAGGAGGGGCCCAATCGCCTAGAGGGGGACTACCTCTTCTCGAACGTCGGGAGGACCAACATTCTCATGTATTCCCTCGTCGACCGTCAGTGGCGGAACGCCAAGAGGGCGGCGGGCATCACGCGGAGGATCACGACGCACTGGCTTCGCCACTTCTTCGCTTCCGCCGGCCTGTCGAAGGGGGTGCCGGTCACGGACATGGCTGAGTGGCTGGGGCATCGCGACCCTAGGATCACGCATCAGACCTATGCGCATGTGATGCCCGACGCTCCGGAACGGCTGAGGTCACTGATGGATGCCGTTTTCACGATGCAGACCGAGCTCAACTTGCCCACCGAGTTCGAGGCAGTGGTCGAGGCGGCCTGACAGAATTGCCGCACGCCAGATGCTCTCACCCCGACGACTTTGTGAGGGCTCAGGCGTTCGGCGTGGTGTCGCCCAGGTCCGCGGGAGGCAGCGGTTGCGATCACGGCCTGCGGGCCGTCGGCACCGGCCGACGGCCCGCGGTGGCGCACCACTCGGCGTACCGCCGCATGTCCCGCCGCGCGCCCGCTCCGTCGCTAGCCGGTGCCGCAGTGCGTCGGGACAGCGGCACCGGCCAGGCGAACTCAGTCAGAGGAGGGCGTTGAGGCGTGTGAAGAGGGCCTCAAACCGGTCCCGGGTCTCGTTGTCGACGTGGTCAAGCAGCGTGCCGGGCGAGCGCATCAGATGGCTGGCAGGCTGGTAGTGGTCGAACCGGCCACCGTGGGCCGCTTCCACCTGCCTGATGATTCGACCGCCTCCCTTGAGCTGTGCCTTGGTGAACCGCCCGACATTCGCGGCGGACAGGAGCTTGAGGTACCAGCTCGGGGTGAAGAGGTCCTCGATGTCAGCTTCGCTCGTGCTGGTGAACTCGGTCAGGTAAATCAGACGGCCCTTGTCGAGCAGCCCCCGCGAGACGAGCTGTGCGATGCGCTGGTTGCCGCCGCCCGCGACATCCATCAGCACCGCGATGCTCAGGTCGCTGCTGCCGAGCAGGGACACGAAGGACGGAACCTTGTCGAGCCCGCCGACTGGCGTGATGGTCCAGTTGGGGTCGAGGGGCGTGCCGCCAGCTTCACGTACAACCTGACTCATCACGGTCAGGTACACCACGTCGGACGGACCTTCGACCAGCAGCTGGTTCGGCCCGATCACCAGTGTCTGAGTCATGTCGACGCCGATGGCTCCCAGCAGCGGGAAGACGGTGTCGGCACGGGCTCGCCACAGCTCCTGGCTGACCTGGGTCCCGTCGTTGTCGACATCTTCGACCGTGCGGCACCGGTCCAGTTTCGAGGGCTGGATCATGAACAGGGAATGGGTGCTGTAGATGACCTGGTGCTGTGGGACCAGGCGCTCCTCGATGTAGCGCAGAAGGTCGTTCTGAGCCTTGGCGTGGAGGTTCAGGCCGGGCTCGTCCAGGAGGATGATCCGTCGCCGTGTGACATCGCTGTACTCCGAGAACGCGGCCAGGAAGGAGAAGAACCAGATGAAGCCCTTCGACCGGCCTTCCATCCCGAGGGTGACCCGGTGCCGCTGGTTCTTGATCCGGATGTGGAGCCACGGCTCGGTGCGATGCGGTTCGTGCGGCGTGGGGGCCTGCTTGAACTCGATGTCCAGCTCTACCGAGAGATCCGGATTCTGAGTCCAATACTCGAAGAGTTGGTCGGTCAGTTCGTTGGCTGCGGCCTCCAGGGCGGCTTTACGGCTCTCGTAGTTGTCCCTTGTAAACTCCTCGGACTCCACCCCGGCAAGCTTCAGGAGGGACAGGGCCGTGCGCTCCTCCGGCTCCAATTCGTCCTCTTCGACTGTCTGCAGTCGTGCGATCGAGACGCTACCGGGTAGCACGTTGTACTCGTCGAAGTACTGAAACCGTGGCAGCCGCAAGTGCAGGATCTTCCTGATCTCCGCGTTCAGGTCACGCTCGGCAAGGTCGTCTGCGAGCTGAACCGCAGCTTCGGCGTTCTCATCGGCGCGGAGCGCCTCGATGAGTGTGTCGATGTCCTTGGCCTTGGCAAACCGGGTGACGTCCAGCCCGGCTTTGGCGACCAGGTGCTGTGCGGCGGCCAGCGTGTCGGTGGCGAGGTCGTGGTACCAACGGGTGTCGACGTCGTACTGGCGGTACACCGTGATCCTCTTCGCGGTGAAGGCCTTGGGGCCGAACTGCTTGGTGACGGCGTCGATGTCGCCCTGCTCCAGCTCGAACGTCGCGGTGACCGGGCGAGCCTGCGCGATCCGGTTCCTGTCACGGGCGCGGTGACGCCGCGGATAGTCCCGAAGCTCCTCGAACGTCGTGGGATGCCCGCTGGGCAGCGGGTTTACACGGTAGAGGGCCTCGAGAGCGGCAGTCTTGCCGGACTCGTTCTTGCCCACGAAGGCGGTGATGTCGCCTTCGAGGGAGAACTGAGTGGAGTCGTTGATGCTCTTGTACTTGGTTATGTGAGCGGACTGCAGGCGCATCGAGCTTCTCCTGTGCTGACCATGCCGCCGACCACGGCGTCGACGAACGGGACCACGCTACGCCGCAGGTGTGACAACCGGCCGGAAAGTATCCCTGAAATGGGCAAGATGATCATCTTGCCGCCTGCCCGGCGCCGGAACGACCCCAACGCCCAGCGGCGCTTTGCCTATGCGGCTGTTGCTGATGTCCGACACACGTGTGCCGACCCGTGCCAAGTGGCTGCCCGAGGCGCATCTCGCCGGTGTCGACGAGGCCGATGCCGCCGTCATGCTGGGCACTGGATGGACCACCTTGGACCGGCTGGAGCCCCGATCCCGTCGGCTGGTCAGGGTGTACGGCAACACCGAAGACTTGAGGAGCGCGCTCGCTGCGGCGGGGCGTCAGCCGGTGCTCGGGCCCTTATTGGCGATGGCGGTCTGAACTCGCTGCCGGCGTCCCGGAGCGGCTTCGCTTGGCCTTTGCTGAGAGAACGTCAGTGGGCGGGCCGAAGTGTGGACGCGGTAGAGCACGCTACTGTGAGTGACCATCCTTGGTGCCCATCAGGAGGCCCGCAGTCTACGCAAGCGAGCCCATCCTCCCCCCCCCCAACCAGCACGAGATTTCCCGGTGCTGGTTCGGTGCTGACTTCTGAGGGTCAATGACGGGAAAACAGCAGGTCGTAGCTTTGGTCGGATGAGTTGTCGTACCACTCGATGGTGGTGCCGATGAGACTCGCGGCGACGATGCGCTTGAGGTTCGATTCGGCGGGTGGAGCCGCTGCGGGGGAGGCCATGTGCACCACTTCCAGGGGATGTGCGGGGACGTTTGCGTGTTGCACACCGTAGGAAGACGCAGGTCAGCGGCGTATGTGGTGGGACACCATAGTTCAAGGCCCGCGAGTGCTGCCCGCCGCCATGGGGTCCCGCGTCGACCGCACGCAACGGCCTCGAGCGACCGGCAGCGCCGTCGTCCGGATCGGAGAGACGGAGACCCCCTTTGTGTCCTTCTGCCGGGAGTTGCCGTGCGCGGGTGTGCGCCCGGAGGACGACGCCGGGTCCTGGGGGCCGGAAAACCGTTCGTGCGTGCCGGTCCCGATCGGCAAAATGGTTTGAGCCTGGGCGGCGTCACCGACAGGATCGGGTGACACCGATGAGTTCTTCCCGCCGCCGTGGTCTGTCAGTGTGTCGCGCCCCCACGGAGGACACTCACTTGACGGAAGGCACCATGCTCGCACCGCACGCAACACCCACCCTCCCGCCCGCCCGCGTCACCGCCGTGCTGCGGATTCTCGTGCTGTCCACGTTCGTCGTCCTCCTCAACGAGACGATCATGGTCAACGCGATCCCGCGGCTCATGCGCGAGTTCGAGGTCACCGCGGCGGCCGCCGGGTGGCTGTCCACGGCCTTCATGCTCACCATGGCCGTCGTCATCCCGGTGACGGGGTGGTTCCTCCAGCGCGTGACGACTCGGACCGCCTTCGGCCTGGCCATGGCACTGTTCCTCACCGGCACGGCGCTGGCCGCGGCCGCGCCCGCCTTCTCCGTGCTGCTGGCCGCCCGCGTCATCCAGGCGAGCGGCACCGCCGTCATGATGCCGCTGCTCATGACGACACTGATGACCCTCGTTCCCCCGCACGACCGCGGCCGGGTCATGGGCAACATCACCCTCGTCATCTCCGTCGCACCCGCCCTGGGCCCGGCGGTCTCCGGTGTGCTGCTGCAGCTCGGGACGTGGCGGCTGTTGTTCCTGGCCGTGCTGCCCATCGCCGGAGCCATGGCCATATTCGGCCTGCGCCAACTGGTCAACATCGGCGAGCCGCAGGCCGGCCGGATCGACTGGCTGTCCGTCATCCTGGCGGCAGCGGGGTTCGGCGCCCTGGTCTACGGCCTGAGCGGGCTCGGTGCCGGGAACGCCGACCAGGCCACCCTGCCGCCGTCGGCCACGACCGTGGTCGGTGCCGTGCTGGTGGGCCTGTTCGTCTGGCGACAGTTGTCGCTGCAGCGATCGTCCACTCCGCTGCTGGACCTGCGCAGCCTCACGTTCCGTCACTTCTCCGTGGCGCTCGCCCTGATGTGCCTGTCGTTCATGGCCCTGATGGGCGCGTTCATCCTGCTGCCGATCTACCTGCAGGACGTGTGCGGCCTCACCTCGCTGCAGACCGGGCTGCTGCTCATCCCCGGCGGCCTCACGATGGGCCTGCTCGGCCCGCAGGTCGGCAAGCTCTACGACCGGCTCGGCGCCCCCCGGCTGGTCGTGCCCGGAGCCGCACTGACAGCGGTGTGCCTCGCGCTGTTCGCCTTCGCGGGCGAAGAGACCTCCCCGTGGCTGGTGCTCGGCCTGCACGTGGCCCTGAGCGTCGGCATGGCGTTCGTCTTCACCCCGATCTTCACCTCCGGCCTGTCCGTACTGCCGCCTCACCTCTACGCGCACGGCTCCGCCATCCTGGGCTCGCTCCAGCAGGTCTCGGCCGCCGCCGGAACCGCCCTGGTCATCAGCGTCATGTCGGGGCGCGCCGCCACGGCGGCGGCCGAGGGTGCCGACGCCACCGGCGCCCTGGCCGTGGGCATCCGGTGGGGATTCGGCGTCGGCGCCGTGCTCGGCGGACTGACCGTGCTGGTCGCGCTGCTGGTCCGCACCCCGCCCGCGCCGCAGCGGCCCGCTGCGTCGGAGGCCCAGGACGAAGAAGGCACCACGACGAACAAGGCGGCGCATACGCCCACCTGACGCCCTGCGAGACCGCCCGGTGGTCGCTGCGACGAAGGAAGTGCGGGGGAGGGGTGCCGGCGGCTGATCGTTCGAGTACGCGTACTCGCACGAGTCAGGTACCCGCGCCCATCCGCCGCGCCTCCCCGCCCCCTAGCGTCCTCGTATGCCGAAAGAGACCGTGCTCAGCGCCGCCACCCTCGACTCGACCGGGTCCAGGGCCTCCTCCCGCGTCCCCGGCGCCCTGGGATGCGGCGGCGCCGCGCTCGTCGGCGCCCTCCTCCTGGTCGTGACGCTCGCATGGGGCTCGTGGAGGTCGACGGACTTCCCTCGCGTCGCGCCCGAGGAGATGGCCAACCGCGCCCTGCAGCGTTCCCAGCAGGCTTACGCCGTCATGGGGTTCACCCGCACCATAGAACCAGGAGTGGAGGACATCGGCGTCAGCACGCGGAACACCTTCGGCTCCAGCTACTGCTACGACGGGGGCCTGCTGGGGATCGAGAGCAAGACCGTCGACGGCGCCTACTCGATGCACCACACGTGGGCTCTGGACCACGTCCCGGCGAGCCAGGCGGTCCCCGCCCTGCGCCGGCTGCACCAGTTCCTCAGGGACGACGGCTGGAAGATCACGTCCTACCGCGAAGGCGGGCAGGGCAGGAACGGGGAGCTGTACGTCCAGCGGGACGACGGCACGGAGCGGATGTCCTTCACCTGGTACGCGGACCGGGAGTACGTCACGGGCGGCGCCAGCGGGCCCTGCGCCTACGACCCGGAGTGGAAGGACGGCGACGTCGGCCCTGCCGGCGACGACCAGAGGCCACCGGTCTTCGGGCCCGCACCACGGCGCTAGCGGGCCCCGCACGCTTCGACGTCTCGCGCTCGCTCACTCGATGGAGTGGAGCGTGCGGGAGCGTGGCCGCGAGTGCGAGCTGGGGGGCGAGGCGTCGTACACCGCCCTCGAGAGGGAGAGGAGCGTCGTGGTCGGTGGGGGAGTGCCGTCCCAGGCGGCGGCGCCGTGATCGTCGCGTACCTAGACTTCCCGTACATGTCGCTCTGGCTGCTCAATCACTTCAGCACCTTCAACCTGACCGCCGTCATCGTCGGCGGGACCGTCGCCGTGTCCGTGGCCGGCAGCGTGCTGCTTCGCCGCAGGTACCCATCGCTGGCGGAGGGCGAGCACAACGACATGGTCGGGGTGACGCTGGGCATGTTCGGCGCCATCTACGGGATCATCCTGGCCTTCGTCATCGTCACCCTCTGGACCCAACTGGACAGCACCCAGACCATCGTGGCCACCGAGGCCACCGATGTCGCGCTCATCGCCCGCGACGCCGCGGCCTTCCCGCCCTCGGTCCGGGCCGACCTCGACGCCGCGCTCAGCGGCTACGTCCACGCGGTCGTCGAGGACCAGTGGCCCCGCATGCGTGAAGGGCAGCCCAGCTACGGCGCCACGGAACAACACCTCCGCACCGCCTTCGACACACTGCAGGCATACGACCCGAAGACGGCGCGCGAACAGGTCTTCTACGAGGAAGCTGTCAACCACCTCAACGACGTCGCCGCCCAGCGCCGCGCCCGACTGACCATGGCCGAGCAGGAACTCCCCCCGCTCCTCCAGATCCTGGCCTTCGGCGGCGCACTCGTCCTCATCCCGCTCACCTTCCTGTACGGCATGCGCAAACTGCGGATCCAGCTTCTCTTCGTCGCCTCCGTCGCCGCCCTCATCGGCTTCAGCCTGCTCCTGGTCCTCGTCCTCGACCGCCCCTTCGCCGGCGAACTCAGCGTGAGCCCGGCCCCGTACCAGGAAGGAGCGCTCGCGTCGTACTGGGCGGATTGAGGCGACGGTGCTCCTCCGGCCCGGTCGCGGGTGCCGGTGCCGGTGGCGGTCGCGGTGCCGGTGGCGTCAGCCTGTCGGTACGGAGGGCGTACGCCCCGGGGGAGGCGTCCGACGGAGCGAGGTCCGCCACGCGAAGGCCACCGCCACCTCCGCCAGGCCGAGCAGGACCAGCCACAGGCCCAGCAGCCGGGTCAGCGCACGGGCCGACTCGGCCGGCAGAGCGAGGACCACGACCGCCGCGACGATGGCGAGCACGGCCACGCCCACCAGGACGCCCCGGTGCGGCAGGTCGTCGGCGGCGATGGCCGTGTACAGGGTGAGGATTCCGGAGACGAGCCAGACGGCCCCGACGATCAGCGAGAGAGCGGTGATCGTCTGCAGGGGGTTCCGCAGACAGAGCACTCCGGCCAGGACGTACAGCACGGCCACGAGCAGCCCGGGGAACCGTGAGTGTCCCTCCCGCGAGAAGACGGCCACGAACCGGAACACTCCCATCACCAGCAGGTACAGCCCGATGAGGACGCCGAGGACTTGCAGGGTCGCTTCAGGCCACACCAGCAGCAGGACACCCGGCACCAGCGTGGCGACGCCCGCGGCCAGCTGCCAGGTCCAGGTACCGCCGAGGCGCGCGAGCATGTGTGCGGGATCGCCGATCGGATCGGGGTCCGCCCCGCCGGGCGGCATCCTTTCCTCGCCGATGCGCGATGTCGGATCGGACGACATGGTCATGGCTCCTCCTCCTGGTCGGCCGGGCGCTCCCGCTCCGTCACTCCGGAAGCTGCCGCATCTCCACGACGCGCAGCCCCAGCGACTGGCAGCGCGCCAGCAGCCCGTACAGGTGTGCTTCGTCCACGACAGGGCCGAACAGGACGGTCTGGCCGGACATCACCACATGGCCCAGCTCCGGAAAGGCCTTGACCAGCGTTTCCGACAGGTGTCCCTCGACTCGGATCTCGTAGCGCACGAGCTGTCCTTTCACGGACTGCCTGGACGGTCGGACCGCGCCCTCTCCCGCGATCGTCCGCCCCCCCGGCTCTTTGGCGCCTCACCCGGCACAGGTGACCCCGCCACCCATGGGGACGACGGCTTTCCCTGTTCCTCAATGCGTCAAAATGATCTTGGCGGAGATGATCAGCAGGCCGAGCAGCAGGTTGACCAACGCGGTGACGGCCATCAGGCGCCGCGAGGCACCAGCGCGGTACGCCGCGGCCACCGACCAGCCCACCTGCCCTGCCACGGCGACGGACAGGGCCAGCCAGAGGGCACCGCGCACGTCCAGGCCCAGGAGCGGGCTGACGGCCACCGCGACCGCCGGGGGCAGTGCGGCCTTGACGATCGGCCACTCGTCACGGCACACCCGTAGCACCACACGGCGGTCCGGCATCTGCTCCGCGAGCCGTGCCCCGAACAGATGGGCATGCACGTGCGCGATCCAGAACACCACGCTCGTCAGCAACAGCAACACCACCAGCTCGACACGGGGGAGCGAGCCCAGCGTGCCGGCGCCCAGCACCACGGAGGCCGCGAGCATGGATCCGTAGACGCCGCCCGTGTAGTCCGCGTGGGCGCGGCGCTCGGCACGGCGCTCCGCGCGTGCCGTGGTCGGGCCGGCCTTGCCTCTGGGCACGTGCGGCTCCTCTCGGACTCGGCGGGACCGGTCGCCGAGCCGACGCCCGCCCGCCGCTGGGTCCATTGCAGCCGAGGCGAGCGCCTCGCGCCTCACCCGCCACGGGGGAGGAGCGTGGTCCGGCGAAGCCCGCAGGTCCTGGCGGCGTCGTATCCCGCACCGACGCGCGCCTGTCAGGGCCGGCGTGAGATCACCGACGGCGTCACGGCAGGCGGAGGTCACCGACGCGCGTCACAGCAGCCCGAGGTCGCGCGCGCGGCGTACGGCGTCGCCGCGCCGGTTCACCGCCAGCTTCCGGTAGACGCTCTTGAGGTGGGTCTTCACGGTGTTCACCGACAGATAGAGATCGGCGGCGATCTCCTCCGTCGACAGCATCCGTGCCAGACGCTCCAGAACGTCCCGCTCGCGTCCGCTGAGCTCCACCGCGACGAGCGGCGGTGGCCCCGGCCCCACCCGGGGACGGCCGGCGCGTCCCGGCGGACCAGGTGTGAGCCAGTCAACCGCCGGCTCCTGCGGCGGTGCCGCGGCCAGCAGGGGCAGGATCCATGGCCCGGCGTCGAGGAACGGACGCCGCAACCGCTCACGCCGGGCGTCGAGGAGCGCCCGGGCCACGAGCCGGCGAGCGGTGGCCAGGTCTCCCGCACTCTCCGCGGCGCGGGCCCTCACCAGCGCCGCCCTCACCGTCACCGCCGGACCGGTCCGTCCGTCGGCGCGGATGCCGTCGAGCAGGTCGACCGCCGTCTCGGGTCGCCCGGCGGCGAGCTGGAGCGCCGCGGCCTCGGCGGCACACACCGGCTGGTCCGCCGTCACCTCCCCGAGCACCTCGGCCGCTTCGTCCGGCCGTCCCTCGGAGAGGTGCACGGCGGAGGCGACGAGCGCCTCGTGGCCCGCCGCCCAGGGGGAGGCGGTGACGGCGGAAACGGCCGGGTCCGCCGCTTCGACGGCGGCTCGCCCCTCGCCCCTGACCAGCAGCAGTCGAGCCGTGGCCAGGGCGCGCCCCGCCGCCGGCACCGGGTCACGCGTCCCGGGGGGAAGCCTGGGGGCCTCGTCCAGGAGGGCCTGCGCCCGGCCGAGTTCATGCCGGTCGACGGCCACGGCGGCCAGGACCAGTCGTTCGACGCCCGAGCCCGACGGCTGGGGCAGACCGACCCGCTCCTCCTCGGACATGGCCGCCAGGGCCGTGCGCTCCGCCCGGTCGAGCCAGCCGTTCAGATAGTCGAGCAGCGCCAGGTGCCCCAGTGCCTCCTGCCGGGGGAGCGCGGTGGCGGCTCCGCCCGGAGAGCCGGCCACGGTGGCCAGAGCGGCCCGGGCGTCCTCGAAACGCCCTGCCCACAAGAGCGCCGATCCCACGTGCGTCAGCAGCAGAGCGTCGAGTTCGGGGTGCCGGTCCAGGAGGTGCGCCGGGACTTCCTGCCGCAGCTCCTCGGCGGCTTCGGCGGCCTTCTCGGCCCGTGCGGGGCTTCCGGTCAGTCGCCCGGCCAGCGCTTCCAGGAGCGCACAGCTCAGCCGGGCGGCAGCCGTCTCGGGCGTGTCGTCCGCCAAGCGCTCCTCGGCGTGGCGCAGGTGGGCCAGGCCGCGGTCGACACCGCCTCGGGACAGGTCGCGGGCCGCCCGCACGAGGTCCGTCGCCGGGCTTTTGGCCTCGGGCCCCATGCGGGAGAACAGCTGGGCCAGGCCGTCCGCGTGCAGGCCGGTGAAGAGCCGGCCGATCGCCAGGTCGTCGACGAGCGCACCGGCGACGAGGTCCCAGTCGTCCGCGGCGGCGCCGTGGGCGAGTGTCTCCGGCAGGAACCCCGCACGTCCGAGCCACTGTGCGGCCCGGCGGTTGAGTTCCGGCTCCAGCCCGGGCAGGCGCTCGCGCAGGTGGGCCCGGAGTATCTCTCCGAACAGCGGATGGAGCTGGTACCACGAGTGTCCGAGGTGCTCGACGAACGCGTTCTCGCGGCAGAGACCGGTGAGGAGGGGCTCGGCATCGGTCCTCAGGGTCAGTGCGTCGGCCAGGTCCGGACAGAAACGCTCCAGGACGCTGACGCGCAACAGCAGGTCCTGGGTCTCCGCCGTGCGCCCCTTGAGGACCTCGGCCAGCAGGAAGTCCGCGACCGTGCTGCGGCCCGCCTCGAACTCCTTCAGGTACAGCTCCGGGTCGGCGCTGTCCCGCGCGGCCAGCACGAACAGACGCAGCCCCGCGGCCCAGCCGCGGGTGCGGTCCACCAGGGCGCGCGCGGCGTCGGCCGGAAGGCGCAGACCGTGCAGCTCCAGCAGCACGGCGGCCTCCTCGGGGGTGAAGGCCAGCTCCGCGGCGCGGATCTCCGTCAGCTCGCCGGCCGCCCGGTAACGGTGCAGGGGAAGCAGCGGTTCCGTGCGGGTGACGAGGACGAGGCGCAGTCCCTGCCCGGCGTGGTGGAGGACGAACTCCACCTGCTCCGCGACCTCGGGAGCGGTCACGCGGTCGTATTCGTCCAGTACGAGGGCCACGGGCCGATCGCGATCGTTCAGTTCGGCGGCGAGCGCTGCCAGCAGCCTGCTGTCCACCCCGGTGGCGTCCGCCGGGGTCCCCACCGCCTCGGACACCGGCGCACCGCAGGCGCGCAGGGCCTGGAGGACGTACGCCCAGAACACTCCGGGCCGACAGTCCCCGGCCTCGGCGGTGAGCCACGCGACCGGCATGCGCAGCCCGGCGGCCCAGTCGGCGGCCAGCAGGGTCTTGCCCGCTCCGGCCGGACCGTTGAGGAGGGTCAACGGCGTCCGGAGCGCCTGATCGAGGTGATCGACGAGCCGCCGACGCCGCAGGAACGTGGTCGGCCGTACGGGGAGGGCGAACCGGGTGCGCAGAAAGGGATTTCCCAGGGGATCGGCGTACGGAGCGGCGGCAACCGCGGGTTCCCCGGCCCGGTCGTGGGTCTCGGCCACGGCGCTCATCACCCCCGTCCGTCAGGGTCACGTCATGGGCGGTGCTTCCTGCCTCCCAGCGTCCCAGCCTTCTCGTCCGGGCGCGCGGTGCGCCGGCCCGTGACATCCGCCCGTACGCCCACGGTCGGGCGGTATCCGATGCCTTTCCCGCATGCGTCGCACCCCCGCGAGGCGCACGCTATGAGGGTGAGGGCGCCCCCCGGGACCATGGCCGTTCGGCGTCCCCGCGACCAGCGGCCCCACCGCTCACGCCGTTCAGGGAAAGGGGCGGAGCCATCAGGTGCAGGGAGTCGTGGCCCCCGGCGTCGCCGAGTGCTCACTCCGCGCAGCCCACGATCGGCCGCGCTCGCCGACAGTCGTCGGCCATCGCCGGGTTCGGTGAGCGAAGGAGGAGCCATGAACCGTTATCCGCCTCTCGCCGACCACGGCATGGTCGGCGATCTCCAGACGGCCGCACTCGTCTCCTCCGGCGGAACGATCGACTGGTGGTGCACCCCTCGCTTCGACTCGCCCAGCGTCTTCGCCTCGCTCCTGGACAGCGAGCGGGGTGGCCACTGCCGACTCACCGCCGAAACGTCCGAGAACGGTGGGGACCTCACGGTCCACCAGCTCTACCTCGCCGACACCGCGGTCCTGGTCAACCGCTTCCTGGCGCCCGGAGGCGTCGGCGAGGTCGCCGACTTCATGACCCCTCTCGACAGCACCACCGCGACGGACCGGCACTGCCTGATCAGGATCGCCCGGGTGGTCCGGGGCAGCATGTCCTTCGCTCTCGCCTGCCGCCCTCGCTTCGACTACGCGCGCGCCGCCCACACCCTCACCCGGCCCGACGACCGTTCGGCCGTCTTCCACGGTCCGGGTACGGATCTTCATCTCCAGGGCACCGACCGCGTCACGCTGCGCACCGAGGGCGACGACATCACCGCCCGCTTCACCCTCACGGCCGGCGAGACGGCCGCCGTGGTACTGACCAGCACCGCCGGCGGCGGGCCCGCTCCGACACCGCCGACCCTGCACGCCGTCGCGGAGGAGTTCGAGACGTGCCGCTCCTTCTGGCACGGGTGGCTGCGCTCCTCCCGGTACCGAGGCCGCTGGCAGGACATGGTCAACCGATCGGCGATCACGCTCAAGCTGCTCACGTACGCCCCCACCGGGGCGCCGATCGCCGCCGCGACCATGGGGCTTCCCGAACAGATCGGCGGCGAACGCAACTGGGACTACCGGTACACGTGGGTCCGGGACGCCTCCCTGTCGGTCCGGGCCCTGGCCGACCTCGGCTTCGAGCAGGAGGCGCACTCCTTCCGCCACTGGCTGCGTGACCGCTTCGAGGCCGGAGGCACCCCCTCGGGCGACCCCCTGCAGATCATGTACCGGGTGGACGGGGAACCGCATCTGACGGAGGAGACCCTCGGTCACCTGGAGGGCTACATGGCCTCGGCACCCGTACGGGCGGGCAACGCGGCGGCCGACCAGCTCCAGCTCGACATCTACGGCGAGGCCGCCGACGCGCTCGCCGTGGGCGGGGACATGGGGGCCATCCGCGGCTGGAAGGCATTCAGCGACGTGCTGGACTGGCTCGCCGACAACTGGGACCGCCCGGACGAGGGCATCTGGGAGACCCGCGGGGGCCGTCAGGACTTCACCTACAGCAGGCTGATGACCTGGGTCGCCTTCGACCGCGGTGTCCGTGTGGCGACCTACTGCTCACGGCCCGCCGACATCGCCCGCTGGACCGGTGCCCGCGACACGGTGTTCCGCCAGATCGTCGAACGCGGCTGGAGCGAGAAGCGCCAGGCGTTCGTGCAGCACTTCGCCTCCGACGTCCTCGACGCCTCGCTGCTGCTGATGCCCCGGGTCGGTTTCCTCTCCCCGCGGGACCCGGCCTGGCTCTCGACTCTCGATGCGATGGGCGAGGAGCTGGTCAGCGACAGCCTGGTCTACCGGTACGACCCCGCCGCCTCTCCCGACGGCCTGCGGGGCTCGGAGGGCACGTTCAACCTCTGCAGCTTCCTCTACGTCGAGGCCCTGGCCCGCTCCGGCAGGATCGAACAGGCCCGCTACGCCTTCGACAAGATGCTCACCTACTCCAACCACGTCGGCCTGTTCGCCGAGGAGATCGGGCCGTCCGGCGAGCAGCTCGGCAACTTCCCGCAGGCGTTCACCCACCTCGCGCTGATCGCGGCGGCGATGGCCCTCGACGAAGAGCTCGACACCTCGGAGGACCCGGCCCGGGCCCGGCCCGGACACCGGCGTCGGCGGGCAGGGCGGTGACGCCCGGTGGATGCGACGAAGCCCTCGGGGCGGTCCGCGACGGATTCTCGACGGGTTCTCGTCCCCGTGGCTCTCGCACAGTTCATCTCCAGCTTCGCCGGCTCGAACATGAACGTGATGATCAACGACATCAGCGAGGACCTGGACACCACGGTGCAGGGCGTGCAGGTCCCCATCACGCTCTTCCTGCTCGTCATCGCGTTGATCATCGTGCTGAGCCGTCACATCGAGGACCCCTACGCCGCGGCCATGATCACCCTCGCCGTCATCGGGCTCGTCGGGCTGCTGGCCGCCGTACGTCTTCCCGAGGCCCCGGAAGCGGTCGTGGGCGTTGACGCCGCAGGCCCCCCGCGCCGTTGAGGTCGGGGAGGAAGAACCGTGTCGAACCAGGAGCTCCCGAGCACGGCGGGTCCCCGCGAGGGGGCCTCTCCGGAGCGTTCGCTGCTGGCGTTGGTCGTCACCGATCCGGGGCACCTTCCCGAGATCCTCGCCGGCTTCGCCGTCCGCCGCATGGGTCCCGCCGTGCCCGAGGAGATCGCCCGGCTTCGACGGGAGCAGCCCGACGCCGACGAGGTGCACCTCCGGGCCCAGGTCGTCACTCGCGGTCGACGGCGGGTCGTGTCGGAGGGAGCCCTCGTGGGCGGGCCCTTCCTCGTGCTGATTCCCTTCGCGTTCTGCGCTGCGCTCCTCAGCCAGGCGCGTACCGTCCTCGAACTGGCCGCCCTCGACGGCCGCGACCCCACCGCGGGCGCCCGCGCCGCTGAACTTCTCGTCCTCCAAGGCGTGTACGAGGACACACGGCAGGCGCGGGACGCGCTCGCCCGGACCAAACCCGCCGTCGGCGCACCGGCCCGCTGGAGGCGGGCGATGGCCCTGTGGGGGGTCACCGTGCGCATGGCCCGCCTGCTCGGTGTGATCGCGCCCGGCGACGAGAGCCAGGACGAGGTGGGGCGTGTCCGCCGGGTCGCCGTCCGCAGCCGGCGGTGGCTGCTCCTCGGCGTGGTCTTTCTGGTCGGCCTGGTCGCCCCTCTCGTCTGGCTCCCGTACATGGCGTCGTCCTACCGGCGCGCCGACGCCCGCCTGATGGACCGTGTCCTCGCCTACTACTTCGCCGACACGACGGCTGCCCCGCGCCACCGGACCCCCCGGCCCGTGCCGGAAGCGGCGGCCGGCGCACTCCGCGCGGTCCTCTCCCTCCTCGTGCCGCTCGCCCTGGCCGCGATGACCTTCCTGACCGGCCTGCGCATCGCCGACAGCCGCTGGCCGGTCCTCGGCATCGCCCTGGCGGCGGCGTCCGCGGCGGTCGGCGGCCTCTGGTACTGGCGCCGTCACAGGCGCCGTCGACCGTGAGCGGCACCGCTCGGTCGTGTCGTGACCTCTCCGCATCGGTTGCGGTGACCGGCCCGGGCCTCCCGGGGGGTGTGCCCCGGAGGATCGGGCCCCGGATCCCCGTCGCCCGACCACCGTGGCCCCGGCGGTTGCGAAGGTGCGTGGCCGGTCCCGCGGTGTTGGAATTGAACGGGGCAATGAGGCGGTCGGGTTGCGGCTGCCGCACCATCCGAGGCGGGAAGCCGCCGGACGAGGAGTCGGTATGAGCGTCGACGAACTCTCGGAGATGGGGCCTGTCGACTACCTGGTCCTGGAGTTCCCGGGCAATCGCATGACCGGCGAAGGACTTCCTCTGCTGCTCGACCTTGTCGACCGCCACATCATTCGCGTCCTCGACCTGTCCTTCGTCCGTAAGGACGAGGACGGTTCGGTCAGAGCGCTGAGGCTCAGCGACATGGACGGCGACGGGGAACTCGATCTGGCCCTGTTCGAGGGAGCTTCCTCCGGACTGCTCGGTGAGGACGACCTCCGGGAGGCCGCCTCCGTCCTCGAACCCGGCAACTCCGCGGGTGTCCTCGTGTACGAGAACGTGTGGGCCGCGCCGCTGGCGGCGGCTCTGCGTCGCGGTGGAGCCCGGATGGTGGCCAACGGACGGATCCCGGCCGAGGACCTCCTGGCGGCTCTGGAGGCCACCGAGGCCGATCCCGCCGCCTAGCGGCCGCCCACCACCCGGCGTCCGACACTCGCCCGACGACAAGGACACTGTCATGCCAGGTCTGCTTCGCGGGGTCGCCCGCACCGCGGTCATCTCCGGTACCGCCACCGCCGTCTCCAACCGGGTCTCGCGTCGCCAGGCCGGTCGATGGGCGCAACAGGACTACGGGCCGGCCGCCGCGGCCCCACCTCAGGAGGTCTACAGCGCTCCGGCCGCTGCCCCCGCACCCGCCCCCGCGCCGCCGGCCGCGGCGTCGATGGACACCAAGATCGCGCAGCTGAAGGAACTCGCAGAGCTCAAGGAGCAAGGCGTGCTGTCCGAGGCCGAGTTCGCGGCGCAAAAGAAGCGCCTCCTCGAATTCTGAGGGGGCACGCTGCTCCCCGCGTGATCGGGCCCCACGCGATCAGGCCCTGACGGTGCCGAGTGCGATCAGGCTTTGACGGTGCCGCCGCCCGCCGCCTTCTCCCGCGGGCGGCGCGGCAGGGCCGAGAGCCCCTGCGGAAGCAGCTCGGCGGTGATGAAGGCCGTCACGGCCGCCAGGATCACCACGGGGACCGTCGCCAGATTCCCGAGCACCAACACCACGAGGGTCACGCTGCTGACCGGAAGCCGTAGAGCGGCCGCGGCAGCCGCGGCCATGCCCGCGGCAGCCCCCGGGATCACCCCGAGTCCGGGCAGCGGCGCGAGCAGCACACCCGCTGCCGCGCCCAGGAAGAGTGCGGGGAACACCAGACCGCCGCGGAGGCTGCCGAGGCACAGAGCGTACGCAACGGCTTTGAACAGCAGAACGGCCAGAAGCGCGCCCACGCCCCAGGCGTGCGGATCGGCCGCCAGCTGAGCCAGGCCGGCCTGGCCGGACGAGGCGACCTCCACCGGACTGCGGCCCGTGAGGACCGCGTACAGAGCGGCGCAGCCCCCGGCGGCGACCGCGCACGCCACCGTCCGGACCAGCGGTGCCGCCGCCACGAACGAGGCGGCCAGCCGCCCCCCGACGATCACGAGATGCACCAGCACGCCGATGCCGACCGCCAGCACGAGCGACCACACCACGTCCCCCGTGTCCAGACGCGGGGGCGGCATGGGGAATCGCACGAAGAGGCTGCCCGTCTGAAGGCCGGTCCAGCGTCCGAAGCCCGTGAACACGACCGCACCCACACCGCTCGACAACAGCGCGGGAAGCATGACGACGAACAGCTGTGGCCCGCCCACGCCCGCCACCTCGATCAGCAGCACCGCGGCGACGAGCGGGTTGCCGAAGATGGCGGCGATGGCCGCCGCCGCGCCGGCCGCTCCCAGCAGTGCGGTGCTCTGCGGGGTGTCGGGGGCGCGGACGAGCCGCCGGAACAGCAGGGCCAGGCCGCCGCCGAGCGCGATCAGCGGTGCCTCGGGGCCGAGGACCGCACCGAGTGGCAGGCTCGCGGCCGCGGCGATGACCACACCGGGAAGGGCGGCGGCCGAGGTCTTCACCGGGTGGAGGCCGGACGCGGGGACGTGGCCGCCCGCGCCGGGCAGATGGGTCACCACCAGCCCGACGACGACCCCGGCGACGGCCAGCGGGGGCAGTGGCCACCACGCCGGCGGTGTGTCCCACCCCCACGCCTCCGGCAGGTCCGCCCACACCATGTGCTCCAGCTCGTGCAGGGCGACGAGGAACCAGAAGGCGGCCAGCGAGATCGGGACGCCGATCAGCGCGCTGAAGACCAGGACCTTGCGGTACGCCGTCGTGCGCAGGAAATCCCGCAATCGGTCGGCCTCCGAGGGCTCCTCCGGTTCTCCGGAGGGGGTCGGGCGGGCCGTCGGCGTCGTCATGGAGGGCGTCCTTCCAGGACCGGGGGTGTGGACGTCATGGATCGCGCTGCTCGGGCGTCGTGGCGGACTGGCGTCGCTCCAGACCGAGCCGTACCGCTCCGACCATGACCTTCGCGATCAGGCCCACGAGGATGAGGTCGGCCACCATCTGGGCAGTGGTCAGCATCCGCGCCGTCTCCGAGACGGGCACGATGTCGCCGAAGCCGACGGTCGCGAACACGGTCACCGTGAAGTACAGGGCGTCGGTCCGGCTGAGCGGTTCCGAGAAGGAGTGGGCCCCCTGCTCGTGCGCGTACACGAAGTAGGTGGTCGAGAACAGCAGCAGGAAGAGCGGGACGGCGGTGGTCAGCGCTTCGACGGCCCGCAGCCGGGGATAGGGCGACGTGACGATGCCGACCGTCTGCAGCGCGAGAAGCGCTCCGATTCCCAGCAGACCCAGGGCGAGGACCGTGACCGTGTGCCCGTCGAGATCGCGGTCGAGGGGGAGCAGGAAGTACAGCGCGCCGGTCGCCGCCACCACGGCCGAGGACCGCAGGAGCGGCAGGAGGAGACGCAGGCGGCCAGTCCGGCGCGGCGTATCACTCTCCTGCGGCGCGTCGCTCATGAGGGCAGAGGTTCCTTGTCGCCGTCAGGTCGGCCCGGCCCGTCCGCCGTACCGGGGTCGTCGAGGAACTCGCGCACGGCGAAGGCGAGGACGACCGCGGCGACGATCCACAGCACGACCACCGTGCTCGGATACGACCAGGTGACGAGGACGATCAGGGCGATCAGGAGGATCAGCCCACCGATCCAGCGCTTGTGCCGGTGGACGAACCGGCCCACCGCGCCCAGCCGCAGACCGCTCGACGTGGCCACCCCGCGCATGGCCCCGATGCCGCCGGTACACGCCCGTCGCACCGTGACCGCCGGGCGGGAGGGCCCGGTGAGGAAGGCGGCGCAGGCCGTCACCAGAGCGACGGCGGCGACCGCCCGTACGCCGGCCCGCAGGAACGTGACGAGCGCGTCGAAGACGGCCGCCGCCGCGTCCTGCGAGACCGTGGCCGGGAGACGGTCCAGGTAGATGCCGCGGAAGACGGTCAGGCTCACGCCGAGAACCAGCATCCCGAAGGCCACGGCGAGCGCCGTCGCCACCAGGACGCGCCGGCGGTGCGCGGCCAGCAGGACCGCCGCCGCGGCGAGCAGGAGGGTGACCACACCGAGCCATGAACCGAGGATCTGCAGGATCCGGGTGTACGTCTTCACCTTGGCGAGCTCGTCCGAGGAGAACACCACGAAATCGGTGTGGACCTCGGGGATGTTGGCGGCGCGGGACAAGCCGGCCTTCACCAGCTCGTCCTTGGCCCGTTCGACGACCGGGCCGATGTCGATGGCCACCTCATCGCCCTTGAGGGTCACCGCGCCGCCGCCCTTGCCCGTGAGCGCCTTGTCCAGGGACCGGTGCGCCACCCGGTTGCCCTCCCTCCACAGGGTCGCGAACGCCGGGCTCGTGACGATCCGGCGGACCGTGCTGCTCACCAGCTCCTTGAGGCCGCTCTCGATGGGACCGTCGAGTTCATCGATCAGCCTGGCCAGAGCCGGGGGCGCCCCTTTCTCCTTGGCCGCCGAGGAGAGCTCGGCCACCAGGGCCTTCACATCGATCCGGTCGAGGATCGCGGTCGTGGCGCGGTTGGTGACCGCCGTCTGCACGGCCGGGTCCTCGGCCAGTGGCGCGACGGTGTCGACGTATCGGTCGGTGTCCTCCACCAGGCTGTTGGCCCACACCGCGACGACCGAGAGTACGGACAGCACCGCGGCCAGGATCACCAGCACAGCGGAGAGAACCGACCGCCATCGGTGCCGCCGCGGCTTCCCGCCGGTCTCCAGCTCCGCGATCCGCCGCCGCAGATCCGCCAACTCGCTCGGCTGCCCTTCCGGAGAGTGCACGCTGCGGGAAGGGTCCGGGCGGCCGGGCTGGGATTCCATACGGATCTCCTGCGGAGCGCTTCGCGGGTGGCATCGGGCGGCGGAGCACCCGCCGTCAGTCCAGCAAAGGTGCTCCGTCCCGCTCACGCGACCGGAGCGAAGCCCCGGTCCCTCTTTCGGCCGACGGCCGCCCTGCTCCCGACGGGTCAGCCGGCCTCCAGGAAGTCCGCCGTTCACTTCTCCGCGAGGGCCGTCGGCGGCTCGCGGCAGCCGGTCGCGGTCAGGGGGAAAGGGGTGACGAGGAGTGCTGACCGCCGATGCCCTGGTGGTCGGCTTGCTGCGCGATGGCCCGGCGTGCCGGGTCGGTGAACTTTCGCTCGACCGACTCCTGGAGCAGTTCCAGCTGCGTACGGACGGAGGGGTGCTGCTCGGCCGGCAGCGCTTCGAGGAGACCTTCGAGCATGGCCCGGAGCCTGCGGCAGATCTGCACGGACGAACTTCCGTACTCACGGATCTCGCAGACGGCGAGCTGGAGGTAGTTGTCCCAGTCCCGCCCCGGGAGCATGAGCCGGGCGGTCCCGTCCCGGTCGGCCAGAACGTAGCGGCCGGGGAGGTGAACACTCCCGACCGTGTGCAGCAGCCACTCGATGTAATTGATCACCTGCACCGCCGTGGTCGGGTCGTTCACCGCCGGGGACAGGGCCCTGATGGCGATGTCGACGAGGACTCTCAGCGCGAAGGCGGGATCCTGTTCGATCGTGCGCTCGCCTCCGAGGGCGACGAGACCGGTCACCCGCTCCGGGACAGGAGCGGAGGTGCCCCCGTGGACCTCCACCAGCACGGCGCCGGGCGGTACGAAGTCCCCGATCAGCCGCGTCACCACCAGGACGCAGTCGTGCCGCGTGGCCTCCGCGACCAGACCTCGCACGTCGAACGCCTGGACGGCCCCACCGCGCACGGTACGGATGCGCGTCACGGGCGCGGCGGACGGCACGCTCCCCTCCCCCCGGGGCGCGGCGCCCCGGATCACCGCGGCGCCGCTCGTGAAGACGTCCTCCCCCATACGCGTGACCAACTCGGCGATGGCCACCGGCCGCAGACTGTGCGTGAACCGGTTGAGGTAGACGAGCAGGAGCACGAGACTGACGGCCACCGCCGCGCCGGCCAGGGTCACCCCGAGATCGGGGACCGAGTCGGACTCGACGCTGCGCAGCAGGGAGAAGGCGAACGCGAACGTCCCCGTGAAGGTCGCCAGCACGGCCTTCTGCAGCCGATCCCGGTACCACAGACGCATATAGCGGGGGGAGAGGGTGCCCGTGGCCTGCTGCACCACCAGCACACCGATGGTGACGACGAACCCCAGCAACGCCACCATCGCGCCGACGATCGCGGTGAGCACGCCGCTCGCCGTCGTCGCGGAGTAGTGCCAGCCGCTCGGCGGCCGTCCCGCGCTGTCGGCGGCGAGGGCCAGCTCGGCGAGAAGTGCGCCAAGGACGAGACCCAGCATCGGCACGATCCACAGGCTCGCCTTGACGTACTGGCGCAGCCTGAACCGGGCCGCCCAGGATGTCGGGACACGCACGTCACGCCCCCTTCGTCTGGAGGATCCGGGTGCTCCGCGGGCACACGAGGCAGCTCTACGGGATCGCCGTCGTCCCACGGTAGGGCGATCGCGGGACCCGCGCAGCGGCAGCGCTCCCGCCGTCCCCCCTACAAGGCTCGGCAGGACGAAACGGACACCTCGGCCTAACCTGATCGGGTGCCGCAGGATCCACCGGACCGCGGCGTGACGGTGCGCCGCGTGTGGTCGACCCGTGCTGAGAGCCACGTGTGGTCGACCGGTGCTGAAAGGGGCCCCGATGGACGACTACCCCCTGATCGAGAACCACGGTCTGATCGGTGACCTGCAGACCGCGGCCCTCGTGACGACCGATGCGACGATCGATTGGTTCTGCTGTCCGAGGTTCGATTCGCCGAGCGTCTTCGGTGCCCTGCTCGACCGGCGCGAGGGCGGCCACTTCACCGTGCGGCCGGCCGCGGAGACGTACACGACCAAGCAGCTCTACCACCCGGACACCGCCGTTCTCGTGACGCGCTTCATGACCGAGACCGGGGCGGGTGAGGTCGTCGACTTCATGCCGGTGACCGGCACGACCGCGACGGACCGGCACCGTCTGGTGCGCATGCTGCGCTGCGTCCGGGGCAGCATGACGTTCGAGGGCGAGATCGCCCCGCGCTTCGACTACGGCCGCAAGCCGCACCAGTTGCACATCACGGAGCACGGGGCGCTGTTCACCTCGGAGGACCTGGACATCGCCGTCCACGCCGTCCGTGAGCCGCACGACGAACGGCTGCTGAACGTCCTCTCCGGTGACAAGGACCTGCGCTTCTCCCTGAGCCTGCGGGCGGGGCAGCAGCGCGGCCTCGTCATGGAGTCGTCCCCCGGCGGGCCGCCGCACGAGGTCCGTGTGGAGGAGTTCGAGCGACTCTTCGGCGAGACGGTCCGCTTCTGGCGTTCCTGGCTGGGGCAGTCCACGTACTCCGGCCGCTGGCGTGAGGCGGTGGAACGTTCGGCCGTGACGCTGAAGCTCATGACCTACGCGCCGACCGGCGCCCTGGTCGCCGCCCCGACGGCGGGCCTGCCCGAGCAACTGGGTGGGGAGCGCAACTGGGACTACCGGTTCACATGGATCCGCGACGCGTCGTTCTCGGTGTACGCCCTGCTGGGCATGGGGTTCAAGGAAGAGGCGTCCGCCTTCATCGACTGGCTGCACGACCGCGTGAAGCAGGAGGCCGGCCAGGGGAACGGCTCCGGACCGCTGAACATCATGTACCGGGTCGACGGCTCCGCCGACCTCGTCGAGGAGACCCTGGAGCACTGGGAGGGATACTGCGGCTCCGCACCGGTCCGTATCGGCAACGGCGCGGCGAGCCAGCTCCAGCTGGACATTTACGGTGAGGCGCTCGACAGCATCTACTTCGCGCACCAGCACGGCATGCACCTCGACCACCGGGGCTGGAAGGCCCTGCACACGCTGCTCGACTGGCTGGTCGACCACTGGGACCAGCCGGGCGAGGGGCTGTGGGAGACGCGTGGCGGCCGGAAGGACTTCACGTACGGCCGCGTGATGTCCTGGGTGGCCTTCGACCGCGCCGTGCGGATCGCCGCCGACGACGGCCGTCCGGCGGCGCGCGGCCGCTGGGTGGACGCGCGGGACGAGATCTACGCGCAGGTGATGAGCAAGGGATGGGACGCGAACAAGCAGGCGTTCGTCCAGCATTACGGCGAGGACGTGCTCGACTCGTCGCTGCTGCGCATGCCGACGGTCGGCTTCATCACGCCGGACGACCCGATGTGGACGTCCACCCTGGACGCGATGGAGCGTGAACTGGTCAGCGACAGCCTGGTCTACCGCTACAACCCCGAGGCGTCGCCCGACGGGCTGCGCGGCTCCGAAGGCACCTTCTCCCTGTGCACGTTCATGTACGTCGACGCCCTCGCACGGGCCGGACGCACCGACATGGCCAGGCTGGTGCTGGAGAAGATGCTCACCTACGCCAACCACCTCGGCCTGTACTCCGAGGAGATCGACCTGACCGGGCGGCAACTGGGCAACTTCCCGCAGGCGTTCACGCACCTGGCCCTGATCGACGCGGCGATCACCCTGGACCCGATGCTCCAGCGGTCCTGGAAGAGCGGGCTGTAGGGGCGCGGACGAAGCCGTCCCGCGCGTCTCACCGTCCGGCGGCGGTCGGGACGGGACCGAGGAGGACGACCGTGTCGCCCTCCCGCGGGACGGCCGGCTCCCGCTCCGTGACCGGGTCCAGCCGATGGTCGGCGCGCACCACGAAGAGCGTGTCGTGCTCCGGCGGCAACGGGCCGGAGAAGGGCCGCACCACGAACCGGGCGCCCCGTTCGTAGTGTTCCGCCAGGACGCGCCGGACGAGGGAGCGGCCGAAGAGGATGTCGCCACCGGTGTACGGAGCGACCACGCCATGGCTGTCGTGCGGGGGACCCACCCGGTAGACGGGCCCCTCCACGCTGTCCTCCATCACGATCGAGGCGAGGGCGTTGAAGTCGTCGTCGTCCGTGGCCAGGAAGACCGCCGTCACACCCTCCAGACGCGCCCCGGGGTTGATGGCCGTGGCGAGCAGGTCGCCCTTGGCGAGTTCGAGGCCGGCCCCCTTGATCCGCTCCCGTTCCTCCTCGCGCCCCGCCCACATCAGCAGGTCGAGACCGGCGGACCGCAGGGCTCTTCCCAGGTCCACCACCCAGGGTTCGCCGCCCACCAGGAGAACGCGCGTGCCCGCCGTCTTGACGACGCCCAGCCGTCTGGCCACCGGCACCGCCGTCAGCGCGTACAGCACGACGGTGCCCACGATGACCAGGAAGGTGACAGGCAGGATCTTCTCCGCCCCGTTCACCCCCCGTTCGACCAGGCCGGAGGAGAAGGCCGACGCCGTCGCCGCCGCGACGATGCCGCGTGGATCCATCCATGCGACGAAGGCGCGTTCACCGCGCGAGAGATCCGTGCGCGCCGCGGCGCCGAAGGCCACGACCGGCCGGACGACCAGGACGAGGATCGCGATCAGGCCGAGGGAGGGGAGGAGCACCGGCACCAGGGACGACGGCGTGACCGTGGAGGAGATGGAGATGAACAGCAGGCCGATGATCAGCTGGACCAGCGTCTCCAGGAAGGGCCGGCGCGCGGGCATGTCGAAGCCGCGGATGTTGGAGACGGCCAGTCCCGCCACGACCGCGGCGATGAGCCCCGTGTCGTCCCGCACGACGTCGCAGACCGCCGAGACGCCGATCACGACGGCGAGTTGCGCCAGCGTTCCCAGGGTCTCGCCGAGTCGGAGCGTGCGCAGGGTGAACCACAGCAGCGCGGTCGCCACGGCCCCGCCCACCAGACCGAAGGCGAGGCTGAGGGCGAACTGCCCCAACTGGTAGCCCCGCCCGAGGTCGATCTGGTGCGACGACGCCACCGCGTGGAAGGTGAGCGCGCCGAGGATGGCGCCGATCGGATCGATCAGCGTCCCCTCCCAGATGAGGATGCGCCGCACCTTGTCGCTCGGCCGCACGAAGTCCAGCAGCGGTCCCACGACCGTGGGCCCCGAGACGACGAGGATCATGCCGAGCATCGCCGCCACGCGCAGGGGCATGTCGAACATCGCGGGTCCCACCGCCCCGGTGACGAGGAAGGTGAGCAGCACGCCGTACACAAGCAGCCTGACCACGATCCCGCGCGTGTGGTGGGCGAGCTTGCGCAGGTCGAGTCCCAGACCGGCGTCGTAGAGGATCACGGCGACGGACAGCGACACCAGGGCCGAGAAGTCCGGCCCCAGCAGTTGGTCCGGGTGGATGACGTCCGTCATCGCCCCGGCCGCGAACCCCACGGGAAGCAGGATGATCAGGGCCGGGACACGCAGCCTGCTCGCCAGGATCTGCGAGCCGGTGGCGAGCACCACCGTCAGGGCGAATCCCAGAAGGATCTCGTCGTCGGTCACAGCGGCTTCCTCCGTCGGAGTGCGGACGCGAAGGGGAGGTCCAGCGGGTGGACGAGTGGTGGGTCAGCTGTCGGGTACCGCGCCGTCACCGGCCGTGCCGCTTCCTCCGGTCAGCTCGGCGTCCGTGAGCTCGGCCAGCTCCCCGTGGGTGTCCAGCCAGTAGAGGAGGACCACGGCCGGTACGACGAGCACCAGAGCCACCAGCGTGACGATCGCCAGCCACGTCAGCGTGGCGGGCGCGCCCGCGGCATCGGCCACGCTCAGCGACGTGGGCAGGAGGTAGGGGCGCTGCGCCATGCCCCAGGCCAGGACGGCGGCGGCGACGACCCCGATCGCCGTGACGCGCATCCAGGTGCCCGGAGTGCGCCGGACGAGCCACGCCGTCGCGACCGAGGCCACCCCCGCGAGGACGACGAAGAGCAGCCCCAGGCCGTGGGTGAGGCCGCGCCACACGTGGGGGGAGTCCTCGTGGGTGACGAACCCGGTGACCACCGCCAGGACGGTGAGCGCGGCGAGACTGCCCAGCGCCCGGCGCCGGAAGTAGCCGATCAGATCCGGCGCCTCGAACCGGCGGGCATCCCCGGTGAGGAACACCGCGCCGAGGAAGACCGTGGTCGCGATGGCGACCAGCCCGAACACCAGGGAGGTCGGGTTGGCCCAGGCGTCCGCCGACGCCTCGGTACCGGGCGCCACCCGGCCCGAGGCGACACCGCCGACGGCGGCGCCGAGGAAGAACGGTGTGACGACCGAGGCCACGGCGAAGACGGCACCGTACAGCCGCCGGTCGGCGAGCCGCCGGGAGGGCTTGCGGAACGCGAAGCCGGCGCCGCGCAGGACCATGCCCATGACGGCCAGCGCCAGCGGAAGCCACATCGCGGAGAACACGGTCTGGAACAGGACCGGGAAGCCGGTCCACATGATGACCAGGACGAAGATCAGCCAGACGTTGTTCACCTCCCAGACGGGAGCCATGGCGTGATCGATGAGCCACCGGGGGCGCCGGCCGCGCTCCGCGCCCCCGGCCGTCAGATCCCAGAAACCCGCCCCGTAGTCGGTGCCGCCCGCGCAGGCGTACGCGGCCACGGCCAGGAGCAGTACCACGGCGACGAGATCGGCGGTCATGGGCGGCCGCCCCCGGGCCGGGTCGCGGCGTCCGCGGCGGCGGAGGAGCCGCCCGCGGGGAGGGGTGCGCGGGGACCGTAGGGGGTGTCCGCCTCCGGCGCGTGGCCCGTTCCGCCCGAGGCCCGTTCCTCGTCGGCGAGCCGCCAGCGCGTGCGCATCTTCAGCAGGACGACGAGGAACGAGCCGAAGAGGCACACGTACACCACCATCACCACACCGAGCATGATCCACAGGGTGGTCGAGCGGGTCGACGTCACGGCCTCGGCGACCCGCATGTTCTGGTAGACGATCCAGGGCTGGCGGCCCACCTCGGTGGCGATCCAGCCGCACTCGACGGCCACGACGGAGGCGACGCCCGCGCAGGCCGCGGAGCGGTAGAACCACTTCGAGGCGGGCAGCCGGCGGTGCCGCAGCCAGACGAACCCGTACCAGAGGGCGAGCAGCACCAGGGCGGACCCGATCAGGACCATGATGTCGAAGGCCCAGTGGGCGATGGTCGCCTGAGCGGCCGTGGGACGCTGGTCCGCGGGGACGGACGTCAGTCCCACCACCTTGGTGTCCGGGCTGAACCCGGCGAGGACCGAGTCGAGCAGCGGGATCTTGATCCCGCCCGAGACGGTCCCGTCCTCCTGCAGACGCCCGAAGATGTACTCCGGCACCCGGGTGTCGGTCTCCCAGACGATCTCCATCGCCGCGAACTTCACCGGCTGCTCGTGGAACACCGACCGGGCGATGGAGTCGCCGAGCACGAACTGCACCGGAGTGGCGGCAGCGGCGATGGTGAAGGGAACGGCGAAGCCGAGCCGGTGGTAGCGGTCCCGACGCCCCCGCAGCCACCCGACGGCGTAGACACCGGCCACCATGAAGCCCGCGGTGATCACCATCGCCACGACGAAGTGCCAGTACTGCGGCCCGAACATCGGTGTGAAGATCGCCTTCCGGACGTCCACGTCGACCGGGTTGCCCTCGGAGTCGAGGGAGAAGCCCTGGGGCGTGTTCATCCAGGCGTTCGCGGCCAGGATGCCGAAGGCGCCGAGCAGCGCGGCGAACGGCAGGGGCAGCGCGAGGAGGAAGTGGGTGCGCGGCTTCAGCCGCCGCCACCCGTACAGGTAGACGGCGATGAGGACGGCCTCCAGGAAGAAGGCCCAGGCCTCGACGCCGAACCCGATGCCGAAGACATCACCCCACCGCCCCATCAGACCGGGCCAGAGCAGCCCGAACTCGAACGACAGCACCGTGCCGGTGACGATGCCGAGCGCGAACTGCACCGCCATGACGGCCGACCAGCGCCGCGCCAGGAGCAGTGCCGTGGCGTCCTTGCGGCGCAGCCCCCGGTAGTGCATGACCAGGGTGATGAAGGGGAAGGCCACGCCCAGCGGTACGAGGATGATGTGGGAGGCCAGGGTGAAGGCCATGAGCTCCCGGGCCGGCAGGAGTTGGGCAGGGGCTTCCGCCAGCAGGTGGAGCGAGGTGGGCATACGTGCCGTCGCCGTTCGTGGATGTCAGAGGCCGGGGGAGGGTCATCCGCCGGTGGCGAAGCCCGGGAAGAGGGTCATGCCACCGTCGACGTACAGGGTGGTTCCCACCACGTAGTCCATGAGGTCGGAGGCGAGGGCGACCACGGCGTGGGCGATGTCCTCGGGATCACCGATCCGGTCGTACGGGATCAGCTTCAGGAGGTCCTCCCGGGCTTCGGGCGTCTCCCAGGCGTCACGGTTGATCGGCGTCTTGATCGCCCCCGGGGCGACGGCGTTCACCCGGATCTTCTCCGGCGCGAGCTCCTGGGCCAGGGTCTGCATCATCATCTGCACACCGCCCTTGGAGGACGCGTAGTTCACATGACCCGACCAGGGGATGAGCTGGTGCACCGAGCTCATGCAGATGATCTTCCCGGCGGACCGGGACACCTCCGGCACCACGCCCCGGCGCCGGAACTCCTTGGTCGCCTCCCGCGCGCACAGGAACTGACCGGTGAGATTGACGTCGAGGACCTTCTGCCACTGGGCGAGGGTCATCTCCGTGAGGCGGGCGTCACGCTGCAGTCCCGCGTTGGCGACCAGGATGTCGATGGTCCCGAACTCCTGGACCATCCGTTCCGTCATGGCGACGACCTGGTCCTCCTGGGACACGTCGGCCTCGTACGCCGCGGAGCGCACCCCGAACGAGGCGATCTCCTCGGCCACCTCCTCGGCGGCCTCGCGCCCCGCCACGTAGTTCACGACCACGTCGGCACCGGCCCGGCCCAGGGCGATGGCCGTGGCCTTGCCGATGCCCGAATTGGCCCCGGTGACCAAAGCCTTCTGTCCCCGCAGCAGACGAGCCGGGATCACATTCCGCGGTGCTTCCGCCGTGGCACTCATGCCGTCCTGTCTCCTTCGCCGCGCTCGCGCTCCGTCCGGCGGCAGCTCGGCCGGGCACGGTCACGCAATCACCGGACGCGGCGGACGGCGTGTGCTCCTCACGGCCGTTGACCCATTGGGCCGAGCATCTTCGTCCGTTCGGATCAGTCCGGTCATCAGCCCAGCCGGGCCAGGAGGTGGTCGCCGATCCGCAAGGCGTTGGCGATGGCGGTGAGGGACGGATTGACCGCGCCGATGCTCGGGAAGAAGCTCGTGTCGACCACATACAGGTTGTCGAGATCGTGGGCCTTGCAGTTCACGTCCAGCGCGGAGTCCGCGGGATCGGCGCCGAAGCGGACGGTGCCCGCCTGGTGCGCCGTCGCGCCGATCGGCATGCCCTTGTGCAGGTAGATGCTCCGGGACAGCAGATGGTGCTCGTGCATGCCCAGATGGCCGAGCATGCTCTGCAGCTTGTGCCGCAGGCGCCGCAGACCTTCGACGTTGTTCTTCTCGTCGAGCGTGAGACGAATGCGGGCGTCGCCGTCGAGGGTGACGCGGTTGTCCGGCAGCGGCAGGTCTTCTCCGCACAGCCAGAAGTCGACGGCATGGTGGGCGAGCACCTCGAACGGCATGTCCGGCGCGACCGCACCGGCCCACCGGGGGGCCTCGCCGTGGATCTGCTCGGCGTCCGACTTGCCCAGCATCTGGATGCCGCCCAGCGGATACTCCCAGTCGTCCGCGCCGAGGTACCAGTCGTTGAGGGCGAGCGTCTTCTGGAACCGGGTGGCGTTGGGCTCCTTCGACACGGCCATCAGCGCCAGGTTGTTGTGCCGCATGTAGAACCGGCCGACCACGTCGGAGCTGTTCGCCAGGCCCCGGGGGTGGTGCCCGTTCGCCGAGGCCAGCAGCAGCGCGGCGGAGTTGACCGCCCCGCAGGAGACGACCACCACATCCGCCGTGAACCGCACCTCCGAGCCGTCGGGGAGCCGGCCGACGACCGCGGTCACGCTGCGGCCACGGGCATCCGTCTCCAGGCGCACCACGTGCGTGTCCGTGACCATCTCGACATGGGGGTGTTCCAGGGCCGGCTCGACACAGATCACCTCGGCGTCGGACTTGCCGCGCACCAGACACGGGAAGCCGTCGACCCGGTCGCAGCGGATGCAGACGCTGGAGGGGGCGGCCCGCCCGCCGTTCTCCTGGCGGAGATCGACACCGATCGGCAGGTGGAAGGGGTGCAGGCCACGCTTCTCCAGGTCGTCGCTCAACCGCTGGATGCGCGGCTCGTGCTCGACCGGTGGATGTGCGTACTGGGCGCTCACGGGGCCCTCGCCGGGATCCTCGCCGTGCCGTCCGTGGACGAGGTAGAGGTGCTCGGCCTGCGTGTAGTACGGCTCCAGATCCTCGTACCGGAGGGGCCAGGCGGGCGAGACACCCCCGTGGTGACGGAGCTCGCCGAAGTCCTCGGGCCGCAGCCGGAAGAGGGCGGCGCCGTAGAACTTGGTGTTGCCGCCGACGTAGTAGTTGACCTCGGGCGGGAACTCGCCACCGTCCTTGTCCAGCCAGAACTCCGGGGCACGGTACTTGGCCTTGACGAACACGGCCGTCGAGTCCCAGTTGTCCCGCTCACGCGGAAGGTAGCCGCCGCGTTCGATCAGCAGGACGCGCTTGCCGGAGGGGGCGAGCCGATGGGCGAGGGTGCCTCCTCCGGCGCCGGTGCCGATGATGATGACGTCGTAGTGAGGGGCGTCGCCCACGACGACCACCGTCCTTGGGATCATGGCCCCGACCTGGTGTCAGGCACCCTCGCGCCTCCGCCGGGCGGCGGCCCGGCGGTCCCACCCCCTTCGAACGTATCCGCCGTACCCGGCAGCGGCGACCGCAGCGGCGGTCCCGGTCGCGTGCCGCGGTCACAGCACCGCGATCGGGTTCACGGGCGAGCCGGTCGCTCCGGGCAGCCGCAGCGGGGCGACCACGCACAGGAAACTCCAGCGCCCCGCCTGGGCGCAGACCGGGGCCAGGTCCTCGAACTGCAGATAGTCCATGAGGTGGATGCCCATGGCCTGGATCGCGAGGACGTGGACGGGAAAGGCGACGCCCTCCACGGCGCTGGGCGCCGTGTCGTTGTTTCCGTCTCCGCCCAGGGCCGCGACCTGCCGTTCGGCGAGGAACTCCACGGCGGTGGGGTGGAGGCCCGCCCGCGCCGCCGACACGTCCCACGGTCCGAGTTCCCTCCGGCGGCGGCGGTGTCCCACGCGGACGAACAGCAGGTCTCCCGGTCCGACGCGCACTCCTTGCGCGGCCTCCGCGGCCGTCAGGTCGGCCGCTGTCACGTGGTCGCCCGGTTCCAGCCAGGACACGCCCCGCAGCCGGGGTATGTCCAGCAGGACGCCCCGGCCGACGAGTCCGTTCTGCAGCAAGCCGACGGAGAGCGCGCGCGCACCCCCGGTCGTCAGGGTGCTCGCCGGCACCCCGCCGTACAGCTCCCCGTCGAACACCACATGACAGAGGGCGTCGAGATGGCTGTCCGCGTCCCCGTGCACGTTCATGGCGAAGCGGTCCGTGGCGAAGTGCAGCCCCTCAGCGGTGCGTTCGGCCGGGCCGGGGCCGGTCATCGTGTGCACCGCCGGCTCGGGGTCGTCGGGGCCCGGCACGGTCCCGATCGGAGCCGCGAGCGACACGGTACGGCCCAGGCGCACGTCCCCGGCGGCCGCCGCCACGCGCTCGGGCGTCAGCTGACGCAGTGCGCCCGGCCGGCCGGCCGGCTCCGACCGCGCAGCCTCGCTCCGCAGGCGCTCGTGGAGGGCCCGAAAGCCGCGGGCGGTCATGCGGGGCGCGCCCGAGGGCTCCGGCGGCGGGGTCACGCCTCTCCCCAGCGGGCCGGACCCCACCGGAGCACATGTGTCGCACCCGGCTCCAGGGCGGTGAGGTCAGCGCCGCCGCGGAACGCGTCCGGCGGACAGGACATCGGCTCCACGGCCAGACCGCGCCGTCGTCGCCCGGGTTCGCCCAGCGTGTCGCCCGTGTAC
Organism: Streptomyces sp. NPDC029139; assembly: GCF_055564335.1. Lineage (NCBI taxonomy): Bacteria > Bacillati > Actinomycetota > Actinomycetes > Kitasatosporales > Streptomycetaceae > Streptomyces > Streptomyces sp. NPDC029139. The sequence goes on along the minus strand of NZ_JBVHWN010000003.1, from coordinate 157,478 downwards.
ACCTGCAGCCAACGGGTTCCTTCGCCGAGCCACAGGTCGGCGCCCCCTTCACCGGGCTCGACCGCGCCTCTGACGGCCGGGCCGTCGTGTGCCACGGGTGGCGGCCCGGGACGTCAGTCCCTCGCCGGCCGGGGTGCGACGCACAGTCCCCAGATGATGAGGGCGTCGATCGCGATGAGCAGCAGCGCCCACCACGGCGTGTAGGGGAGCCACATGAAGTTGGCGATCATGCTGAGGCCGGCCAGCCCGACGCCGACGACTCTGGCCCATGTGGCGCCCGTGAAGAGGGCGGCGCCGGTGAGCGCGATCACGATGCCGAGGATGAGATGGATCCAGCCCCAACCGGTGAGGTCGAGCTCGTAGACGTAGTTGCGGGTGGCCAGGAACACGTCGTCCTCGGCGATGGCCGAGATCCCTCCGAGCAGCGTCATGACGCCGCTGAAGATCATGATGACGGCCGCGAACACCAGCCAACCGCTGGTGTGCGTGACGTCTCGCCGGCCGGGCGCGCTCGTGTGGGTCGTCATGACAGATACCTCGCTGTCGTCTGGCCTGCCCGCCGGCCGTGGTCCGTCCGGAGGGTCGGATACCTCCAATCTGACCCAGGTGCACCTCCGGTGCACGTCGGAGAGGGGCGGTCAACGGAAAGAGGCTGGTCCGGGACCTTGTGCGGCCCTGAGGGGCTGCGGTGCCCCGGCCCTTCCGTCCGGAATCACACGGTTCACGCTGACAAAGATGTGCCATGGCGAGGACTTGCCGTCGGGAGCCCTTCACGGCGGCTTTCACCGGTCGATAGACCCATGGCATGGACTCCCCCTCTCATGCTTCCGCCTTCCGGCGCAGGCGCCGGCGGCTGATCGCGGTGGCCACGGCGGTGCCCCTGCTGGCGTCGGGCCTCGCCGTTCTGCAAGCGCCAGCTCACGCCGATCCGGGCAAGCCCGCCGTGTCCGCCAAGCCCTCGGCGACCCACAAGGTCACCCTCGTCACCGGCGATGTCGTCACGGTCACCACGACGGCCGACGGCCGGCAGATCGCCGAGGTCGACCGGCCGGACAGCGCCGTCGGCGGCGTGAAACTCCAGGAGATCAAGGGCGACTTGTTCGTCATCCCGGACGAGGCCGCGCCCCTGCTGGGCACGGACAGGCTGGACCGGCGGCTGTTCAACGTCACCGATCTGATCGAGATGGGGTACGACGACGCGACGTCGGCCGCGGTACCCCTGATCGCGACGTACGCCGAGCCGACATCGCGTACGGCCGCCGAGCCGACGGCCCCCCGGGGCAGCAGACTGACCCGCACGCTCAAGGGCATCCGCGGCGCGGTGCTCAGCACCGACAAGCGGCAGGCCCGGACCTTCTGGAGCGCCCTCGCGCCGCGGGGCGGCGCCATGCTGGGCGCGGGGGTCGAGAAGCTGTGGCTCGACGGCCGGGTGAAGGCCACTCTGCAGGAGAGCGTGCCGCTGATCGGCGCGTCCGACGCCTGGGCGGCCGGCTACACCGGCAAGGGCGTCAAGGTCGCGGTGCTCGACACGGGCATCGACGTCAACCATCCCGACGTCGAGGGCCTGATCGACGGCACGGCGAGCTTCGTGCCGGGCGAGGCCGTCACGGACGTCAACGGGCACGGTACGCATGTGGCCGGCACGATCGTCGGTTCGGGCGCCGCGTCGGCGGGCGCGAACAAGGGGGTCGCCCCCGGTGCCGACCTGCTCGTCGGCAAGGTGCTCGGCGGTGCGGAGGGTTCCGGCCAGGACTCCTGGGTGATGGCCGGCATGCAGTGGGCCGCCGAGTCCGGTGCGGACGTCGTCAACATGAGTCTGGGCAACTCCTACCCCACCGACGGCAGCGACCCGCTGTCGCAGACGGTCGACGCCCTGTCCGCGCGGTACGGCACCCTGTTCGTCATAGCCGCCGGCAACGCGGGACCGGAGACCATCTCCGCCCCGGGCGCGGCCGCGTCGGCGCTGACCGTGGCCGCCACGGACAAGCAGGACCGGCTCGCGTCGTTCTCCAGCACGGGCCCGCTGGCCGTCTCGGGTGGCATGAAGCCGGACATCGCGGCGCCCGGCGTCGACATCACCGCGGCCCGGTCGCAGGAGATGACCGACGGCGGTGGCCTCTACCGCACCATCAGCGGTACGTCGATGGCCACCCCGCACGTGGCCGGCGCGGCGGCGATCCTGGCCCAGCGGCACCCGGAGTGGACCGGCGCGCAGCTCAAGGAGCACCTGACGAGCACCGCGCGGGGCCTGGACGGCGGATACTCGCCGTACGAGGTCGGCACCGGCCGTCTCGACGTGGCCGCCGCCGTGGACACCACGGTTCGTGCCACCACGTCGCTCTTCTTCGGCCATCACACGTGGCCGCACGAGCCCGGCGACGTCGCCGTCACGAAGCAGCTGACCTTCACCAACACCGGGTCCGCCGACGTGACGCTGGACCTGGCGTCGACCACCGAGGGCGGGCCGTTCACCCTGGGCGCCACCTCGGTGAAGGTGCCCGCGGGCGGTACCGCCGCCGTCCCGGTGACCGGTGACCCGCAGGCCGCCGCGCGGGGCCGGCACGCCGGATACGTGACGGCCACCGACGCGGCGACCGGGAAGACCGTGACCCGCACGTCCGTCGCGCTGCTCAAGGAGGAGGAGCGCTACGACCTGAACATCGAGCTGGTCGGCAAGGACGGCAAGCCGGCCTCGGGCTGGGTCGGCGTCAACCTGGCCGGCGACAACTGGCCGTGGAACGTCTACGTCGAAGGCTCGACGACCCTGCGCATGCCCCCCGGCCTGTACACCGTCGCGGGGTACCTCGACGTGGCCGGCGAGAAGGCGGACCGCTCGGGACTGGCCGTGCTCGTCGATCCCGAGACGGTGCTCGAGGACGGTTCGGCCGACGTCGTCCTGGACGCGAGCAAGGCGCGCCTGCTGCGGACCGAGGCGCCACGGCTCACCGAGGACCGTCAGCGCAAGGTCGACTTCAACGTCCACTACGACGGCCTCGACCCGTACATGGATTACCGCAGCGCCTATGTGCTGCCCCCGGCGTACGACGATGTCTACGTCGCTCCGACGGAGCCCATGACGCGGGGCGAGTTCATGCTGACCACCCGCTGGCGCAAGGGCGAGCCGCGACTCGGCCTGACCACGCCGGGCGGCCGGCTCCGGTTCGAGACACAGGTGCAGGCGGGCAGCGCCCTCGGCACCGCGACGGACACACTGGGCGCCGTCTACGCCGGCGACGGCGCGGCGGCCGCGTACGAGAGCGTCGGCGCGAAGGGCAAGGTCGTGGTCGTCGAGCGCAGTGACGAGGTCTCGCCACAGGCGCGCGCCGAGGCCGCGGCCGCGGCCGGAGCGAAGGCGCTCATCGTCGTCCACGACGGAGCCGGAGCCCTGGTGGAGTACGTCGGCGAGTCGGCCGTCCCGGTCGCCACCGTGCACCGCGAGGCGGGCAGGACCCTGGTCGCGATGGCCAAGGCGGGCACCCACAAGCTGACCATGAAGCAGAGCGAGTACACGCCCTACGTCTACGACCTGACCCGCGAGTACCCCGGCCGGGTGCCGGACCGGGCTCTCGTCTACAAGCCGACCCACCAGGACCTCGCCCGGATCGACGCCCGCTACTACGCGGCAGCGGGCGGCCGCGTGGCCGAGGGCTACCGGTCCGACTTCACCCTCAGCCCCTCGTTCAACCTCCCCGAACGGGAGTGGCATCCGGGCACCCGCACCGAGTGGGTGACACCGGGGCAGGTCTGGAGGGAGTTCCACACGCAGGGTGTCGACGGGCCGCTGCCGTGGACGATGGTGTCGGGCGACAACACGTACGCCAGGGGCAGCACCACCCGCCTGGACTGGTTCGCTCCGGTCACCCGGCCCGGTCAGAGCGAGTCCTTCGGCGTGTACAACTCCCGCTGGCAGAACTTCATGACCTGGAACGTGCAGGCGTGGGCCTCCGCCAGCGACACGATGCGGCTCGGCGGGTACCTGCCGTGGGGTGAGACACCCTCCCACCTCCAGGTCTTCCAGGGCGACACGCTGATCCACGACAACCCGGTCAGTGGCGACATGCAGTGGGTGGAGGTGCCGGCCGGCAACCTGCCCTACCGCACCGTCCTCGACGTCGAGCGGCCCGGCGACGTCTTCCGGCTGTCGACGCGCACCCACACGGAGTGGACCTTCATGTCCGACACCGTCGACGCGGACTCCTTCCGTCCGTTCTCGGTGCTGAACCTGGACTACAAGCTGGAGTCCGACCTGCACGGCGACCTCAGGGCGAACGCGACCCAGCGGATCACCCTCGAGCCGGTGTCGACGGACCTCGGCACCGTGCCCGGCGACGTGACGACGGTGACGCTGGACGTCTCGTACGACGACGGCGCCACGTGGCGGAAGGTGGCCCTGACCAAGGGCGCCGGTGATTCCTGGACGGGTTCGTTCAGGACGGCCGAGAAGCCCGGCGGCTTCGTCTCCCTGCGCGCGAGCGCCGGGACGGACAGCGGCTTCAGCGTCAAGAACGAGATCATCCGGGCGTACGGCCTGCGATGAACCGGACTGTCGGGCCCCGGGGCGGCGACACCCCGGGGCCCTTCCCCGTAGACCGGCTCCCACCAGGGACTATTCAGGGTCTGCCGCCATGGCGCATACTCTCCCCGCTGCGGCAAGCGGAAGAGAGTCGATCGCGGATGCTGGATGTTCTGGGCCTCGAACCCGACGACGAGCGCGTCTACCGGGCGCTGCTCGGACAGCCGAACTCCACCGCCGTCTCGCTCGCCGGCCTGGTGACCCTGGCGCCGGCCCACGTCGACACGGCGCTGTCCCGGCTGGCCGAGTGGGGTCTGGCGACCAGGTCGGCGGACGAGCGGTTCACCGCCGCGCCGCCGGCCATGGCGCTCGGCGCTCTCATCAGCCAGCGCCGGGACGGGCTGCGCATGGCCGAGCAGGCGCTGGTGACCTTCGCCGAGGAACACCGGGCGGCGATGACCGGGGACAGCATCAGCGATCTGATCGAGGTCGTCACGGGCGTCGACGCCATCCGCCATCGCTTCCTCCAGGTGCAGCAGGCGGCCCGGACGCAGGTCCGCTCCTTCATCACCGCGCCGTTCGTCGCCCTGCCTCCCGACGAGAACACGGCCGAACCCATGGCCCTCGACCGCGGGGTGCTCTTCCGCGCCGTACTGGACCGCGCCGTGCTGGCAGAACCGGGAATCGTCCACGACGCCGTCGACTCCCTGCGCAACGGGGTGCAGTTGCGGGTCACCGACCACCTGCCGATGAAACTCGTGCTGGCCGACGCCGACCTCGGCCTGGTTCCGCTCGCCGTCACACCGGCGGGAGAGCCCGGCGCCGTACTGCTGCACCGCAGCGGCCTGCTGGACGCGCTGGACGCGCTGTTCGAGACGGTGTGGCGCACGGCCCACCCGCTCGAACTGTCGGGCACGGGAGCCGAGTCCGAGGCAACCGTCGAGATCGGCCCGCACGGCCCGACCGAACTCGACCGCAGGATCCTCGCGCTGCTGCTGGCCGGCCTGACGGACCAGACGGCCGCCACCCAACTCGGCCTGTCCCCCCGCACGCTCCACCGCCGCCTGCGCCGTCTGATGGATCTGGCCGGAGTCCAGACCCGGATGCAGCTCGGCGCCCACGCGGTCCGAAGCGGCTGGGCGGAGCACCTGGGAACGTGACGCGGGGGTTCGCCCCCCGCTCGGGCCGCCGCACCGCGCCCCGTGCGCGGGGCGCGGTCCTCCTCAGTCGCCGATGAGGGCGTCCACCACGGCTCTGGCGACGCGGCCGGTCCGGTCCGGTGTCCAGTAGCCGGGTTCTTCCATGGTGGAGACGTAATAGCCGCGGGTCAGGAGCGAGAGGACGTCGGCGGCGAGGCCGGCGTCGGGCACGCCGGCGGCGGTGGACGCGTCGAGGAACTCCTCGCGCGATTCGCGGGGTTCACGGCGGTCGACCCCATGGGGGTCGGTGTGCGCCGTCGAGAGCATCTCGACCCAGAGCGCGCGGAGCAGCAGGTCCTCGGGCTCCGTGCTGAGGTGCCACTCCAGCGTGGCGCGCAGCCGGTCCGCGCCGGTCAGGTCGCCGAGATGGGCCTCCAGATCGGTCCTCCAGCGCGATTCCGCCGCGCGGACGGCGTTGGTGATCAGGGCCGTACGCGTCGGCACGTAGTTGGTGACCATCGCCGTGGAACCGCCGAGCTCCTTGGCCACGGCGCGGATGGTGATGGCGCGCGCCCCGTCCCGGGCGGCGACGGCGAGGGTCGCCTCGGCGATCGCCTTGCGGCGCTGGACTTCGTCGACGTCGATCGGCATGGAAGCAACCTAGCTCAGAGGGGGTTGACGCTGAACTCACCTAAATGCAACGCTGTTATATCACGTTGTTTTCTGAAGATTCGCTTCCGTGGAGGGCCCTATGAGCCTTGCCGTCCGACGCGTCACCCCGGAACCCGTCCCTCCGCAGGCGCGGCAGCACATGGTGCGCATGCGCGACGGAGCGCTGCTGGCCACCGATGTCTACGGCGCCGACCGGGCGGACCCGGCGCCGGCCGTCCTGGCCCGCCTGCCCTATGACAAGAACAGCCGGTACGTCTTCTTCGACAGGATCGCGGAGCGGTTCACGGCACGCGGCTACGTCGTCGTGGTCCAGGACGTCCGAGGCAAGTTCCGCTCCCAGGGCCACACCCTCGGCTGGACCGGGGAGGTGGACGACGGCTACGACACCATCGAGTGGATCACCCGACAGCCCTGGTCCGACGGGATCGTGGGCATGTTCGGCGACTCGTACTACGGCTTCACCCAGTGGTCGGCGGTCTCCAGCCAGCACCCTGCCCTGCGCGCCATCGTGCCCCGCGTCACCTGCACCAACAACGGTCCGGGGATCGCCACGTACGACGCCGGGTCGGGCCCGCAGCCGGTGTGGCTGGAGGGGACCACCTACCAGGCGCAGGTCTGGACGGACAACGACAGCTACGAGTTCGACGTCGATCTCACCCGACGACCGCTCGTCGCCGCGTACGAGGAGGCGTTCACCGCCATCGGGAAGCGCTCACCCGGCTTCGACCTCATCGTCGGCGGCATCCCCCTCGCCCCGTACAACGGGCCGCATCCCTACGACGCCCGGCCGGTACCGGTCCTGCACTGCGTCGGCTGGTTCGACAACCTCGGCATCGCCCACATGCGCGACTACACCGAGCTGGCCCGGCGCCCCGGTTGGGCTGCCGTGCAGTACCTGCTCGCCGACACGATCGACCACGAGAACTACTTCCTGGAGGACGCCCCGGTCCCCCCGGACGCCGACCACCTGGGCGACGACGCCGCCCTGGAGCGCCTGCTCGACGCGTACACCGGTCCCGCCGTCGAATTCTTCGACGTCTTCCTGAAGGGCAGCGCCCCGCCCGAGTCGCTTCCCAGGGTTCGCTGGAAGCTCGGCCACGTGGGCTGGCGCACCGCTTCCACGTGGCCGCCGCCGGAGGCCACGCCGACCGAGCTCCACCTGACGGAGGCGGGCGCGGCGACCGGCCCGGTCCCCGGCGGAGAGCTGGCCCCGCACCCGGCCGCCGCGCCGGAAGCGGCGCGGTGGCGCTACGACCCCGACGACCTCGTGCCGTCCGCCGCCGCGGACACCTTCCTCCAGCTGCGGGAGCACGCCGACGAGCGCCCCACCCTCGACCGGGACGACGTCCTCGTCTTCACCGGCCCCGCCTCCGACCGGCCGCTCGACCTCGCCGGCCCCGTCCACGCGGTGCTGCACGTGGAGAGCACGGCGCCCACGTTCGACGTCTTCGTCCGGCTCCTTGACCTGGCCCCGGACGGCACGGCGCGCCTGATCGTGCGCGGCTGCGCCCAGCGGGACAAGCCCGGCGAGGTGGAGATCGCCCTGGGACACACCGGTTATCGGTTGCGCCCGGGCCACCGCCTCGCGCTGATGATCACCGGTAGCGACTTCCCGAATCACCTCCCCAACTCCGGCTCCCTGGAGAGCCCGTGGCTGACGGCCGCTCCCAAGGCGAGCCTGCAAAAGCTCCGGACCGGCCCCCTCCACCCCTCCCGTCTGCGTCTGACCGTCCTGCCCGACAGCGGCGAGCGACCCCCGGTGCACGGAACGCCCGAGTTCCCTCCGCCGCATCTCCGTGAAGGAGGCGGTCCCAGATGAATCTCCGATTCGTCGCCACCCGGCTGGGCATGCTCGTCGTGACCGTGCTCGTCTCCAGCGTGGCCATCTACGGCGCCATGTTCCTCACGCCCGGGGACCCCGCCACGCTGCTCGTCGGCGGCAGCCGGAACCCCGACCCCGCCGTGCTCGCGCAGATCCGCCGCGACCACCACCTGGACGACCCGTTCCTCCAGGGTTACTGGCACTGGCTGAGCGGCTGCCTGCGCGGAGACTTCGGGACGTCCCTCGTCTACCGCGACTCCGTCACCGAACTCATCGGCGCCCGCGCCGGAAACACCCTCGCGCTCGTCGTCTACGCCTCCGTGCTCGTCCTCGCCCTCGGCACGGCCATCGGCACCGTCGCCGCCCTGCGCGGCGGCCGCACGGACACCCTGGCCACGACCCTGACGGCGGGCGCGATGGCCGTACCGACCTTCATCATGTCGGTCCTGCTCATCTGGCTCTTCGCCGTCCAGCTCCCGTGGTTCCCCGTCTACGGCTCCGGCGAGGGCTTCACCGGCACCCTGACCCACCTGACGCTCCCCGCCGTCGCGCTGGCGATGACCTGGATCGGCTACGTCGCCCAGGTGACCCGCACCGCCGTCCGCGCGGAGATGCGCTCCGAGCACGTGGAGACCGCCCGCAGCCGCGGCGTACCCGAGCGCACGGTGATCAGGCGGCACGTCCTGCACAACGCCTCCGGCCCCGTCTTCGCCGTCTCCGGCGTCGGCATCGCCGGACTCATCGCCACCGCGGCCGTCGCCGAGCAGGCATTCGGCACCGGAGGGCTCGGAGCCCTCATGATCGAGGCGGCCTCCAAGCAGGACATGGCGGTCGTCCAGGCCGTGTCCCTGATCTTCGTGGTCGTCTTCGTCGTCATCAACACCTCCGTCGACCTGGTCAGCGCCGCCCTCGACCCCCGAGCCGCGCAGAAGGGGGCCTGATGACCACCGCCCCGTCCACCCGGACCGCGCCCGCGCCCCGTGCCGGACGCCCACGCGACCACCTGACCCTCGGCGCGGCATGGGTCGTCGCCCTGTTCGTCCTGCTGGCCGTGCTCGGGCCGCTGCTCGCCCCGCACGACCCGAACGCCGTCAACCCCCTGAACGTCAACGCCGGACCGTCCGCCACCCACCTTCTGGGGACGGACGACACCGGGCGCGACCTGCTCTCCCGGCTCATCGCCGGCACCCGCGCCAGCCTCGCCGCCCCCGCCGTTGTCATCGCCGTGTCCACGACGCTCGGCACCCTTCTCGCCCTGACCGCCGCCTGGTTCGGAGGCCGGCTCGACCGGTTCGTCTCGGGCGCCCTGGACATCGTCTTCGGCTTCCCGGGGCTCATCATGGCCGTCCTCGTCGCCGCCGTCTTCGGCGCCGGGCTCACCGCCCCGGTCATCGCCCTGTCGATCGCCTACCTCCCCCTGATCACGCGCGTCGTACGATCCGCCGCGATCAAGGAACGGAACCTGCCCTACATATCGGCGCTCCAGCTCCTCGGCGCGCCCCCCTTCCGTATCTGGCTGCGGCACCTGCTCCCGAACCTGCTGCCGCTCGTCCTCGTCCAGGCCACCATCGGCTTCGGCTACGCCCTGCTCGACGTCGCCGCGATCTCCTTCCTCGGACTCGGCAGCCGGCCCCCGGACCCGGAATGGGGACTGATGGTGGCCAACGGCGCCCCCTCCATCCTCGCCGGCCAGCCCGAGCAGTCCCTGTACGCGGGCATCGCCATCCTCGTCGTCGTCGTGGCGTTCAACCTGCTGGGGACGGGCCTGTCCCGACGTCTGCTCGGAGAGAACGCATGAGCCCCACACCGCTGCTCCGGATCGACTCGCTCGGCATCGACCTGCCCCTGGACGGAGTGCCGCGCACCGTCGTCCACCGCGCCGACGTCAGCATCCCCGAGGGAACGGCCGTCGCCCTGGTCGGCGAGTCCGGGTCCGGGAAGTCCCTGACGGCCCGCTCCGTCCTCGGCCTGCTGCCGCAGGGCGCCCGCGTCCACGGAGACGTGTTGTTCGCGGGGGAGTCCGTCCCGCAGATGACAGCCGAACGCCTGCGCGCGTTCCGCGCGACCGAGGTCGCCATGGTGTTCCAGGACCCCAGGGCCCACATCAACCCCGCCCGCAGCGTGGGCGACTTCCTGATCGAGGGCCTGACCACCACACGCCGTGTCCCGGCCGCCGAGGCGGTCAGGAAAGTCACCGGGATCCTTCGGGAGGTCGGCATCCCCGACGCCGACCGGCGCATGCGCCAACGGCCGCACGAACTCTCGGGCGGCCTGCTCCAACGCGTCATGATCGCCGCCGCGCTGGCCGCCGAACCACGCCTGCTGCTCGCGGACGAGCCGACCACCGCCCTCGACGTGACCACGCAGGAGGAGGTGATGGCCATCATCGGCGAGGCCCGCGAAGCCCGTGGACTGGCCATGCTCTTCATCACCCACGACCTGGAACTCGCGGCAGCCGTCTGCGACCGGGTCGTGGTCATGTACGCGGGCACCACCGTGGAAGAACTCCGCGCCGACCGCCTGCGCGGGCGCGCCGCCCACCCCTACACGCGCGCCCTGCTCGCCTCCCGCCCGTCGGTCTCCGACGCCGCCGTGGCACTCCGTTCGATCCCGGGCAGGCCCCTGTCCGGCTTCGAGGCGCCCGCCGGATGCGCGTTCAGCGACCGATGTCCACGCGTCCAGGATCCGTGCCGCAGCCACCGGCCCGAACCGACGTCCGCCGGTGACGGCACCACGGCCTGTCACTTCCCCCATACGGACACTCCCGAGGAGGCCGTCAGCCATGCTTGACGTACGCGATCTGCGCAAGGAGTTCGGTGACTTCGTCGCCGTGGACGACGTGACGTTCGCGCTTCCGGAGCGAGGGTCCCTGGCGATCGTCGGCGAGTCGGGGTCGGGCAAGACGACCACCGCGCGCATGATCGCCGGACTCGAGACACCGAGCGGCGGACACGTCGTCGTCGCCGGCGACGAGCGCGGGGCCGGGCGGCTACGGGCCGGCGAGCGCCGTGCCCGGGGCCGGCGGATCCAGATGGTCTTCCAGGACCCCTACTCGTCCCTCGACCGGCGCCAGCGCGTCGGCGACGCCGTCGCCGAAGCGGTCACGCTGCACCGGCCCCTGCCCGCGGACCGGCTCCGCGCCCGCGTCGCCGAACTGCTCGACATGGTGGGGCTGGACGACCGCCAGGCTCGCGCCCTGCCGAAGGCCCTCTCGGGCGGACAGCGCCAACGCGTCGCCATCGCCCGCGCCCTGGCCGCCGAACCGCGCGTACTGATCCTGGACGAGGCCGTCGCCGCCCTGGACGTGTCCATCCAGGCCCAGATCCTGGCCCTGCTCGCCCGCATCCGTACGGACACCGGGACCGCGCTGCTGTTCATCACGCACGACCTCGGCGCCATCCGGCACATCAGCGACGACGTCCTGGTCATGCGGGCGGGAAGAGTCGTCGAGCGCGGTCCGGTCGCCACCGTCCTCGACGCTCCTCAAGACCCCTACACCCAGCGCCTGATCGCCTCCATTCCCCGACCGGGGTGGAAGCCGCGGAGAAGGGCGCACAAGCCCGCCGCCTGAGGCCGGGCACGCGGCCCACCGACGAAGGACGTCTGCCCCGACGAGGGAACGGGGCAGGCGTCCTTCTCGTCCCCCCGGCCGCGGTCGCCGCACCCACCGGCAGGGCGGCGCCACGACGAGGCCCCGAGCAGCGTGTGCTGTCCGGGGCCTCGTCGTCCGGACGCGACCGGAGCAGCGTGTGGCGTCCGGGGCCTCGTCTTTCGGACACGACCGGGGCAGCGTGTGGCGTCCGGGGCCTCGTCGTCCGGAACCGACCGGGGCGCAATCGAGGGCGAAGACGTGAGAACGGCGTGCCCCGGCGGTCGGTGGAGACCGTCGGGGCACGCCGTCGAGAGGCTGAGCGGGCGGGTGGTCAGCCGGTCCGCGCCCAGGAGAGCGCCGGCCGGGTACGCGGGGCCCGTGCCTCGATCGCCGTGGCGACGTGCAGCAGCAGGTCCTCCTGGAAGCGTCCGCCGATCAGCTGGACGCCGGAGGGCAGCCCTTCGCGCAGGCCCGTGGGGACGGAGATGGCGGGGAAGCCGAGCACGGGGACCGCCTGCATCGGCCACTGCGCGGCCAGGAGTTCGCTCACGCGGCTGTCGCCGGCGAGGTCGGCGTCCTGCTCGAACGGCGGCTCGGCACAGACCGGCGTCAGCACGATCCGGTCCTGGCCCAGGAACCGCTGGAGGCGGCTGACGAGAGTGCCGCGGCGGGCGTAGCCCCGGATGTAGTCGGTGAGGGTGGGGTGCTCACCCCAGGTCTCCGCGGCGGCGGTGAAGGAGGACGCGAGGGAGACGCGTACGGAGTCGTCACCGAACCGCTCGATCTCGGACATCATCGTCTTCAACTCCTGGTACAGCAGGAGCGACCACAGCCGGGCCGCCTCGCCCAGCAGGGGAAGCTCGACCTCCTCCACCTCGTGGCCGGCCTCGCCGAGCCAGCGGGCCGCGTCGTCGATGGCGGCGTCGACGGCGGGGTGGGGCTTGGCGCCCCCGGCGTCGCGCACGACGGCGACCTTGACCCGGCGCGGCTCGCCCAGCGGCGGGCGCATCGGAAGCCCCACGGGGTCGTTCAGGTCGGGGCTCACCATGGCGTGCAGGCCGAGCCGGACGTCGTCGACGGTCCAGCCGAGGGGCCCGTGGACGGCCATGGTCTGGAAGGACAGCGGGCTGTCGAACTCCTCGGCGCCACGCGGTTCCACCCCGGAGACGAGCCCCATGGTGGGGCGCAGGCCCACGGCGCCGCAGCAGTAGGCCGGGAAGCGGACGGAGCCGCCGATGTCGTTGCCCTGCGCGATCGGGGTCATGCCGGCGGCGACCGACGCGGCGGCGCCGCCGGAGGACCCGCCGGGGGTGCGGTCGGGGTTCCACGGATTGAGCGTCCTGCCGTACAGATCGTTGCCGGTGAACCAGCGCACGGCGAAGGCCGGGCTGTTGCTGCGGCCCATCAGGGTCGCTCCGGCCTCGCGCAGGGCGGCCACACAGACGGCGTCGTCCTGGGCCACGGCGCCGGCCCAGGCGGGAACGCCGTGCGAGCTGACGTATCCGCGCTGCGAGGTGTTGATCTTCGTGGACACCGGGACGCCGAGCAACGGGGGGAGTTCTCCGCCTGCGGCGACCGCGGCATCGGCCGCGGCGGCCTGGGCGAGCGCGTCCTCGGGCCGGATGTCCACGAGGGCGTTGAGGGCCGGGTTGGTCTCCTCGATGCGCGCGAGGAACGCCTGGGCGACCTCGGTCGCCGAGAAGGACTTGGCGCGGATTCCGGCGGCCAGTTCGGCGGCCGGGCGGTCCCACAGCGGTGTGTCGCCCGTGGCGTCGGTCATCGTCGTCTCCTGGTTCGGGGGGTTCTCGGTCACTTTTCGGTGCCGCCGAGGTAGGCGGCCCACGGCATGCCCATGTACGCGAAGGAGGTCGGCGCGCCGCTGACGCGCTTGTTCATGAACATCCGCTCGTGCGTGGTGGCGAGGTAGACCACCGGGACGGTGGGGGTGAAGAGGGCCTGGGCTTCGCCGTACGCCGCGGCCGAGGCCGCGGGGTCGGCGGAGGTACGGGCCCGGTCGAGCAGGCGGGTCGCCTCGGGGTTGTCGTAGTTCGTCCAGTTGAAGAGGCCGCGGGGCTTGACCATCTCGGCCACGTAGGACGCGGGGTCCGGCATGGTGACGTATCCGAAGGTGAGGATGAGGTCGAGGCCCTTCCGGACCGAGGGGTCGTAGAAGAGCGAGGACATCTCGGTGGGCTGGAGCTGCTTGATCTCGATGCCGACGCCGATCTCCTTGGCGGCGGCCTGGATGAACGTCAGCGCCTGGAGACCGCGTTGGTCGCCGGCGGGGATGGCGGCCACCAGCGGCCGCGTGAGGGAGCCGGCCTGCGCGACGAGCTTCTTCGCCCGCTCCGGGTCCGGCTTCGGGGCGGCGGGCAGCGCCGCGTAGGCCGCGTCGTACCGGGCGGCCGCCTTGTCCCCGCGCCAGGTGAGCGGCGGGACGAGCGACTTCAGTGTGGTGGCGTCCCCGCCGAAGACGTTCTTGATCAGCGCGTCGCGGTCGATGACCAGGGACAGGGCGTCCAGCAGTGTGCGGTCGGCCGCGGGCGACGAGGCGTGGCCGGGGATCAGCAGGACGTTCTGGGTCGACGGACCGAGGTGCACGGCGCCGTTGCCGGCCTTCCCGAGCGCGGTGGCGCTGCTGGGCGGAAGCTCGTAGGTGCCGTCCACCTCGCCGGACAGCAGTGCGCTGGTCAGCGTGTTGCTGTTGGTGATGAAGCGGAACTCGATCTGCTTGGCCTTCGGCTTCAGCCGGGTGTCCCAGTAGGCGTCGTTGCGTTCCAGGGCGAGGGCGCTGCCGGACTTCCAGGCGCCCAGCTTGAACGGCCCCGTACACATCAGGCCGCCCTTGGCCGTGCCGTACGCGGGGCCGGCCTTCTCGGTGTACGCCCGCTGGCTGACCGCGCCGAAGGACGTGGACAGCGCTTTGGGGAGCGTCTGGTCGTATCCCCTGGTCCGCAGGGTGACCTGGTGGGGGCCGGTGGCCTTGATCGAGGTCACGGCGGACAGGTGGTTCCCGTACAGGGCCTGGGTCCTCGGATCCCGCTGGCGTTCGAGGCTGTGGATCACGTCCGCGGGGGTCATGGGGGAGCCGTTCCAGAACGTCACGCCGGGACGCAGGTCGAGGACCAGGGTGTGGTCGTCGGCCCACGTGACCTTCTCGGCGAGGCCGGGGCTCAGGGAGAAGTCCGCGTTCATCCGGGTCAGGGTGTCGCAGAGGTTGGCTTCGACCGTCTGGGGGGAGTAGTCGCCGATCTTGGCGGGGTCCAGCGTCGTCGGCTCACCGTAGGGAAGGGCCCAGGTCACACGGTCCACCTCGGAGCCGCCGGGCGCCGTGGTGGTGGTCAGACGGGCGGGCTCGGCGGCTTCGCCGCTTCCGTTCGACGAGCCGGTGCAGGCCGTGGCGACCAGCAGGCCCGTGCTCGCGAGCGCCGTCAGCACCGTTTTCTTCGCAGCCATAGCTGATGCTCCCTGCTGAGAGGAGTGAGGGAAAGAAGGAGGACGCTCGACATGGGGGAGAGGGGACACACCGACGAGCCGTCGTAAACGAACGTCATATAACGCTGTTGCATGTCACGCTTGCATCTGGTGAGCTAAGGCGTCAAGAGCAGGACGTGAACCACTCGTGGATCGTGCGTCCCTCCGCCGTCGGCGCCGGATCTGCCCGTCAGGTCTGCCCGGCGGCGATGCCTCACGGCCCCACGGCGAACGACGCCCTGGCCGGCCGCCCCCTTTCACAGAAGCGGAGAACCGCCATGTCCTTCACTCCCGCCCTCGACTTCGCCTTCGAGATCCGTGCCGAGGTGGCCGACACGCTGCACATCGGCAACGGCGACGGGGAGGTCACCGAGTTCACCCCCATCACCGGGGGCAGCGTGGACGGGCCCCGGCTGCGCGGGAAGGTTCTCCCCGGCGGAGGCGACTGGAGCAGCACGCGCGGCGAGGTGTGCGAGCTGGAAGCCCGGTACCTGCTGCAGGCGGAGGACGGTGCCGTGATCGACATCGTCAACCGCGGCTACTACCGGCCCAAGGCCGACACCCCGGACCAGTTCGACGGGGACGTGCAGGTCTCCCATGCCGGTCACTACTACCGCACGTCGCCGGTCTTCCGTACGGACGCCCCCGCCCACCGCTGGCTCGCGGACACGGTCTTCGTCGGCCTGGCCCGCCCGGACGGCGACGACGCCGTGATCATCCGCATGTACGCGCTCAAGTAGCCGGCAGCCGCGGTGGCCCGTGCGTCGGGGGCTCGGGCCACGGCGGGGCGCGGGCTGGGGGAGTGTCGGTCGGGCATGCGTACGGGGGGGCAGGTGTGGCCACGCCGGGTGCCGGGTGCCGGGTGCCGGGGGCGGCCGGGGCCGGGCGGGTGTGGCCGCGCCGGGGCGCCCGGGGTGGGCGCGGGTCGGCCGGGTCCCTGGTGGCAGGCGTTAGGACAGGGAGCGCCACGCCTCCTTCAGTGCCTCGCGGAACGCGTCGACCTCCCCGGCGCTCAGGCCGGCGACCATCCGCTCCTCCAGGGCGCGGGCCGGTCCCGCGTACTCGGCGAGCAGTCGGCGCCCCGCGTCGTCGAGCAGGATCAGACGTTCGCGGCGGTTGGCCGGGTTCGGTTCGCGGCGGATCAGGCCGCGGCTCTCCAGGGCGCGGACCATGTCGGCCATCGACTGGGCGGTGACGAACGAGTCACGGGCGAGCTGCGCCGCGGAGATGCCGTCGTGCCGCTCCAGCACCGTGAGGGCGGTGTACTGCAGCGCCGTGATCCCGGCCGGCTTGAGCAACTCCTCCAGGCGGGCCCGTACCGCCAACTCCGTCCTCTTCACCAGATAGAGCAGCGAGGTGCTCACGTTCGTCCTCCCGTCGTCCGGATCCGCGCGGGAGGCTCACGCCGTTCACCGCGCGGGGCGCCGCCGGGCGGCGGCCGTCCCACCCTAGGGCATTGACAGGAATCCTGTTGATTCACCAGACTGGCATTCATCAGGATTCCTGTCGATCCCGGCTCGTGCCGGTGTCTTCGACATCCCTTCCCACCCCTTACGAGAGGCACCTCTCATGGATCTTCAGGGCAAGGTCGCCGTCGTCACCGGCAGCGGACGCGGCCTGGGACTGGCATACGCCCGGGCCCTCGCCGCGGCCGGCGCCGCCGTCGTCGTCAATGACGTCGACCGGGCCGTCGTCGACGCCGCGGTCGCCTCGATCACGTCCGAGGGCGGACAGGCGACCGGTGTCGTCGCGGCGGTGGGCGACAGTGAGGCGGCCCAGCAGCTGGTGGACGCCGCCGTGCGCGCCTTCGGTCGCCTGGACGTGCTCGTCACCAACGCCGGCATCCTGCGCGACCGTGTGCTGTGGAAGATGACCGACGACGACTTCGACGCCGTCGTCCGCGTCCACCTGCGCGGCAGTTTCACCTGCGCCCGCGCGGCCGCGGTCCGCATGCGGGAGCAGGGCACCGGAGGCCGGCTCGTGCTGATCTCCTCGCCCGCCGGGCAGCGCGGCAACTTCGGCCAGACCAACTACGCCGCCGCCAAGGCCGGCATCGTCGCCATGGCCCGCACCTGGGCCCTGGAGCTGGGCCGCGCCGGCATCACCGTCAACGCCGTCGTGCCCGTCGCCGCCACCGAGATGACCAGGACCATCCCGGCGTTCGCCCCGGTCATCGAGGAGTCCGAGCGCACCGGCAAGCCGCTCCCGGACTGGCTCCGCAAGGACGAGGGCCTCGGAACCGTCGAGGACGTCACCGCGCTGATCACCTTCCTGGCGTCGGACGACTCCGAAGGAGTGACCGGGCAGGCCATCGGCATCGGCGGCGACCGGCTGGCCCTGTGGTCGCACCCCCGGGAGAAGGCGGTCGCCTTCGCCGACGGCGGCTGGAGCGCCGACGCCATCGCCGCCGAGTGGCCGCGCGGAGTCGGGGCCGAGCCCGAGACCTACGGCATCCCCGCGCCCAAGGCCCCGGAGGCGTGAGATGAGCGACCTCGCGTTCGACCTCGACCGGCTCACCGCCATCGACGTGCACACCCACGCGGAGGTGTCCAAGGACGGCCACGGCGCCCTCAGCCCGCAGCTGTTCGGCGCCTCCGCGGAGTACTTCAAGGCCCACGGGCACCGGCAGCCGACCATCGAGGAGATGGCCGCGCACTACCGCGAACGCGCCATGGCCGCCGTGGTGTTCACCGTGGACGCCGAACACGCCACCGGACACCCGCGCATCTCCAACGAGGAGATCGCCGAGAGCTGCGCCGCCCACGCCGACGTCCTGATCCCCTTCGCGAGCGTCGACCCGCACAAGGGCCGGGCGGGCGTGCGGGAAGCCCGGCGCCTGGTGGAGGAGTACGGCGTACGCGGCTTCAAGTTCCACCCCAGCATCCAGGCGTTCTCGCCCGACGACCGGCTCGCCTACCCGTTGTACGAGGCGATCGAGGAACTCGGCGTGCCCGCGCTGTTCCACACCGGCCAGACCGGCATCGGCGCCGGTGTCCCCGGCGGCGGGGGCATCCGGCTGAAGTACTCCGACCCCATGCTGATCGACGACGTCGCCGTGGACTTCCCCGAGCTGCGGATCATCCTCGCCCACCCCTCCTTCCCCTGGCAGGACGAGGCACTGGCGGTCGCCACGCACAAGCCGTACGTGTACATCGACCTGTCCGGCTGGTCGCCGAAGTACTTCCCGCCCCAACTGGTGCGCTATGCCAACACCCTGCTGAAGGACAAGGTCCTCTTCGGCTCCGACTACCCCGTCATCACCCCCGACCGGTGGCTCGCCGACTTCGACAAGCTCGACATCAAGCCCGAGGTCCGGCCGAAGATCCTCAAGGAGAACGCCGCCCGACTGCTCGGCCTGCCGGGGAAGTGAAAGGTGTCGCCGTGTTGAACCAAGGCATCGGCTCCTGGCCGGCCCGCCGGGCCCGGAAGACGCCGGACCGGATCGCCGTCGTCCACGAGGACCGCACCTGGACCTACCGGGAGCTGCACCAGCGCGTCCTGCGTCTCGCCCACGCCCTGCGCGCCCTCGGTACGCGCCGCGGCGACCGGGTCGCGTACCTGGGCCCCAACCACCCGGCGTTCCTGGAGGCCCTGTTCGCCGCCGGAACGCTCGGGGCGGTGTTCGTCCCGCTCAACACCCGGCTCGCGGCGCCGGAACTGGCGTACAACCTCTCCGACTCGGGCAGCACCGTCCTCGTCCACGCCCCGGAATGCGCCGAGGTGGCGGGGGCGGCGGCCGCCGAGGCGGGAGTGCGTCACCGCATCGCTCTCGGCGGAAGCGGAGCCGTGGCCGGGGCGGGGGCCGGGGCTGTCGGTGGAGCCGGGGTCCTCACCTACGAGGATCTGCTCGCCGACGCGGGGACGGAGGCTCTGGACGAGACCGTGGCTCCGGAGGACCCGTGCATGATCATGTACACCTCCGGCACCACCGGTCGCCCCAAGGGCGCCGTCCTCTCCCACGCCAACATCACGTGGAACAGCGTCAACGTCCTCGTCGACACCGATCTCACCGGCGACGAGGTGACCCTCGTCGTGGCACCGCTGTTCCACACCGCCGGGCTCAACATGACCTGTCTGCCCACCCTTCTCAAGGGTGGCCGGGTGGTGCTCCTCGGCGCCTTCGACGCCGAGCGCGTCCTGGAGACCATCGAGAAATTGGGGGTGACGTACATGTTCGGCGTCCCCACGATGTACGACGCCATGGCCGCCCGGCCCCGCTGGAGGACCACGGACCTGTCCAGTCTTCGTACCCTCAACTGCGGCGGCGCCCCCGTTCCCGCGCGCACCATCGCCGCCTACCTCGCCCGTGGTCTCGCCTTCAGCCAGGGCTACGGCATGACCGAGGCGTCTCCCGGGGTCCTCTTCCTGGACAAGGAGCAGACCTCCGCCAAGGCGGGCTCCGCCGGCGTACCGCACTTCTTCACCGACACGCGTGTCGTCCTGCCCGACGGACGGGAGGCCGGACCCGAGGAGCGCGGCGAGATCCTCGTGCGGGGCCCGAACGTCATGACCGGCTACTGGGGACTGCCCGCGCGATCCACGGCCGCCTTCACCGACGACGGCTGGCTGCGCACGGGCGACGTCGCCCGCGTCGACGCCGACGGCTACGCCTTCATCGTCGACCGCGTGAAGGACATGTACGTCTCGGGCGGCGAGAACGTCTACCCGGCCGAGGTCGAGGACGCGCTCCTCACTCACCCCGCCGTCGCCGAATGCGCGGTCATCGGCGTGCCGGACCCGGTCTGGGGCGAGGTCGGCCGCGCCGTCGTCGTCCTCGACCCCGGCGCCCGCGCCCGCGCCGACGAGGAGGACATCCTCGGCCACCTGGGCGGCCGGCTCGCCAAGTACAAGATCCCCAAGTCCCTCGTCGTCACGGAAGCCCTGCCCCGTACGGCCTCCGGGAAGATCATCAAGCCCGTCGTACGCGACACCTTCGGGACCGGTTCCGCCGAGCGCCCCCACCCGTGACGGACAACCACGCCACACCCTCCCACCAGCAGCACCGCCGGCACCCCCTGCTGCCCGCGCCATCGAAAGGATCTCCCATGCCCACCACCGCCAACGGCCTCGACGGACTCAAGGCGCTCACCGGAGCCGACCTCGGGCGCACCGAATGGCTCGAGATCACCCAGGAGCGGGTGAACACCTTTGCCGACGCCACCGACGACCACCAGTGGATCCACACCGACCCGGAGAAGGCCAAGGACGGCCCTTTCGGCGGCCCCATCGCCCACGGGTACCTCACCCTCTCCCTCATCATCCCGCTCTTCGGCGAGCTGCTCACCATCACCGGCACCAAGCTGAGCGTCAACTACGGCCTGGACAAGGTCCGTTTCCCCAGCCCCGTCCCCGTGGGAGCGAAGATCCGTCTGCACGGGGCCGTCGGCACGGTGGAGGAGGTCAAGGGCAACGGCGTCCAGATGCCCCTGACGTTCACCGTCGAGGTGGACGGCAAGGACAAGCCGGCCTGCGTCGCCGAAGCCGTCTACCGTCACTACGCCTGAGCGGGCCCGACGGTCGTTTTGCCGAACCGGCAACAGGGGTGGCGCGACCGTGACGCGGCGGGCGACGGTGGACTCGTGACCGACGACATCGCAGCGGGACCGCCCGCATTCGACATCCCCTCGCCGGCCGGCGGATACCTCGGCGATCCCGCCGTTCGGGCGGAGTGGGACAGCCGCTATGCGGACCGCCGGCAGCTGTGGAGCGGCCGGCCCAACGGTGCGCTCGTGACCGAGACCGCCGGGCTCACCCCCGGACGGGTGCTCGACGTCGGCTGCGGCGAGGGAGCGGACGCCGTCTGGCTCGCGCGCGGCGGCTGGGACGTGACGGCGCTCGAGGTCTCGGGCGTGGCGCTGGAGCGGGCGGCCGGGCACGCGCGGGACGCCGGCGTCGACGTGCGCTGGGTCCACGCCGCGCTCACGGAAGCGGCGCTCCCGCCGGCCTCCTTCGGCCTGGTCTCCGCGATGTACCCGGCGCTGCTGCGCACCCCCGACGCCGCGGCCGAGCGTGCGCTGCTCTCGGCCGTCGCGGTCGGCGGTGTGCTGCTGCTCGTCCACCACGCGGGCATGGAGACCCGGGAAGCAGACGAAAGCGGCTTCGACCCGGCCGACTACGTCTGGCCCTCGATGGTCGGGGCTCTCGTCGACGACGATTGGGTGGTGGAGGTGGACGAGCAGCGGCCACGGGTCATCCCCGACGGCGGCGCCGGCGCGCACCACACCGACGACGTGGTGTTCCGCGCGCGCCGGCTGCGCTGACCCTCCGGTCGAGCGGCCTGGGCCCCCTCGGCGTCCTAGACCGGGGCCCCCGTCGGTTCCGTCGAGTTCGTGCCCGTACTCCCGCTCTGCTCTCCGGCCTCGATGGGCGCGCGGCGCCGCCGCCGCAGTTCGTCGCGTTCGACGTCCGGGATCGTCATCGACTCGGCGAGCACGGCGGCGAGCGCGTCCACGTGAGCGGGGTCGATGTCCGTGGGGAAGAGCCACTGGATGTTCTCGTCGCGCGTGATGAGGTCGATCGCCAAGCGCGCGCTCCTGTCCTGTGGAGCCGCCGCCCGGACGTAGCGCACGTGGTCGACCGGGATGTCCTGGCGGATCTCGGCCTGCTCCAGGAACGCGTTCGTCCTGGCCGTGATGATGCGGCGATCCGTGACGGCGACCAGCGTCTTCGCCGACGCCTTGTCCCTGGCTGCCGCCAACTTCTCCTTCGCTCCGCCGAGGATCGCGGACAGCGGGCCCACGGCGTCGACCTGATCGGGGAAGCCGAGGACACGCAGGCTCTCCCCGTCGGCGAGGAACCAGCGCAGGATGCGAAGGTACGGCTCGAGATCCAGCGGCTCGGGTGCGCAGACGACGCCCGGAGCCTGCATCGGAGGGGCCGACGGACGGAGAGCATCGGCAAGAGGCTCGATCGCCTCCAGAAGACGGGCGGAGGTCTGGCGGGCCGCCTTCGAGTCCCTCCGCTTCCCCGGCAGGGACAGGGTGTCGCGTCCGGGAAGCTCGGCGATGATGCGCAACTCCCGCGTCAGCGAGTCGACCAGGCTCGTCGTCTCGGCGAGAGCGGAGTCGAACTCCGCGCGGGTGTCGCGCGCGATGACCTCGGCGTACTGCGCCTCGGCGGCGTTCTCGCGCCCAGCGGCTCTCGCCCTCGCGGCGCGGAGCGCGTGATACCCCGTCCATGCCTTGACGGAGGACAGCAGAGCGTGGGCGTCGAAGACGATCGCCTCGGCGTTCGTCTGCAGATAGTCGCGGGGGCCGCGTACGTCGGGCCGACCGATCTGGCTGATGTGATCGCGGACGTTTCCTCGGTAGAGCTCGAATTGCTTCTGCAGCAGCGCTCCACTGCCCGCGACGTCCTCCCACAAGGAGGTCGGGACCGATTCGATCTCTCGCGCCTGGTCCACCGCGCGATCGATGGCGGCGACGAGCCCCGTCAGTTCGGCCCACTGCTCCTTGCGGATGGTGGTGAGGACCTGATGCGTCACCGCGAGGTTGGTCCTGACGAGGCCCGACACCTCACTCAGCATCATCTGGAGGCCGACCATGGCCAGCGCGGGCCCGAGCGCGGCCGCGGTCTGGGCCTTGCTCACCGCATGCACGGGGAAGAGGCGGGCCTGATGGACGATCCTGCCGTTGAGGAACACTGCTCCGAGGTTCGCGCCGTCCTTGACGGCGAGCGTTCCGCCGGCCCTCAGTACGGCCTGCGCCGTGTCGCCGATCCTGTAGAGCCCCTGCACGCCGGCGAACGCGTTTCCGAGGTTGCCGGCCACGGTCGCCGCGTTCCCGAGCGAGGCGAGGATCGTGGAGATCTGCTGACGGTCCGCAGCCGGTACGAGTCCGAAGTCGATCAGATCGGGCTTGAGTTCCGCGGGGACCTCACCGAAGACGACGGCAACCCCTGGGAGCACCTCCGCCAGGACCGTCGAGGCCGTCGTCGAGTCGATGCCGTCCGAGTCGGGTGTCGAGTCGTTCACCGAGTCCGAAGGGCCCGAGGGTTCCCGCATGCGATTTCCTCCCCACGAGGGCGCCCAACGGCCGGACGACGTCGGCGTTCCCTGCCGGAGTCTACGGCTCGACACCTCGTGGTTCAGCCGGAATCCGCCGACGCGGAGCCACACCTCGCCTTCGGGGCGCCCAGGCGCTCAGCCGTCACCCTTGGCCCGTGCCGCACGCGCCGGTGCCAGCACCCCGGTGGCGTCAACGGCGCTGCTAGCGTTGGTTCTTCGAGCGACGTGGGGGAGGCGGCGGACGATGAGGTCGACCATGTTCCGTATCGGTGGAGAGTTCGACGTCCAGCGGCTCGGATTCGGCGCCATGCGCCTGCCGACGGCGCCGGGGCCCGGCCGCGACGAGTCCCTCGCGGTGGCGCGGCGCGCCGTCGAGCTGGGTGTCACGCTGATCGACACCGCCCACATGTACGGCTGGGGAGCCAACGAGGAGCTTCTGGCCGAGGCCCTGCACCCGTACCCGGACGGGCTGATCGTCACCACCAAGGTCGGCATCGCACGATCGGACTCCCCGGCCGGCTGGCAGCACGACGCGCGCCCGGACTCACTGCGCGCGCAGGTCGAACACGCCCTGCGCCGGCTGCGCGTCGATCGGATCGAGCTGCTCCAGCTGCACCGCATCGACCCCGCGGTGCCCCTGGCCGACCAGCTCGGCACGCTGCGGGAGCTGCGGACCGAGGGCAAGGTCGGACACGTAGGACTGTCCGAGGTCACGGTCACCGAACTCGACCAGGCCCGGAAGATCATCGACGTCGCGAGCGTGCAGAACCGGTACAGCCTTTTCGACCGTACCCACGAGCCGGTGCTCGCCGCCTGCGAGGCGGCGGGGATCGCCTTTCTGCCGTGGCGGCCGGTTGCCGGTGCGGCGTCCGGTGCGACCGCCGACAGCGCCGCCCACAACCCCGCCGGCATCGCCGCCGTGGCGGCCGAGCTCGGCGCCACCCCCGCCCAGGTCTCCCTCGCCTGGCTCCTCGCCCGGTCCCCGGTGGTCCTCCCGATCCCCGGCACCGGCCGGATCGAGCACCTCGAGGAGAACCTGGCCGCGGCCCGCCTGCGCCTGTCCCCGGATCACCTGACCCGCCTGGACCGACTGTCCCCGCGGGACTGACAGCGCTTCGGCTCCTCCGTGAGCCCGTGTCAGCTCTGCAGGCGGCGGGCGAAGGCGAGGGAGCGGGTGAAGATCTCGTCCACCTGGGGGTCGGCCGACCCGTGCCAGCCGTGGTCGGCGCCGGGCACGCTCCACAGGTCGACCGGGGTTCCGGACCTCTTCAGCGCCGCGGCGAGTGACGCGCTGTGCGCGTGCTCCACCATCGTGTCCGCGTCGCCGTGGACGAGCAGGAACGGTGGCGCGCCCGGATGGACCCGGAGCAGGGGACTGGCGGCGCGGGCGCGCTCCGGAGCGGTGGCGGGGGCCGCGCCGAGCAGCAGCGCCTCAGGGGTGGTGGCGTCGTCGGGACGGAAGCCGCCCCGTGCGACGGTGAGGTCGCTCGGCGCGTACCAGATCACCGCACCGAGCAGCCGCGGCTCCGCGTGGGTCAGGGCGAGGAGGGAGGCGAGGTGTCCGCCCGCCGACTCTCCCCACACCACCGTACGTCCGGTGTCGACGGCGAGTTCGGCGGAGCGGAGCGTGAGCCAGCGCACCGCGGCGCGCAGATCGTCCAACGGCGCGGGGAACGTGGCCTCGCCGCTGAGCCGGTAGTCGACGCAGGCGACGGCGGTCCCGGCGGCCGCGGCGCGGGCGAACGGCCCGGGTGCCCAGTGGCGCGTACGCATCCCCATGTCGTCGCGCCGTCCTCGTCGCCAGGCTCCGCCGTGCACGAACAGCACCAGAGGGGAGGGACCGGGTTCGGGCCGCCCGGCCGGGGGCAGCCACAGGTCGAGTTCGAGCGGACGGCTGCCCTCGACGTCGGCATAGGGCACGCCGCGCAGCACGCGTACGCCGTTGTCGTGTACCGCGGCCGGCGGCAGGGGGGCGACGTCGGGGTGGGGTGCGGCGATCAGCTCCCGCACGGAGGGGCCGGTCGCCGTCATCGGGTACGCCACTGGTGACCGGGCAGGAAACGGACGTCGAACCGCTCCGGTACGGTCGCGAACCCGGCGGGCTCCGGGACGACGGGCGCCTCCGGCAGGCCGTGCCGCTCCGTTGGCGAGCCCAGGTTCTCGAAGAACCGCTCGAAGGTGCCGCCGGGCCCGGCGGCGACGCCGACGATCTGACTGTGGTGGCGCTCCATGCGGTAGGCGTGGCGGCAGTTCTTGGGAACGAAGCCGAAGTCGCCCGGGGTGAGCAGCTTCTCCTGCTGGTCGCCCTCGGTGTCCTCGACGAACAGCCGGACCGCGCCCTGGGTGACGTAGAAGACCTCGTGGGTGTCGGTGTGCAGGTGGGCGGGGATGAGGTCGCCCTTGGGGCCCTCGACGGTGAAGAAATTGAAGGTGTTCTCGGTCTGCTCGCCGCCGGCGTAGACGGTGATCAGGTCGCCGAAGAGGTGGGCCCGGTCGCCGTCGCCCTTCTCGATGAAGTACGGCTTTCCCGGCTCCGGGGGGATGTGTGAGGCCCGCCGGTAGCGGGTGGCGTACTCGATGGTCATGGCTTCTCCTCGGATCGACCTCCATCAGAATGTCAGGCAGCCTGACATGAGAGGCTGTCCCGCATCAAGTGCTGGACACGAAACCGGCCCCCTCGTGAGGAACCCATGCAGCCGAACCGCCGCAACCTGCCCCAGTTGCTGGGCGACGCCCGACGCTGGTTCGAGGAAGGGCTGCTGGCGGCTCTCGCGGCGGCCGGGGCCGTGCCGGTGACACCGACGCAGGCGCAGCTGTTCGCCGTACTCGACGACGGTGGCACGACGGTGTCCGAACTGGCCCGGCGCATGGGGGTCACGCGGCAGACGGCGCATCAGGCCGTGCACGGGCTGATCACCGCCGGCCTGCTCGAGCAGGCCCCGGACCCCGCCTCCGCGCGCCGACGGCTGATCCGCCGCACCGGTGACGGCGAACGCGCCCACCGCCAGACGGTCGTCATCCTCGAACGGCTGGAGGAGCAGCTGGCCGAGAGGATCGGCCAGGAGGCGGTCGACGCCCTGCGGACGACGCTGGAAGCTCCCTGGGGGCGGCCGCCCGCCCCGACCCCCGACGGCCGCGCCCCCGCTCCCCGGCGCACCCCCGGACGGCTCGGTGACGGAGCGGCCTGAATCTGCTGGTTCGTTCGGGTGATCGGCGCTTTGTGTGCGTCTCGGGGTCCCTGCGAAGCTTGTGCCGAAGAACCATTGGCAACGGTGGTCACCACGCCGCCGCTCAACTCCCCTGGAGTGGCAATGCGTCATGGGCACAAGCTGCGCGACGAGATCGCCGGGGCCGGGACGACGCCCTTGATCGGTGTCTACGACATGTACTCCGCCTCGCTCGTGGCCCGGCACTACGACGGGTTCTTCCTCTCCGGCTTCGGATTCGCCGCGTCCCACTACGGTCTGCCGGACATCGGGTTCATCGCCTGGCCGGACGTCGTCGCCTTCGCCGAGCGGCTGCGGCACGCCTTCCCCCGCCACCATCTGTTGGTCGACATCGACGACGGGTACGCCGATCCCGAGGTGGCGTGCCATGTCGTGCGCCGGCTGGACCGGGCCGGGGCGTCCGGGGTGATCCTCGAGGACCAGCAGCGGCCGCGCAGGTGCGGGCACGCCGACGGCAAGCGGATCCTGCCCCTGGAGACGTACCTCGACAAGCTGCGCAGGGTGCTCGACGACCGTGGCGACATGGTCGTGGTCGCCCGCACGGACGCCGTGGAGGAGGCCGAGATCCTGCGCAGGGCGGAGGCTCTGGCCAAGAGCGGTGCCGATGTCGTCCTGGTGGACGGAGTGCGCAGCGTCGACGCGATCCGCCGGGTCCGTGACGCGGTCGGCGACGTGCCGCTGTTGTTCAATCAGATCGGCGGCGGGAAGTCGCCGAGGCTGTCGCTCTCCGAACTGGCCGAGCTGGGCGTCGCCGTGGCCATCTACAGCACCCCCTGCCTCTTCGCCGCCCATGAGGCGATCGACAGGGCACTCGCCGGCCTGAAGGCGGCGGACGGCCGGCTCGCGGAGCCGGCGGGCCCGGCCTCCGTGGGCGTGCGCGAGTCCACGGCGCTCCTGGAGTCGAACCTGCGCGGCAGCCGGTAGCGCGACGAACTCGTGACCGGGAGCGCGTCCGGTGTCCTCCGGTGCCGTCCGGTCCGGCGCGGTGGAAGGGCCGCTGGAGGGGCCGCGGGAAGGCCCGGTGGACGTCAGCCCTGGGAGGACAGGGCTGCCAGGCCCTTTCCCAGGTCCTCGCGGTTCATCACCGGTGTGTAGGTGATCTTCGCGCCCAGGTGGAGGAAGAAGGGCTCCGCCGTCTTGGGCATCTGGGACGGGTCGGCCAGGTCGAAGAAGAGGTACGCCGTCCGGCAGCCGTCCTCGGTGGTGAAGTACGCGGCCTCCGGCTGGATCGCCTCCAGGGCGCTCTCCATCGTCTTCTGCAGCGTGCCCTGCTTGATGGCCTCGTTGGAGATCTGGGTGTCCATCTGGACCTTCAGCAACATGCGCATGATCGCTGCCTCTTTCCCGGTACCAGGCCGGCGTTCCGTGCGGCACACCGTTCACACCCGGATCGCCCGTACCACCAGCCTCCCTCCTTCCCCAGGAGGCGACCACTCGGTGCCCTCGCCGGTCGGCTCCCGGCGGAAACGGCGCATCGGGCGGGCGCTCAGCGTCGGCGGGGCGACGTCAGGAGACGCCCCGGGGGCGGAACTGGATGCTGATCCGCGGGCCGACCGCGCGGGTGGACTTGGGGATCGCGTGCTCCCACGTGCGTTGACACGAGCCGCCCATCACCACCAGGTCGCCGTGGCCCAGCGCCAGGCGCAGGGCCGCCGCCCCACCGCCGCGCGGGCGCAGCGCCAGGTCGCGGGGGTCGCCCACGGAGAGGATGGCGACCATGGTGTCCCGCGTCGCGGAGCGCCCCGTGCGGTCGCCGTGCCACGCCACGCTGTCACGGCCGTCGCGGTACAGGCAGAGGCCGGCCGTGACGAAGGGCTCGCCCAGCTCCGGCGCGTAGTACGCGCTCAGGGCGGACCGGGCCTCCTCCAGTACCGGATGCGGCAGGGGATCGCCCTCCCGGTAGTGGGCGAGCAGGCGCGGTACGTCGACCTCCCGCTCGTACATCTGGCGACGCTCGGCCCTCCAGGGCACCCCGGCGGCCAGTTCCTCGAACAGTGCGTCGGCCCCGGTCAGCCAGCCCGGGAGCAGGTCGACCCAGGCGCCGCTGTCCAGCTCACGCCTGCGTACGTCGTGCAGGGGCCCGAGCCGCATGTCGTCGCCCTGGTCGAAGAGCGAGGCCTGGAGATGTGCGTGCATGGAACCAGCGTACCCAGTGAAAGCGAACACGTGAGCGATTGTTTGCGCGGGACAGGCCGCCCCCAGGGCGGAGCGGGCGGAGCGGGGGTGGCTCGACTCGCGCCCGCTCGGTGATCCGGAGGCCGGAGCCGCCCCCTTGACCTCTGTGGCGGCAGCCACTAATTTGCGATGTCACCATCGACCCATGAAGACCGTGAGGAGGCGACCGGCGGATGAACACCAGCTCCGACCTGAGTCGCCTCGCCCACAGCACGGTCTGGGTTCCCGGTCGTATCGCGCACGGCTGCTGATCACGCCGTTCTGATGTGCCCCTCCGTGGCACATTCCCGCTTTTCCTCCACCCTCTCGCGGCACGTCGCTCTCGCGTGCCGCTTCGCGCCCCACCCTGCGCTGTGGCGCCCCTGATCACAGAAAGCTGCCTGAAATTGGCGAACATGATGAACCGACCTATCCCGCACGGAAGCGAAGGTCCGACGTGGTAGCGGCGCGGATCACGGTCAACGGGAAAGAAACACCGATCGCACCGGCTGCGCCCCACACCACAGCGCTGGATTTCCTGCGCGAGCGCGGCCTCACCGGCACCAAGGAGGGCTGCGCCGAGGGTGAGTGCGGCGCCTGTTCGGTCCTGGTGGCCCGTCCTGGGGTGAACAAGCCCACCGACTGGGTCGCGGTCAACGCCTGCCTGGTCCCGGTCGCGGCGCTCGACGGTCAGGAGGTCATCACCTCCGAAGGACTCGCCACCGCCGGCGAACCCGGCACGCCGCCCGCCCTGCACCCGGTGCAGGAGGAGATGGCCGTCCGCGGCGGCTCCCAATGCGGTTACTGCACACCGGGCTTCGTCTGCAGCATGGCCGCGGAGTACTACCGGCCCGATCGCTGCGCGCACGCCGCTTCCGTCAACAGCTCCGGCACGGAGCCCTGTTCGGCCGAAACCGAAACCGAAACCGATACCGAAACCGAAACCGACACCGGCGCCACGGATGCCGAGCACGGGCCGAACGGCTTCGATCTGCACGCGCTGAGCGGGAACCTGTGCCGCTGCACCGGCTACCGCCCCATCCGCGACGCCGCGTTCGCCGTCGGGGCACCCGCCGACGAGGATCCGCTGGCACAGCGACGCGAACAGTCCCCGCCCGCGCCGGTCGCCACCGCCTACACCCAGGGCGGCAGCGCGTTCCTGCGGAAGAGCACGCTCGCCGAGACGCTGCGGCTGCTGCGCGAGCGGCCCGACGCCGTGGTGGTCGCCGGCTCCACCGACTGGGGCGTCGAGGTGAACATCCGCGCCCGGCGGGCGGACTGCGTGGTCGCCGTCGACCGCCTGCCCGAACTGCGGGAACTGCGCCTCGCACCCGACTCCGTCGAGATCGGGGCGGCGCTGACGCTCACCGAGATCGAACGCCGCCTCGACGGCGCCGTCCCGCTCCTCGCCGAACTCTTCCCGCAGTTCGCCTCCCGGCTCATCCGCAACAGCGCGACCCTCGGCGGAAACCTGGGTACCGGATCCCCCATCGGTGACAGCCCACCCGTCCTGCTCGCCCTTGAGGCGTCGGTGCTTCTCGCCGATGCCGACGGGGAACGCGAGGTCCCGCTGGCGGACTACTTCACCGGCTACCGGCAGAGCGTGCGCCGTCCCGGTGAGCTGATCCGCGCGGTGCGCGTCCCGCTGCCGCTGTCGCCGGTCACCGCCTTCCACAAGATCGCCAAGCGGCGCTTCGACGACATCTCCAGCGTCGCGGTCGCCTTCGCGCTCGACGTCGAGGACGGGATCGTCCGCACGGCACGCATCGGCCTGGGCGGCGTGGCCGCCACCCCGATCCGTGCCCTCGCCACCGAGGCGGCCCTGGAGGGCAAGCCGTGGACGGCCCGGACCGCCGAGGCGGCGGCCCTGATCCTGCGGGCCGAGGGCACGCCGATGAACGATCACCGCGCCAGCGCCGCGTATCGCTCCGCGATGCTCGGCCAGAGCCTGCTGAAGCTGTACGCGCGAACCACCGAGGCGGTGTCGTCATGAGTCATCTGTCCGAACGCCCCGAAAAGCCCGTTGTCGGCCTCTCGTTGCCGCACGAGAGCGCCACCCTCCACGTCACCGGCACCGCGCTCTACACCGACGACCTGGTCCATCGCACCAAGGACGTGCTGCACGCCTACCCGGTCCAGGTCATGAAGGCCCACGGCAGGATCACCGCGCTGCGCACCGAGCCCGCGCTCGCCGTGCCCGGCGTGGTCCGCGTGCTGACCGGTGCCGACGTGCCCGGCGTCAACGACGCCGGGATGAAGCACGACGAACCGCTGTTCCCCGACGAGGTCATGTTCTACGGCCACGCGGTCGCCTGGGTCCTCGGCGAGACCCTGGAGGCGGCCCGCCTCGGTGCGGCGGCCGTCGAGGTGGAACTCGACGAACGGCCCTCCCTCATCACGCTGCGGGAGGCGATCGAGGCCGACAGCTTCCACGGCGCCCGGCCCGTGATGCTGACCGGTGACATCGACGCCGGGTTCGCCGACTCCGCGCACGTCTTCACCGGCGAGTTCCAGTTCTCCGACCAGGAGCACTTCTACCTCGAGACGCACGCGGCGCTGGCCCATATCGACGAAGCCGAGCAGGTGTTCGTCCAGAGCAGCACCCAGCATCCGTCCGAGACCCAGGAGATCGTCGCCCACGTCCTCGGACTGCACAGCCACGAGGTGACCGTGCAGTGCCTGCGGATGGGCGGCGGCTTCGGCGGCAAGGAGATGCAGCCGCACGGGTTCGCGGCCGTCGCCGCGCTCGGCGCCAAGCTGACCGGTCGGCCGGTACGGGTGCGGCTCAACCGGACCCAGGACCTGACCATGTCCGGCAAGCGGCACGGGTTCCACGCCCAGTGGAAGATCGGCTTCGACGCCGACGGCCGCATCCAGGCCCTGGACGCCACCCTCACCGCCGACGGCGGCTGGAGCCTGGACCTGTCCGAGCCCGTGGTGGCCCGCGCGTTGTGCCACATCGACAACACCTACTGGATCCCCAACGCCCGCATCGCCGGGCGCGTCGCCAGGACCAACAAGGTCTCCAACACCGCCTTCCGCGGCTTCGGCGGACCGCAGGGGATGCTGGTGATCGAGGACATCATGGGCCGGTGCGCGCCCCTGCTCGGCCTCGATCCGATGGAGCTGCGGGAGCGCAACTTCTACCGGCACGGCCAGTCGACTCCGTACGGACAGCCGGTCCTCCAGCCCGAACGGATCTCCGCCGTCTGGGAGCAGGTCAAGGAGAAGGCCGGGATCGCCGATCGCCGGCGCGAGATCGCCGCCTTCAACGCGGCGCACCCGCACACCAAGCGTGCTCTCGCGCTCACCGGCCTCAAGTTCGGCATCTCGTTCAACCTCACCGCCTTCAACCAGGGCGGCGCGCTGGTGCTGATCTACAAGGACGGCTCGGTCCTGATCAACCACGGCGGCACCGAGATGGGTCAGGGGCTGCACACCAAGATGCTGCAGGTGGCCGCGACCACGTTGGGCATCCCGCTGCACAAGGTGCGGCTGGCCCCGACCCGTACCGACAAGGTGCCCAACACCTCCGCCACCGCCGCGAGTGCCGGGGCCGACCTCAACGGCGCGGCGGTGAAGAACGCCTGCGAGCAGTTGCGCGAGCGGCTCCTGCACGTGGCCGCCAGCCAGCTCGGTTCGAACGCCTCCGACGTACGCATCGTCGAGGGCGTCGCCCGCTCGCTGGGCAGCGACAAGGAGCTGGCCTGGGACGACCTGGTACGCACGGCTTACCTGCAGCGGGTTCAGCTGTCGGCGGCCGGTTTCTACCGGACCGAGGGTCTGCACTGGGACGCGAAGACGTTCAGGGGCTCGCCGTTCAAGTACTTCGCCCACGGAGCCGCGGCGGCCGAGGTGGAGGTGGACGGCTTCACCGGCGCCTACCGCATCCGGCGGGTGGACATCGTGCACGACGTCGGCGACAGCCTGTCCCCGATGATCGACATCGGCCAGGTCGAGGGCGGCTTCGTGCAGGGCGCGGGGTGGCTGACCCTGGAGGACATGCGGTGGGACGCCGGTGACGGGCCGCACCGCGGCCGGCTGCTGACCCAGGCCGCGAGCACCTACAAGCTGCCCAGCTTCTCGGAGATGCCCGAGGAGTTCCACGTCACGCTCCTGGAGCACGCCACCGAGGAGGGCGCGGTATACGGCTCCAAGGCCGTGGGCGAGCCTCCGCTCATGCTGGCGTTCTCGGTGCGGGAAGCGCTGCGGCAGGCCGCCGCAGCGTTCGGACCGGGCGGGATCAGCGTCGAGTTGGCCTCGCCCGCGACGCCGGAGGCGGTGTACTGGGCGATCGAGGCGGCCCGGCGGGGCGATGCCTCCCCCGACGGCGCCCTCGTCGACAGCACGAACGGAATGAACATGACTAACCGCATGAACGGCGCAAAAAGCACGAGCGGCGCGACCCGCCCCGACGCCCAAGCCTTGAGCAGTGCCTGACATGACGTGGATCGGTGCGGTCGCGCGGCTGCGAGCACGCCGGGAGCCCGGCGTGCTGGTGACCGTCGCGACCGTGCGGGGCCATGCCCCGCGCGACGCCGGCGCGAAACTCGTCGTGGGCCGGACCCGGACGTGGGGCTCGATCGGCGGTGGCAACGTGGAGGCCGTCGCGATCGACCGGGCCCGGGAGATGATCGACGCGTCCGCACCCGAGCCGGAGCTGATCGATTTCGCCCTGAACGACAAGGTGACCAACCGGCACGGCGTGCAGTGCTGCGGCGGCACGGTCTCGGTCCTGCTCGAACCGCTGCCGGTCGTACGCGCGGTGGCGATCTTCGGCGTCGGGCACGTCGGGCTGGAACTGGCGCGCATCCTGGCCCGTCAGGACCTCGACCTCCATCTGGTCGACTCCCGTTCCGACGTCCTCGCCGAGGAGCGGCTCGACGTGCTGGCGGACGCCGTGGCGCAGGTGCGTGTCCATCACACGCCACTGTTGCCGGAGGAGGTGCTGGAGGAGTTGCCGCCCGGCGCCCACGTCCTGATCATGACCCATGATCACGCCGAGGACGCCGCCCTGTGCGACGCCGCCCTGCGCACGCCCCGTCTCGGCTCCGTCGGGCTGATCGGTTCGGCGGCCAAGTGGACGCGCTTCCGCAAACGCCTCGTCACCGAGGGCGGACACGACGAGGGCGCCGTCGATCGGATCAGAACTCCGATCGGGCTGGCCGACATCACCGGCAAGGAACCCGCGACCATTGCCGTGAGCGTCGCCGCCGATCTGCTGCGCACGTTCGAGAACGAGAAGAACTGACGCTCCGGAGAGATCGAGACGGAGGGTTTCGATCCAGGAAAAGGGGCGGCTCCGGAAAAATCCCGGAGCCGCCCCTTTTCTGTACGGGACGTCAGTGCTTGAAGGTGTCCTTGGTCTTCTCCTTGGCGGCCCGCGCGTCACCCCTGACCTGTTCGGCCTTGCCCTCGGCCTCCATGGCCTCGTCGCCCGTGGCGCGCCCCGCTGCTTCCTTGAGCTTGCCCTTGGCCTGCTCGCCCTTGGCCTTCATCTTCTGCTCACCGGACACAGCTGATCACTCCTTGCGCGATAGATCATGCCTGACGACAGAACGCCTGACCCTGAATCGCTTTCCCAAACCCCTTTCTGAGGAGGGAACAGGGAACCAGGAAAGCGTCCACGTGTGCGAATGGAGGAGTGGGGGCGGGGTACACGGCGCTTCGGAGGTTGATAAGAATGGTTCCCCTTCTGTTGGTTCTGCTTCTCGCGCTGATTCTCTTCGGCGCCGGTTTCGCGGTGAAGGCGCTCTGGTGGATCGCCGTGATCGTGCTCGTCGTCTGGCTGCTGGGCTTCGTGGCCCGGCCGAAGGGCGGCACAGGCCGCTGGTATCGCTGGTAGACCTCGCCGGTCGCCGGAGCGACGCGTGCGGAGGTGTGGGCGCCACCCCTGATCGAGGGGTGGCGCCCACACCTCCGTTCGCGTGGACCGCGGCGTGTGACGCGGTTCATCGTTCGAGGGGCACGACGGCGCGGATCGTCTTGCCGTCCGGGCCGACCGAGACGGCCACCTCACGGCACAGCCGCAGCACGATGGCCCAGCCGAAGCCTCCGGCGGTCAGTTCGTCGTCGCGCCGGTACGACGGCACGTCGCTGCTGGCATCGGTGACGGACACCGTCGCGCTGTCGCCCTCGACGTGGAGCCGGAAGTCGGTGACGCCGCCGGCATGCCGCTGGGCGTTGGTCACCAGCTCCGAGACGACGAGCACGAGATCATCGATCCGTGACTCGTCCGTGGAGCGGGTGCCGGCGAGCCTTCGTCGGGTGAACTCGCGGGCCTGGGTGCACGTGCGCACCCCGCGGCCGTCCCCCGCGCGGCGTCCATGAGGACGCGGGTGTGTGGATGTGCGGGACCATGCTTTGCCCGGGGGCCGCATCATGGTTCCCCATTTCTCCCGATGGTCGAGTGTGTGTTCCTCTCTCGCCTGCCCGTCGTGGCCGCCGGGACACTTCGGACGGCACGTCAGAATTTGCTCCTTCGAGGAGGATTGCGGTAGGCGCGGGTCACCCGGCCCGGGAACGACGGAACCCGGCACGCCCCTGGAGGGGGCCGTGCCGGGTTCAAGGTGCCGATTCAGGCCATCAGGACCGAGTCGTCCTCGGGGCGCGCGCCGGGCAGGCGATGGCGGGCGGCGATCAATGCCGCGTCCACGTCCCGCGTGCCGGTGGAGATGCACAGCGTGTACGCGATGTCCTCCATGCGCCGCCGTACCTCCGCGCTTCCGTTCTCCGCGTGCAGCACCCTCAGCGTCTCGTACTGCTCGATGAGGTTGCTCAGGACCGCGGGATGGGCCATCAACACAGTGGGTCTCCCCTCGACGTCAGGGCGCCGACCGCCCGGCTCGATGCGCCGCGTACCCCCCCCTTCCGGGTTGTATGCGGACCGGAGAGGCGGGACCATGTGCACCGCTCCCGGAGTCCGGGTCAGGCCCGGAGGCCCTCCGGATCGATTCGTTCCGGCCGCTTCGTTCCCTCCCGTTCTCCTCGTGTCGATCACGGGGGAGTAGTGTCGTCTTTATTGCCGTACGGCAACGGACGAGGCCCGGAGTCGTACGGGAGGGGCGGCGGCCCGACCAGGGGCCGTGGCTGCGCTCAGCCCCTCGGCGGGTGCCTGGCGAGCGAAGGGGGATGGTCATGTCCGAGACGACGATCGAGGGCTCCGCGGCGGCGCGGCGGCCCGGGCCGGCCGCGGTGGGAGAGCCTGAACTGCGACAGCTCCTGGCCGGCCGCACGGCCGTGCGGGACGGAGACTTCGGCACCCGTCTGCCCGAGGAGCGGAGATCAGGCCGGAGGCGGACGACGCGGTGCTGATGTACGCCGGAGGTCTCGTCGAACGACGGGTCACCTCCACGCACGACCGCGTCACCCTGCCGGCCACGGCCACGGGCCCCGGCGCCGGCCGAGAGCCTCGAACGGCGCCCGGACCCGAAGCTGTGGCTCAGCAAAGCAGACACCGCCGACAACACATGCCTGCTCGCCGTCCGGGTGACCTGACCGCATGCCCGACCGAATGTCCCGCCACCCACGCACACGGAGAAAGCAGGGAGTATGCCGCGTAGAGAAGTGAACCTGGACGTCGACGTGGAGGTCCGCGCCGCCGACACGGCGGTGGTGTCCGTCAGCGGCGAACTCGACATAGAGACCGCCGCTCTGCTCCATCACCATCTGGCCGACCAGTTCCGGTACGGCCGTCGTCACCTCGTTCTCGATCTCTCTTCGCTGGGCTTCATGGACTCGTCCGGCCTGAACATCCTGATCAGGGCGGCGCGGGACGCGCGACAGGCCGGGGGAGACCTCCACCTCGTCGCGCCGACCCCGGCCGTGCGACGCATTCTGGAGATCACCGGTCTGACGATGACGACGCCCCTGCACGCCGATGTGGCGGAGGCGCTCGTGGCGGCGGGCCACACGGGTTAGACGACAGAAGGTGCGGTTCCGCGGTGGGTGGGACCGCACCGGTCAGAAGAGAAGCGGGGACACGTGGACGAGATCACCATGGTCGAGCAGGCGCTGCGCCGGGCCGCTCCCCACATGCTGATGACCGTGGTGGAGGAGGCTCTGCGGGAGCACTACGGCGCCCGGCGGGTGGAGCTCCGGCTGGCCGACTACGGACTGCGATCGCTCCAGCTCGTCGAACGCCTGCCTCTCACGACCACGCCGGTACTGATCCACGACAGTCCACAGGGCCGTGCCTTCGGTGCTCAGGAGCCGTACGTCACCCGAGACGCCGATTCCGTCTGCGCGCACCTGCCGGTCACCATCAGAGGGGACCGGATGGGTGTCCTCACCGTGGCCATGCCGGCGGATCGTGACCCCGCACCCCTGCTGCCGGACCTCCAGCACGTCTGCGAGGCGCTCGGCCACGAGATCCTCGTGGCCGAGCGGGACACGGACCTGTACGTCCTGGCCCGCCGTGCGGCTCGGCTGACGCTGGCGGCGGAGATGCAGTGGCAGCTCCTTCCGGGTCGCTCCTGCGCCCGTCCCGAGTTCGCCCTCGGCGCCCACCTGGAACCCGCCTACGCGATCTTCGGTGACAACTACGACTGGTCGGCCTCGGCCGACCATCTGACCCTGACGATCACCAACGGCATGGGGGAGGGCATCGAGGCGGCCCTGCTCACCAACCTCGCGGTGAACGCCCTGCGCAACGCGCGCCGCGCCGGCCTCGACCTCGCGGACCAGGCGGCGCTGGCCGACCAGGCGGTGTACGCGCAGTACCACGGCAATGCGTACGTCTCCGTGCTCCTGTTGCGTTTCGATCTCGACACCGGCGCGGTCGAAGCGGTGGACGCCGGCTCCCCGCGCATGTGGCGGCTGCGGGACCGTTCCGTCGAGCCAGTCCCGTTCGAGGCGCAGCTCCCCCTCGGGATGTTCGAGGATTCCGTGTACATCCCCCAGCGCTTCACGGTGCGCCCCGGTGACCGGCTGTTGTTCGGGAGCGACGGCGTGTACGACGCCGCCTCACCCGAAGGAGAGAATTACGGGGACCGAGCGCTGTCCCGTGCGCTCACCGCGACCAGGCTGCTGCCCCCCACGCAGGTGCCGGGCGCGGTCCTGCGCGAACTCGCCGAGTACCACGGGAACAAGCCGCTGGACGACGACGCGCTCGTCCTCTGCCTCGACTGGCGCGGACGCGGCCCCGCCGCGTCCCGTACAGCCGCCGACCACGATCGGTAGAACGAACCCGCCGCTCTCACCAGCAGGAATCCGGTCGTGCCCGCCATCTCGGGTGCGGACGGTATGGAACGGGCAAGGAAGGGAAAATGCGCAGGACGGGGCGCCCAGCACGGCGCGAGCCGGGTGAGGGAGGCAGATCGATGGCGGACGCGATCACGACGCAACGTGCGACACGAGAACCCGCGCTGTGCGCGAGTGTGGACTACGGCGGAGGAGACGCCGACGACGGCATGGTCGCGTCCGCTCGTGACTTCACCGCGGACTTCCTCGGCGCCGCACCGGCCGTGGGACGCGCGCGGGTGACCCAGGAGCGGGTCGACCTCGCGCGTCTGGTGGTCAGCGAGCTGGTGACCAATGTGGTGCGCCACGCGCCCGGGCCCTGCCGACTGCTGCTCGAACTGTTCGAGGGCGCGCTGGAGATCTCGGTGTTCGACCATGTGGAGGCGTCACCCGTGCCCCGTGGTCACGACCCCGCCCGCGTCGGCCAGCACGGAGTCGAGATCGTCGTCGCCATCTGCGAGAGCGTGAGTGTAGAACCGCATCCACGGGGAAAGCGGGTCAGGGCCCGCCTTTCCCTCGTCTGACCCGCCAGGACCGGGGTCCGGGAACCCGCCGGGCAGGGGGAGCGGCTCGCCGCGGAAACGTTTGAAATGAAGAGGCATGCTGTCGCAGGGACGGGGTAGGCGAGCCTCTCACGAGACAGCTTGCCGACGGACGAAGGAGTCATCAGAGTGCTGACTACGGTGTCGACGGAGACGAGGACCGGGGCCGGAACGACGGTGGGGGGCCTGCCCGTGCTC
Source organism: Streptomyces sp. NPDC029139 (assembly GCF_055564335.1). Taxonomy (NCBI): domain Bacteria; kingdom Bacillati; phylum Actinomycetota; class Actinomycetes; order Kitasatosporales; family Streptomycetaceae; genus Streptomyces; species Streptomyces sp. NPDC029139. The sequence goes on along the minus strand of NZ_JBVHWN010000003.1, from coordinate 118,900 downwards.
GAGGCTCCCCGCAAGGTCGCGCCGAAGGACGCACGCGAGCTCTCGAAGCTCTTCTTCGACAAGATGGCGGTACTGGAGGAAGGAACCCCCGAGTACCAGTACGCGCGCAACACGCTGATCGAGATGAACATGTCTCTCGTGCGCTACGCGGCCGGCCGTTTCCGGGCCCGCGGCGACGAGATGGAGGACATCGTCCAGGTCGGCATCATCGGTCTGATCAAGGCCATCGACCGGTTCGACATCTCCCGTGAGGTGGAGTTCACCAGCTTCGCCGTCCCGTACATCGTGGGGGAGATCAAGCGGTTCTTCCGCGACACCTCCTGGGCGGTCCACGTACCGCGCCGGCTGCAGGAGGCCCGCGTGGAGCTCGCCAAGGCGACGGAGGAGCTGAGCTCCCGTCTCGGGCGGGCGCCGAGCGTGGCGGAACTCGCGACCCTGATGAACCTCTCCGAGGACGAGGTGATCGAGGCGCGTGTCGCCTCCAACGGGTACAACTCCACGTCGCTGGACGCCGCCGTCGGCGGAGAGGGCGAAGACGGTGACGCCGCGCTCTCCGACTTCATCGGAGTGGAGGACCCGGCGCTCGAGCTCTTCGAGGACTTCCACACCCTCGCGCCCCTGCTGGAGGAGCTCGGCGAGCGCGACCGGCTGCTGCTGCACCTGCGGTTCGTCGAGGAGCTGACGCAGTCGGAGATCGGCAAGAAGCTCGGTGTCTCCCAGATGCAGGTGTCGCGTCTGCTCTCGCGCAACCTGGAACGCCTGCGCAAGGGCATGCTGGACCCCGTGGAGGGGTGACCCCCCACGAGAACGGAACGGCCTCACCAACCCCCTTCTGGTGAGGCCGTTCCGCTGGCGAGATGGCGACAGAGGACGGCGAACGGGGGCACGAGGTGACCGAGACGAGCACGACCCGCTCCCACGCGGGCGATGTCGCGGGCGAAGCCCTGCGTGCCGCGGTGGAGTTCTGGGGTGCGGACGGTGCCATCGCGGCGGCCCGGGACTTCACGACCGCGTTCCTGGAGCGCTCCCACACCCCTGGCATGCCCTGCCCGCCCGGCGTGGTCGACGCCGCCCGCCTGGTCGTCAGCGAACTGGTCACCAACGTCGTGAAGTACGCTCCCGGTCCCTGCCGCATCGAACTCGCGCTGCAGCCGGACGCGTTGGAGATCTGCGTCCACGACACCCACCCCGTCACCCCGGTCGCCCGGCCGCGCGACCCGGACAGGCTGGGCCAGCACGGGATGGAGATCGTGCTCGCGATCTGTACCGGCCTCGAGATCGAGACGGCGCCCCACGGCAAGCGGGTCCGGGCGCTGGTTCCCCTGGTCTGAGCGTCACCCCTGTTCCGTGGATGCCCCGCCGGTGACCCGGCCTCGCCGGAGTCCGCCTACGCGCTCCGGCCCTCCTCGATCCACGGACGAAGCTTCTCCGGATTTCGGACCGCCCAGATGCGACTGATGCGGCCGTCGACGAGGCTGAACGCCGCCACGGTCACGGTGACGCCGGTGTGCTGCGCGACCAGCCCCGGCCGGCCGTTGACCGTTCGCTCCAGGAGCGTCAGCCCGGGGGCCTTGCCGGCGATGTGGACCAGGTAGTCGGCGATGCGCGCACTGCCCTCGACCGGGTGCAGGACGGTGCCGACCAGGCCGCCGCCATCGGCGATCATGGTGGCGTCCGGGTCGAGGAGGTCGACGAGGGCCTCGATGTCCTTGGCCTCCCACGCCTCCCTGAACTGCCGTACCACCGAGGCGTGTCCGGGCACCGGGGCCGCCGAAGTCCGCGCGCCGCCGACACGCCGACGAGCCGAGGACGCCAGCTGGCGGCAGGCCGCGGGCGTCCGCCCGACGATCTCGGCGATCTCCGCGAAGGGGTACCGGAAGACGTCGTGCAGGATGAACGCCACCCGCTCCGCCGGCGTCATCGACTCCAGCACGACCAGGAAGGCCATGTTCACCGACTCGTCCAGGGCGACCAGGTCGGCGGGGTCGGCCGGCTCGGGACTCCCCCCGTTCGCCCGCCCGCCGATCCACTCCGTACGGTCGGGCACCGGCTCGGGCAGCCAGGCGCCGACGTAGCGCTCGCGCCGCACCCGCGCCGAACCGAGCACGTCCAGGCAGATACGGCCGGCCACCGTCGTCAGCCATGCCCCCGGCGACTCGATGGCCTCCTGCCGGCGCGGCGGCAGCGCGTACCAGCGGGCGTACGTCTCCTGCACGGCGTCCTCGGCCTCGGCCAGCGAACCGAGGAGGCGGTACGTGAGGTTGATCAGCCGGCGTCGCTCGCCGACGACCGCGCCCGGGCCCCGACCCGGCTCGTACGGGGCATGCCCCGTCTCGAACGACGTACTCATGTGCGCGACCGCCCCCTGGTTGTTCCCGTCCGCTTCCCCACCGGACGGTGAAGCCCTGTGCGCCGCCGCACCTTTCGCGGGCCCGCGTCGCCGGACGGTCGAGACATTACCGATCCACCGGTGCGAGGCAGGAGAGGGGACCACTCCCGCGCCGGTCACACACTGCCGAGGAGACCGTCGAGCGGGGCCGGCACCCGGCCGGGTTCGAGGGCCTCCACCAGGAGGCGGCCGTACCGGATCTTCCGGCCCTTCTTCGTGCCGAGGAAGCGCCGCATCTGCTGAGGCCGGGGCCGTCCGTGCTGGGCGGGCTGGTGCAGGAAGGTCTGCCAGGCACGCAGGTCGCCCTCGGCCCGGATGATCTCCTCGATCCTCGCCGTGCCCAGCGCGCGGATGAGTTCGTCCTCCAGGTCCGCCACGCAGACGAAGAAGTCCCGTCGCGGCGCCCCGGCCCGCTCCAGACCGCGGTCGTAGAAGGGCCGCTCCCGCTCGTCACAGAGCCCCGTCAGGCGCAGGCCGAGACCGGGCGGCCCGAGGAGACCGGCGTAGCGGGCGATGTTCATCGCCCCGCCCATCGGCACGACACCGACCCCCTCGGCGGCCAGGTCGCGACCGGTCCGCTCGGCCAGCGCCTCCACCGCCGCGAGGTCACTCAGCCCCTCCAGGAGCACCACCGTCCGCAGCCCCAGTCGCCCCGCCAGATCACTCGCCGGGTCGCCGGGACCGCCGGCCGCCCAGCGGCCGACCGCGTGCGGGAACGCCCCCATGTCTGTCATGGAGCGAGTCTGCACGTCCACTGACCTGCACGGCACGCGATTTACGCCGGCCGGCCGCGAGCCACCGTGGGCCGGATCCCGCACGCGATCCGCGCGCCGCACTGCCCGGCCGGTTCGCGAACGCCTGCCGGACTCCCGGCTATCCGGCGCTCACCCGCCCCGCCGCGGGGCCGCGCGCTCAACTCCCCGCCGCACCGAACCACTTGGGGAGCACGCCCAGCAGGTCCCGCTGGTCGTCACCGACCCACACCACATGTCCGTCCGGCCGCAGCAGCACCGCGGGCACGTCCAGTTCCTCACTGACGTCGACGACGTGGTCCACCCGGTCCGCCCAGCCCTCCACCGAGAGCCCGCCGGTCAGGTCGAGCAGCAGACCGCGGCCGCCGCGCATCAGCTCGTAGAGTCGCCCTCGCTTCAGCCGCACGTCCCGCAGCCGCCGCCCCAGCAGCTCGTGACCCTCGCCGAGGTCGTAACGGACGTCGACCCCGGTGATCATCCCGGTCACGTACTGGTTCACCTCGTCGAAGTCCATCAGCTTCGACAGCAGCTCCCGCAGCGCGGTCGCGCCCGGATCGGTTCCCAGCAGCGTCATCTGCGCGCGGGTGTTGTCGAGCACGCGGGAGCCCACCGGGTGCCGTTCGGCGTGGTACGTCTCCAGCAGTCCTTCCGGCGCCCAGCCGCCGACCTCGGCGGCCAGCTTCCATCCGAGGTTGAAGGCGTCCTGGATGCCTAGGTTGAGCCCCTGCCCGCCGGTCGGCGGGTGGATGTGCGCCGCGTCGCCTGCCAGTAGCACCCGACCGACCCGGTAACGCTCGGCCTGCCGGGTGGCATCGCCGAACCGGGAGAGCCAACGCGGCGCGTGCACACCGAAGTCGGTGCCCGCGAAGGCCCGCAGCCGCTGCTTGAACTCCTCCAGGTCCGGCGGGGTGTCACGGTCCTCGACCACGTCCTCGGCGGGCACGACGACGCGGTACGTCCCGTCGTCGTTGGGGATGACGCCGAAACGCAGTTGGGTCTTGCGGACCTCCGCGACCACGGCGGCAACGGTCGCCGGATCCTCGGTCATCTCCATGTCGCCCAGCAGCGTCTCGACCGTGGCGGGCTCGCCGGGGAAGGCGACACCGAGCTGCTTGCGCACCGCACTGCGGCCGCCGTCGCAGCCGACGAGGTAGCGCGAGCGCAGACGCGTGCCTCCCCCGCCGGCCACACCCTCATGGGCGGGGGAGCCCCCGTGCGCCAGCTCGACGGTCACCCCGTCCTCCTCCTGGCTCAGCCCGACCACCTCGCAGCCGCGCCGGATGTCGGCGCCCAGCTCGAGAGCGCGCTCGGTGAGAAGCCGTTCGGTGACCGGTTGCAGCGTGGACAGGCCGTACGGGTGAGCCGTGTCCAGACCGTCCGGCCACGGCTTGTGGATGCCGCCGAAGAATCCGCCGATCCGGAACTTCTCGCTGACCGCCAGGAATCGGTCCAGCAGGCCGCGCTGGTCCATCATCTCGACACTGCGCGCGTGCAGCCCGCGCCCGCGGGACTGCTCCGTCGGGGCGGTCAACTTCTCCAGTACGACCACGTGCACGCCGTGCAGACGCAACTCGCAGGCCAGCATCAGGCCGGTCGGTCCGCCGCCGACCACGATCACGTCAATCATCAGAACGCCCTTCGCGAAAGAGGGATGCCGGCCGACCGCGTCATGCCGCTCCAGCCTCGGGCGGCACGCCATTTCCGCAGGTCCGCGGCTTTGGCCGCCCATTCTGCGGCGCCCCCGGGGCCTTGCCGCAAGCCCCCCGGTGCGCTATATGTTGAGAGTGGCAAGGAGCGCGTGACCTCCTTGCCTTTGTCTTTTCCCTCCCAAGAACCCGCACCCGGGAGGCCGCGGCACGCGGTCAGCGATCGGCCACGCGGACGCGGAGGACGTACGGCTGTCCGGTACTGATCGCCTCCGCCTGTTCGCGGAGGTCCGCCGCCGTGAACCCGAGCGGCGCCCGATCGGCGGCCGCGCGCAGCAGAGGCAGGATCTCCCCGAGGGGGCGACCGCGATGCGTCGCGGCGAGCTCGGCGAAGGCCCGCTGGTACGGGGCGTCGTACGCGCTCGCACTGTCGGCCAGCAGCCGGTCGAGGTACTGCCGGTCCACGCTGATCTCACCCATGACCGCTCCCGCGCTCCAGGGGCCGGCACAGCCCGGCCCTCGTCTCCGACGCTACGAGCAGGGTCTGACAGTCAGGACGAACGGACCCTCCTGACCGACCGCGTCGGTCACGGGCGGCTCGATCGAGCCGGAACGCTTCCCGGCAGGGACCATGGCGCGCCTGAACCCTTCCCGTGGGGAGCCGGGAAGGGGTCGGCGTGGCCCCGCCCGCTCGCAGTCGCGGGCGGGGCCAGGCGCGATCCCCCTCGGGGGTCCAGCGAGGACCGCGTACCGACACCCTGCCACCGGCTGTCGAGCGGGCGACAGAGTCGTGCACGAAAGAACCGAAGTCATATGCCTCAGCCACGCCGACGGATGTACGCCTCCAGCTCCGCGGCCCCGGTCAGCAGGGCCAGCCCGCGCGCGGACAGCCGGCCGTGCCAGTCGCCCAGCGCGGCCTCCAGCGGCTCCAGCCCGCCGACCGCCCGCACCTGGGTGATCAGCGGGGCGATCTGCTCCAGCAGGTAGCCGCCCCGCCGGAGCTGGTGGGCCAGGCGGGCGTCCCGTACGTCCGCCTCGTCGTAGACGCGGTACCCGGTCCGCGGGTCGCGGCGCGGGCGCACGAGACCGGCGCGTTCCCACGCGCGGAGCGTCGCGGGCCGGATTCCGAGCTTCCCCGCCAGCGGACCGATGAACGTGCCGCCGGCCCCCGGCAGGGCGGCCGGCCCGGTCACCGCCGTCGGCTCCAGGTCGCGCAGGGCGCTCTCCACGGCCCGCAGAGTCCGCCGGTCGTCGAGGAGTTGGGCGTGGCTCTCGTCGACGAGTCGCAGCGCCTCGTCGACCGCGCCCTGGTTCACGGCCCGCATGATCGACGTCGCCGTCCGGTGGCCGTGGCCGGGCACCAGGGCGAGAAACGCGCGCAGAGCCCGCGCGTGCAGCGAGGTGTAGGTGCGGTAGCCGTGGGGTGTGCGGGCGGCGGCCGGAAGGATGCCCGCCTCCTCGTAGTTCCTCACCGCCTGGGTGGACAGACCGTGCCCGCGCGCCAGGTCGACTGGCCTGAGCCGCTCCCGGCTTTGAAGCTTCTGCGCCATATCGCTGAGGGTATCGCTCCAAAGTTTCAATCGAAGCTTCAACGATACGGTTGAGGCCATGGCTACCGACATCAAGGACACCGTCCAGCCCGTCGACGCTGCGGCCGTCATGAGACTGCTCCCGACCCGCCCCAGACTGCTCGCCCTGGGCGAGCCGACGCACGGTGAGGACGTTCTGCTGGACCTGCGCAACGAGCTCTTCCGACAGCTCGTCGAGCAGGAGGGCTACCGGACGATCGCGATCGAGAGCGGCTGCCTGCGGGGCCTGGTCGTGGACGACTACGTCACCTCCGGCGCGGGCACCCTCGACGAGGTCATGGAGCATGGATTCAGCCACGGCTGGGGCGCCTCCGCGGCCAACCGTGAACTCGTGCGCTGGATGCGCGCCTCCAACCGCCGCGCCGACGAGGAGGGCCGGCCCCCGTCCGACCGGCTCCGGTTCGCCGGCTTCGACGGCCCGCTGGAGATCACCGGCGCCGCGAGCCCCCGCGAGGCCCTGACCGCACTCCACGGCTACCTCGCCGCGCAGGTGGACGCCGGCCTGCTGCCCTGCGCCGCGGACACCCTCGACCACCTGCTCGGCAGCGACGACCGGTGGACCGACCCCGGCGCGATGAGGGACGCGTCGCGGTCCGTGGGGCAGTCGGCCGAGGCCGGCCGATTGCGCCTGCTCGCCGACGAGCTCGCGGAACTGCTCGCCGAGCAGACGCCGCACCTCGTCGAGGCGACAGGCCAGGACGACTGGGAACGCGCCCGCCTGTACGCGCGCACCGCCCTCGGCCTGCTGCGCTACCACCACTGGATGGCCGACACCTCACCGGCCCGCCTGACCCGGCTGGTGGGCGTACGGGACCGGATGATGGCCGACAACCTCCTCGCCGTCGCCGCTCGGGGGCCGGCACTCGTCCACGCGCACAACGCGCACCTCCAGCGGGTGAAGAGCTCGATGCGGATGGGTGGGACGCCGCTGGAGTGGTGGGGCGCCGGTGCGCTGGTGAGCGCCCGGCTCGGTGAGGAGTACGCCTTCGTGGCCACGGCCCTCGGCACGATCCGGCACCAGGGGGTGGACGCGCCGCCTCCGGACACCGTCGAGGGACTCCTGTACGCGCTGCCGGCGGACCGCTGTGTCGTCGACGCCCCGCGCCTGGCCACCGCCCTCGGTGACACGCCTCCCGCGCCTCGCGTCTCGCCCTGGTTCGGCTACGCCCCGCTTGACCCGCCGCACCTGGCGAGCAGTGACGGGCTCGTGTTCGTCAAGGACGTTCCGCGGAGCTGAGAAGGTCCCGCCTCGTCGTCACGGGGGACGGGCGAGCAGAACCGGCGTGCGTTCAGGCGAGGGCGTCGACCGCCCGGGCGAAGACGCGGGGCAAGCGGGCCGCGGTGGGCACGATCAGGTCCGCGAGGCGTGGCTGCCGACGGGCCCCGAGCAGGCCGTGGGTCAGGAGGCGGTGCCGGAAGGTCGCCCGTCGCCAGGCGGTCTCGTAGGAGCCGGGTGTGCCTCGACGCAGCTGGTCGACCAGCACCCGGGCGCCGGCGAGAGCCAGGGAGACGCCCTCGCCGGTCAGCGCGTCGACGTACCCGGCCGCGTCGCCCACGAGCAGGACCCGGCCGTGTACGCGCGCACGCACCCGCTGTCGCAGGGGACCCGCGCCGCGCACCGAGCCGACCGCCGCCCCGGAGGAAACGAGCGTCGTGAGGTCGGGGAAGGCGGCCATCTGCTCGTCGAACGGCGCCCGCCGCGAGGTCAGCAGCGCGACGCCCAGCAACCGCGGGCCGAGCGGCGTCAGATACGCCTCGCCGTACGGGCCCCAGTGGACCTCGACGTACGAGGACGGCGGCTCGACGGCATAGTGCCGCCGCAGGCCGTAGCGGGAACGGACCGGGCTGGTCACCGCGCCCAGGCCGAGGGAGCGCCGCACGGGCGAGTGCAGCCCGTCCGCCGCGACGAGCCAGCGGGCCCGTACGCCCGTCGCGCTCTCCCAGACGCCCGTGGCGTCCTGGCGCACCTCCCGTACACGCACAGGCAGGACGGACACTCCCGCGGCGACGACAGCGGTGTGCAGGGCGGCGTGCAGGAGCGTGCGCCGGACGCCGAGGCCGTGGCCCCGCCGGAACTCGGCCTGGGCGTGGTGCGGCCCCTGCCGGTAACGGATGCCGGCGATCGGATGGCCCGGCACCTCCACGCCCAGGGCGCGCAGCTCCCGGACCGCCCCGGGCATCAGCCCCTCACCGCACGCCTTGTCGATGGGCGCGCCGCGCGGCTCCGCCACGACGACGTCGAACCCCGCCCGCGCGGCGTGGAGCGCGGTGGCCAGTCCCGCGGGGCCGCCGCCCGCGATCAGCAGGTCGGCCCTGCGGCTCACGCCGCGACCGCCCGGCCCAGGGCGGCGTCCTCGCACCGTACGCGGACGCCGAGCAGCGCCGCGTTGGCCACGGTGAAGACGGCCGCGGTCAGCCACCCGGAGTACACCAGGGGCAGCGCCGCGATCTCGGCCACGACCGCGACGTAGTTGGGATGGCGCAGGAAGCGGTAGGGACCGGCCCGCACGAGACGGGCACCGGGGACGACGATGACACGGGTGTTCCAGTACGGCCCCAGGCTCATGACGCACCACCAGCGCAGGGCCTGGGCCAGCAGGACCACGACCAGCATGGTCCAGCCGAGCGGCGGCACGAACGTGCGGTGGCCCAGCCACGGTTCGATCAGGCAGCTCGCGAGCAGGGCGGTGTGCAGGGCCACCATGACCGGGTAGTGGCCGCGGCCGTACTCGACACCGCTGCGGGCCAGGGTCCAGGCGGCGTTGCGTCGAGCGACGACGAGTTCCACGAGACGTTCGCCGGCGACGGCACCCACGAGCAGGGTGTACCACAGCATGATCCTCGGCCTTTCACCAGCGCAGCAGGACGAACTCGATACAGAAGCCGGGCCCCATGGCCGTCATCAGACCCCATGACCCGGGGGGTGGAGGGGTGTCGGTGGTGACCTCCTCCAGGATCCTCAGCACCGAGGCGGAGGACATGTTCCCCGAAGCGGCCAGGGCCCGTCGGGCCGAGTCGAGGGCGTCATCGGGAAGGTCCAGCGCCTGCTCCACCGCCGTGAGGACGCGCGGGCCCCCGGGATGACAGATCCAGGCACCGATGTCGTCCGGCGTCAGGCCGTGCGCGGCGAGAAAGGCACGGACGTCGGGGCCGAGGCGAGTGGCCACGAGGTCGGGGATGCCCGCGTCCACCACCGGCCGGAACCCGCTGGCCCCGATCTCCCAGCCCAGGAGGTGTTCGGTGTCCGGATAGAGCAGGCTACGGGTGGCCACCACCGCGGGCCGACGCGTCCGGGCGGGTTGCCCGGGTCGGTGGTCCTCCCGGCGTCCGGCGTGCGCGACCACCGCCGCCGCACCGTCACCGAACAGGGCGCCGGCCACGAGGTTGGCCCGTGACGCGTCGCGCTGCTGGAGGGTGAGCGAGCACAGCTCCACGCTCAGGAGCACGGCGACGCCGCCGGGATGGCCCCGCAGGTAGTCGTGGAGGCGGGCGAGACCGGCGACCCCCGCGACGCATCCCAGGCCGAACACCGGGATCCTCTTGACGTCCGGCCGCATGCCCATGCGCGACGCGAGCCGGGCGTCGAGCGAGGGCGCGGCGATCCCGGTGATGGACGTGCACACGAACAGGTCCACGTCGGCGGGCGCCGCGCCTGCGGCTTCGAGCGCCCCGGACAGCGCGGCCTCGCCGAGCTCCAGGCCCGCCGCGAGCCACGCCGCGTTCGTCTCCCCGAAGTCGCCGAGGGACGCATAGCGTTCGAGCGGCAGGGCGAGGTGCCGCGTCCGCACCCCGGCCGAGCCGTGCAGCCGTCGGAGCAGGCCACGGTCGGACCCGGGCGCGAGACAGAGATCGCCGATCGCCTCCGTGAGCTCGTGCTGGGCGTACCGGTGCTCCGGGAAGACGGAACGGACCGCGGCGACGACGCTCGTCCGGCCGACCGGGGCAAGGGGGCCGGACGGGTGGCCGGGGTCGACCGCGCCGGCCACCTCCACCGGGTCGACCACCGTGGCCGGAGCCGGGGAGGACGAGATTTCGGCCGGATCCGGTGGGGCTGCGACCGGGTCGGCCGCCGGGGGAGAGGCGAGCACGACGGGACCGGCCGTGGGGACACGCATTCCCAGAGACTCCTCGCGTCCGGTCACGGGACTACCTTGCACCCGTGTCTCTATACCCCTCTACCGTGCCGGTGCGCGCGACACACCGGTCGGCCGCGCTGCTGCGCTCGTGCCACCCGGAGCCGACGCTCGCCGTGACCGTGTTCGTCACCGCCCTGGCGGCCACGTCGGGGCGGGGGCTGAGCGGCACGGCGGCGGTGGCGGCGGCGGTGCTGGCCGGTCAGCTGTCGGTGGGATGGTGCAACGACGCGGTCGACGCGGCCCGGGACACCGCAGCCGGCCGTACGGACAAGCCGGTCGCGGCCGGCGCCCTGGCGCCGCGGTCGGCCGCCGCGGCGGCCGCGGCGGCCCTGCTCGTCTGCGTGCCGCTCTCCCTGCTCAGCGGCGTGGCGGCGGCGCTGGTCCACCTCACGGGTGTGGTGGCCGGGGGCTGGGCGTACAACCTGGTCCTGAAGCGCACCGCGCTCTCGCCCCTGCCCTACGCCGTCGGCTTCGCGTCGCTGCCGGCCTTCGTCACGCTCGGTCTGCCCGCGCATCCGTGGCCCGCCTGGTGGGCCGTCGTGACCAGCGCGCTGCTCGGCGTCGGAGCGCATGGGCTGAACGTGCTCCCGGACATCGAGGACGATCTCGCGGCGGGCGTCCGCGGGCTGCCGCAGCGCCTCGGCGCCGTGGTCGGCCGCCGGCTCGCCCTGGCCGTCCTGCTCGCCGCCGTCGCGGTCGTGACGGTGGGACCGCCGGGGCCCCCGGGAACCTCCGGCTGGGTCGGCGCGGCGGCCGCGGGATGCGCCGCCGTCGCGGGTACGGCCGTGAGGTGGCGCGAGGGGAGCCGGTGGCCCTTCCGCGCCGCCGTCGTGGCGGCGGGCATGGTCGTCGCCCAACTCCTGGCGCGTGGGGGCGACCTGAGGTGACGGCACACCGCTGGGGCGTCGTCCTCCGGGCGCTGTGCTCCGGCGCCTCGGCACGGCGGCGATCGGCGGAGAGCCGCCCGGTCCCGGGGGGCCACGCGGCCGGACCGGGGGCCGGAAACAGACGTGAGGACCGGGTGCCGAGGGGCACCCGGTCCTCAGCCCTCCGGCAGGGTCAGATCGACGCGGGGAACCGCTGCCAGACGCGGTGCCCGCCGAGCAGTTCCGTGAGCCGGGTCAGCACCTGCCGGGCGTCGTCCTCCATGACCACGCCCGGAGCGTCGGCGGGCAGGCGCGCCGCTTCCAGGGCGGTCGCGGCCTCCGCCGTCGCTCCGATGGCCTTTCCATGGCGGTACGCCTCGTCGAGCAGGAGCAGCACGCGCGGGTCGACCGTCGGCGAGTCGGACGCGATGTGGCCGGCCTTGGCGTCCCGTACTCCTTGCGCGTCCAGGCCGGGTGCCGGGCTCGCGGTCAGCAGGAGGGCGTCGAACTCGGTCGACCGCGCGGTGGCGAAGGTCCGCTGCACGGCCAGCGCCTCTCCGTCGGCGTCGAGCGTGCCGCCCGCGGCGGCGACGACCAGGGGGAGCGCTCCGGCGGCCTCGGCGGCTTCGAGCACCGGACGTACGCCGTCCAGGCCGGCCGCCTCGTCCACGACGACCCCGACGACGCGTCCGTCGAGCGGCCACGTGCCGCCCAGCTGGGAGAGCGCCGGACTGGGCTCGACGTCGGTGAACGGCACCGTCGCCGGCGGAATCGGCAGACCGAGTCCCGCCGCCACGCCCTCGCAGAGCGTGGGGTCGATGTTGGCGAGAACGGTCAGCGCCCGCTCCTTCACGGCCTGTTCGTAGCACTTGTTCAGCTCGAAGGTGTAGGCCGCGATGATGTGCTCCCGCTCCGTCGGGGTCATGCTCCGCCAGAACATCCGGGGCTGGCTGAAGTGGTCCGAGAACGACTCGGGCGCCTCGCGCCGCTTCGTCGAGGCGGGCACCGGGACGGGGCTCTCGATGTACGCGGCGTTGTCGGCTCCGGCCAGGAACGGACAGCCCCCGTCGAGGGAGTTGGGGCGGTAGGGCGCCACGCCGGTGTGGACGGCCGTCTGGTGCATGCCGTCCCGCAGCATGTCGTTGACCGGGGCGTGGGGGCGGTTGATGGGCAGCTGGGCGAAGTTGGGGCCGCCGAGCCGGCTGATCTGGGTGTCCAGGTACGAGAAGAGACGTCCGGCCAGCAGCGGGTCGTCGGTGATGTCGATGCCGGGCACCAGGTGGCCGGGGTGGAAGGCGACCTGCTCCGTCTCGGCGAAGAAGTTCTTCGGATTGGCGTTGAGGGTGAGCAGTCCGATGGGCTGCACGGGAGCCAGTTCCTCGGGCACGATCTTCGTCGGGTCGAGCAGGTCGATGCCCTCGAAGGTCTGCTCAGGGGTGTCGGGGAAGGTCTGGATGCCGAGCTCCCACTGCGGGAACGCGCCCGCCTCGATGGCGTCGTAGAGATCCCGGCGGTGGAAGTCGGGGTCCATGCCCCCGACGATCTGCGCCTCTTCCCAGACCATGGAGTGCACGCCGAGCCGCGGCTTCCAGTGGAACTTGACCAGCGTCGTCCCGCCGTCCGCGTCCACGAGACGGAAGGTGTGGACGCCGAAGCCCTCCATCATCCGGTAGGAGCGGGGGATGCCCCGGTCGGACATGTTCCACAGCGTGTGGTGGGTGGCCTCGGTGTGGAGGGTGACGAAGTCCCAGAAGGTGTCGTGGGCGCTCTGCGCCTGCGGGATCTCCCGGTCGGGATGGGGCTTGCCCGCGTGGATGATGTCCGGGAACTTCACGGCGTCCTGGATGAAGAACACCGGGATGTTGTTGCCCACGAGGTCGAACGTCCCCTCGTCGGTGTAGAACTTCGTCGCGAAACCGCGGGTGTCCCGGACGGTGTCGGCGGACCCGCGGGACCCGAGCACGGTGGAGAACCGTACGAAGACGGGGGTCTCGACCTCCTCGGCGAGGAACGCGGCACGGGTCAGCCGGCTCGCCGTCCCGTAACTCCGGAAGACGCCGTGCGCGGCCGCGCCGCGCGCGTGGACAACCCGTTCGGGGATGCGCTCATGGTCGAAGTGCGTGATCTTCTCGCGCAGATGGTGGTCCTGCAGCAGTACGGGGCCGCGGCTGCCGGCCTTGAGCGAGTGGTCGCTCTCGTAAAGCCGGGTGCCCTGCGCGGTCGTCAGGTAGGCGCCGCTCTGGGACGACCTGGCGGGGTCCTCGCCCGTGGCCTGACCCGTGGGGCCGACCGTCTCCGGGCCGCGCTGGTCCGGCTTGGGCGGCAGCGGGCCGTGCGGATCGGTCGGCTCGGCCAACGACGACGGCTCGGTACCGGGGCGCCCGGGCACGGGGTCCCGGTTCTGTGCCGTGTCGCGGTCCTGCGCCGGGTCCCGGTCCTGAGCCGTGTCGCGGTCCTGCGCCGGCCCTTCGGGGCTCGGGTTCGCGGTCATGGAGCCTCTCCCTTCATGGCGTGAAACCCGGACCATCGGGTTTCGCCCACGCGGTTACCCGGAATCCCGCTCGGTAACGGAGGCGAATGTCGACGTTCCGCACGTAGAAGCGCCCGGGCTCCGGGGGTCGGAGGCCGGGCGCCTGCGGGCGGGTCAGTCGTCGCCACGGACGATGTGCCGCTCGGGATCAGCGGCGGCAGCGCCCTCCGACTCGTCCGGCGACGTCCCGTCCGGACCGGTACGGGCCGCCTGGTGAGTGCACAGGGTGCGGTCGTGGCTGATCATCTCGTCGGCAGGGGGAAGGTCCATCCGCGCATTCATCGCGGGCATCTCCTCGTTCCGAGCCCGGCCCGGCAGCCGGGCGGTTTCAACCTGGCGACTGCCCACGCCCGCTGTGATCACTCATGAGCCGCTGCGGAACCGCCGCCTTCCACTGCGGTGAGTAGCGCTGCTGGACGCCGGGCGCGGTTCACCCGGACGGAGCAATCCCGAGGGCGGTCCGTCAACGGCCGGGAGAGGCTGGGCGGGACGTGTGGAAGGCCCGCCGTCCGCACGGCCCGGCCCCGGGCGGCGGCCTCGTTCTCTCCGGAGAGGATCCCCTCCGCCGAGAGGAGATCACCATGGCGATGTCGCTCGCACGCTGCCGGCAGCGCGCCGGCCCGACCAGTGGATCGCGCCGCGTCGGAGCGCACGGCCACGCGGCAGGCGCTCACGCGGCAGGCGCTCGCGGGGAAGGGCCGGCCGGTTGCACGGCAGGCGCTCGCGGGGAAGGCGTGGCCGGGTTCCCGTGCCGGCCACCCCCCGCACAGTGAACCTCGCGTTCCTCCGCGCCCGGGCGTGCCCGGCGTGCCTCATCGGAAAGGTCTGCCATGCGTGTTCTCGGCATCAACGCCCTTTTCCACGACCCCGCCGCCGCCCTGCTCGTCGACGGCATCACCGTCGCCGCCGCCGAGGAAGAGCGCTTCTCACGACGCAAGCACGGCAAACGGCCCGTGCCGTTCTCCGCCTGGGAGCTGCCCGAACAGGCCGCGCGCTGGTGCCTGAGCCGGGCCGGCCTGCGCCCCGGCGACCTGGACCTGGTGGCGTACTCGTACGACCCGGAACTGGCGCGTACCGCCGAGTCCCTGGGACTGGACGATCCGTGGGACAGTCTCCGTCAGGCCTACGCCCGCCACGCCCCCGCCTTTCTCGCGTCGGCGCTACCGGGGCTGGACCCCGCCGCCGTCTGCTTCGTGCCGCACCACATGGCCCATGCCGCGTCCGGAGCCTTCGCAGCCGAGGCGGCCGAGACCTCGTCGGTCCTCGTGCTCGACGGGCGGGGCGAATCCGCCTCGCACCTGGCCGCGCGGCGGGTCGGTGCCCGTCTCGAACCCCTCCGCGCCCAACAGCTGCCGGACTCGCTCGGGCTGGTCTACGAGGAACTGACCGAGCATCTCGGGTTCCTCCGCTCCTCCGACGAGTTCAAAGTCATGGCGCTCGCCTCCCACGGAACCCCGCGGATGCTCGGGGAGCTGCGCCGGTACGTCCATCCCACGGGCGACGGGGGCTTCCGGGCGCACGGCGTGCCCTGGGCGGAACTGGCGCCGCCGCGCGCGCCCGCCGAACCGTGGACCGGGGACCACGCGGACCTGGCCGCCGCCACCCAGGCGGTCCTGGAGGAGACGCTGCTCGACCTCGTGCGCTGGCTGCACGGCCGTACCCACGACTCCGTGCTGACCCTCGCCGGGGGAGTGGCCGTGAACTGCGTGGCGAACTCCAGGATCGCCCAGGAGGGGCCGTTCTCCCGGGTGTGGGTCCAGCCCGCCGCCGGTGACGCGGGGACGGCCCTCGGCGGGGCGCTGCTGCTGTCGGCGGAGGCGGGCGAGGAACCGTCGCCGATGCCGGGCGCCGCGCTCGGGCGCGACTGGTCGGACGCCGAGATCGCCGGGCGCCTGAAGACGGCCGCGGTGCCCTTCGAACGCCCTCCGGACATCGCCGCCACCGTCGCGGAGGCGCTGGCCGAGAACGCCGTCGTGGCCTGGTTCCAGGGGCGCTCGGAGTTCGGGCCGAGGGCGCTGGGGCACCGCTCGCTGCTCGCGCATCCGGGGCACGCCGGGAATCTGGAGCGGCTCAACGACATCAAGGGGCGCGAGCAGTTCCGTCCGGTCGCCCCGATGGTGCTGACGGAGCGGTGCGCGGAGATCTTCGACGGCCCGCTGCCCAGTCCGTACATGCTCTTCGTCCATGACGTCGCACCGCACTGGCGCGGACGGATCCCGGCTGTCGTCCACGTCGACGGCACGTCGCGCATCCAGACGGTGGACCGGCGGCACGAGCCGCTGGTGGCGCGGATGCTGGAGGAGTTCGAGCGGCGCACGGGGCTTCCGGTCGTCGTCAACACGAGCCTGAACACGGCGGGCCTGCCGATGGTGGACGATCCGCGGGACGCGCTGGAGTGCTTCGGCTCGACGCCGATCGATCTGCTCGCCATCGGGCCGTTCGCGGTCCGCAGGGGCGAGGTGTTCCGTACCGGATCGAACGGGTGGTCCGGCGGGGCGGGCTGACCGCACCCACGCGCGCGACCTCAGCACGGACGCGGTGCTTCCCTGAGCACGAACGCGCTGCTTCCCGGACGGAGCGTGCCGTCCGGGAAGCAGTGCGTACCGGGAGCGTCCGTACCGGGAAGCCGCCGTACCGGGATCGCGCGTCAGCGGTCTTCCCGCGGGTCCTCCGCCCGGGAGGTCTTACGGGTGCGCCGACCGCCCTCGCCCTCCTCGTACGGAGGGGGGTCCACCGGCGGTTCCGGATCGTGCCACTCCTCGGCTCGGGTCGAGCGGCCGGACCGGACCTGTCCCTCGACCTCCTTCTTGCGCTCGTCGTCGAGGCGGGGGCCTGACTTGCTGCTGCCGCGGTCGGGTGTGTTCATGGGTGCTTCCTCCTCTTCCTCCTCGGGTGCGCCCGCCCGGGGGCGGGGCACGCCGTCAGGTGTCCGTGGAGACGTTCTCGACGAGGTCGCCGACCTGCCCCTCGGGCAGGCTCCGGGCGACGTCGGCCTGGGAGATGATGCCCACCAGGACATGGCCGTGGATGACGGGGACGCGGCGGATCCGGTGCTCGCTCATGACGCGCAGGACGTCCTCCACGCTGTCGTCGGCGGAGACGGTGACGATCTCGTCCTGAGCCAGTTCGCCGACGGTGCAGCTCCCCGGGTCCTTGCCCTGGGCGACGACCTTCACGACGATGTCGCGGTCGGTGAGCATGCCCTTCAGCCGCTCGTCGGGACCACAGATCGGTAGCGCCCCCACGTCGAGTTCGACCATCTTCCGCGCGGCGTCGACGACGGTCTCCGCCGAGCGGACGCAGGTCGCGTCCGGGGTCATGATGTCGCGTGCGGTGGTCATGATGTATTCGCCTGCACTCGGTTCGGGATGGTGTGGGTCGGTGGTGCGAGCGCGGCGCCTCAGGACCGCGCCTGTCCGGTCCCTCCGCTGCCCGTCGCGGCGGACGACCGGGGCGAGCGACCGTCGCCGCGCCTCAGCTCGCGCTCTCCAGGGTGCGGACGATGGCCGCCGAGAAGGCGTCCAGGTCGCCCGGGTTGCGCGAGGTGATCAGGGGGTGGCTTCCCGAGGTGTCGACCACGACCTCCTTGTCCACCCAGTTGCCGCCCGCGTTCTCGAGGTCGGCGCGGAGCGAGGCGTACGAGGTGAGCTCACGGCCCTTGACGAGTCCGCTGTCCACCAGGAGCCACGGTCCGTGGCATATGGCGGCCACCGGTTTGCCGGCTTCGGCGACGGCGGAGACGAGGCGCTGGGCATCGCTGTCGGTCCGCAACTGGTCGGCGTTCACGGTGCCGCCGGGCACGATCACGGCGTCGTACTCGTCCGCCCCGGCCTTCGCCAGGGTCGTGTCCGGTTCGACGGCGGCACCCGGGTGGCGGTCGGACACGAGGGTCTGGACGGGCTCGTCCTGCTGCGCGGCGACCGTGACACGCGCGCCCGCGTCGCGGAGCGCGGCCACCGGTTTCCGCAGCTCGTCCTGCTCCGTCCCGTAGTTCGTCGTGAGGACGAGAACGTTCTTTCCGTCGAGCGACACGTCGGATTCCTCTCGTGCGGTGAGATCCTGTCTCTACCGCGCCTGACCCGACAGAGGCGGACCAAACCTCTCATATCCACCCTCGGCGCCCTCCCGATCCACCGGGCGGGCGGCCGGCGCATGCCGTGCATGATCCCGAGGAGAGCGGGAAACCGCCGTGGTGCCGAAGCCGAGGAAGGATCGGCCGGCTCAGGAAGCAGCAACGGAGGTCGTCATGGTTCCCCTTCTTCTCGTCCTCCTCGTGATCCTCGTGCTCTTCGGAGCGGGCTTCGCGCTCGAGGTCCTCTGGTACATCGCGATCGCCGTTCTCGTGCTGTGGCTCCTGGGCTTCCTCATGCGGGGCAGCGGATCGCGCTGGTATCGCTGGTGACACACATCGGACAGGGCTCCCCGCGCCGTGCGCGGGGAGCCCTGTCGCGGCCGCTCGTCGGCCGACCGAAGCCGTGAGGTCAGGCCAGGTCGAACCGGTCGAGGTTCATCACCTTGTCCCACGCCGCCACGAAGTCACGGACGAACTTCTCGCCCGCGTCCCGCGCCGCGTACACCTCCGCGAGGGCGCGGAGCTGGGAGTGCGAACCGAAGACGAGGTCGACGGCTGTGGCGGTCCACTTGAGCGCGCCCGTGGCGTGATCACGGCCTTCGAACACGTTCTCCGTCGAGGCCGACGCCTTCCACTCCGTCCCCATGTCGAGCAGGTTGACGAAGAAGTCGTTGGTCAGCGTCTCGGGCCGGTCGGTGAGGACGCCGTGCGGTGAGCGCCGGAAACCGGTGTTCAGGGCCCGCATGCCGCCGATCAGGACCGTCATCTCGGGAGCGGTCAGGGTCAACAGGTTGGCGCGGTCCAGAAGCAGGGTCTCCGGTGACAGCTTCTCGCCCGCCCGGAGGTAGTTGCGGAAGCCGTCCGCCGCGGGTTCCAGCACGGCGAACGTGTCCGTGTCGGTCTGCTCCTGCGAGGCGTCCGTGCGCCCCGGTGCGAACGGGACCGTGATGTCGTACCCGGCGTTCTTCGCGGCCCGTTCGACCGCCGCGCACCCGCCGAGGACGATCAGGTCGGCGAGGGAGACCTTCACACCGCCGGTCTGCGAGCCGTTGAAGTCCTGCTGGATCCCCTCCAGGGCCCGCACCGTCTCGGTCACCTCGGGCAGGTCGTTGACCTCCCAGTCCTTCTGCGGCGCCAGCCGGATGCGCGCCCCGTTGGCGCCGCCCCGCTTGTCGGTGCCGCGGAAGCTCGCCGCCGAGGCCCACGCGGTGGTGGCCAGCTGGGAGAGGGACAATCCCGAGCCGAGGATCCGCTCCTTGAGGGCGGCGACGTCCTGCGGCCCGACCAGTTCGTGGTCCACCGCGGGGACGGGGTCCTGCCACAGCTGCGGCTCGGGAACCCACGGGCCGAGGTAGCGCGACAAGGGACCCATGTCGCGGTGCAGGAGCTTGTACCACGCCTTGGCGAACGCCTCCGCGAGCCTGTCCGGGTTCTCGTGGAAGCTCTTCGAGATCGGCCCGTAGACCGGATCCACCTTCAGCGCGAGATCCGTCGTCAGCATCATGGGAGCGTGCCTCTTCGACGGATCATGGGCGTCGGGCACCGTGTCCTTGGCCGAGGGGTCCGTGGGCGTCCACTGCTTGGCACCGGCCGGGCTCGTCGTCAGCTCCCAGTCGTACCGGAACAGGTTGTCCAGATAGCCGTTGTCCCACTTCGTCGGCTCGGAGGTCCAGGCGCCCTCCAGCCCGCTGGTGAGCGCGTCGGCGCCCTTGCCAGTGCCGTACGTGTTCTTCCAGCCGAGCCCCTGGTACTCCACGGGGCAGCCCTCGGGCTCCGGACCGATGTACGAGGGATCGACCGCACCGTGGCACTTGCCGAACGTGTGGCCGCCGACGATCAGCGCGACCGTCTCCTCGTCGTTCATCGCCATGCGCCCGAACGTCTCGCGAATGTCCCGCGCCGCGGCGAGCGGATCCGGGTTGCCGTTCGGCCCCTCCGGATTGACGTAGATCAGTCCCATCTGCACGGCGCCGAAAGGACCGGTGAGTTCCCTGTCGCCGCTGTAGCGCTCATCTCCGAGCCAGGTGTCCTCGGGCCCCCAGAAGATTTCCTCGGGCTCCCAGATGTCCTCCCGTCCGAATCCGAATCCGAACGTCTTGAACCCCATCGATTCCATCGCACAGTTACCGGCGAAGACCAGGAGATCGGCCCAGGAGATCTTCCGGCCGTACTTCTGCTTGACCGGCCAGAGCAGACGGCGCGCCTTGTCGAGGCTCGCGTTGTCCGGCCAGCTGTTGAGCGGGGCGAAGCGCTGGGCGCCGGAACCGCCGCCGCCCCGGCCGTCGGCGATGCGGTACGTGCCCGCCGCATGCCAGCTCATCCGGATGAAGAGCGGCCCGTAGTGGCCGTAGTCGGCGGGCCACCAGTCCTGCGAGGCCGTCATCACCTCGAAGACGTCCCGCTTCAGCGCGTCGACGTCCAGGGTGCTGAACTCCTCCGCGTAGGAGAAGCCCTCGTCCATCGGATTGGATTGAGGTGAATGCTGGTGGAGTACCGAAAGGTCCAGCTGATTCGGCCACCAGTCCCGGTTCGTCCTGGGACGAGTCGGTGCCGGGGCGGGGGAGGGGATTGCTGGGTTCTCGCTTTCGCTGCCGGACACGTCCGTCCTTCTTCCTGTGTCGGTGATTCCCTCTGCTGGCCTGCTCGCTCTTGCAGTCGTCCGCTGTTCTTGTGTCGAGCACTGCGACCCGCCCGTATGGTCGCGCACAGCGGACCGCGTCGCACGAGAACACGCAGGGCACCCCGCGTAACAAGCAGTCCTCGTCGTTCGTCGTTCCCCGAGGCGCCCGGGTGATGCGGACGCCGATCCTCCGGACCCACAGGAAGGGACGGTCCGGAGGGAGGGGACGGCCGGGGGACGCTCCGGAGGGAGGGGACGGCCGGGGGACGGTCCGGAGGGAGGGGATGACCGGGGGACGCTCCGGAAGGAATGGGACGGCCGGTGGGCTCAGAGGCCGGCGACCTTGGCGCTCGCCGACAGCTCGTAGACCAGCGTGACCGTGCGGCGGCCTCCGGGCGGGAGGGCGACGGCCCAACGGGCGATGCCTTCGGCGTCGACGTCGTCGGGTGCCGGGGAGCAGGCCTCCCGGCGGAGGCGCACCTCCACCGCCGAGACCTCGGAGACCGGGATCCGCTCCCGGACGACGACCACCCGTTCGCCGTGCTCGCCCGGGGCTGAGAACCGGGACAGGTGCAGCCGGACCGTGCGGGTGACCACGGTCCGCTGGATGATCCCGGCGGAATCGCGCGATTCCTCGGCCTCCCGGACCACCCGGTGGTCGTCGCGGCTGCCGAAGGCGAGCTCGACGGGCGCGCCCGGAGCGGTGAAGTCCAGCGTGCCCCGGCCGCTGAAGCCACTGCCGCGGACCAGATCCACCGGCCCGGCGAGCAGCGCGTGGCCGGACCGGTTGTCGCACCGCACCACCTGGGTGACCAGCGGTGACAGCTCGGGCGCGCAGGCGTACTCGCTGCTCGCGCCCGTCGTGAAGACGGAGACGGGCACCCGGTGGGCACGGCCGTCGGTGGGCACGGACACCGGCGCGGGAGCGCTCAGCACCCGGATCTCGCCACCGTCGTCCACCCCCGGCAGCCCGAGCACGGGGACGGGACCGAGGTCCGCGATCTCCTCCTCGCGAAGCTCGACATCGACCGTGCGGCGCTCCGCCGCCGACCGCTCCCTGAGCGTCAGCCGGTCCTCGGCGAGCCGCGGCGGCTCCGTGGCCTGCGTCGAGCGAGCCGTCGACAGCGTCAGCCGTACGTCCGACCAGTCCTCGCCGGTGCGCTGCCAGACCATCGCGTCGGTCTCCAGCGTCAGCGACTCCCCGTCGAGCACGGCCCGGTAGGCGGGCCGCCACAGCGCGCAGGGGGTGAGGTGGCTCAGCCGCAGCTCGACCGGACCGGCGGCCCGGGCCTCCACGGTGAGTTCGACATGACCGACCAGCTCGGCGGGCTCCTCCTCGGCGAGGTCCATGGCCCGCTCGGTCTCCCCGAGCTCGACGGCGAGCGCGGCCAGCCGGGCCTCCACGGCGCGCAGCCGCTCGCCGTACGTCTCGCGCTCGGCGTCCACCCGGTCCAGTTCCCGGGCCCAGCGCGGCCCTTCGGTCTCCCCCGATCCGGCGCCTTCCGCGATCTCCCGCAGCACATCGGCCGCGAGGCGGCCCAGCAGATCGAGGCGGGCCCGCAGCCGGTCGCGTCGCTGCTCCAGCGTGAGCCGCTCCGCTTCCAAGGTGTGGACGCGGTGGCGCAGCGCGGAGTCGCCGTCGGCCGACGGCAGCGGCTGCCGAGGCGTCCAGGTGCGGACGATCCGCGCGTCGAGCACGGTTGCCGGGTGGTGGGAGGTCAGCTCGGCATGGAGGGTACGGTCCACGGCCAGCGCGCTGACCGGCCCCAGCCGGAGCCGCTGGACCCCGGCCTCCAGATCGATCCGGACGGCGCGCTCGACGAGGGCGCGGTCCTCCAGGCAGGTGACGGCGGTGACAGGGGCGGGGATCGGCTTCGAGTCCGTGGACATGGCGTGGGTCAGCTCCTGCGGTTGCCGCCGGCCAGGGCTTTGCCGGCCGGGATACGGATCTCGTAGCCGCCCTCGAGGGCGGCGGTGCCGGCGGCGGGCAGGTCCACCCGCCAGACACGGGTGCCCGGCGCGTGATGCTCGGGCCCGGCACCCACCTGCTGCCTCGCGCCCGCCTGCTGCCTCGCGCCCGCCTGGTGCCCCGCGCCCGCCTCGGGCCACGCCCCCGCCTCGGGCGCCGTCCAGTCGGCCCGCTCCTCGATCCGCACGTCCGGTTCGGAGGTCACCGGCACGCGCTCGCGGATCTCGACGGTGACGGGCCTCGCGAGCTGGTTGGCCAGCTCCACGTGGACGCGGTGGTCGAGCACGGTGATGTGGTTGCGCAGGCCCGCGGTCGACTCCTGCAGATGCGTCCGGCGCGTGACGCGGATGCCCTCGGCCGGTCCGAGACCGACCCGGCGGACCCCGCCGGGCGCGAGCATGGGCAGGGCGGCGGTCAGCAGGAAGTCGTCGTCGACGGTGACCTCCACCGGACCGGCCAGCAGGGCCTGGTCGGTGGCGTTGGAGAGCACCAGCGTCGCGTACACCGTCTGCTCGACGGACGGCACGCAGAGGTACTCGGTGCGCAGGCCGACCGGGATCTCCCCGACCGTGATGGTGTGCCAGGTGCCGTCCGACGGGACGTCGGCGCGGGCGGCGGCATCGAAGCGGTGGTCGAAGGAACCCGCCGACTCGCGCGGACGCACGGCGTGCCCGGGCAGCGGCAGCCCGGCCACGGCTTCGGCGCGGCGGCGGTACTCGGCCGCCACCGGATCGAAGGGGGAGTCGGCGAACAGCCGGCCTCTGCGACCGGCCTGCTCGTCGGCGCCACACAGCACGAGGGCGGCGTAGTCGAGTTCGGCGCCACTCGGCTGCGGCGGACCGGCCACCGGGGGCGCGGGCGGCGGACCGGCCTGGCCCGAACCCGCAGGGGCCTTGGGAGTTCGGGGTGCGCCCGCGAAGGACCTGCTCTCGGTGCCCGGACGGGCGCCCGGCCTGCCGCCCGATCCGGAGAGGGCAGGGGCGGGTGCGCCGTACGCGCCGCCGGGCATCGGGAGCGCGGCGGCGGGCGGGGGCATGACGGGCGGAGCGCCGTAACCTCCCGGCGCCTGCGGTGCGGGCGGTGGCGGCGGTGGCGGAACGGGCCCGGGAGCGGCACTGACCGCGCCGGCCGTCGACACGTCGGCCGGGGCAGGCCGGGGGCCGGCCGCCTCGTACCCGGCGAACAGGTCGGCGAGCCCGGCCGGAGGCTCGCGCCACCCGGACGGTGCGGGAGCGGGCTGCCGGCGTCCGATCCGGACGGAACGGAGCTTCGGCAGGTCCGTGCGGCGCCGGAGGTCGGCGGTGGCCAGGGCGATGCGTACGCCGGTCCAGTCCTCGCCGGTGCGCTGGGCGACCGAGGCACGCAGCACCAGGCGGCCGGTACCGTCGCCCTGACGGTGAGTGAGACGGTAGGCCGGTACCCAGACGGCGCCCGGCACCCCGTACTCCAGCTCCAGTTCCACCTCCGCGTCACCCGTGTCCGAGCCGGTGGCGGCGGCGGAGACGTCGAGGGTCAGCACCGCGCTGACCGTGGCCGCCACATGCGCCGACGGTGCGTCGTTCGTCGCGCGGGCGCGCCGGTCCTCGGCCACGGCCAGCTCGTGTTCGACACGGACCAGCGCCTCTTCCAGCTCGACGAGGCGGGCGTGCAGTTTCGTGAGCCGCTCGTCGACGAAGTCGGCGAGCTCCAGCCACGCGCCGACCGCGGTACGGCGGTGCGGATCCTCGCGCTTGCGGGCCGGAGGCACCGGGCGCAGGCCCCGCACCTCCTCGATCAGGACCTTCTGACGGTCCCGGCGGCCCAGCGCCGCCGCGTACTCCTCCCGCAGGCGCTCGCTCTCGCGCCGCAAGGCGTCGGGAGTGCCGGAGACGTGCGGCTCGGCCTCGAACTCCACCCGGGCCTCCGTGACGCGGACCCCGGTGGCGCCGAGCACACGCGCCCGCAGGGATCCCGGGTCCAGCGACCGGGGGAGTCCCGTCACCCGCAGCCGGCCGTCTGGCGGCACGCTTCCCCGGGCCAGGCGGCGGCATACGGCGCCCTGCGCGTACACCACGACCGAATCGAGGGTCGACCCCCACCGCTGTGCTGATCCTGCCGTCATGTGCTCCGCCCCCCGGCCGCGTTCGTGCTGGGCGAAGCCTACGCCCCGGCGACCGCTCAGGTGGTGGCACCCGGACTCGGCGCCCTTCCCGGAGTCCGACGGTCACCGACCGCGCCCGACGCACCGACGGCGCCGGACGACCGAAGGCTACCGGCGGGCGGGACGGTGGGGCGGCGCCGTCCCCAGGAGGTCGGCGAGGCCCTGCCGCGTGGCGGCGATGACGACGCGGTCCTCCGGGCGCAGGACGTAGCCGGGATGGAGGTCCCACAGCAGCTGGGGGTCTTCGCCGTCGGGGTGTGGGGTGGAGAGGTCCGGCCGTCGTCGGCCGGGGGCGGCGGTGTCGAGGGCGAGGACGCGCCAGGCGCCGGGGAGGAAGGCTTCGGCGACCGTGTGCCCCTCCAGCTGAGGATGTCCCTGCACGAGGACCGCGGCGAAGAGCAGCACCCGCCGTTCGACGGGGATGGCGCCCAGGACCTGGCGGCCCATCATGGCGCCCGCGAACGCGGGGGCCGCGAGGTGGGTGACGCTGCGGCTGCGGGTGAGGGCGTCGGGGTGGACGGTGCGCAGGGTGCGGTACACGGCGGTGGCGAAGTCGTTGTCGTACAGCCGGAGGGCGACCCGGAGGTCCGGCTTCACCGTACGGGCGTAGAGCGTGGCCTCCAGGTTGGTGGTGTCGGAACTGGTGAGGGCGAGCAGCGCGTGCGCCCGGTGGATCTTGGCCGCCTCCAGTACGCCCTCCTCCGTGACGTCCCCGAGGACGACCGGGACGCCGAGGCCGCGGGCGAGCGGTATGCCACGGGCCTCCGGGTCCTCCTCCACGCAGACGACGGGGATGCCGAGTTCACGCAGGCGGACCAGGACCCGGGCGCCGATCTTGCCCAGACCGAGCAGGACGACATGACCGGAGAGACCCCGAGGCGGACGCCGCAGCGCACCGGCCGCGCGGAAGGTGCCGAGGGCTTCGAGGGCGCCCGCCACGAGGAGCGGGAGCAGGGCGAGACCGACGAGGCCGGAGAGGAGTTGCGGGATCTGGCGCGTGGGCGAGCCGTCGACGGCGGGGTCGTTGATCGAGAACAGGTCGAGCAGGGTCAGGTAGGCCGCGTGGACGGGGTCGGCGTCGGTGAGCATCGTGGTGGTCACGGTCAGGGCCAGGACGCAGCCGGCGATGCCCGCGAGCGCCCAGCGGAGCCGGGTGGAGATCAGCTCGCCCAGAGGTGCCCGCCGGCCGGCGCGGCGGCGCTTCGGTGCGGCGGGCGCGGCGTGCCGGACCGTCTCGAGGACGACGGTGCCCCGACCGGTGGCGGCCCGCACGGTGCGGTCGTCCGGGAGGAGTTGGGGTCCTTGTGGACCGCTGGTGTCGGACCCCTCGGCGCCCGCGGGGTCCGTGGTCGTGGACGACAGCAGGGCCAGCGTGCACAGCCCCGGGTCCGGTATCTCGCCCCGCCGGGGCGGGGTCCGCTCCACGGCGCGGAGCAGCAGCCCATCGGCCTGGACGACCTTGCTCGTCCCGGCGATCGCCGTGGCGGCGAGCGCGGGGGCGGCCGTGTCGGCGTCGGAGAGCACGGTGGTGGACGCCTCCAGAGCGGCGCGGTCCAGACCGGGCACGGCGACGAGGGCGGCCTGGTCGAGCAGTTCCTCCAGATGCTGACCGAGCTTGCGGTTGTACATGCGCACCACGAGCCGCAGACCCGGGCTCAGCCGGCGGGCGGCGAGCGCGGCCCGCAGGTTCGTCTCGTCGTCCTCGTACAGCAGGGCCAGGGCGGCGGCCTGGTCCACACCGGCCCGCAGCAGTGCCTCCTCGGCGGGCGCCGACGCCACGACCTCCCGCACCGGTACGACGATGCCGCCGCTGGTGGCGTCGGCCGGGGAACCGCCGAGGCGGGCAGGCAGCTCCGCCGCGCGGGGCAGCGCGGCGGGCTGCCCCGTCGCCCGCTCCTCGGGGACGACGAGGACGACCCGCCGGCGGTAGACGTCCCGCAGCTCGGCGGCCGGCCGGTGCGCGAGCCCGTCGTCTCCGCAGACCACCATGTGTCCCGCCGGAACACCATGCCCGTTGTGCTGTGGCAGCACGACCATGCCGTTCCCCTCTCCCCGTCCCTCGGCAGGCTGCCCGACGGGGGCCGCCGACAGCGGACATGGCTTGGCTTCCCGCTCCGGCGCGACCGCTCTCCCGGAGACGTATCGTCACACCGGTACGCGCGGAAGGTCACTGCCGGAGTCCGGCAGTTCTGACGCCTTCCTGATGCCGCATGCGAACGCCAGGACGCGGGGACGCGGGGACGCCGGGACACCGGGCGCCGCGCGTCAGGGTTCCTCTCCGGCCCGGCCCCGCGGGCGTGCGCGCCCATGACAGCGGTCCGCAGGGTGGAGCGCGGGACGGGGTCGCCCGGGTCGGCGCCCGTCAGCCGGTGCATGCGCTCCAGCCGGTACGTCAGGGCGCGGAAGCGCAGCCCGGTGGCGAGGTGCGCGGCGCTTCCGATCCGCGGTAGCCGTGGGGCGGGCTCATCCCGTTGAATGTGGCGGGACACGTTCATATGCGAAGGGGGCGCGCGCACCATGGATCGCGTGGCGAAGAAGAAACTCATGGCCGGACTCTCGGTCGTCGTCCTGGCCGTGGTCGGCGTCGGGCTGGTGTGGTTCAAGCCCTGGGCGCTCTGGGTCGACGAGACGGTACGCGAGGAGCTGCCGTCGGCCGCGGCGCCCCGGACGACCACTCCGGCGGCGTCCCAGGAGACCCCCGGCGCCTCAACGAGCCCCGCGGGGCCGCGGACCGTGGCCGCGGGCGAACTGATCAGCCACGAGCACACCACCAAGGGTTCCGTGAAGCTCGTACGCCTCGAGGACGGCACGCACACGCTGCGCTTCGAGGGCCTCGACACCAGCAGCGGACCCGACCTGCGCGTCTGGCTCACCGACGCACCGGTGAAGGAGGGGCGGGCCGGCTGGCACGTCTTCGACGACGGCAAGTACGTCAGCCTCGGCAAGCTCAAGGGGAACAAGGGCGACCAGAACTACGCGCTGCCCGCCGGAGTCGACTGGACCGCCTACACGAGCGTCAGCATCTGGTGCGACCGCTTCGACGTCTCCTTCGGCGCGGCGGAGCTGGCCCGGGCCTGACCCCGACGTTCCGGCCGGGGCCGCGCCTCCCACCCGTAGGGGGCGGCGGCCCCGTTCGTCGTACCCGGCCCGGACGCGCGCGACACGAGGCGGCCGGACCGATCAGGAATCGAGAAGCGCGGACCCCCGGCCGGAGCTAGCGTGACCGTCACGGGCCGGCCCGACGAAGCGCCCCCGCCCCGCGGTTCGCGGCGGATCGGATCGAGCCGGGCCCCCGGTGGAGACCGCGACG
Organism: Streptomyces sp. NPDC029139; assembly: GCF_055564335.1. Lineage (NCBI taxonomy): Bacteria > Bacillati > Actinomycetota > Actinomycetes > Kitasatosporales > Streptomycetaceae > Streptomyces > Streptomyces sp. NPDC029139. The sequence continues at coordinate 90,881 of NZ_JBVHWN010000003.1, read as the reverse complement.
GCGGCCCGCCCCACGAACGGAGACAGGAACAGCATGGCCACGAGGAAGAACACCCGGTCGCCCGCGTCGCACGTCGCCGACAGCCACGAAGTGATCCGCGTCCACGGTGCGCGGGTGAACAACCTCAAGGACATCAGCATCGAGATCCCGAAGCGCCGGCTGACGGTGTTCACCGGTGTCTCCGGCTCGGGCAAGAGCTCGCTGGTGTTCGACACGATCGCGGCCGAGTCGCAGCGGCTGATCAACGAGACCTACAGCGCCTTCGTCCAGGGCTTCATGCCGACGCTGGCACGTCCCGACGTCGACGTGCTCGAAGGACTGACGACCGCGATCATCGTCGACCAGCAGCGGATGGGCGCCGACCCCCGCTCCACGGTCGGCACCGCCACCGACGCCAACGCCATGCTGCGCATCCTCTTCAGCCGCCTCGGCAAGCCGCACATCGGCCCGCCCAGCGCGTACGCCTTCAACGTCCCCTCGGTGCGGGCGAGCGGCGCCATCACCGTCGAGCGCGGCACCAAGAAGGCGGTGAAGGCCACCTTCAACCGCACGGGCGGCATGTGCCCGCGCTGCGAGGGCCGGGGCACGGTCTCCGACCTCGACCTCGCCCAGCTGTACGACGACTCCAAGTCCCTCGCCGAGGGCGCGATCACCGTCCCCGGCTACAAGGGCGGCGGCTGGAACTCCCGGCTCTACGCCGAGTCCGGCTTCTTCGACCCGGACAAGCCGATCCGCAGGTACACCAAGAAGGAGCTGCACGACTTCCTGCACCACGAGCCGACCCGGATGAAGATCGCGGGCATCAACATGACGTACGAGGGTCTGATCCCGCGGATCCAGAAGTCGATGCTCTCCAAGGACAAGGAGGGCATGCAGCCGCACATCCGCGAGTTCGTGGAGCGCGCCGTCACCTTCACCACCTGCCCCGAGTGCGACGGTACCCGGCTCGCCGAGGGCGCCCGCGCGTCCAAGATCAAGCGGATCAGCATCGCCGACGCCTGCGCGATGCAGATCAGCGACCTGGCCGAGTGGGTCCGCGGCCTCAAGGAGCCGTCGGTCGCGCCGCTGCTCACCGCCCTGCTGCAGACCCTCGAGTCGTTCGTCGAGATCGGCCTCGGCTATCTCGCGCTCGACCGGCCGTCGGGCACGCTGTCGGGCGGCGAGGCGCAGCGCGTCAAGATGATCCGGCACCTCGGCTCCTCGCTCACCGACGTCACGTACGTCTTCGACGAGCCCACGGCGGGCCTGCACCCGCACGACATCCAGCGGATGAACGACCTGCTGCTGCGGCTGCGGGACAAGGGCAACACCGTCCTGGTCGTGGAGCACAAGCCGGAGGTCATCGCGATCGCCGACCACGTCGTCGACCTCGGCCCCGGAGCCGGTACGGGGGGAGGCACCGTCTGCTTCGAGGGCACCGTCGAGGCCCTGCGGAAGGGCGGCACGATCACCGGCCGCCACTTCGACGACCGGGCCTCGCTCAAGAAGACCGTACGGACACCCACCGGCAAGCTGTCGATCCGCGGCGCGACCGCGCACAACCTGCGCGGCGTCGACGTGGACATCCCGCTCGGGGTGCTCGCCGTCGTCACTGGCGTCGCCGGTTCCGGCAAGAGCTCGCTCGTGCACGGCTCGATCCCGGCCGGGGAGGGCGTCGTGTCCGTCGACCAGAGCGCGATCCGCGGCTCGCGACGGAGCAACCCGGCGACGTACACCGGACTGCTGGAGCCGATCCGCAAGGCGTTCGCGAAGGTCAACGGCGTGAAGCCGGCGCTGTTCAGCGCCAACTCCGAGGGTGCCTGCCCCACCTGCAACGGTGCCGGCGTCATCTACATGGACCTGGCGATGATGGCCGGCGTCACCTCTCCGTGCGAGGAGTGCGAGGGGAAGCGATTCCAGGCGTCGGTGCTCGACTACCACCTCGGCGGGCGCGACATCAGCGAGGTGCTCGCGATGTCGGTGACCGAGGCCGAGGAGTTCTTCCGCACCGGGGAGGCGGCCACGCCGGCCGCGCACCGCGTTCTCGAGCGACTCGACGACGTCGGGCTCGGTTACCTCAGCCTCGGCCAGCCGCTCACCACGCTCTCCGGGGGCGAGCGGCAACGCCTGAAGCTGGCCACCCACATGGCCGACAAGGGCGGCGTGTACGTGCTCGACGAGCCGACGACCGGCCTGCACCTGGCCGATGTCGAGCAGCTGCTCGGCCTGCTCGACCGGCTCGTCGACTCGGGCAAGTCGGTCATCGTCGTCGAGCACCACCAGGCGGTGATGGCGCACGCCGACTGGATCATCGACCTCGGCCCCGGAGCCGGCCACGACGGCGGCCGGATCGTCTTCGAGGGCACCCCGGCCGACCTCGTCGCCGACCGTTCCACCCTGACCGGCGAACACCTGGCGGCATACGTCGGCGCCTGAGGGACCCTCCTGGATCACCCGGATGCGCCGGCCTCCGGGTGATCACATGCTCGTGTCACGCGCAAAGGCCGGGCCGGGAGAGGCAGTTGATGCAGTTCGAGGACCGGGCGCCGTGCCAGGGCCGACCGGAATCCGCAGCCGGGCGCATAGCGGGACCGGGGCTTGGCCGCGTCGGGCCCAGCCCGACACAGCCCCGCCCCACCCGGCCCCACCCCACCCCGGGCGCGTGATCCGCTGTCCGTTTCCTCCCTCGATCGGCGTGTCCCGGCGGCGATGTGCCCGGTGCGGCGCAGGGTGGGCCGGGGAAGGTCGCGACGCGGCGGAAGATGGAATGGGGAATTCCGTGCGTGCGTGACCACTCCGTGCTACAGTCGTGATCAGTTGCAGTTGTGGTTCCCATAGACTTCAAGTGCCTTAGGTGATGATGAATCGCCGGGCACTTTTTGTATTTTCGGTGCTTTTTCCGAGGGGAAATCATCGCGGCGACGCCGGGATTCGCACAGTGCGGATTCCCGGGTAATGCCTCGAAGGAGAATTTGGCATGGCTACTGGCACCGTGAAGTGGTTCAACTCGGAAAAGGGCTTCGGCTTCATCGAGCAGGAGGGTGGCGGCCCGGACGTGTTCGCCCACTACTCCAACATCGCGACCTCCGGCTTCCGTGAGCTTCAGGAAGGCCAGAAGGTGACCTTCGACGTCACGCAGGGCCAGAAGGGCCCGCAGGCGGAGAACATCCTCCCCGCCTGACGTCTTCGCGTCCGACGCAGCTGGGGCCCTCACCTCGCGGTGGGGGCCCCGGCTCGTTTTCGTTTCACCACCACCGTTTTTCCGGCACAAAAGGCCCCGCAAAGGTATTCATGAGCAGTTCAGGTCGCCCGGACCCCGCCCCCCGTACCGTCCCCTCCAAGGATGAATTCGCGCAGCCGGTCGGCCGCATTCCGGCCCTGCCCGCCGTCGCGTCCTTCGACGAGCTCGGCCTGCCCGCCGGGGTACGGGAACTGCTCGCCGCCAACGGCGTCGACACGCCCTTCCCGATCCAGGCCGCCACCCTGCCGAACGCCCTCGCCGGGCGCGACGTCCTGGGCCGCGGGCGCACGGGATCCGGCAAGACGCTCGCCTTCGGGCTGCCGCTCCTCCTGCGCACCGCCGACTCCGGCCGGCGGGCCGAGGCGCGCAAGCCGCGGGCGCTCGTCCTCGTCCCCACGCGCGAGCTGGCCCAGCAGGTCACCGACGCGCTCACGCCGTACGCCCGCGCGCTGAAGGTGCGACTGGCCACCGTGGTCGGCGGCCTGTCGATCGGGCGGCAGGCCACCGCGCTGCGCGAGGGGGCCGAGATCGTCGTCGCGACCCCCGGCCGCCTCATGGACCTCGTCGAACGCAAGGACGTCCGCCTGGACCGGGTGGACATCACCGTCCTCGACGAGGCCGACCAGATGGCCGACATGGGCTTCATGGACCAGGTCACCGCACTGCTCGAGCTCGTACGCCCCGACGGCCAGCGCATGCTGTTCTCCGCAACGCTCGACCGGAACGTCGACCTGCTGGTCCAGCGCTACCTCCACGACCCCGTGGTCCACTCGGTCGACCCCTCGGCCGCGACCGTCACCACCATGGACCACCACGTCCTCCAGGTGCACGGCGCCGACAAGTACGCCACCGCCACCGAGATCGCCGCCCGCGACGGACGCGTGATCATGTTCCTGGCCACCAAGGCCGCCGTCGACCGCTTCACCGCGCATCTGCTCGGCAGCGGCGTACGGGCCGCGGCCCTGCACGGCGACAAGTCGCAGCCCCTGCGCACCCGCACCCTGGACCGGTTCCGCAAGGGCGAGGTGACGGTCCTCGTGGCCACGAACGTCGCGGCCCGCGGCATCCACGTCGACGACGTCGACCTCGTCGTCAACGTCGATCCGCCGGCCGACCACAAGGACTACCTCCACCGCGGCGGGCGCACCGCCCGCGCCGGCGAGTCGGGCAGCGTGGTCACCCTGGTCCTGCCCGACCAGCGGCGCGATGTCGTCCGTCTCATGGCGGACGCGGGTCTGCGGCCCCAGGTCACCCAGGTCCGTTCCGGCGAAGCCGAGCTCAGCCGCCTCACCGGCGCCAAGGCCCCGTCCGGCGTTCCGGTGGACGGCAGCGCGCCGAGCGGCGAGCGCCCCAAGCGCGGCGGCGCGCCCTTCCGCGGCATGGGAACCGTCCCCGGCAAGCCCGGCCGGGCCAAGAACGAGTCCCGGCGGTCGGCCGAGGACCGCAAGCTCGCCGAGGCGCGCAAGGCCGCCCGGATCCGCCGCGGCGGCTGACCCTCAGTCGCAGCGGTACGTGAACCGGGCCTCGGCGGTGTGGCCGGGGGCGGGGGAGACGACGACCAGCCGGGCCGTCGCCCGGTGCTCGCCCCGGCCCTGGAACGTCCACAGCAGACGCAGGCGCGCCTCCGTCTGGTGGCGGGCCAGCCGCTCCCGCAGCAGCCCGGACGTCGTGCCGTCGCTGCGTTCCCAGCGGTACGTCACGGTGCCGGGCCGTCCGTCGGTCTCCAGCACCGCGACGACGTCCGCCGTACCGTCGCAGGACGGCGGCCGCTCCGGGGCGACGACCGTCACCCGCCGTACGGACACCTCCGGTCCGAACCGCTGCCAGGCGAGGAACGCCAGCACGGCGAGCAGCACCAGAGCCGGCAGGGCGTACCGGCGCAGCACGCCGCGGCGGCGGCGCGGCGGCGCGCCCCCCGGGGCGTGGCCGGGCAGGGGCAGGGTGCCGTGCCAGATCTCGGCCGTCCTGGGCCCGTCCGACGGCCGGCGCAGCGCGGCCGCCGTCACACCGGGACCGAAGCGCAGGACCTCGCCGTCGACCCGGTCGGGCGGCACGTCCTCGGCCGGTCGCTCGAACCAGTGGCTGCCGAGCACGGTGGCGCTGTACTCCACGGAGTCGTAAGGCCCTCCCGGGCCTCCGGGCGCTCCGGGACCCGGGGGTCCTCCGGGGACGCGGGAATCGCTCATGAGATCGTGCACCGCCGTGTCAGGAGCTGCTGCGTGGAGCCGCCGTTCGCGGCCGGGGGATCCGTCGTCGCCCGCACACCCCAGAAGCAGCCGGTGCCCTGGAAGGTGTGGGTGAGCGTGATCGTGTACTGCGTCGCACCGCTCCGCCGGACGCTCGTGGAACCGTCGGGAGAGCCTGTCTGCCCCTTGGCGTCACTGGTGGACCAGGCGATGAGGAGGTTCACCGGGCCGGGCCCGTCGGTGACGACCTCGAAGGACGCCTCGGCGGTGCTCGGGCCGGTCTGACGCAGCGAGGTCACGGACACCGACTTCACCGCGACCGGCCGCGGGGCCGGCCGTGTGGTCGGTGGTGCGGTCGGCGGTTCCGTGGTCGGGGTGGAGGTCGTCGGGGTCCACGTCGGCGTCGTCGGGCTGGTCGTGTCGGTGGGGGACGGGGTCCAGGTCGGTGTCGCCGTCGGGGTGATGGTCGGCGCGTCCGAGGGCGACTCCGGGGGAGTGGCCGATCCGCTCGTCGAAGAACCGCCCGTCGGCGTGGGGCCGACCGGTGCGTCGGAGGCACCCGGCCCGCCGCCCGTCCCGCCCGGTCCCGCGCTCGTCGTGGCGAAGACCTCGGTCGTCGTCGTGCCCGGCCCCTCGTCCCCGCCCGCCCGCGCGCCCACCGCGGCCAGCACCGCCAGGATCAGCGCCGCGACACCGGCCGGCAGCACCTTCGGCCACAGCCGGGTCCCCCGCCCGCCGAGCGGTGGCAGGGTGGTCGTGGCGAGCGCGGTCGTGCCGGTGGCCGGACCGCCGGCGGAGGGGAGGAGCAGGGGGAGGAGGGCCGCGAGCGCCGCGAGCCGCCGCCGGCCGCGCTCCTCCCAGTCCGGACCGTACGCGGCCGTGGCGGCCGTCTCCAGCTCGGCCACGAACGCCGCCGCGTTCTCCGGACGCTCCTGCGGGGCCTTGGCGAGACCGCGTCGGATCAGGGGACGCAGCGGCTCCGGCGCGTCCGCGTCGGGAACGGGTGCGTCGAGGTGCTGGAGCGCCAGTTCGGCGATGTTCTGGCCGGTGAACGGCTTGTGCCCGGTCAGGCACTCGTAGAAGGTCGCGGTCGCCGCGTACACATCGGCGGCGGGGGACGCGGGCTCGCCGTTCCACTGCTCGGGGGCCATGTACGCCGGTGTGCCGGCGACCCCGGGCGTGCTGCCACGGTCCGTCGCGATGCCGAAGTCGACCAGCTTGGACGAACCGTCGGCCGCGACCAGGACGTTCTCGGGCTTGTAGTCCCGGTGCACGACCCCTGCCCGGTGCGCGGCGGCCAGACCCAGGAGCGAGCCCTTGAGCACCACGAGCGCCGCCTCGGGGCCGGTGGCGCCCTCCCGGGCGAGCAGCGCGCGCAGCGCGAGCCCGTCCACCAGCTCCATGACGATGGCCGCGCCGCCCGGCGCCTCGACGTACTCGTACAGCCCCACGACGTACGGCGAGCCGAGGCCGCCGAGCAGGCGCGCCTCCGCCCGGAAGCCCCGGACGAACGCGGCGTCCGTCCGCAGCCGTTCGCCGAGGTACTTCACCGCCACCGGCACGCCGGTCGCGTCATGGACGGCGAGGACCACACGCCCGCTGCCGCCCGAACCCAGTTCCCGGTACTCCGTGTACCCGGGGACCACCCATACGTCCATTCCGCCCCCCCGTCCTCCTCCATGGGGACAGATTCCAGCCACGGTCGGTTCCCGGGAAGGGCGCGTGCACGGCGCATGGACTTCTCGTACGAGCCCATGGACTCTTCGCCGAGCGCCCTCGGCCGCGCGCCGCCGGACCCTACGGTGTACGCGGCCGTGGGGACGCCCTCTCCGCTCCGCGTTCATGTCCCGTACCGCGCGCCCACGCGTCGACGCCACGCCCCCGCCCCCTCACCCACTGATCTTGGGCTGCTCGGACCACCGTCCCCGGAATCCATCAGAGGTGCTCAGACCCATGACCGAACTCAACCGGCGCCGTTTCCTGCAGATGGCGGGCGCCACCGCCGGCTTCGCCGCCCTCAGCGGCAGCATCGCCCGGGCCGCCGCCATCCCCGCGGCCCGGGCCTCCGGGACCCTCGCCGACGTCGAACACATCGTCGTGCTGATGCAGGAGAACCGCTCCTTCGACCACTACTTCGGCGCGCTGAACGGGGTACGGGGTTTCGGCGACCCGCGTCCGGTCACCCTGCCCAGCGGCAAGTCCGTCTGGCACCAGCAGGACGGCACCAAGACCGTGTTGCCGTACCACCCGACGGCCGACGACCTCGGGATGCAGTTCATCGCCGGGCTCAACCACGACTGGGCGGGCGGCCACCGGGCGTTCGCCAACGGCGCGTACGACCAGTGGATCCCCGCCAAGTCCGCGGGCACGATGGCGTATCTGAACCGGAACGACATCCCCTTCCACTACGCGCTCGCCGACGCGTTCACCGTCTGCGACGCCTACCACTGCTCCTTCATCGGGGCCACCGACCCCAACCGCTACTACATGTGGAGCGGTCACACCGGCAACGACGGAACGGGCGGCGGCCCCGTCCTCGGCAACGAGGAGGCGGGCTATTCCTGGACGACGTATCCCGAGCGGCTCGAGCAGGCCGGGGTCTCCTGGAAGATCTACCAGGACGTCGGCGACGGTCTGGACGCCGCCGGCCACTGGGGCTGGATCGAGGACGCCTACCGCGGCAACTACGGTGACAACTCGCTGCTCTACTTCGACCAGTACCGCACCGCCCGGCCGGGCAGCCCGCTGCACGAGAAGGCCCGCACCGGCACCGATGTGTCGAAGGGCGACGGGTTCTTCGACATCCTGCGGGCCGACGTCGCCGCGGACCGGCTCCCGCAGGTCTCCTGGATCGTCGCTCCCGAGGCCTTCACCGAGCACCCCAACTTCCCCGCCAACTACGGGGCCTGGTACATCGCCCAGGTCCTCGACGCGCTCACCTCCGACCCCGAGGTGTGGAGCAGGACCGCGCTGTTCCTCACGTACGACGAGAACGACGGATACTTCGATCACGTCGTGCCGCCGTATCCGCCCTCCTCGGCGGCCCAGGGGCTCTCCACCGTCGACACCTCCCTCGACCGGTTCGCCGGCGACGCCCGCTACGCCGCCGGGGTGTACGGCCTCGGCCCGCGCGTGCCGATGATCGTCGTCTCCCCCTGGAGCAAGGGGGGTCACGTCTGCTCGGAGGTCTTCGACCACACGTCGATCATCCGCTTCATGGAGCGCCGCTTCGGTGTCCGGGAACCGCAGATCTCGCCCTGGCGGCGGGCCATCTGCGGCGACCTGACCTCGGCCTTCGACTTCGCGCTGGAGGACACCGCGCCCGCCGTGCTGCCCGACACCTCGGCGTACGAGCCGCCGGACAGCGAGCGGCACCCCAGCTACGTCCCGAAGCCGCCCAGGAAGCCGGTCCTGCCCGTGCAGGAGGCGGGCGCGCGTCCGATCAGGGCGTTGCCGTACGAGTTGTACGTCGACGGTTCGGCCACCCCGTCCACGGGCCGCTTCACCCTCACCTTCGGCGCGGGCGCCAGGGCCGGGGCCTTCTTCCACGTCACGGCACCGAACCGCACCGACGGCCCGTGGACGTACACCGCCGGGGCCGGCGCGAGCCTGCCGGACACCTGGAACACCGCGTACTCCGCGGGGACGTACGACCTCACGGTGACCGGGCCGCAGGGGTTCCTGCGCCGCTTCCGAGGGCCGGGCACGTCGGCCGGTCCGGAGGTGACGGCCCGTCACGACGGCGTCGCCGGGACCCTCGTGCTCACGATGACGAACCCCGGCACCGTGGACGTGCATCTCACGGTCACCGGCGCCGCGGCCTACGGCGGGCGGTCGCAGACCTTCAAGGTGCTCCAGGGGGCCACCGTCACCCACGCCGTGGATCCGCGGGGCAGCGGTCACTGGTACGACCTGACGGTCGTCTCCGACGGCGACAGCACGTTCCTGCGGCGCTTCGCCGGCCATGTGGAGACCGGGGCGCCGGGTGTCAGCGACCCCGGGATCATCACGGCCTGAGCGGGAGGGAGGCGGTGCGGCCGATCGGACGGCGCGGGCGGGGTCAGACGGTGACGACCCGCACGCCCGCGTCGGTCAGCTCCCGTGCCGCCTCCGACGGGAGGGCCTCGTCCGTCACCAGGACGTCCACGCGGTCGACCCCGCAGATCCGGGCGAAGGCCCGCCTGCCGAGCTTCGAGGAGTCGGCGACCACGACGACCCGGCTGGACCGCTCGGCGAAGAGCCGGCTGATCCCCGCCTCGTCCTCGTGGTGGGCCATGATCCCCAGCCGCGGGTCGATGCCGTCGACGCCGAGGACGACGGTGTCGAGCACGACCTCGTCGAGCACCCCGGCGGCCAGCGGGCCGACCAGTTCGTACGTCTGCGAGCGGGCCACGCCTCCCGAGACCACGATCTTGATCTGCGGCCGGACGGCGAGCTCGCCCGCGATGTTGAGCGCGTTGGTGACCACGGTCAGGGCGGGGGCGCCGACCGTCTCCCGCGCCCCGCCCCCGGCGAAGCGCAGGGCGAGGGCGCGGGCCACCTCGGTGGTGGTCGTCCCGCCGTTGAGACCCACGACCTCGCCCTCGTGGACGAGCTCCGCCACGGCCGCGGCGATGCGCTGCTTCTCCGACGCGTGCCGGGAGGACTTGTAGCGCAGCGGAAGCTCGTACGACACCCCTTGCGGCACCGCCCCGCCGCGCGTGCGGACGAGGAGGCGCTGCTCGGCCAGTTCGTCCAGGTCCCGGCGGATCGTGGCCGGGGAGACGCCGAGCGTCGCCGCGGCGTCCTCGACCTCCAGCCGGCCGGTGGCGGCGAGCAGTTCGAGGAGCGTGTTCCACCGCTCGTGCTTCGACATGATCGCGATCCTATCGCCGCGCGGAAGCGGGCAGACCTGGACCGTGGGCGCGAACTCAGGGATACTGCGCACCAAACGGGTGCTCGAAGTTGCTTGAAAGTATGGTGTTACGAGCAGAAGTGAGCATCACTCGCCAGTGAAGGAGCCGCACGTGTCCACCTCGGGACCCTCCACCTCCCGCACCGCCGTCGAAATCGCCTCCCAGCCCGCCTGCTGGCGCAAGGCCGCCGCGACCCTGCCGCAGCACCGCGCGGCCCTCCCGGTGCGCGGTGAACGCGTCGCGGTGACCGGCTGCGGCACCTCCTGGTTCGTCGCCCAGGCATACGCCCAGCTCCGGGAGGGCGGTGGCCACGGCGAGACGGACGCCTTCGCCGCCTCCGAGTTCCCGACCGGGCGCCGCTACGACCGCGTCCTCGCCATCACCCGCTCGGGCACCACGACCGAGGTCCTTGAGCTGCTCGACCGCGTCAGGGGAACCGTCGCCACCGGCGCCCTCACCGCCGACCCGGAGACCCCCGTCATGGCGGCCGCCGACGCCGTGGCCGTCCTGGACTTCGCCGACGAGGAGTCGGTGGTGCAGACCCGCTTCGCCACCACCGCCCTCGCCCTCCTCCGTGTCCACCTGGAGGCCGAGGACGCCCTTCCGCCCGGGGTCCGCACGGTGGAGCGGGCGGCCGCGGACGCCGAGCGGGCCCTCGCCGCGCCCCTCGCCGCCGAGGTCACCGGCGCCGAGCAGTACACCTTCCTCGGCACCGGATGGACCTACGGCCTCGCCCTCGAAGCCGGCCTGAAGATGCGCGAGGCCGCCGGCGCCTGGACCGAGGCGTACCCCGCGATGGAGTACCGGCACGGCCCGATCAGCATCACCGCGCCGGGCCGGGTGGCCTGGTCCTTCGGCCCGGTCCCCACCGGCCTCGCCGACGACGTCGCCCGCGTGGGCGGCACCCTCGTCGCGGAGTCGGCCGGCGCCGACGACCACCTCGACCCGATGGCCGACCTCGTGCGCGCGCAGCGACTCGCGGTCCTGCTCGCCGAGGCCCAGGGCCAGAACCCGGACCGGCCGCGCAACCTCACCCGGTCCGTCGTCCTGACCACCGTCGGAGCGGAGCGCAACTGATGCCTCTCACCACCACCGACGACATCGTCCTCGGCGCCCGCGAGCGGAACGCCGGCGCCGGGGCGTTCAACGTCATCCAGATCGAGCACGCCCAGGCCATCGTGGCCGGGGCGGAGGCCGCGGGCCTGCCCGTGATCCTCCAGATCAGCGAGAACACGGCGCGCTACCACGGCTCCCTGGAACCCATCGGGCTCGCCACCCTGGCCATCGCCCGCCGGGCCACCGTCCCGGTCTCCGTCCACCTCGACCACGCCGCATCGCCCGAACTCGTACGCGAGGCGGTCGAGCTCGGCTTCCGCTCCGTCATGTTCGACGCCTCCACCCTCCCGTACGAGGAGAACGTGGCCGCCACCCGCGAGATGACGGACTTCTGTCACCGCCACGACGTCTGGGTGGAGGCCGAACTCGGAGAGGTGGGCGGGAAGGACGGCGCCCACGCCCCCGGCGTGCGCACCGACCCCGCCGAGGCACGGGAGTTCGTCGCCGCCACCGCCGTCGACGCCCTCGCCGTCGCCGTCGGCAGCTCCCACGCCATGCTCACCCGGGACGCCGTCCTCGACTTCGCACTCGTCTCCCGGCTGCGCGACGCCGTGGACGTCCCCCTCGTGCTCCACGGCTCGTCCGGGGTCGGGGACGTGGACCTCAGCTGGGCCGTCAACGCCGGTATGACGAAGGTGAACGTCTCGACCCATCTGAACAAGGCGTTCACCGGGGCCGTCCGGACACACCTGGGGGAGAACGGCTCGACCGTCGACCCGCGCCGCTATCTCGGCCCGGCGCGCACCGCCGTGGCGGAGGCGGTCACCCACCTCCTCCGGGTGCTGACCGCCGAGGCACCGCTCATTCGCACGTGACGCGGTCGCGCGGGGTGTAGTGCGTACGGAAGGTCTCCCGGCCGACCTCCGCCCCGTCGTCGCGGAAGACCCGGTCCACGGTGATGTCGAAGCCCTCCAGCGGAGGCTGCGGCTCGCACTTGGGACCGGTGCCCTTCCGCTCGGCCGGCTCCGTGAGGTTGGTGCGGGGGCCCTCCACCGCCTCCACGGCGTCGTACTTCTTCGTGCCGAGGAAGCTGACCGTCACCGAGGAGTCCGTGGCGCTCGCCCGGATGTAGATCGACGCGTCGGAGTTGTTGCGGAACTTCAGGTCCAGCGTGCCCCAGGCCACGGTCGCCTCCCGGCCCGGCGGGTAGCGCTCGATGTAGAACGAGTGCGCCCCGTACTCCACCGGCTTGACGCCGGCGAAGAAGATCGCGTTGAAGACCGTGGTGGCGACGGCGGAGACACCTCCGCCGGGCGCCGAGTGGTACTGCCCGTCCAGGATCATCGTGCCGTCGACGAAACCGTTGGCCTTCGTACGCTCGCCGACGGTCCGGTTGAAGCTCCACACCTCGCCCGGCTTCACCACGGAGCCGTTGATCAGCTCGACCGCCCGGCCGATGTTGATCGTCCGGTAGGGCGCGGTGGGGAAGTCGACCGTGAAGGTCGACATCTGTTCCCTGATCCCCATCTCCGCCACCGACTTGCGGGTGAGGACCGGCTGGATCAGCCGGGTCGCCACGGGTCCGGTACGGGCGGCCTCGCCCTTCTCGGGAAGCAGCGGCAGCACCGCGTCGCGCAGCGCCTCGGCGGTCACCTCGTGTCCCGGGCGGCCGTCCGACAGCACGACCACGCGGCCGTTCTCCACCCCCAGCTCCGCCTCCACCGGCCCGGTGGCGATCGCGTCGAGCGGGCGCGCCACCGCCGGGTCGCGGATCAGCGCCTGGGCGTTCAGCGTGGGCACGAGACGGCCCCTGTCGTCCGCCTTGACCGTGAGATGGGCGCCCAGCGTCGTCGGAGTGATCCGCATGCTCTTGCCGTCGACGGTCAGGGTGACCGGCCCCGACATCGCCGGCGTGGCGAACTCGTCGAGGAAACGCACCGTCTCCGTCTCGCTCACCTTGGGCCGGAAGACCGCGGTCGGCAGTGTCACCGGGCTTCCCGCGACCCGGTCGGGATAGTTGGCGCGCAGCGTGTCGACGGCCCGGTCGACGTCCAGCTTCTGCCCGTCGCGGGCGTGGACGGTCACCGCCTGGCCCGCCTTGAAGGAGACGGCACCCTCGACGGTCGCGCGGTCGTACGTCCGGGCCGTCTCGGTCATCGCCGTACGTGCCTCGGCCTCGTCGAAGGCGACGACGGGTTCGATGTCCCGTTCCTCGGTGGAGAACAGCCGCCCGATCACGGTCATCGGGTCCCGTGCCGAGTCGGCGGCCTTCTGGACGGTCCCGCCGACGTCGACGGTCAGCCCGGCCGTGGCGGGATCGACGGCGCCGGTGCTCTCACCGATCCGCACCGGTATCAGGGCCGTCCAGGACGCGGGCGCCGAGGAGGCGAGCTTCGCGCGGGCCTCGTTCCTGCTCATGCCGCCGATGTCCACCCCGGCGACGCGGGTGCCCTCGGATATCTCGCCGCCGGCGGCGACGAGCCCCGCCACGTACAGTCCGCCGGCGGCGACGAGGGCCGCTCCGGCCGCCGTCACCGCGATGCGTATGCCACGGCGGCCGCGGGGCGAGGCGGCCACGTCGTCGTACCTGGAGCCACGCACACAGCCCTCCCGGTGCGCTCGGCGTCCCCGAGATCCACCGGCGACGTTACGCCGAGGGGGTGCCCCACGCATGTCGGGAGCCCCTGACCAGCGGTGATGAGGATGTGGTGCCGGGGCGAGGGCGGGGACGCGAGACCGGCCTCGCGCCCCCGCCACTCCTGATCAGACGCCGCCCGCCGCCGGGTCTGCCGCCGGGTCCGTGAGCTCGCCGGACCGCGCCACCCGCGCGTACCAGCGGGCGCTCGACTTGGGGGTACGGGCGAGCGTGGCGTAGTCGACGTGGACCGCGCCGAACCGCTTCGCGTAGCCGTACGCCCACTCGAAGTTGTCCATGAGCGACCAGAGGAAGTAGCCCCGGACATCGACCCCGTCGGCGATCGCCCGGTGCACGGCGTCCAGATGCGCGTGGACGTAGGCGGCGCGCTGCGGATCGTGGACCGTGCCGTCCGGGCCGACCTCGTCCTCGTACGCGGCGCCGTTCTCACTGATCACCAGCGGCAGACCGGGGTAGCGGGACGCCACCCGGGTCAGCAGGTCGTACAGGGCGCTCGGGTCCACGGCCCAGCCCATCGCCGTGCGCTCGCCCGGCGCCTGGTGGAAGGCGACCGAGTCGGCACCCGGCCAGGGCGAGAACGCGCTGTTGCCGTGACCGTCGTCCTGCGGCTTCTCCTCGCCCTCGGCGACGTGCGAGACGACCGTCGGCGTGTAGTAGTTGATCGCGAGCAGGTCCAGCGGCTGGTGGCACGTGGCCATGTCGCCGTCCCGGACGAAGGACCAGTCGGTGAGGTGCGCGGTGTCGGCGAGCAGGTCCTCGGGGTAGGCGCCCTCCAGCATCGGGCCGAGCCAGACCCGGTTGCCGACGGCGTCGATCCGGCGGGCCGCCTCCGCGTTCTCGGCGGAGGGCGTCAGCGGCCGCACCTCGTGCAGGTTGAGCGAGACCGCGATCTGCCGGTCCGCCGGCAGCGCGGCCCGCAGCGCCTGCACGCCGAGACCGTGGGCCAGGTTGATGTGGTGGGCGGCGCGCAGGGCGGCGACCGGGTCGGTACGGCCCGGGGCGTGGACCCCGGAGCCGTAACCGAGGAAGGCGCTGCACCAGGGCTCGTTGAAGGTCGTCCAGCGGGGGACCCGGTCGCCGACGGCATCGGCGACGATGCCCGCGTACTCGGCGAACCGCTCGGCGGTCGACCGCTCCGGCCAGCCGCCCGTGTCCTCGAGCCCCTGGGGCAGGTCCCAGTGGTAGAGGGTGAGGGCCGGCTCGATCCCGGCGGCGAGCAGCTCGTCGACCAGGCGGCGGTAGAAGTCCAGGCCCTTCTGGACGGCCGGGCCCCGGCCGGTCGGCTGGACCCGGGACCAGGACACGGAGAACCGGTAGGCGTTCAGGCCGAGTTCGGACATCAGCCGGACGTCCTCGCGGTACCGGTGGTAGTGGTCGACCGCCACATCGCCGGTGTGGCCCTCGAAGACCTTCCCCGGGGTGTGCGAGAAGGTGTCCCAGATCGACGGGGTACGGCCGTCCTCGGTCGCCGCGCCCTCGATCTGGTACGCGGCGGTCGCCGCGCCCCAGAGGAAGCCGGGCGGGAACGAGCGGGTGGCGGTGAGCGGTCGGGGATCAGTCGCGGTCATGCGGAAGTGCTCCCGGGTGAGAGGGATGTACAGGGAGGAATTGCGGGAGATCGGCGCGCCGGTCAGCTCTTGACCGCACCCGAGGTGATGCCGCCGACGATGTGCTTGCCGAGCAGGGCGAAGACCAGCAGCAGCGGCACCGTGGATATCAGCGCGCCGGTCAGCACGATCGCCTGGTCGACGGTGTGATTGCCCGCGCCGAGGCCGGCCAGGGCCACCTGGAGGGTCGGACTGCCGTCCGGGGTCAGCGCGATGAACGGCCAGAAGAAGTCGTTCCAGGACTGCACGAAGACCAGCATGCCGAGCACCGCCATCGCGGGCCTGGCCACCGGGAACACCACGTGCCAGATGATCCGCAGGCTGTGCGCGCCGTCCATCCGGGCCGCCTCCACGAGCTCCACCGGCAGCGCCTCGATGAGGTACTGCCGCATGAAGAAGACACCGAAGGCGGCGACCAGGGACGGCAGAATGACGGACTGGAGCTGGTCGACCCAGCCGAGGTCGGTGATGATCTGGTAGAGCGGGATGACGCTGAGCTGCGGCGGGATCGTCATGGTCGCCACCACGAGGGCCAGCATGGCGCCCCGCCCCTTGAAGGGCAGCTTGGCGAAGGCGAAGCCGGCCAGGGTGGAGAACATCACGGTCGACAGGGCCACGAGCCCCGCGACGACGGTGGTGTTGACGAGCGCCTCGCCCATGTCGACCTGGTTCCAGGCGAAGGTGAGGTTGTCGAAGAGCCGGGGGCCGGGCAGCAGCGGCGCCGGGGCCGTCGCGACCCGCTCGCCCGAGTGCGAGGCGGCGACCAGGTTCCAGTACAGCGGGAAGAGCGAGACCAGTGCGGCCAGGCCCAGCAGGACGTAGGTCAGCGGACCCGCGTGGTGCTGGCGGCCCGCCGACGGGCGCAGACGAAGACGTGACATGAGCTCAGGCCCCCAGCTTCTTGCGGTTCGCCCGGGAGACGAGCGTCTGGACGGCTCCGATCAGCAGCAGGAGCAGGAGCATCACCCAGGCGATGGCGGACGCCTGCCCCAGCGCGCCGGTCACCCAGCCCTTCTCGTACATCAGCAGGCTCAGCGTCTGGAACTGGTTGCCGCTGCCGCCGCTCACCCCGAGACTGCCGCCGAAGATCATCGGTTCGCCGAACAGCTGGGTGGCGCCGATCGTGGAGACGACGATCGTGAAGAGGATCGTCGGGCGGATGGAGGGGATCGTCACGCTGAGGAACTGCCGCCAGCGCGAGGCACCGTCGAGCGCCGCCGCCTCGAAGAGGTCCTGCGGCACGGCCTGCATCGCGGCGAGGTAGATCAGCGCGTTGTAGCCGGTCCACCGCCAGGTGACGATCGTCGAGATCGCGATCTGGGACGGCCACCGGGAGGACTCCCAGTCCACCGGATCGAAGCCGACCCAGCCCAGAGCGGTGTTGATCAGCCCGTAGTCGGTGTTGAAGAGCTGGGCGAAGACGAGCGTCGCCGCCGCGATCGAAGTCGCGTACGGGGCGAGGACCGCGACCCGGAAGAAACCGCGGCCGCGCAGCTTGTAGTTGAGCAGATGCGCCAGGCCCAGGGCCATCAGCAGCTGCGGGACCGTGGAGATGACGCCGATGGTGAAGGTGTTGAGGAGCGCCTGCCAGAAGAAGGTGCTGTCGGCGAGGTCGGCGTAGTTCTCCAGCCCCTTCCACTGCGCGTCTCCGCCGAGCTCGACGCGGTGCAGCGAGAGCCAGCCCGTGTAGATGAGCGGGAAGAGGCCGAAGGCGGCGAAGGTGAGGAAGAACGGGGCGACGAACGCGTACGGGCTGAGCCGCAGGTCCCATCGGTAGAGCCGGCTGCGCCAGGCTCCGGGCGCCGGAGGCGGCGGAGGTGAGGCAGGGGCGGGCGGGGCGGGCGGCGGGGAGCCGTCGGCCGCCGCCCGGAGGGAGGTGGCCACGGGGGCGTCCCTTCGGAATCGGTACGGATGTGCTGCGCGCGGGTGGGAGGGAGTGCGGCCGCCCGGCGGGGGAGCGCCGGGCGGCTCGTGGGCCCCGCTACTGCTCGACCTTGTCCTCGATCAGCTTCTTGACGTTGTCCCACGCCTTCGCGGGATCGGTGCCGCGCTGCTCGATGTCGAGGATGCCGTTGTCGGTGAGGAAGGTCTTCACCTGGCCGTCCCAGCGGCTGATCGGCGCCGGCGTGATGCCCGCCGCGGCCTCCGAGTAGATCTTGCCGACCGGGGTGTCACCGAAGTACGGCAGCTTGGCGTCCCGGACGACCGCCGAGGTGAGGGTGTGCTTGGTCGAGGGGATGTTGCCGTTCACCCCGAAGACCTTGGCGTGCTGCGCGGGCGCGGTGAGCCAGGCGGCGAGCTCGGCGGCCTCCTTGGCGTGCTTGCCGGCCTTGGGGACGGCGAGGAACGCGCCACCCCAGTTACCGGCCACCGGCGGCGCGGCGATGTCCCACTTGCCCTGGTTCTCGGGGCCGGCGGAGTCCTTGATGATGCCGGTCATCCAGCTGGGGCAGGCGACGGTGGCGAACTTGGAGTTCTTGAACGCGGCGTTCCAGGTCTGCTTCTCGTCGAACTGGCGCAGCTTGGCCGTGAGTCCGCCCTGGGCGGCCGCGACGGCGGTGTCCCAGGCCTTCTTGACGCCGGGGCTGTTCTCGTAGTCCAGCTCGCCCTTGGTGTTGGCGTACTGCACCGGCTCGCTGGAGATGACGGCGTTGAACAGCCCGCTCGCGGAGTCGTGGAAGGCGGTTCCGGCGGGAGCGTTGCTCTTGTAGGTCTCGCCGGTCTTGATGAACGCGTTCCAGTCGCCCTGCCACAGCTTGGCGACCGCCTCACGGTCCGTCGGCAGCTTGGCCTTGGCGAAGAGCTCCTTGTTGTAGCAGATGGCCATGGGGCCGATGTCGGTCCCGAGGCCGATGACCTTGCCGTCGCTGGTGCTGGCCTGCTTGATCTTCCAGTCGAGGAAGGCGCCGACGTCCGCCCCGCCGGTCGTGCCGAGATCGACCCACTTGTCACCCATGGTGGGGCCGGTGGCCTCGGAGATGTAGCCGACCTCGAGCGCCTGGATGTCGGCGAGTCCGCTGTTGCGGGACAGGCGTAGCTTGAGCGTGTCCCAGTACTTCTGCCCGTCGGCGACGTTCGACTCTTCGATCTTGATGTTGGGGTGCAGCTTCTCGTACTCGGCGTACAGCTTGGCACCGGTCTCGTTGTCGTAACCGAAGGAGCCGAAGGTCCCGATGCGCAGGGTGATCTTTCCGTCGCCGGCCTCGTCGGAACCGCCGTCGCCGCCGCAGCCGGTGATCAGGGCGGCGCAGGCCACGGCCCCCGCGACCGCGGCCCGTGCGGTGCCGCGGTGCCTCTGTCTGCTGCGGCTCGTGCTGGAAATGCGCATACGACTCTCCTCGTCCAGGGTGGTGCGATGCGTGGGCGCTGCGGCCCGCCACGTGGGAGCGCTCCCACTGCGTCTCGCCCGAAGGTTGCTGCCTGGCTCGTACGGGTGTCAAGGGGTGGGCCAGGATCCGTTACGCGAGGGGTGGGAGCGCTCCCATGCTTGATAGGGTCGGGGGAACGCAGGGAGACGAGGGGAGACGGCACATGGTCGTGAGCGGGCGCCAGAGCGGCAGGCCCACCCTGGAGGAGGTCGCGGCCAGGGCCGGCGTCGGCCGGGGCACGGTCTCGCGGGTGATCAACGGCTCCCCGCGGGTGAGCGAGCACGCCAAGGCCGCCGTCGACCGGGCCGTCGCCGAACTCGGTTACGTGCCGAACCGTGCGGCGCGGGCGCTGGCCGGCAGCCGTACCGACGCCGTGGCGCTGGTGATCCCCGAGACCGAGGCGCGGCTCTTCGCCGAGCCGTACTTCCTCGACATCATCCGCGGCGTCAGCGCCGAACTCGCCGACGCCGACAAACAGTTGCTGCTCACGCTCGTCCGCAGCGACAAGGAGCGCCAGCGCTTCGAGCAGTATCTGGCGGCCCAGCGGGTGGACGGCGTGCTGCTGGTGTCGGTCCACGGCGACGATCCCCTGCCCGACCAGGTACGTGCGCTCGGTCTGCCGGCCGTCCTGAACGGCCGCCGTACCGAGGCCGAACCGGTCGCGTACGTCGACTCCGACAACGTCGGCGCCGGGCGCTCCGCCGTCGCCCACCTCGCCGGACGGGGCCGCCGCCACATCGCCACGATCACGGGCCCCCTCGACATGTACGTCGCCCGCTGCCGCCTCGACGGCTACCACCGGGGACTCGAGGAGGCCGGGATCGCGCCCGACGAAGCCCTCGTGGCCACCGGCGACTTCACCGAGGACGGCGGACGGCGGGCCATGGGGGAGCTGCTGGAGCGCAGCCCCGACCTCGACGCCGTCTTCGCCGCCTCCGACGTCATGGCGGCCGGCGCACGAGCGTTCCTGCGCGCGTCGGGACGCCGGGTGCCACAGGACGTCGCCCTGGTCGGCGTCGACGACTCGGCGGTGGCGCGCCACATGGACCCGCCGCTGACCAGCGTGCGCCAGCCGATCGAGGAGATGGGACGGACGATGGCCCGGCTGCTGCTCCAGGAGATCGCCGGAGCCGCGGGGGAGCAGCCGCACCGCGTGCTGCCGACGGAGCTGGTGGTCCGCGACTCGTCCTGACGCTCAGCGCCTGCGGACGAACTCCGTGGTGCCGGCCGGTCCGCGAGATCGCCTGCGGGCGAACTCCGTGGTGCCGACCGGTCCCCCGAGATGCACCACCTTGGCGATGTGCGGAGAATTGGACCACAGGGTCCCTTCCGTCACCGGGCGCCGATCTGGCAAGGGGGCGGTCGTCGATGCCGCTGCGACAGCAGAGCCGTGCGCTCGGCCGGCTCGGATCGCTGCAGCGGTGGACCTTGGTCTACGTGCTCGCCGTGGCCCTGCTGACCGCCGCCTATCTCACCGTCCCTTCCTGGCACACCACGCTGTGGGCGCTGATCGGCCTCGGCGGAGTGGCCGCGATCCTGACCGGAGTCCATCTCCACAAGCCGGCCAGGCGCTGGCCCTGGCTCGTGCTCGCCGGGGCCAACTTCACCTTCGTGGCGGGCGACACGGTGTACAACGTCATGGAGAGCCTGCTCGGGCAGACCAACCCCTTCCCGTCCGTCGCGGACGCCCTGTACCTGGCCACGTACCCGCTGTTCGCCCTCGGGCTCTTCGGGTTCATCCGCTACCGCGCCGCCGGGCGCGACCTCGCCGTGGCGCTCGACGCGCTCATCCTCACCTCGGCGCTCGCCCTGCTCTCCTGGGTGCATCTCATCACCCCGCTCGCCGAGGCCCCCGACATGACGTGGGTCGAGAAGACGATCTCGATCGCCTACCCCCTCGGTGACGTCCTGATGCTCGCGATGCTCGCCCGTCTGCTGGTCCCCGGCGGCCTGAACTCCCGGGCGGTGCAGCTGCTCACCCTCGGGACCTGCGGAATCCTCGCCTCCGACGTGATCTACGGAACGCTCCAGCTGCAGGGCACCTGGCAGGTCGGCACCGGCTGGGACCTCGGCTGGGTCTTCTTCTTCACCGCCTGGGGCCTCGCCGCGCTGCACCCCTCCATGACCGGGCTGACCGAGCGCGCGCCGCGGCCGCCGCCCGTCGTCGCCGAACGGCGTCTCGCCCTGCTCGCGGCGGCCTCGCTCGTCGCCCCGGTCCTGCTGCTCTACCAAGCCCTGAGGACCGACAGCGAGCAGGACATCGCCGTCATCGCCGTCTTCTCCGCGATCATGTTCCTGCTCGTGCTCACGCGCCTGGCGGGCATGATGGCCGACCACCGCCACGCCGAGGCCCGCGAGCGCAGTCTGCGGGTTGCCGCGGCCTCGCTCGTGGCCGCGCTGAGCCCGCGCGACATCGCCGGCGCCGTGGAGTCGGCCGCCGCCACGCTCGTCGGACCCGGCACCCCGCACAGGACGATGCTGCTCGCCCGGGACCGCCGCCACCTGCTGTACGCCGTTCCGACCGGGCACCTGCCCTGGAACTTCCGGGCCACCGGTCTTTCGGGCCCGCAGGGCGCCGCATGGCCCGAACTCCTCGCCGGGGGCAGCCGGCTCGTCCCCACCGAACACCTCGACCCCGTCGTCGCACACGCCCTCGCGCCCATGCCACGGGCGCTGCTGTGCCCGCTCGCCCTCCAGGCCCCCGCCGCGGGCGAACAGCTGCTCGGGGTCCTGCTGCTCGCGGGCCCCGAGAGGAAGCTCCGCGAGATCTCGGGGCCCGCGCAGTCCCTGGCCTCCCAGGCGGCCCTGGCGCTCGAGCGCTTCGGGCTGAGCGAGGAGGTCAACCGGCGCACCAGCGAGGCGTACTTCCGCACCCTCGTGCACAACACCTCGGACGTCATCCTCATCGTCGACGACGACGACACCGTGCGGTACGCCAGCCCCTCGGCCGAGTCCATGTTCGGTCACCCGCTGCTGCCCGGCACCCCGCTCGTCGACGTCCTGGCCCCCGGGGACGCCGCGAGCGCCCTGCGCATCCTGGCCGGAGTCCGTTCGCGCAACGACGTGGACGCCCGGGACGACTGGAAGCTGCTGCGCGGCGACGCCGAGGACCTGCACGTCGAGGTCCGGTGCAGCAACCTCCGCAACGAGCAGACCGTGCACGGTCTGGTGCTCACCCTGCGCGACGTGACGGAACAGCGCAAGCTCGAGCGCCAGCTCACCCACAGGGCGTTCCACGACTCGCTCACCGGGCTGCCCAACCGTGTCCTGCTGCTCGAACGGATCGAGCGCGCGCTCCTGCGCGGCCGCCGGGAATCCACCCTGACCTGCATGCTCTTCGTCGACCTGGACGACTTCAAGGTCGTGAACGACACCATGGGGCACTCGGTCGGCGACGAACTGCTCGTGGCCGTGGCCCGCCGGCTCACCTCCGTGCTGCGCCTCAGCGACACCGCAGCCCGCCTCGGCGGGGACGAGTTCGCCGTGCTCATCGAGGGCGCGAGGGAGCCCGCTGACGCCGAGGCCCTCGCCGCCCACATCGTGCACACCCTCAGCCAGCCCTTCCACCTCACCGACGGCGCCGTGTCCGTGTCGACGAGCGTGGGGATCGCCACCGTCCTGGACAGCGCCCACGCCGAGGAACTGCTCGGCCACGCCGACCTCGCCCTCTATGCGGCCAAGGCGGCGGGCAAGAAGCGGTGGCGGCGCTTCCGGCCCGAACTGCACTCCCGGCTCGTCGCCCGGCACGAACTCCAGGCGGGCATGGACACGGCCATCGCCGAGCACGCCTTCGCCCTGCGGTACCAGCCGATCGTCGAGGTCGCCGACGGCGCCGTCGCCGGCTTCGAGGCGCTCATCCGCTGGCCGCACGCCCGGCGCGGCATGGTCCCGCCCGACCAGTTCATCACCCTGGCCGAGGAGAGCGGGCACATCATGCCGCTCGGCGCCTGGGTGCTCCAGCACGCGGCGCTCGACGTCGCCCGTTGGCAGCGGACCCGCCCCGGCCGGCAGCCGCCGCTGCACGCCAGCGTCAACGTCTCCGCGCGCCAGTTCCGCGACCCGAGCCTCCTCGACGAGGTACGGCACGCCCTCTCGTCCTCCGGACTCGAGCCGGGCTCCCTGGTGCTGGAGCTGACCGAGACCGTCCTGATGCGCAAGGACGAGCAGATCCGCACCACGATGCAGGCGCTGAGGGACCTCGGGGTCTCCCTCGCGATCGACGACTTCGGCACCGGGTTCTCCTCGCTCAGCTATCTGCGCGAGTTCCCCATCGACGTCCTCAAGGTCGACAAGTCGTTCATCGACGACATCACCACCGACCGCCAGCAGGTGGCCCTGGTGGAGGGCATCGTGCGCATCGCCGACGTCCTCGGGATGCGGGTCATCGCCGAGGGCATCGAGAACGAGGGCCAGCGCGCCCTCCTCGCCGACATGGGCTGCCAGTTCGGCCAGGGCTATCTCTTCGCCCGGCCCATGACCGCCCACCAGGCCGAGTCCTTCCTGCGCCGTGCCGAGGCCAGGGCGGAGGCCGCCCCCGCCC
This sequence comes from Streptomyces sp. NPDC029139, assembly GCF_055564335.1. Taxonomy (NCBI): domain Bacteria; kingdom Bacillati; phylum Actinomycetota; class Actinomycetes; order Kitasatosporales; family Streptomycetaceae; genus Streptomyces; species Streptomyces sp. NPDC029139. The sequence goes on along the minus strand of NZ_JBVHWN010000003.1, from coordinate 67,353 downwards.
GCGGTAGGTCCGGTACGCCGGGCGGCACGCCGGCCGTCGGTCCGGGAGCCCGTACGGCGGCGCGGCAGACGGCGACGCCGCGGGCCGCGGGAAGCAGGCGGGGCGGGCCCGTCCGGCGCGACCCGCGGTGGCGCGACCTGGAGCGCCTGAGACGCACCAGCCCGATGTGCGACGCCGTCATCGACCAGGTCGAGGGACGCAAGCTCCGCGTCGCCGACCGGTGGCTCGTCGACTTCGCCTCCTGCAACTACCTCGGCTTCGACCTCGACCCGGAGATCATGGACGCCATCGGCCCGCACGTCAGGAACTGGGGCACCCACCCCAGCTGGTCACGCCTGATCGGCAGCCCGCGCCTCTACCCCCGCATCGAGGAGCGGCTGACAGAACTCCTCGGCGCACCGGACACCCTGCTGCTCCCGACCATCACCCTCATCCACCAGTCGGTGATCCCGCTCCTCGCGGGCAGCGGCCGGGTCTTCGTCGAGGCCCAGGCCCACCGCACCGTCTACGACGGCTGTGTGGCGGCCCGCGGCCAGGGCGCGACGCTGAAGCGATTCCACGCCGCCGGCCCGTGGGACCTGGACATGCAGCTGAGGGCCGCACCCGGCGACGTCAGCCGCCTCGTCTGCATGGACGGCGTCAACAGCATGACCGGGAACTACCCGAACCTCCGGGAGATCGCCAGGATATGCCGCGAGAACGGCGCACTGCTGTACGTGGACGACGCGCACGGGTTCGGCGTGATCGGCGAACGCGGCCCCGGTGAGACCTCGCCCTGGGGCTCCCGGGGCAACAGCATCGTCCGGCATCTCGGCGAGTCCTACGACAACCTGGTGCTCGTCGGCGGGTTCTCCAAGGCGTACTCCTCACTGCTCGCTTTTCTCGCCGTGCCCGCCTGGCTGAAGGACCATCTCAAGGTCGCGGCGGCCCCCTACCTCTACTCGGGGCCCTCCCCGACGGCCTCGCTCGCCACAGCGCTCGCGGGCCTCGACGTCAACGCGGCGCGCGGCGAGGCGATCCGCGCCGACCTGTACCGCAAGACGGACCGCGTCCTGCGGCACGTACGGGCGCTGGGCATCGCCACCCCGAACACCGACGGACTGCCGATCATCGAGATCCCGCTCGCCGAGGCGGAGGCACTCGACGCCGTCGCCGCGTTTCTGTGGGACCGGGGCATCTACGTGACCCTGGCGAGCTATCCGCTCGTCCCGCGCGACCAGGTGGGCTTCCGCGTCCAGATCACCGCCGCGAACACCGACGAGGAGATCGACCAGCTCAACGCGGCGCTGACCGAGCTGTCCGGGCGTTTCGCGCTGCAACGGTCCGCGGGGCCGTTCGCCCGGGGCGTCGCGGCCGGAAACCCCTCGCCGGACTCCCGGTGAAGCGGGCGGTGCGCCCCGGCGGGGTACGGCACAACCGGGACGCGGACTGGAACGCCTGGCCCGTGGAGGACTACCTCGCCGAGAACTACCGGCGCCCGCATCCGTACGACATGGGCGTGATCCGCCACCACTCCGCCTTCTACCGGCGGTTCACGCCCGGCGGGATCGCGCGCTCCCTGGAGTTCGGCGCCGGACCGAACCTCTACCCGCTCATGCTCGCCGCGGCGGCCAGCCGGCACATCGACGCGCTCGAACCGAGCGCCGCCAGTCTCCGCTATCTCCGGGACCAGCTGGACCGGGGGCCGGACGACAGCTGGCAGCCCTTCTACGCCCTCTGCCGCGCACTCGACCCGGGCCTGCCCGGCACGGCGACCGAGGCGCTGAGGAGGGTGCGGATCCTCGCCGGCGACGCCGACGTCCTCCCGGCCTGGTCCTACGACCTGGCCTCGATGAACTTCGTCGCCGAGAGCGTCACCGAGGACTTCGACGAGTTCACGGGGCTCTGCGGCGCCTTCGTCCGCTCGGTGCGTCCGGGCGGGTACCTCGTCGCCTCCTTCATGGAGCGGATGCCGAGCTACCGCATCGGCGCCGGACCCCGCTGGCCGGCCTGCCCGGTGGACGCGGACACCGTCCGCTCCGTCTTCGCCCCGATGACGGACGCGCTGCGGATCGACCGGCTGGAGAAGGACCGCACGCTGCCCGAGTACGGCGACACGGGGGTGATCCTGCTGACGGCCGTACGCACCGCCAGGCCGAGCACGGCACGGCCCGGCGCGGGGTGAACGCCTCAAGCCAGCAACTCCCGGTACAGCGCCCCGTACTGGGCGGCGAACCGTTCGGGGCCGAAGCGCTCCTCCACGGTGGCCCTGCCCCGCTCGGCGAGCATGTCCCACACCCGCGGCTGGGCCAGCAGCCAGGCGAGCTGCTGGCCGGTCCTGCGCCCGTCCCCCGCGGGCGCGCGCAGGACCGCGTCACCGAAGTCGGCGAACTGGGGGAGGTCGCTGAGGATGGCCGGCCGGCCGGTGGCCAGACCCTGCAGGACGGTCAGCGGGAGGTCGGCCTTGTCCCCGATCGCCGACGGCGGGAAGAGCAGCACATGGGCGGAGGCCAGCAGCGCCTGCATGTCGTCGACGTACCCCCGTACCTCCACGTCCCGCAGCCCGCGCGCCCCTGCCAGCTCCCGCAACTCCTCCTCCGACGCGCCGAGGTCCTGGCCGGGGCGCCCCCGCATGGCCAGGACGAGCCGGAACTCGGCCCCCGCGCTCGCCGCCTCGGCCGCGGCCTCGATCGTGATCGCGGCGCCGCCCCGCGGGCCGTGATGGCCGGCGAAGAGGACCATCGGCAGGCCGGCGGGACGTGGCAGGCACGGCCACCGGTCCAGCGGGACCATGGGCGGGATCACCCGTACGTCACCGAAGTCCGCCGCGCGGAGCCGGCGGGCCATCGACTCCGACAGCGCGACCGTCGTGCCCAGCGGACGGGTCCTGGCGAGCAGGCCGGGCCCCGTCAGCCCGGGCACGGTGTGGACGACCGGGCGGGCCCCGAGCATCAGCGGGCGCAGCCAGGAGAAGAGGGGAAAGGCGCGTCCGATCGTCAGGAAGGCGTGCACCAGGTCGACACGGCGTGCCGTCGCGGCGCCCGCGAGCGTCGACTGCATCCGCTCCGGGGCACCCGGGGTACCGCCCCTCGCCAGGATCGGGATCGGCCGGCCGCGGAGCGGCGGCCGCCCGGCCCGGCGCGGCCGCTGGGAGAACCAGACGAAGTCCACGTCGGGCAGCGCGCCGAGGACCTCCGTGGCCAGCCGCACGTCCGAGCCGCCCGCTCCGTCCAGCGGGCCGCTGGTCATGAGGAGGACCCGAGGCCGGCGCGCGCTAACGTCCATGACCCGCCCCCGGCGAAGCCATGAAGGTCACCGCGGCCACGGGGACGACCGGACCACCCACCGGGCGCGGGGTGTCCGGCGGCGGGATGGGGTACGGGCCGCCCTCGCCGCACGTCGACCCGTGGGACGCGCGCACCGACCGGCCGGCTTCCGCCGGTCGCTCGGCCGCGACCTGGGCCTGGGCCCGGGCCTCGACCTGGGCCCGGGCCTCGACCTCGACCTCGACCACGACCTGGGCCCGGGCCTCGGCCCTCGTCCACCGCTCGGGCCGTCCGGAGGGCACCGGCAACGTGCGCCCCGTCGTCACCTCGGCGGTCAGCCGGTCGACGGCCATGGCGCACCCCTCCTCTCCCTCCGCTGCCTTCGCCCGGCGTACGGAGCGTCGACGAGGCGACGCGTCAGGGTGAGGTACCGGCCCGTCATCTCGTCCCAGGTGTAGCGCTGCGCGGCGTTCCCCGCCCGCCGCCCCAGGGAGCGGCGCGCCTGCTCGTCGGTGGCGAGCATCCGCATCCGGTCGGCCAGCGCCGCCACGTCGAACGGCGGCACGGCGACATCGCCGCCGTCGCTCATCCAGCGCAGCGCCGGCAGATCGAAATGGAGAACCGGCTTCCCGTACGACATGCCTTCCAGCGCCACCAGGCCGAAGGTCTCGTGGCGTGACGGCACGACCAGGAACGCGCTGTCCCGCAGCAGATCCCGCTTGCGCCCCTCCCCGACGCACCCCACCCAGCGGACGCCGCCGGGTTGCGCGGCCAGCAGCGCCGCCAGCTTCCGCTCCTCGGCCTGGGTGCCGTTGCCGGCCAGCAGCAGCGGCATCGGCGGACGGCCCCGCGCGTAGGCGTCGAGCAGCAGGTCGATGCCCTTGATCCAGGTGTCGATCCGGCCCAGGAACAGGATGTAGTCGCCGTCGCCGAGCCGGGCGTCGTCGATCTGCCGCTGCTCCACACCGCTGGCGATCACCTGGACGTCGGCCCGGGGGCGGAGCCGCCGCACGGCGGACGCGTCCGCCTCGTTCAGCACCACGAGATGCCGGTAGCAGCGCAGCCCGAACCGCTCCACCAGGAAGAACGGAACGTGGTACCCGCGCCACAGCGCCTCGGCGCCGCGGCCCTGGTTGATGCCGACCACCGGGGCGCGGGAGAAGAGCGGAAGGAAGCTCGTCGAGAACGGCGGCGTGAAGTTCTCCAGCCAGGCGTCGTGCGGAAGCCTGAGCGCCAGGAAGGGCAGCAGGGCCAGGAAGAGCAGGTGCCCGGCGCGCGGGCCGGCCCAGCGCACGGGGAGGTAGCGGTAGTGGACGCCGTCGTGCTCCCGCGTGCTCCCGCGCAGCCCGGCCGTCACCACCGTCACGTCGAAGTCCTCGGAGAGCCTGCGGGCGACCTTCTCGACCACCAGCGCGCCACCGCCCCGGTAGTCGGGGTTGCCCGCGTCGTCGTAGATCGAGACGACCACGCGCCTGCGTGCGGTCCCTGGTGTCCCGTTCTCCGGATCCCGGCCGCCGTTCCGGTCCCTCGCGCTGTCGAGCGTCCGCTCCAGGGCCTCGACCGCCACCAGGGACGGGGCCCGCTCACCGTCGAGGCGTGCCACCCTCGGCAGGCGGGAGCCCGAGGAGCGATGGCGCGCCCACCAGGCGGCCGGTGGCCCTGCCGCCTCGTCCTCCCCGTCGCGAGCGCGCACGGTGGCCGGTGCGGCCTCCAGGAGCAAATTCAGGTCGTAGCGGCGGGCGGTCCGGAGGAAGAGCGTCGAGGCCAGGGCACGTGGCGGGGGGTCGAACTTCACCAGCCCGTCCAGCGGTCCACGGTCCGTCAGGACGGCCGTGGGGCGGCCGGGGTAGCGGACGGACAGCAGCCGGAGCGCGACGGTCGTCCGCACGGACAGTTCGCTCGCGTCGAGGAGCGCGTGGGCACGGCGCGTCCACGAGCTCCCGCGCTCGGCCTCGCCGGAGGGCCGCGTGCCTTCCCCGTGCGCGTCCCCGGCCCGTGGCCGGGCGGTGAGACCGCGGCACAGGAAGCAGCCGTGGCCGTGGACGGTGGTGACGCCGAAGCCGCGCTCGCCCAGGAGCGCCGCCAGGCGCCGGACCAGCGAGGACGTGCCCGAGCCGACGGGACCGGACACCGCCACCAGCAGGGGAGCGTCCGCCGCGTTCACGAGGACCGCCCCCGCCGTCTCCCGGTGGCCACGAGGGGCACCCGCGAGGGCGCCTCCCGGACCGCGGCGCGGGCAGGCCACCGGCTGAGCGGATGGCCGGTGTGCTCCGCCCCGGTGCGCGGCGAGAGGGCGAGCGGCAGCGGCGGAGTGAGCGCGAGCCGGACGTCTTCGCGGCGCGACACTCCGCGTGCCTCGGGGCTCCCGGCCTTCCGGTACGGAACCCGGCCCGGCACGCTTCCGGGTTCCGTACCTCCCCGTCCCGTCCCTCCGGGGCCCATCCCTCCGGGCCCCGGTCCGTCCGGTCCGCTCGTGCCGGACTCGTACGGGACGGGCGCGCCGCGGCGGGCGAAGAACCGCCACGACGCCATGGTGGTCGTCACCGTCGCGGCGACCAGCCACACGACGGCATGGGGCCGGAGCGGAGCGCACGCTCCGAGCAGGGCCAGGAGCAGGAGCAGGAGCAGGAGCAGGGCGAGGAGCGGCAGCCGGGGCGCGCGCGAGGCGCGGGACGGGGTGCCGCGCGAGATCCCGGCCACCGGTCGGCCCCGATCCACAGGGCGGCGGGCCGGGGCGCAGACGAAGAGCGCACCGGAACGCATCCGGTCAGCGGGTTCCGCGGATGCCGCAGGTGCTGCGGAGCGCTCGGATCGGCCCGGGCCGTCCGATCCGCCGTCGCGCCGGGTGGGTGTGGCGCGGGCGCGGACGGAACGGGAGCGCCGGCGCCGGGCTGCCGCTCGCGGACGGCGGACGGCGGAAGGGCGGGAGCGGACCGCGACGGGGAGGCGGTCGGAGGCGCGCCGTGCGGGATGGGCCGTGGGACGGCGGGGGGAGGCGCGGGCGGCACGCCGAGACTCGGGGGAGGGCCAGTCGGTCACCCGTCGCAGTGGATGCGGAGCGGGTGCCACCGGGGTCCGGCCGATGCATGGTGCGATCACGGCGAGCTTCTTCCGGCAACCGACCCTGCCAAGGGTCTGTGACGCGTCCGAAATGCCTGACTTCAAGCGTTAGCATCCGGTATCTGATCCGTCAAGCGTCGTGGATTTCCTTCGCGCGTTTCTCGAACCGTGTCGCGGGCGCGAGCCTGTGCAGGGCGTTGTGCGGGCGCTCCCGGAGCAGACCGCCCAGAATGCGTGCGCCGTCCCGGAACGTGCGGGGGTGGGGCGACCCGTGGGGATGCGGCAGTTCGAGGCTGGGGACCTCGGCGATGCGCAGCCCGTAGTGCAGGGCGTGGGTGACCAGTTCGGCGCCGAGCTCGACACCGTCCTCGCGCAGGTCCAGCAGGTCGACGAAGCCCCGGCGGAAGGCGCAGAAGCCGTACCACAGGTCGGTCAGGTGCTGGCCGTACAGCTGCCGGGCGAGACGGAGCAGCGTGCTGTGGCCGAGCCGGCGCGGCAGCGGGTAGTCGGCGAAGTCGCCACCGGCGATGAAGCGTGAGCCCTTGACGAAGTCGTACCCGCTGTCCAAGTAGTGCAGGTAGTGCGGGATCTCCCGCGGGGACATGGAGCCGTCGGCGCCCATCAGCACGATGTGGTCACCGGTGGCGGCGAGCAGCCCCGCGTGGGGGATGTCGCCCGCCTCGCAGTTCCACGGCCCGAGCCTGCGTACGGAGACAATGCCCTGAGCGGTGCCCGGCGCGCCCTCCATGTGCCGGTCCGCGGCCATGTCGCCGGAACCGCGTCCGACGAGGACGACCTCCCTGACGTCGGGCGGCACCTGGGCGAGCAGTCGGCCGGTGTCGCCGTCCCCGGGCCGCACCGGGACGACCAGGCTCACCGTGCGGGCATCGCCCCCCGGCGCACGGTCGGTCGACCGGCGCATCGGATGTGGCCCCTTACCCATCGGTACGGACCTCTCGGTATGGCCCTCCGGGATCGGTCTTCTCCCGACCGCGTCCGGACCTTCTGCGGGCGGCTCGTTATGCGGGTGAGCGGGAATCCATCGCATTCCCTGCCGCACGGCTCCCCTCCACCGTATTACAATCCCTTCATGGCAGGGCGAATTGAGGACTACGCCCTCATAGGGGATTTGGAGACGGCGGCTCTCATAGGGATCGACGGGGCTGTCGACTGGTGGTGCGCGCCGCGTTTCGACTCGCCCGCCTGTTTCGCCGCGATCCTGGGCGCCGAGTCCCACGGGCAGTGGAGCCTCGCACCCGCCGGCAAAGGGCCGTGCAGCCGCCGCAGTTACGTCGGTGACACCCTGGTGCTGGAATCCGTCTGGGAATCCGTCTCCGGCACCGTACGCATCACGGATTTCATGCCGCCGCGCGAACAGGCCCCGCAGATCGTCCGGTTGGTCGACTGCGTCGCGGGGCGAGTCGACCTCCACGGCGAGTTGCGGCTGCGCTTCAACAACGGCAGCGTGGTCCCCTGGTCGCGGCTGGTCGACCGGCGTACGGTCGCCACCGTGGCCGGTCCCGACGCGGCGTACCTGCGCTGCGGTCCGGGCACCGACATCTCCGTCACCGACGAATGCATCTCCCTTGACGTGACATTGACGGCGGGTCGGCGCGCTTCCTTCGTCCTCGCCTGGAGCCCCTCCCATTCCGCGCCTCCGCCGATGCCCGACGTGGACGCGGAGTTGGACCGCACCCTCGCCTTCTGGGACGAATGGACGTCGAATCTCCGTTACGACGGCCCCCATCGCGAAGCGGTCGTCAGATCGCTCATCACCCTGAAAGCCCTCACCTACGCGCCGACCGGCGGAGTCGTCGCCGCGGTGACGGCCTCGCTCCCCGAATCCATAGGAGGCCAGCGGAATTGGGACTACCGATTCTGCTGGCTGCGCGATTCCACCTTCACCCTTTCCTGTCTGCTCCGCAGCGGATACCGCCACGAAGCGCTCTCCTGGAAGGACTGGCTCGTCCGCGCCGTCGCGGGCGACCCCGCCGATCTGCAACCGCTCTACGGCGTGGCGGGACAGCGCAACCTCCCCGAGGTGCTCGCCGACTGGCTGCCCGGATACGAGGACTCACGCCCGGTCCGGTTCGGCAACGCGGCCGTCGACCAGTTCCAGCTGGACATCTACGGCGAGGTGCTGGGCACGATCTACTCGGCCGTCCGGGCCGGCGTCGCCATCGACGCGCACGTCTGGAGCCTGATGGCCTCGCTCCTGGAGTACGTGGAGCACCGCTGGCAGGACCCCGACGAGGGCATCTGGGAGGTCCGCGGTCCGCGCCGCCACTTCGTCCACTCCAAGATCATGGCCTGGGTCGCCGCCGACCGGGCGCTGCGCCTGGCCCGGGTCGCCGGCCTGCGCACCTCCGTCCGGCGCTGGCAGGCCCTGCGCCGCGATCTGCGCGACGAGGTGTGCGCGCGGGGCTGGAGCGACGAACAGCAGTCGTTCGTGCAGTACTACGGAGCCCGGCAGATCGACGCGACGGCGCTGCTGATCCCCCGGCTCGGCTTCCTCCCCGCGACCGACCCGCGCGTCCTGAGCACCGTCCGGGCGATCGGGCGCCTCGACGACAACGGATTCCTGCGGCGGTACGCGGACGTGAGCAACGGCGATGTCCACGAGGTGGACGGTGTCCCCGGCGCCGAAGGGACCTTCCTGGCCTGCACGTTCTGGTACGCGGACGCCCTGTCGATGACGGGACGCCAGGCCGAGGCGCGCACCGTCTTCGAGCGGGTCCTGGACATCCGCAACGACGTCGGCCTGCTCGCCGAGGAATGGGATCCGCACACCCGGCGCCAGCTGGGCAACATGCCCCAGGCCCTCAGTCACGTCGCCCTGGTGAACACCGCGTTCACCCTGTTCGGGACGCGCCGGCACGATCGTTCGACCCTGGGCCGCTCCGCCGTGACGTGATCGGAGCCGCCCCGCCGCCCGCCCCGCCGACCCTGAGCCACCGCGTCGATGTCATCGACCCCCGTCACGCCCGGTCGGCGATTCGTTCGGGTGCGTCCAGCGGGCGGGCGAGCCGCCGCCGGGTTCGAATCGGACCATGGCTCCCCATGACAGGCTCCGTACCGACGGCAGGAAGCAGGCGCTGGACTCCGGCACCTGGTGGTATGCCGCCGTCGCCGGTGAAGCGGCCGACTCCTTCAGCACCCGCGTCCGCAAAAGGATGCGACACGCCTGCCTCGGCTCGGTCCTGCTGTTCGCGGTCGTCTACGCCGGACTCGTGCTGACCGCCACCGGTCAGCGCTGGGAGAACACGGTGCTCGCCGGCCGGCTCACCGACCCGACGCTGGCCGCCGCCCACGAGGCGAACCGCACGCTGCAGTACGTCACCGTGTACTCCCTGGCCGTCGCCCTGCTGGTGCTGACCGTCATCGGGATGCTCCGCCGGCGGTACGCGCTCACCGTGGTCGCCCTGGGCACCGTCGGCCTCTGTCTGCTCCTCGTCGAGGTGCTCAAGCGCTACGTCCTGTTCCGCCCCGACCTGGTCGACGCGCCCCCGCAGCTGCTCCCCAACAGCTTCCCCAGCGGGCACACCACGATCGCGATGAGCGTGATGTTCGGCTTCGCCCTCGTCGTTCCGTACCGGGCGCGCGGCCTCGCCGTGGGCCTGTGCGCCCTGTGGGCGATCGCCGTGGGCGCGTACACCGTGGCCGCCGGATGGCACCGGCCCAGCGACACGATCGGCGCCGACCTGCTCGTCCTCGCCGTGGCCTGCGGGCTCGTCGCGGTCCTCGCCCGCCGCGGCCGGGTGGGCCCCGGGCGCAGGGACCCCCTGCCGCTCCGCACCCTCCTCGTCATCCTGCCTCTCTGCGTCGCCGCCGTGGGCGGCCTCGGCCTCGGCATGGTCCTGCTCGTCGACTCCATGTTCGCCCCGCAGCCCCCGGCGCCGAACCTTCCCCGCCTCGCCTACCAGGCAGGACACGCCCTCGCCGCCGGGGCGAGCGCTGCGGTCACGCTCGTCCTGCTCGTCCTGCTGCGCCATGTCGACCTGGGCGCCCGCCCCACCCAGTACCGGCTCACGGGCACCCCCGTATCCCCCGAGCCGGGGCCCTTTCCCACCGAGGCCGATCACGAGATATCTTGATGTCGAGCAATCTCGCAGACGCAGACGTGGAGCGGAGCACACCCGGTGACTGACTCGACCATCATCTACACGCACACTGACGAGGCGCCCGCCCTGGCGACGTACTCGTTCCTGCCCGTGATCCAGGCCTACGCCTCGACCGCCGGGATCAATGTCGAGACCCGTGACATCTCCCTGGCCGGCCGCATCATCGCCAGCTTCCCCGAGCGTCTCGAAGAGGGCCAGCGCATCGAGGACGCCCTCGCCGAGCTGGGCGCGCTGGCCAAGACGCCCGGGGCCAACATCATCAAGCTGCCGAACATCTCGGCGTCCATCCCGCAGCTCAAGGCCGCGATCGCCGAGCTCCAGGCGCAGGGCTACGCCCTCCCGGACTACCCGGACGACCCGCAGACCGACGAGGACAAGGACGTCCGCGCCCGGTACGACAAGGTCAAGGGCAGCGCCGTCAACCCGGTCCTGCGCGAGGGCAACTCCGACCGCCGCGCCCCCGGCTCGGTCAAGAACTACGCCAAGACCCACCCGCACCGCATGGGTGCCTGGGTCTCGGACTCGAAGACCAACGTCGCCACCATGGGCGAGAACGACTTCCGCTCCACCGAGAAGTCCACGGTCGTCTCCGAGGACGGCACGCTGCGTATCGAGCACGTCGCCGCCGACGGCACCACCACGGTCCTGCGCGAGTCGGTCCCCGTCCTCGCCGGCGAGGTCGTCGACGCCTCCGTCATGCACGTCGCCGCCCTGCGCACCTTCCTCGGCGAGCAGATCGCCCGTGCCAAGGCCGAGGACGTGCTCTTCTCCGTGCACCTCAAGGCCACGATGATGAAGGTCTCCGACCCGATCATCTTCGGCCACGTCGTACGCGCCTTCTTCCCGAAGACCTTCGCCGCGCACGGCGCGACGCTCGCCGCCGCCGGCCTCTCGCCGAACGACGGCCTCGGCGGGATTCTCAACGGCCTGGCCGCCCTCCCGAACGGCGCCGAGATCAAGGCGTCCTTCGACGCCGAGATCGCCGAGGGCCCGGCCCTCGCGATGGTCGACTCCGACAAGGGCATCACCAACCTGCACGTGCCGTCCGACGTCATCGTCGACGCCTCCATGCCGGCCATGATCCGCACTTCCGGCCACATGTGGGGCCCGGACGGCCAGGAGCACGACACCCTCGCCGTCCTCCCGGACAGCAGCTACTCCGGTGTCTACCAGGCCGTCGTCGACGACTGCCGCGCCAACGGCGCCTTCGACCCGTCGACCATGGGCTCCGTCCCGAACGTCGGCCTGATGGCGCAGAAGGCCGAGGAGTACGGCTCCCACGACAAGACCTTCGAGATCGCCGCGGCCGGCACCGTCCGCCTCGTCGACGCCGCGGGCAACGTCGTCCTGGAGCAGGAGGTCGCCGAGGGCGACATCTTCCGCGCCTGCCAGACCAAGGACCTGCCGATTCAGGACTGGGTCAAGCTCGCCGTGACCCGCGCCCGCGCCACCGGCTCCCCGGCCGTCTTCTGGCTGGACGAGACCCGCGCGCACGACGCCCAGCTGATCGCCAAGGTCAAGCAGTACCTCCCGCAGCACGACACCGAGGGCCTGGAGATCAAGATCCTCTCCCCGGTCGAGGCCACCGCGTTCTCCCTGGAGCGCATCCGCCGCGGCGAGGACACCATCTCCGTCACCGGCAACGTGCTGCGTGACTACCTGACCGACCTCTTCCCGATCCTGGAGCTGGGCACCAGCGCCAAGATGCTCTCGGTCGTCCCGCTGATGGCCGGCGGCGGCCTGTTCGAGACGGGCGCCGGCGGCTCCGCCCCCAAGCACGTTCAGCAGCTCGTCAAGGAGAACTACCTCCGCTGGGACTCCCTCGGTGAGTTCTTCGCCCTGGCCGCCAGCTTCGAGCACCTCGCGACCACCACGGGCAACGCCCGCGCCCAGGTGCTCGCCGACACCCTCGACCGCGCCACCGGCACCTTCCTCAACGAGGACAAGTCGCCGACCCGTCGCGTCGGTGGTATCGACAACCGCGGCAGCCACTTCTACCTGGCCCTGTACTGGGCCCAGGAGCTGGCCGGGCAGACCGACGACACGCAGCTCGCGGAGGCCTTCGCCGGTCTGGCCAAGACCCTCACCGAGCAGGAGCGGACCATCGTCTCCGAGCTCAACGCGGTGCAGGGCTCCCCGGCCGACATCGGTGGCTACTACCAGCCCGACCCGGCCAAGGCCGCGGCCGTGATGCGTCCGTCCGCCACGTTCAACGAGGCCATCGCGTCCCTCGCCTGATCCCGGCGCGACAGTGGTTCCGCCCCGGCCGGAGTTCTTACGGCCGGGGCGGCCTTGTCGGTGGCGGATGTGGCATCCGGGTGTGAACCTTGATGGATGAGCTGGGCATCATGGACGACCCCCGGCGTCTACACCGGGCGTGGTGGAGTGCTCACCGACGAGGTCGGTGCGGTCACGGGTGACGTGACCGTGCACACCACCTGGGCAGAGGGCGAAGCACGCGTGGCCGTGCAGTACAGCGGCGCGTCCGACTGGTTCACGATGTCGGGCAGTCCGGTTCCGTGCGCCACGGAGAGGGAGAGCCGCGACCTTCACGAGGCCGCGGTCGAAGCGGTACGGGAGGGGAAGGCGGCCACCGTGCCGTCCCTGTCGCAACCTCCGGCATGAACATCGTCGCGAAGTGTTATGCCGGCCGCGCCCACGGGTCTCCTCTCGACGGGGACGGACAGACCCAGGTACGAGGGAGCAGGCAGGATGCACAGCGACGAGCGCGGCACGGCCGCACTGGTGGACGCGGCCGCGGCAGGGGACCGGCACGCCGGTGAGCGGCTGGTCCGCGCGTACCTTCCGCTCGTCTACAACATCGTCGGCCGCGCGCTCGACGGGCACGCCGATGTCGACGACGTGGTGCAGGAGACGATGTTCCGCGCGCTGGACGGGCTGCCCGGGCTGCGCGACCCCGAGCGCTTCCGGTCCTGGCTGGTCGCGATAGCGATGAACCAGGTCCGCCGGCGCTGGCGCGAGCGGCAGGCGGGGCCGCTGCCCGGGCTCGACCGGGCGGCCGAGCTCGCGGATCCCGCCGGAGACTTCGTCGACCTCACCATTCTGCGGCTCGGCCTCTCCGGGCAGCGGCGCGAGGTCGCCGAGGCGACGCGCTGGCTGGACGAGGCCGACCGGGAACTGCTCGCCCTGTGGTGGCTGGAGGCGGGCGGCGAACTGAGCCGGGGGGAGCTCGCGGAGGCCCTGGCCGTCACTCCCGCGCACGCGGCGGTCCGCGTCCAGCGGATGAAGGACCGGCTGGAGACCGGCCGGGCCGTCGTACGGGCCCTCGCCGCGCAGCCGCCCTGCGCGGAGCTGGCCCGGACGACCGCGAGCTGGGACGGCCACCCCGCTCCCATGTGGCGCAAGCGCATCGCCCGCCACGCGCAGAGCTGTGCCCCGTGCGGCCGCACCCGCGCGGGCCTCGCCCCCGCCGAGGGGCTCCTGGTGGGCCTGGGCCTGGTCCCGCCGCTGCTCCTCTGGTCCGCGACCCGCCCGGAGACCCAGGCGGTCGCCTGGGCGGGCGACGCCCCGGACCCGGCCGGTTCGGCGGCCTGGCCTCCCGGGGACCCCGTCGCCTCGGCGACCTGGGCCCATGAGGAGTCCGTCGCCTCGGCGGTCCGGGCTCCGGGGGACGGAGTCGGCTCGGCGGTCCGTGCTCCTGAGGGCGGATCGGCTCCCGCCCCGCACGCGGGAGCGGCCCCGGACCCGGTGGCCGCGGGGCCGGCGGCCGGCAGGGGCGGGGGATCACTGCGGCGCGCCTGGGTCGCCGGAGCGGTGGCCCTGGGCGTACTCGGCGGGCTGATCCTGCTCGTACCGTCCGAGCCGGAGGCGCGGCAGCCCGCGCCCGCTCCACCCGTGGCCGCGCCGCCCCCGGCTTCGACGACCCCGCCGCGAGCGAGCGCCACCCCGGCCGCACCCACCCCGTCCCCGAAGGCCACCGCGACGCCCACTCCGGCACGGACGGTCACCGCCGAGGAACGGCTTACCCGACTGGTCAACCAGCGCCGGACACAGGCGGGTTGCGCGCCCCTGCGGACGGATTCCCGGCTCGACGCGGCCGCCCGCGCCTACGCCCGGGACATGGTCCGGCGCGGCTACTACGCCCACAGCAGCCCCGAGGGCCGATTCGCCGACGCGCGGATCACGTCGGCCGGATACGACTGGTCCGCCTGGGCCGAGAACCTGGCGCGCGGCACGGCCGACCCGGCCTCCGTCTTCGAGGGCTGGATGGACGGCGGGATGCACCAGGAGAACATGCTGGACTGCCGTTACCGCCACACGGGAGTCGCCGCCGTGCCCGGCCCCGACGGCACGGTGTGGGTGCAGAAGCTGGCCGCGCCCGCCTCCTGAACCCCCACCGCCCGCCGGCGTCCTCCCGTCAGCGGGCGGTGCCGAAGTTCTGCACCCACCACGGTCCGTTGGCGCTCAGGTTCACCCCGACGCCGATGTCCTTGAACGAGCAGTTGAGGATGTTGCGGCGGTGGCCGTCGCTGTTCATCCAGTCCTCCATCGCCCCGGCGGGGCTCTTCGGACCGCGGTGGATGTTCTCGGCCCAGCTGGACCACGCGTATCCGGCGGCCGTGATCCGGTCGCCCGCGTCCCGCCCCTCGGGGGTGTTGTGGTCGTAGTAGTCGCGCGCCGCCATGTCGTCGGCGTGCGCCTGGGCGGCGTTCCGCAGCCGACTGTTGGAGCGGAGCGGGCCACAACCCGCCTTCTCCCGCTCGGCGTTGGCCAGCGTGACGACCCGGTCGATGTACTGGTCGGCCGTCCCGGCGGCGGGGGCCGCGGCCGGCTCCGCCGCCTTCTCCGGCGTGGGCCGTGCGGTCACCGGCTCGCGGGCCGGCGTGGGGCGGCCGGGCGCGGGGGCCGACGCGGAGACGGAGGCCGTCGCCGACACGGACGGGCTCGGGGGAGGGGTGACCGAAGGGGTGGTGGTCGCGGCGACCGGCGTCCGCTCCGAGGGCGCGGCCGACGGTACGGCTCCCTCCAGGGCGGGACCCACCTGCGACAGGGCGACCGCGTCCGAACGGGTGGCCGCGTCCTCCGGGGTGCCCAGGGATGTCACGTACACCCCGGTCGCCACGGTGAGGACGGCCGTCGCCGTACCCGCGACGGTCACGGCGGTGCGGAAGGACGGCACGCGGCGCGCGTGACGGCCCGCACCGCCTCCTCTGCGGTGCCTGCCGCCGTTCGTCCGCTGGTCGTCGGGGCTGTGCTCATCGTGGTGCTGCTGCATGTGCTCCGCTCTCTTCTCCGAGTCCACCGGACCGTCCGGCACAAGGGAGAGCCGCCGGGGCGACGGACATAACACTTTCCGCCCCCCGATTCATCGACACACCTCGTCAACGCGGTGCGCGGGCGCCTCACTCGTGCGGAACGACCGCCACCGGGCACGGCGCCAGGTGCAGCGCCGCATGGGCCACCGACCCGATCCGGGGCCCGATCGCCCCGCGCCGCGCCCGCCGCCCGACCACCAGGAGCCCGGCGTCGCCCGAGGCTCCGAGCAGCACCTGGCCCGCGCTGCCGATCTCCACGTGCTCCTCGACCCTCACCTCGGGGAACCGTTCCCGCCACGGGGCCAGCGCCTCACGCAGCGCCTTCTCCTCGTACGGGACGAGGCCGCCCGCCTCGTCGGCGAGCGCCAGCGCCGTCGACGAGGGGCTGTAGGCGTACAGGGGCGGCAGGTTCCACGCCCGTACCGCGCGGACGGACACGCCCCGGGCCGCCGCCGTCTCGAAGGCGAAGCGCAGCGCCGACGCGCTGTCCTCCGCCCCGCCCAGTTGGCCGACGACGATCACGCCACCCTCCGGGCCCCCGCTGCCGGCCCCGCCGTCCCGCGAACGCACCGCCACCACCGGAAGGCGGGCGGCCGCGATGATCTGCTGACCGTGGGAACCGAGCAGGAAGCCGGCCACCGCCCCGTGCCCGCGCGAGCCGATGACGAGTATCTCCGCCCGCTCCTCGGTGCTCAGCAGCGCGGCGACCGGGGTGTCGGGCACCACCTCGGTGGTGACGGAGAGGGCGGGATACCGCTCGGCGAGAGCCGATTCGGCCTTCCGGAGTACGTCTTCGGCCATCCGCTCCTGGCCGGCCCGGTCCTGTTCGAGCGGGAGGTCGAGCGGTTCCCAGCGCCAGGCGTGGACCAGGCGCAGGGGCAGGCGCCGGCGTCCCGCCTCACGGGCGGCCCAGCCGGCCGCCGCGAGACTCTCGGGCGAACCGTCCACTCCCGCGACGATCTCTCGACTCATCACATGCCTCCGTGATCCGTGGTGGACCAGGTCCGTCGACCGGCCCCTCTCGTTTCCGGCAGGACCGCCGACCGCTCGCCGTGAGGGCCAGGACGTCCCCACATGACGGTACGTCGGTCCTCGGCCCGCCGCCTCCGCTCACCCCGGAGAGTGGATCACGAGCGCCAGTGGGCGCAGCTCCGACCGCTGCTGAGTCGTCGTCAGCACGGTCCGCCCGGACTCTGGGGCCGATGGTTCGCCGGATGACGACGAGAGGCGAGTGGACCTGTGACGTCCCCCTTCAGCTCTGTACCGAGACCGGCCGCGGCCCGGCGCGCCGCGCTGGCCACGGCCGCCGCCACGGCGCTCGTCGTGGCCCTTCCCGCTCCGGCGCAGGCCGCCCCCGGCGACCTGGATCCGGGCTTCGGCGCCGGCGGCCGCCTGGTGAGCGACCTCGGCACCGAGGAGGAAGCGCGGGCCGTGGCCGTCCAGCCGGACGGCCGCATCGTGGCCGTCGGTGTCGGAACCCCTGAGGGTGCCGGCGACTTCGCGGTGGCCCGCTACCACCCGGACGGCAGCCCGGACCTGAGCTTCGGCGACGGCGGCCGGGTCTTCACCGACATCGACGGCGGCGGCGATGTCGCGCAGGGCGTCGCGCTCCAGCAGAACGGCGCGATCGTGGTCGCCGGGACGAGCGAGTCGAGCGAGGGCGGCTTCTTCGTCACCGTCGCCCGCTACCACCCGGACGGCACGCCCGACCTCGGGTTCGGCGGTGACGGCCGCGTCGTCACCGACTTCGGCACCGGGGGCGCCGACGACGGCACCTCGGTCGCCGTCCAGCCGGACGGGCTGATCGTGGTCGCGGGCCAGAGCGCGGGCGACTTCGCGCTCGCCCGCTACAACCCCGACGGCACCCTCGACAACGGCTTCGGCACCGGCGGGCGGGTGACCACCGACTTCTCCGGAGGCGCCGACGCGGCCCAGTCGCTCGCCGTCCGCGCCGACGGCCGCATCGTCGCCGCCGGCCACCACGGCGCGGGCCCCGCCTACGACTTCGCGCTCGCCCGCTACCAGACCGACGGCAGCCTCGACACCACCTTCAGCACGGACGGGCGCGCGACCGTCGACTTCGGCGCCACCGACATGGCGCACGGCGTCGCGGTCCACTCCGACGGCCGGATCGTCGCCGCGGGAGCGTCCGGCAACGACTTCGCCGTCGCCCGGCTGCTCGCCGACGGCAGCCCCGACCCGGCGTTCAGCGGCGACGGCAGGACGACCACCGACTTCGACGGAGGCGGCGAGCTCGCCCGCGCCGTGGTCCTCCAGCCGGACGGCCGGATCGTGGCGGGCGGCAACAGGGCGGGCGACTTCGCCCTGGCCCGCTACCAGACCGACGGCAGCCTCGACACGGGCTTCAGCGGCGACGGCAGGGCGGTCACCGACTTCGACGGCGGGTTCGAGATCGCGTACGGACTCGCCCTGCAGGGCGACGGGAACATCGTCGCCGCCGGCCACCGGAACGGGGACTTCGCGCTCGCCCGCTACGAGGGAGGCGGTGGCGCGCCCCTGCCGACCGGCGCGGACCTGAGGGTGACCAAGAGCGGTCCGACGTCCGTCGTGCTCGGCACCCGGGTGACCTACAGCGTGACGGTGACCAACCTCGGTACGGCTGCCTCGGCCACCGGGGTCACCCTCACCGACGCCCACACCGGCCCCGCCGTACTGATCTCGGCCACCCCCGGGCAGGGAAGCTGCTCCCTCGCCGGAGCCACCGCCGGCTGTGCGCTGGGCACCCTGGCGCCCGGCGCGTCCGTCGGCGTGAGCGTCGTCGTCGAACCCTCCGCCGCCGGAACGATCGGCGACACCGCCACCGTCTCGGCCACCGGGAGCGATCCCGTGCCGGGCAACAACTCGGCCGGTGCGACGACGACCGTGGCCAACTCCCGTGGCTGCACGGTGGTGGGCACGAGCGGCGCCGACCGTCTCTACGGAACCGCGGGCGACGACGTGGTCTGCGGACTCGGCGGCAACGACACCATCACCACCGCGAACGGGAACGACACCGTCTACGGCGGCCACGGCAACGACTCGGTCGACGCCGGCTACGGCGCCGACCGGCTCTTCGGCGAGGCGGGGAACGACACCCTGACCGGCTCGTACGGCAACGACACGCTCCACACCGTGGACGGCGTCTCCGACAACGACAGCGCCCACGGCGGTGCGGGCACGGACTCCTGCTCCACGGACCCGGGCGACACGCGCACCGGCTGCCCCTGACCGGGCGGGACCCGCGGCTCAGCCGTGCGGGGTGGGCCGCGGACGGGTCCCGTCGGGGTAGTGGTCACCGATGTCGCGGAGCCGGCGGGCCGGGAACGCCTCGGCCGTGAGGGCGCTGCGGACCGGGGGCGTTTCGGCCGTGAGGGCGCGCGTTGCGCCGGAAGCGGTCGACGCCCGGCACGCCGTCCGTGGCGTCGGCGGTCCGGGCGGGTCAGGGGTTGGTCCACGCCTCCGGGTCCTCCGCCAGCGCGGAGATCTCCGGCGGCAGCTTCGCCGCGGCCACGTCCGCGAGGGACACCCCGTCGAGCACCGCGCGCACGTTGGCGCGGAGTGCGATCCACAGCGTGAGCAGCGACTCGGCCGGGCCGGTGTACGAGAGCTCCGGAGGCCGTACCCCGCGTACCGACACCAATGGCCCGTCCACACACCGGATCACATCCGCGACGGAGATGGACTCGGCCGGCCTGGCCAGCCAGTAGCCGCCGTTGCCGCCCCGCTGGCTCAGCACCAGACCGCCCCGGCGCATGTCGCCGAGGATTCCCTCCAGGAACTTGTGGGAGATCCCCTGGTCCTCCGCGATCGCCTCGGCCTTCAACGGGCCCGCGTCCTGGGCGGCGGCGAGCTGCAGCGCGGCTCGCACCGCGTAGTCGGCCCTGGCTGAGATGCGCATGGTCCGCATTATTCCGCACCCGGCCTGACCGGACTCGTACGCCCCGGGCGCGCGTCACGAGCCGTCCGCGCCCTTGACGCGGGCGGGGAGCGCCCCGACACTCGGGGACGGGAATCCGAGTGAACAGGTAGGGAACCATGGGGCTCACGGCGGGAACGGACGCGACTCGCCCCGTTCGGCCGCCGCGGCTCCCGTCCCTCACCTCCCGGCGCCACATCGATCTCCTGCGGGTGTGCAGCGCGGCGGGCCGTGGCCGCCACGGGATCACCCGCTCCGCGCGCTGAACCCGCCAATCCCCTCCGCCCGGCCCCCACTCCTCGTTCCCGTATCCCCGCTGCCTCCGAGCGTGTGACGGCGCGGACGCCGAACGGCCGAAGCCGAACCGCCGAAGCCGCATGCGCTGCCGAGCGCTGCCTCGTACCGCCGTGACCCGGCACCGAGCACCCCAGGGAGAAGCATGTCCGTCATCCCCTCCGCCCTCACGCCCGCCTTCCGCGGCCGGATCGGCCGCGACGTCCGCAGCGGCCACTACGCCGTCCCGCACCGCTACCGGCTCCATCTGGCGCTCTCCCGCCCCGACTGTCTGCGCATCTCCGTCACCCACGGCCTGCTCGGGCTCCAGGAGACCCTTCCCCTGACCCTGCTCCCCGCCCTGCCCGACACACCCGGCGGCGGATACGCCGCCCTGCGCCCGCTGTACGAGGCCAGTGCCCATCAGTACCCCGGACCGGCGGCCGCCCCGGTGCTCAGCGACGCGTGGACCGGCCGGATCGTCAGCACCCATGTGCCCGACATCCTCCGCGACCTCGCACTGCGCTTCCGCGGCACCGGCCGTCCGGAGCTGCTGCCGGCAGGACGGGAGGCCGAGATCGAGGCGATCGGCGACCTGTGCGAACGCGGCATCGATCAGGCCGCCCGGCGCGCCGGCGAGCCGGGCACCGACGAGGGGGGCGAAGGCCGTGACGCCCTCGGTGGCGCGGGCCGTGACGCGCTCGGTGTGCTCCTCGGGGCACTCGGACGGCTGGAGCGGCGGCTGGACCGGCAGCCGTACGTGCTGGGCGACGAGATCACCGCCGCCGACGTGCACCTCTGGGTGACCCTCCTCCAGCTCGAGACCGTGCACCGCCCGCGTCTGGACGCCGGTGCGGGGGACCGGGTCGTGGCGGGCCATCCGGCCCTGTGGGCGTACGCCCGACGGCTCACCGCGCGACCGGCGTTCGGCCGTCACGCGTGCGGCGGGTCCCAGTCCTTCTTGATCTCGAAGCGGTAGTCGCGCCGGTCGAGCACCTGGCCGTCCGCGTCGGCCAGCGCCGCGAACACCTCATAGACCCCGCGCGCCCGCGGGCCGCTCGGGACACGATCCGGCGGAAGCTCCAGTTCGTACGGCCCGCCGTGCCGGAAGTCCCCGAGCATCACCTCGCGCCCGCCCATCTCCGCGCCGTCCCGCGTCCGTACGTCGACCACCTTCAGCCCGGTCACCGACCGGCCCTCCACCCGGAAACTCACCACGGCGCGGAACTCCGCGCCCTCCTTCACCGTGAACGGGCCCGACGCGGCCTCCTTCGGAGGCACCGCCATCGAGATGTCGCCCGGGCCGGAGAACCGGAGCGCCAGTCCGAGAAGCCGGACGACACGGCCTTCCTGGAGCGGAACGGCCGCCGCCGGATCGGCGAGGGAAACCATGGTGTGCTCGTCTCTGGGAACGGGGCCTCACGGGTGAGGCCGGGGTACGCGGCGCGGCTACCCCGTTCGCTCCCGCCCATGCGAACGGGGCGAGCAGGCGTGCGGAGAAGGAGTGCGAGCCGCGGTGGTGGGTCGGAGCAGGCCGTGCCGTCAGCCCACGCGGCGCCCGTCGAGCGGGGCCGTCGCGTCCCCGCTCCCCGCCCGGACACCCCGCAGAAAGGCGCCGAGCGCCTCCAGGGAGGTGCTGGACGGCGTCCAGTCGAGCTCCTTGCGGGCGCGCTCCGTGGACAGCACCGGCAGCCGCAGCACGGCGTCGAAGAGGTCCGGGGAGGCCGGCACCACGCGCATCCTCCACCCCGTCGCGAGCAGGCCCCGTACCGCTCCGCTCGGCACCTTCACCGGCCGGGCGTCCAGGAGCGAGGCGAGGGTCGGCATGTCGATCACCGGCTCCCCCGCCAGATTGAAGGCTCCCCGGACGTCCCGCAGGAGCGCGCGGCGGTAGGCATCGGCCGCGTCGTCCGTGTGCAGGGCCTGGAAGCGGAGGCCGTCCGGTCCCGGAAGGAGCGGCAGCAGCTCGGGGCGGATCAGCCCGCCCGGCAGGAAGCGGCCCGCGAAGATCCGGCGCTGCTCGCTGGCCGACTCCTCCTTGAACAGGAAGCTGGGCCGCATCCGCACCACCCGGGTCAGCGGATGATCGCGCTCGAAGGTGTCCAGAACCCGCTCCAGATACGCCTTCTCGCGGGTGTAGGCGGCGCCCGGCCAGCCGTGCGTCGGCCAGGACTCGGAGACGGCCGCACCGCTCGCCGGGCCCGGGGAGTAGGCCCCGACCGACGAGGCGCACACCAGAACCGGGACCCGGGCCGCCGCCACGGCGTCGAAGACCCGCAACGAGCCCAGGACGTTGGCCCGCCAGGTCTCGGCCGGGTCGTGGGTCGGCTGGAAGCGCCACGCCAGATGGACGACGGCGTCGGCGTCCTCGATGTACTGCGCGAGCCGCGGTTCGTCGCCCTCGAGCGACAGGTCCACCTCGGCCCACTCGGTCTTCGACAGCGTCAACGCGGGTCTGCGACGGGCCAGTCCGAGCACGGAGGCGACCCGCTCCTCCCGCTCCAGGGCCCGGACCAGGCTCGTGCCGACATTGCCCGTGGCGCCCGTGACGACCACCCTCAGTCCCTCGCTCGCCTTCATGCTTCGACCTTCCGTCATCCGCGGCGGGCCCGCACGCCGAACCCCGGCCGTGACGGAGTGTGTCCGCGCGGGTCGCGCAGGTGACGAGGGGACCCGAATATGGAGCGACGAAGCGAAGGGGGTGCGCCAGGAGGACATGATGCTGCTGCCCGACAGAAACACGATCGTCCGACTCCTGCGGTACTACCGGGCCCAGGAGAGGGCGGTCCTCGCCAGGCCGTCCGACCTGGCGATCCGCAGGCGCTTCGAGGACACCGCGTACACCCTGTGCGTACTGATGGGGGAGCGGACGGCGCGTGAGGCGGTCCACGCCGCCGAGCGGTACGTCGGCACGGTGCGCCCGGCCGCGCCCCGACAGGCCCTCGAAGGAATGCCCGGTTCCTGACAGACGGAAAAAGGGTCATTTTCCGGGGCAACAGGGGTATAGGCCCCTGTACGGAGGCAGAGGGAGGCGGGTGACCCGATGGCGTCGGAGCGGTTCACCGTCACGGCGGCGCCCGGTCCACAGCCCGGAGTCGTGGTCCTGTCCCTCACGGGAGAGCTCGACCACGACACGGCGGACGCGTTGCGCGGCTCGCTGGAGGAGCGGAACGGCGCGGTACGCATTCTCGTCGACTGCGAGAGGCTGCGGTTCTGCGATTCGACCGGGCTGAACGTCCTGCTGCGGGCCCGTCTCCACGCGCTGGAGGCGGGTGGCCGCCTGGAACTGGCCGGGCTTCGGCCGCCAGTGGCCCGGATGTTCGACATCACCGGGGCGCGCACGGTGTTCCGGGTGTACGAGAACGTGTCGGAGGCGCTCGGGGACCGACGGGCGAACGGCTAGACGGCGAGGGCGGAGGGAGCCGTGGGCGAGAGAGCCGGGGAGGAAGGGCAGGTCCGGCGGCTCGTGCTGTTCGGGACCAAGGGCGTGGTGATGCGCTGCCGCGACTTCACCGCCGAGGCTCTTGCCGACTGGGGATGGATCCCGGCCGAGAACGACGACGCGCGGGAGCGGGTCGACGATGTGCTGCTCCTGGTCTCCGAGGTGGTCACCAACGCCTGCCTGCACGCGGGCGGGCCCCAGGAACTGGTTCTGCGCCACCGCCGGGGACGCCTGCGGGTGGAGGTCTCCGACACGAACCCGGAGCCGCCCAGACGTCGCAGGCCCCGGGCCCCGTCCCTGCCGGGCGGCCACGGGCTGATGGTTCTCGACCGGCTCGCGGGGGACTGGGGCTCCGAACCCCTCGACCGCGGCAAGGTCGTGTGGCTCGAGGTCGAGTTCCCCTCCCACCCTCCCTGGTTCCGCGACGGCACCCCCGGCTCCCCCTGACGGCGCCGCCCTCGGCCCGGAGCCCCGGTACCTCGCGCGCCGCGCACCCCCCACGCCACGATCCTCATGCCGTGCCGCGCCCCCTCGCATACGCCACGATCCGCCTGTCGCGCCCCCCTCGCACACGCCACGATCCCCGTGCGGCCCACCCCTCACGCCCTCGCTCGCGCGGCGAACCCCCGCCCGGCCGGTCCGGCCGGGCGGGGGTTCACCGCCGTTCACATCACCGGGGTCCGGCGGGGGCCGTCCTCGTCCTCGAGCAGGCCGGCCCTGAGCTCCTCCAGGATCCGCGCGAGGAGCCGCGAGATGTGCATCTGGGAGAGGCCGAGCCGCTCACCGATCTGCGCCTGGGTCAGCTCCTCCCCGAAGCGCAGCGCGAGGATCGTGCGGTCCCGCGCGTCCAGCCCGGCGATCAGCGGCTTCAGCGACTCCAGCGAGTCGATCAGCTCGAACGCCCGCTCCTCCTCGCCGAGACGCCTGGCACCCGCGGTGACGGCCGACTCGTCGTCACCGGCCGGGGTGTCGAGCGAGCGGGCGACATAGCCGTTCGACGCCTGCTCGCCCTCCGCCACGCTCTCCTCGTCCATGTGCAGGTACGCGGCCAGCTCGGCCCGGGTCGGGCGCCGGCCGTGGCGCTGCTCCAGCGTGTCGACGGCCTTCGCGAGCTCGATGCGCAGCTCCTGCAGCCGCCGGGGCACCTGGACGGACCAGCTGGTGTCCCTGAAGAATCGTTTCATCTCACCCACGATCGTGGGCAGAGCGAACGCCGAGAACTCGACGTCCCGACCGACCTCGAACCGGTCGATCGCCTTGATCAGGCCGATCGTGCCGACCTGGATGATGTCTTCCGTGGGTTCGGCCCGGTTCCGGAACCGGCGGGCCGCGAACTTCACGAGGCTGAGATTCAGCTCCACGAGCGTGTTCCGTACGTACGCGTGCTCCGGCGTGCCTTCCTCCAGGCCCTCCAAACGGGTGAAGAGCGCCGTGGACAGCGTCTGGGCATCCGTCGTGCTCACCTCGGTGGGCCGGTCTATCTCGGGCAGACCGTTCAGCGCACGGTGGCGTACCGCAGCGGGTTCCGTGGAGGTCGGCTGGCGATCGGTGGACATAAGGACTCCCTCGACGGGGTGGCGTGGCCCCGTGCCGCCGAGCGGGGCGGCGACGGGGTCCGTCGTTCGAGCATCCTGAGAGAGACATTCCCCTTAAAGGTGGTTTGACACGAAATAACCGGTAAGAGGCGTTCTATGACGACTACGGTACGCCGGTTCGCTCTGGGTGACGGTCCGGGCGTGGTGGGAGAGTGCCGTGACCTCGTCCGCCAGGCGCTGCGCGAGTGGTTCGGCCCGTTGCGCGGAGCGCAGGAGATCCTCGTCGAGGACGTCCTGCTCCTCGTCTCGGAGGTCGTCACCAACGCGTGCAGGCACGGTGGCGCCCCGTACGAACTCCGTCTCGACCGCTCCGACGGCCGGGTGTGGGTGCAGGTCAGCGACACCAGCCCGGCACGACCGCACCCCCACGGCCCCCACGTCCCGAGCCGGTCCTCGGGGCACGGCCTCTTTCTGCTCGAACGTCTCTCCGCCGCCTGGGGCTGGCTCCGGCGCGGGGAGGGCAAGGCGGTCTGGTTCGAGGTCGAGATGACCTCCGCCGCCGCAGACGCTGCCGCTCCCCCACCCGGTGCCTAAAGTGGAGAAGCGGGGCGGGGGCCGACACGGGCGCGCAGCTCGCGTCCGTGACGAAGCCCGGTCCGCCGTTCCTGTCGTACAGGTGCCGCGAGAGGTCCGTGATGGAGAGTTCCCCCCGAGCGCCCGCGTCCGAGCCGCCGGAGCCCCCCGAACCGGGGGCCGAGGACGGTCTGGGAAGGCTCCTGAGAGGGCTCACCGCCGTACGCGACGGCGACCTCTCCGTGCGACTGCCGGAATCCGCCGGAGGCGTCCTCGGAGAGATCGCGGCCGTCTACAACGACATGGTCGACCAGCTGTCGCTCGTCACCTCCGAGGTCACCCGCGTCGCCAGCGAGGTCGGCGGACAGGGACTCCTCGGCGGCCGGGCCCGGCAGCCACGGGTGAGCGGCGTGTGGCGCGAGCTGACCTCCGGCGTGAACACCATGGCCGACAACCTGACCTCCCAGGTCAGATCCATCGCCCAGGTCGCGACCGCCGTCGCCCGCGGCGACCTCACGCGGAAGATCCGCGTCGACGCCCGGGGCGAGATCCTGGAGCTGAAGGAGACCATCAACACGATGGTGGACCGGCTGTCCTCCTTCGCCGAGGAGGTCACCAGGGTCGCCCGAGAAGTCGGTACGGAGGGCAAGCTGGGCGGTCAGGCCACGGTCCACGGCGTCTCCGGCACCTGGAAGGACCTCACGGACAACGTCAACTCCATGGCCGACAACCTCACCAACCAGGTGCGCAACATCGCCCAGGTGACCACCTCCGTCGCCCAGGGCGATCTGACCAGCCGGATCGACGTCTCCGCGCGCGGAGAGATCCTGGAGCTCAAGACCACCATCAACACCATGGTCGACCAGCTGTCCTCCTTCGCCGCCGAGGTCACCCGCGTGGCCCGCGAGGTCGGCACCGAGGGCAAGCTCGGCGGCCAGGCCGAGGTCGAAGGCGTCTCCGGCACCTGGAAGCGGCTCACCGAGAACGTCAACGAGCTCGCCGGCAACCTCACCCGCCAGGTCCGCGCCATCGCCGAGGTCGCGAGCGCGGTCGCCGAGGGCGACCTGACGCGTTCGATCAACGTCGACGCCTCGGGCGAGGTGGCCGAACTCAAGGACAACATCAACGCGATGGTCGGCTCCCTGCGGGAGACGACCCGGGCCAACCAGGAACAGGACTGGCTCAAGTCCAGCCTCGCCCTGATCTCCGGCCTGATGCAGGGCCACCGGGACCTGGCCGTCGTCGCCGAACTCGTCATGGACGAGCTCACCCCGCTGGTCGCGGCACAGTACGGAGCCTTCTACCTGGCCGAGGAAACCCCCGAGGGAACCGAGCTGCGACTCGTCGGCTCGTACGGCCGCCCCGCGGACAGCCCTGGCCCCGACCGGTTCCGGCTGGGCGAGTCCCTGGTCGGTCAGGCCGCTCGCAGCCGGCGCACCATCGCCGCCGACGGAGTCCCCGCCGACTACATCAGCATCTCCTGCGGCCTGGGCCGCACCGCCCCGGGCAGCCTGATCGTGCTGCCCATCGTGGTGGACGACCAGGTCCTGGGCGTCATCGAACTCGCCTCCTTCACCCCCTTCACGCCCGTCCACCGTGACTTCCTCGAGCAGCTCATGGAAACGGTCGGCGTCAACGTCAACACCATCGTCGCCAACGCCCGTACGGACGAACTGCTCGGCGAGTCCCAGCGACTGGCCGGCGAACTCCAGGCCCGGTCCGAAGAGCTGCAGGTGCAGCAGGACGAGCTCCAGCGCTCCAACGCCGAGCTGGAGGAGAAGGCAGCGCTGCTGGCGGCGCAGAACAGCGACATCGAGGGCAAGAACCTGGAGATCGAGCAGGCGCGGCAGGAACTCGAGGAGCGTGCCCAGCAGCTCTCGCTGGCCTCGAAGTACAAGTCCGAGTTCCTGGCCAACATGAGCCACGAGCTGCGCACCCCGCTCAACAGCCTGCTGATCCTGGCCCAGTTGCTCGCCCAGAACCCGACCCGCAACCTCACCGCCAAGCAGGTCGAGTACGCCGGCATCATCCACTCGGCCGGATCCGACCTGCTGCAGCTGATCAACGACATCCTCGACCTGTCCAAGGTCGAGGCGGGGAAGATGGACATCAACCCCGAGCGCGTCGGGCTGCGGCAGCTCCTCGACTACGTCGAAGCCACCTTCCGGCCCCTGACGACCCAGAAGAGCCTCGACTTCACGATCACCACCGCCCCGGGCGTCCCCGTCGACCTGATCACCGATGACTCCCGTCTGCGACAGGTCCTGCGGAACCTGCTCTCCAACGCGGTCAAGTTCACCGAACAGGGCAGCGTGGAGCTGCGCATCGAACGAGCCGCCGAAGCCGCACTGCCGGCCTCGGTCCACCGCGACGGCCCCGTGCTGGCGTTCCGGGTCAAGGACACCGGCATCGGTATCGCCGAGCAGCACCTCGAAGCCATCTTCGGCGCCTTCCAGCAGGCCGACGGGACCACGAGCCGCAAGTACGGCGGTACGGGTCTCGGCCTGTCCATCAGCCGTGAGATCGCACACCTGCTCGGCGGCGCGCTGACCGCGGAGAGCACCCCCGGTCAGGGCAGCACCTTCACCCTCTACCTTCCGGTCACCCGCCCCGACTTCCAGCGCGAGACCGAGCGGACCCCCGAGGACACCGACAGGACGGGCGCGTCAGCCGCGGCCGATCCCTCCGGCGCCCGCCGTTCCGTCCGTACCGAGATCGAAGCGCGCAAGCCCCGCCGGCTGCTGGTGATCGAGGAGCGCCCGCGCGGCCTGCTGTCCCTCGTCGCCGAGAGCGCCGTGGCCGAGCTCGCCGGCGGCCACGACCGGGACACCATCGAACTCGTGGCGGCCGTCGGCCCCGAGGAAGCGGCCAGCGCCCTGGCGACCGCTCCGGTGCACTGCGTGGTGCTCGAGCTCGACCGCGCCGACAGCGATGCCATGCACTTCCTCGACGCGATGGACGGCGATGCCGCACTGCGCAGCGTCCCCGTCCTCGCGCACAACAACCGGCGCCTCGACGCCGCCTTCGAGTCCACGCTGCAGGACCGGGCCCGTAAGCGCCCCCTGGAGCTGCTCTCCAGCCTGGACGAACTGCGGGAGCGGATCGCCCTGTACCTCTCCGCCGAGCAGCCGGGCGACGTCGTTCCCCTCGTCCGTATCGAGGAATCGCGTCCGCAGACCTCGGAGACCGTGGACGACTCCCTGCGGGGCCGGACCGTCCTCGTCGTGGACGACGACGCCCGTAACCTCTTCGCTCTGAGCGGCATCCTGGAGATGCACGGCATCGACGTCCTCCACGCGGAGAACGGCCGCAAGGGAATCGAGGCGCTCGTCGAGCATCCGGACATCGACCTGATCCTGATGGACGTGATGATGCCGGAGATGGACGGCTACACGGCCACCGCCGCGATCCGGCAGATGCCCGACCACACCGACCTCCCCATCATCACGGTCACCGCCAAGGCCATGCCCGGCGACCGCGAGAAGAGCCTCGCCTCGGGCGCCAGCGACTACGTCACCAAGCCCGTCGACGCCAATGACCTCATCGCGTGTGTCCGACGCTGGCTGAACCCGCAGCACGACGCACGGGTGAGCTCATGACCTCCTTCGAGAACTCCCACGAGAGGCGTCCCTCCAGCGGCTCGGCCGAGGACATCACCGTCCCCTCGGCTATGACGTCGATGGAAGTGGGTGTCGGCGACCCCGTGACCGCCCACCACGCCCAAGCCGACGCGGCAGCACACCAGGCGTCCACGGTCGGCCGCCTGGCGGCCACCGTGGAACGACTGCGCGCCGAGGTGCGCGCCGCGCATGCGGCGGCCGAGGGCCGAGCCCTGATCGAGCTCGCGAAGGGGGTGATGATCGAACGGCTGGGGTGCGGACCGACACAAGCCGCCCGACAGCTGACCGAGTTGGCCCAGCAGGCCGGCCTGTCCTCGCTCGAACTCGCCGCGGACATCGTCAACCAGGCCGCTCAGGACGAGGTCGCCGCGGTGGCGGAGGACTTCGTCCGGCACTGGAACGGGCCGGAGAGCGAGCCCGCGCCGTCCGTCGCCGTCCGGCTGCGCACCGCCGAGAGCGCCGCGCTCGCCGCGAGCGACACCCAGGCCGTCGCCGAATCCCTTCTGGAACACGCCCTCGCCCCGCTGGGAGCGACCGCCGTGGCCGTATGGGCAGCGGGTCTGGAGGCATCCCTCACCCTGTACGGCCATGCCGGCTTCAGCGCGGACGAGGCGGACCGATGGCGGTACGTCCCGCCGGGCGTCGTCACCGTCGCCCGACAGGCCCTCGACGAGCGACGCACCGTGCGGATCGAGTCCCTCCGCTCGGTGGGCCTGCCCACCATCGGCCGCGCCCAGTCACTGAACGGCGGGCGCGTCGCCCTGCCCGCCGGTACCGGGGGCCGTATCCACGGAGTTCTCGAGATCTGCTGGCCCGAGGCGCTCACGCCCCACTCGCCGGCCATCACCCGCCAGATCGAAGCCCTGGCCGAACTGTGCGCGCACACCCTCGAGAGCCTGCCGTCGTCCGTCGGCCTCCTGACGGGCACACGGGAGTCGGCCGACGTCTCGGAACTCGTCGACCTCTCGGACGGCCTGTACGACCCCGCACTCGTCCTCACTCCCCACCTCGATCCCGAGGGCCATCTCACGGACTTCCGTATCCGTCATGCCAACAACCGCTTCCTCGACCCTGCCGGGCGCCCCCGGAGTGCCGTCAACGGCGCTCTGCTGCTGGAGGCCTATCCGACGGCGGCCGGCGACAGCGAACTCTTCGAGAAGATCGAACGCGTCTACGCCACGGGCGAGCCCTTCCGCGCCCAGCGCATGACGCTCACCGCTCTGGTGGACCAGGTGTCGCTGGCCACCGTGGCCGACCTCAGCATCAGCCGGCACGCCGACAGCGTCCTGCTCATCTGGCGCATCGAGGACGAGACGGCGCGGCTTGCCAGTCTCCTGCAGCACGCGCAGCGCCTGGGGCGCATCGGCGGCTTCGAGGAGAATCTGATCACCGGGGACATCACCTGGAACGGGCAGCTCTTCGCCCTCTACGGACGAGCTGTCACCGAGAATCCGGTGCCCCTCCAGGACCTGGCCGAGCACGCCCACCCTGACGACGCCGTGGCCATCGGCCGCTTCCTGCAGGCGGTGCTGCACCATCGCCGCGCCACCTCCACCGCCTTCCGCCTCCAGCGGCCCGACGGGATCACACGCCACATCCGGGTCATCGCCGAGCCGGTCCTCGACGCCGACGGTCGGCTGCTCGCCGTGCGCGGCGCCTACCAGGACATCTCCTCGCAGCACTGGACCGAGGTCGCCCTGGCGGCCACCCGGGACCAACTCGCCCACACCGAGCAGGAGTCGGCGGAGCGCAACCGGCTCGCGCTGCAGCTCCAGCACGCCATCATGCCCCCGACCCGTGCCCCTCTCGACGCGCCGGGCCTCGACGTCGCCGTGCGCTACCGGCCCGCCGAGACGGAGTCCCTGGTCGGAGGCGACTGGTACGACGCCGTCGTCCTGCCGTCCAAGCGCATCCTGCTGTGCGTCGGCGACATCGCCGGTCACGGCATAGAGGCGGCGACCGGGATGGTCGTCCTGCGCAACGCCATGCGCGGCCTCGCGGTCACCGGCGCCGGCCCGGGCCAGCTGCTGTCCTGGCTCAACATCGTGGCGCACCACCTCAGTGAACAGGTCACCGCCACCGCCGTGTGCGGCGTGTACGACCCCGAGACCCGCGTGCTGCGCTGGGCCAGGGCAGGACATCTGCCACCCGTACTGGTACGTGGCGAGGAAGCCAGCACCCTCCCCCTGCTCCGGGGCCTTCTCCTGGGCGCTCTTCCCGAGGCGGAGTACGAAGAAGGGGAGGTGCAGCTGGAGCTGGACGACACGCTGCTGATGTACACCGACGGTCTCGTCGAGCGCAGGGACACCGCGGTTCAGGAGTCCCTGTCCCAGCTGCTCGCCGCGGCACAGGACCCGGCCTCCTCACTGGAACGCCGACTGGACCGGCTCCTGCTGCACAGCAAGTCGGACACCGACGACGACACCTGCCTCATCGGCATCAAGGTCTCGTGAACCGGAGGAGCGCGCGCCGCCGCTCCGGCGTCACAGGAAGCGGCGAACGGGAAGGACGGCCGTCTCCCAGGCGCGCTGGAGGAACGACCGGCCCTTCCAGCGGCCCTGCGACAGTTCGACGCTCGCCCGGATGTCGTGCTCGAAGTGTTCGTCGAGGCTGGCGGTGAAGGCCGTGTCGAGGACGGCGAGCATGACCTCTTCGTCGTGGTCGAGGGAGCGCCGGTTGAAGTTCGTCGATCCGATGAGAGAGGCGGCCCGGTCGACCGTGATGACCTTCGCGTGCATCATGGTCGGCTGGTACTCGAAGATTCTCACGCCGCAGGCGAGGAGATCGTCGTAGTAGTGCTGTCCGGCCAGTCGGCAGACGCGCTTGTCGGTGTGCGGGCCGGGCAGGAGGATCTCCACCTGGACGCCGCGGCGCGCCGTGGCGCACAGCAGCTCGATGAAGAAGGCGTCGGGTGCGAAGTAGGCGGTGGTCAGCCGGAAACGTTCCTGCGCGCTCTCCAGCATGACCCTCATCAGGGTCTGCATGTCCTGCCAGCCGAAGCTGGCCGAGCCGCGCACGACCTGGACGACGGCATCACCGTGCGGACGGTGGTCGATGAACCGGTCCCGTTCGTCGAAGAGTTCCTCGTGACACTCCGCCCAGTTCTGCGCGAAAGCGGCTGCGATGCCGTCCACCGCGGGGCCACGGACCTGGACGTGGGTGTCGCGCCATTCCCCTGTGTTCCTGGCATCGCCGCACCATTCCTCGGCGATGCCGACTCCACCGGTGTACGCGACCTCCTCGTCGACCACGAGGACCTTACGGTGGCACCGGTGGTTCTGCTTGAACGGGGAGAGGCGAAGCGGCCTCCGGAACCAGGACACCGTCACACCGGCGTCCTCCATCGCCCGTAGCTGCTCCTTCTCGATGAGCCGGCTGCCGAAGCCGTCCAGGAGCAGCCGCACGCGTATCCCCTCGCGGGCGCGATCGGCCAGAGCTTCCGCGAACTGGCGGGCTATGTCGCCTCTCCAGTACACGAAGGTCATCATGTCGACCGTGTACCGGGCCGAGCGGATGCTGCCGAGCATGGCCGGGAAGATCTCATCGCCGTTGAGCAGGGGCACCAGCGCGTTGCCCTCGGTCGCCGCGATGCCGATCAGACGTTCCAGTCGCCGTCGCAGCCGCGCACCGGAGCCTGAGGCCGCCATGCCGTGCGCGTCCTCCGTGAGCGAGACCTGGCGCGGCGGTCTCCGCGTACTTGTCATCGTGCGTCATCTTCCTGATCGTTCCCCGGCGTCCAGGGACACACGGTGTCGCGCCCAGGCGTGGCACGCGCTCCTCCCGGCGGGACCAGCCCCTCGCGCCGTTCCGGGGGGTCGGAACGGGGCTACTGCTC
This sequence comes from Streptomyces sp. NPDC029139, assembly GCF_055564335.1. Lineage (NCBI taxonomy): Bacteria > Bacillati > Actinomycetota > Actinomycetes > Kitasatosporales > Streptomycetaceae > Streptomyces > Streptomyces sp. NPDC029139. The sequence continues at coordinate 34,457 of NZ_JBVHWN010000003.1, read as the reverse complement.
CGCGCTCTCCTGGCCCGCGGCCCGGCCCTGCGTGCCGGCGGCGGAATCCTGCTGCCGTACCGCCTCGAGCGCTTCGTCGACGTCCGCGTGGAGAGGAGTCGTCACATTGAGCCCGGTGATCTCGAGAAGGCGCCGGACGGCAGGCGTCGGAGCCACCAGGTGCAGGTCCCCACCCATCTCACGGGCTTCCCGGGCGCCCTTGATCACCACGTTGAGGCCCGAGGAGTCCATGAAGCTCAGAGCCGAGAGGTCCAACACGAGGTGGCGGCGCCCGTGCAGGAACTGATTGGCGACGTGATGGTGCAGGAACGTGGCGGTTTCGATGTCCAGTTCGCCGCCCACGGTGAGAATCGCGGTGACGGCGTCGCAGACCTTGACCTCGATGTCCAGGTTCTCTTCTCGCACGGACATGGCTCCTGCTTTCTGCGAATGTGGTCAGTTCGGGCTGAGCGACGGATCGCCGCCTGACAGCGGCTGTCCGGCACGCCTGCGTTTCAGTGATCGGCGACGGGCAGCGCAGACCCGAGGCAGCACAGCGGATGCCCCCCGGCGACCGCGCCTGGCGGCGGATCGCCACGTGAATGCCCGGGCCGCGGCCGCGTCATCGACGCGACCTGCGCGTGAGATCACCCCACACCGCCCAGGTCGGTAGCTTGTCACCCGGCAAATATTAGCGGGTGCGTCAACTCGCGGGGGCGTGCGATGGGGGCGGCATGGGCTTCCTCACTGCGGGTAACCGCAGGATCAGTGCCGTAACAGCGACTGAGGGGGAGTCAGGATGCGACGCACGGTTCGCAAGGACGATCATGGCAGCAGCGACGCGCCTGGCCACGGCACGCCCCGAGAGCCCGGCCGGGCACCGGCCCGTCCGCTGCTCCGCGCGGCCGCCATGCTCGCCGCCTTCGCGGGCACGGTCGCCTTCAGCGTCCTGCTCGCCCACCTGACCCTCGAACCGTCGGTCGCATCGGAAGCTCTGACCCACAGCAATCTTCGCCCGGGTGACTCGATCAGCGACTACCTCGGCCAGCCGGCGTTCCAGGACACCGTCAAGCAGCTGGGGGGAAACATCGTCCTGGGGATTCCGTTCGGCGTGCTGCTGCCGGTGCTGGCACTGCGAGCACGCGGCTTGCTCCGCGTGGTGATCATCACCGCCCTCACCATGCTGCTGGTCGAACTGGTGCAGGGAGCCCTGGTCACCGGACGGGCCTTCGACATCGACGATGTCATCCTCAACACCACCGGCGCCATGCTGGGGTATCTGATCCTCGGCCGCCGGCTGGGCAGGGCCGTGCACCCGCGCCGCCACCACTGGTGGCACCGTTGGACCAGGAGGCGAGGGGTGCCGTCCGGTACGCCCTCCGGAGAAAGGCCCACCTGACACGCGGGGCGCCCTGCTGTCGACGGCGCACGCGGACACGAGGGGCATGCCGCCCCGTCCGCGGCTCCGGACGGCTGACGCACCGCCACCGCAGCACCGACCTCGAACGAGACCGCCACGAGCCCGGTGGGTGGAGGACGTTCCTCGCCGGCTTGCGACAGTGATGCCGGGGCATACGGAACAGCACAACTCGAGAGGAGCCTGTTCATGCTCGGCATAGTGGCGGCTGTACTGTTCTTCATCGCCTTTCTGATCAACGCGGCGGACATCGGCACCAACGACGCGTTCTCTTCGACGAACCTGATGCTTCTGGGCCTGACCGCCCTCGCTCTGCATGTGGCGGGTGTCGGTGCCGGCTGGTCTTCGAGACGTCGACGATGACCGGCGCCCCGGCGCCCTGATGGGGCGCGTGCTGCTCGCGGAGGGCGCCCCGCTCGCGACGGCGCTCCGGTGGGAAGGGGGGCTGCGCTGAACAGGCGGGGCCTGCACGCAGCCCCACCGACCCGCGAGCACGGGTACGGGTGCGCCTACGCGAGCCGAGCGGACCCCGCCTGTCCCCTACGCCTGCTGCGCGATGTCCCGGACCTGCTGGGCGATGTCCTCCAGCACGGTCTTCGGGTCGGCGGACGGCGCGACGGCCTTGCCGATGTTCCGCTTGATGGTATTGCTGACCTGCAGCCAGGACGGTTCGCTGACCGGGTAGAGCTCGGCACTGCGCAGTGCGTTCAGGAACTGCGCGCTGCTGGGGTCCGCCGCCGCGTCCTTGGAGGCTTGGGTCGCGGAGATCGTCGACGGCAGGAGGTGGTAGCGCCCGGCGAATTCGTTGAGGTTCTTGTCCTCGTAGACGAATTCCAGGAAAGAAGACACCAGTTCACGATTGTCGTCGTGCTTGAAGGCCATCATCCAGTCGGCGACACCCGCCGACGGCAAGGCTCGCCCGTCTTTCAGCGTGTCCGACACCGGCATGCTCAGGGTGCCGACCTTCATGCCCTTCGCCCTCGCCTCGTGGAGGAGTGAGGGATAGCCGTTGAGCATGCCGACCTGGCCGCGCAGGAAGGCGGCGAAGGCGTCCTCCCGGTTGAGCTCGGCCGGCGGAACCGGACCGGTCAGGCCGGGCGCGACCAGGTTGTCCTTGATCCAGCGGAACGTCTGGGTGTTCTGCTCGGACGCGATGCTGTAGCCGCCACTGCTGTCGGCGTACCCCCCGCCGTTGCTCAGCTCCCAGATCAGGGCTTCGGCGTGCGCCTCCTCGGGGCCGAGCGGCAGGGCGTACGGGTAGGGCACGTCCTCCTTCTTCAGCGCCTGGGCCGCCTCCTTCAGCTCCGACCATGTCTTCGGCGGCTCCGCTCCGGCCTGCTCGAACAGCTCCTCGTTGTAGAAGAGCAGCCGGCTGCTGGCCACGAAGGGCAAACCGTAGAGGGTGTTGCCCACAGAACCCGCCTCTGCGAGCGGCGGCAGGAAGTTCGCCTCCGTCTCGACCGACAGCAGCTCCTCGGCGGCGTAGAGGCGGCCCTGCGCGGCGAAGTCGGAGTACGCGCCCATCAGGGCCACGTCAGGGGCATTGCCCTCCTCGACGAGGCGGGTGACCTCGCGGTCGACGTCGGCCCACTGGTGGAGCGTCACCTCGACCTTCGTGCCGGGGTGGGCGGCGGTGAACGCGGCGGTCAGTCTGTCCCAGTACGCCTTGGAGCTGGTCGCCGGGCTGTTGCCGTACTCGGCGGCCACCAGGCGCAGCGTCGTCCCGTCGCCGCTCCCGGACGAGCCGCAGGCGGTGACGAGGGAGCCCAGCAGTCCGATAACAACCACGGAGGCGGTCGCGCCGAAGAATCTTGGTCGCACGAATTGTCCTCAGGATCTTTTCGAAGGGTTCGTTCGGAATTCTCTCCTGGTCAGGAAGGCAGAGGGTGCCCTGCTCGCAGATTGTGGTCCTTGCTCCAACCGCGCCGGTCGCGACTGGTGTTTTCCGATAGGCCGCCGTCGATGACGACGCGCGTAGAACCCTCCGTGGTGCCCAACGCGACTCCTGGATGGAACATTGACGGAAAGGACGGAACAGATCGATCCGGGGGACCGGACGTTCGGCGAGCCGCGCCCCGGATACTGGGAGCGTGCAATTCATCGCCTTCATGACCCTGCCCGGGCTGGTCATCGTGCTGACCCTGCTGGCCTTCGCCGACCAGCTGCTCTTGCGCGCGGGCCGGGCCGGGGTGCTGCCCTGGCGGAACAGCGCACGCCAGGGCCAGATATCGGCGACCGGGTTCGAACAGCTGCATGCGAGCTTTTCACCAGGCAAGCAGAACGAACTGAAGGAGCGGCAGTCGGCACTGGTCATGCCGGACAACCAGGACGACGGTGCCCCGCCGCACAGGACGACGGTGGACCTGGCGGCCGGGAGGGCGGTCGTACGGATGCCGAGCGCCAGGCGGTAGGGGCAGGACCAGTCCGACCTCCTCGTTCACCCGATGCTCTGAACTCCGGAGTTCCCGATGATCGTCGTGGTCGGGGTGGTGGAGTCGTCCTCCGTGTTGTCGGCTGCGCCGGCGGTGCCCAACGCGTTGAGGAGACCGCCGTCTCCGAGAGTGTCAGCCGCGGCGTGGGGCGCTCCGGACAGGGCGAGGGTGAGTCCGGCGAGGGCGACGGCGGCGAACGAGCGCTTCGTGTTCTTCATGCCAGGCGAACGATCGCAAAGAGGTCGGGTCACGGACCACCCGCTCGCGACGGCGGTCGTGCCCCCGCCGACCGCGAGCGGGGAAAGGCCGGTCGCTCGCCGATGGGCTGGGAGAGGGCCGCGCGATCCGGCCGCACTCGCCGCCGACCGGGGGGGTGCGCGGATCGTGCCGGCCGGCCGCGGGCGTCATCGGTGCCTTGCAGCCGCCGTCTACGCTTCCGGCATGCGGCGCAGCGATGTCACACGGGACGACGGCACCTGGGTGGGCCTGTCCCTGGACGTCCAGGACCGCCCTCAGCCGGAGCTGTGTGTCTTCAGTGCCGGGCAGCGGCTGCTCGTCACCCAGTCGTCGCGGCCTGTGCTGCTCGCCGTCGTCGACGAACACCTCCAGGGCGTGGACTTCTGGCGCACCGACGCATATCGCTCCTTCGTCCCGCCGCTGCGCGCCGACCTGGGGCGCGCCCTTTCGGGCAGCCCTGAACGGTGGGCTCACCGCTTCGCGCGGTGCCTCGGCGACTCGCCGGGCAGCCCGTTGCACGAGGGCCGATGGCTGCTCTCGTGCGAAAGCCCGCTCCAGCGCTGGCGCCCCGCCGCCACTCCGCATGCGGAGTACTGGAGCTCGATGCTCGTCGAAGGCCATCCCGACGGGTACATCGACTGGTTCTTCCACTCCACATCGTTCGAGATCCTGCCGCTGCGACCCATGCCCGATCCGGGTGCCGGCCGGGTCAGGGCCTACCGCAAGCAGGCCCGGGAGGGGACGCTCCCACCCGTTCTGCTGTGGTGGGTCAGTGGCCTGGACTGTCATCTGATCCTGGACGGTCACGCGCGACTCGCCGCGGCCATCGCCGAGTCCATCGAGCCTCCGCTGCTGGAGTTGCACCGCACGGTGCCGCGCGATGACATGGCCGCACGCACCGATGAGGCCGCGGCCTTCTACGCGTACGAACTGGCACGCTTCGCCGAACTCCGCGCCGTCCACGGCCCCGCCGTCCCGGACGGCGCCGCGACCGCCGGCCCCCAGCTCGTCCGCCTCCTCCATGACCTGAACACCACGCGACAGCCGACCTGGGCCTGGCCCCTGCCCGGAGGGGAGGACCGGTGGCATCGCATCGCACGCGAGGTGACCGCCGGCAAGGGCCGGTTTCCTGCCTGAGCCCTGCCTCCCTCGCCCACGCGCCCCGGGGCGACCTGCTGTCGGAGCGTCCTCCTCGGCGCAGCAGGTGCCGCCCATGGTCCTGACGGGTGACGTTCCCGCGGAACGACGCCCCGTGACCCATGTCCCGGGACAGCAGCCCGATAGTCGCGGCCATGGCCCCTGCCCGCAGGACACCCCGACCACGCCGTGCGGCCCTGACCACCGCCCTCACCGCGGTCACCGCACTCCTCGCCCTCAGCGGCCCCGCCCCGGCTTCCGCCGGCGTCCCCACGACAGGTGACGGCGGCCATCGCAGACACTGCACGAGCTCCACTCCGCCCGCCCGTGGCCACGCGCGCGACGTCCTGCGCATCGCCGAGGAGGCCAAGCGGGAACTGGGACTGAAGTCCGTGATCCTCCGGGTCACCATCGACGGCCGCGAGCTCCTCACCTCCGCGCTCGGGGAGTCGATGACAGAGGTACCGGCCGACCCCGCCATGCACTTCCGCAACGGCAACATCGCCATCAGCTACCTGGGCACGGCCAACCCCGGCGCTCCGGACGGCCACACCGCCCACACGATCGTCCAGCGCATCGCCGCCGATCTGACCCCCGGTCACCCCATTCCCGACTTCGGCTAGGACGTGGCCGTCGGTCATGTGACGCGCCCTTCCCCGGATCGTTGACGCACCTCCGCCCGGCGTTCGCCGGGTCCCGCACGTGCAGGACGGCGGCGGGCCCCGGCGAGCGTGTGCTGCTGATCCAGTTGCTCCCTGGTGCGAGCCGCCGTCACCACGTAGCGTGCTGATCTGTCGTATCGGGGTGGGACGAGGAGTTGACATGACCAGCACGCGCAGGCTGTTCCTGGGGGCGTTCACGGCGGGGGCCGTGACGGTGGCCGCCGGGTCGGGGACCGCGGCGGCGGCCGAGCCGGAGGGCGCCCAGGCGGACGGAGACGTGATCTACCCGGGCGAGGTGCGGGCCAGGAACTTCAAGAGCGACGGCGGTGCCACGTCGACGTTCCTCGCGGTCTCCACGGCTACGACGGCGAAGCTCCACGCCGTGACCGCGTACCAGGCCGGTGTGGCCGGCGACGGTGTCGCGCTGAACGTCGTGTCCGCCAACCCTGACGACTCGGCGATGTACCTGTCCGGCGCGGAGAAGACGCACGGCACACTCAAGATCACCCACCGCGGCCACGTGGACGCCTCGGACGGGGGAGCCGCCGCCGTCTCCATCTACCTGGAGACGACCGGCGTCACGGACGCGTCGGGCGGCACCGCCGCCCAGGGCATCTTCGTCACCCACACCACCGGACCCACGAAGGGCAACCTCATCACCCTGCGGAACAACGGGGTGGACGACTTCGTGGTGAAGGGCTCAGGGGCGGTGGGCATCGGCGTCGCGATCGGTGCGACCCCGCGCGGCCGCGTGGAGATCGCCCAGCGGGACTCCTCGATCGGGCTGCTGATGCAGGCGAACTCCGACTCGACCAGCCGCCTCGCCGAGTTCCGCGACCGAGCGGGCGTCGCGAAGCTCCGCGTCCTCAACAGCGGTGCGCTCGCCAGCCAGAACGCCATGTTCGGAGTGACGAGCACCGAATCGTACGGCGGCGGCGACGGCGTGATCGGCATCCGCAACGCCACCACGGTCCCCACCAGCGATCCGACGAACGGCGGCGTTCTCTTCGCGGAACGCGGCGCCCTCAAATGGCGCGGCCCCTCCGGCACCGTGACCACCATCGCGCCGGCCTGATCCCCGCCCACCGACCCGTCGACCGACCCCGAGGCATGTACCCCCGTATGGAACTGACTCCCGAACAGCTCGTGTCCGAATTCCAGGACGCCGTCGTGGAGCTGTACTTCGCCCGCAAGCGCATCGCTCTCCTGGAAGCCGAGAACGCGGCGCTCCGAGAGCGCCTCACCCCCGCCGACCCGCCCACCACCCCGGAGCCCTGACCCCGCCGCGCCCCACCCGGCCGGGCGCCGACGGCGCCCGGCCCGCTCAGGATCGTCTCGCGAGGTCCGGGCAACTCAAGAGGGCCTGCTCGTTCGGGTGGCGAGCTCGGCGCCGGTGGCCCTGCGCCGCCGCCTCGCGGCGACCGCCGCCAGCACCACTCCGACCGCGATCACCGCGAGGCCACGAAGCCACACCAGAGCCTCGACCTGTGTGGCGAGGACGACACAAGAGACCATGCCCAGGACGGGAATCGCGAGCGGGGCCCAGAAGTGATCGGACTCGCCCGAGTCCCGGCGCAGGACGAGGACCGCGGTGTTGACGATGAGGAAGACCACAAGGAGCAGCAGGACGAGTGTGGAGGCCAGTTCGGCGACGCTTCCCGTCAGCGCGAGCAGCATCGCCGGCCCCGTCGTGGCCGCGATCGCGACCCACGGCGTACGGCGGCCCGGCAACACCTTGGTCAGTCCGGCCGGCAGCAGTCCGTCGCGCGCCATGCCGTACGCGAGCCGGGACGACATGATGCCGGTGAGCAGCGCACCGTTGGCCACGGCGACGAGTGCGACGGCACTGAACAGCCAGGTCGGAACGCCGCCCGCTGCCTTGACGACCTCGAGCAGCGGACCGCTCGACCCGGCGAGCCTGTCGGTCGGCACGGCGACGGAGGCGGCCATCCCCACCAGTACGTACACGGCGCCCGCCGCCGCGAGCGCGCCGAACAGAGCCCGGGGGTAGGAGCGTCGTGGGTCCTGGGTCTCCTCCGCGACGTTCACCGAGGTCTCGAAGCCGACGAAGGAGTAGTACGCCAGCACCGCACCGCTCAGGACAGCCGCGGCCGCGCCCTTCTCCGGGGTGCCGAGCTGGAGGAGACGGCCCGGATCGCCTTCGCCGCGCGCCAGCAGCCAGGCACCCAGGCCGATGATGACGGCGAGGCCGCCGACCTCGATGACGGTGGCGACGACGTTCGCCCGCGTCGATTCCTTGATACCCCTGGCGTTGACCAGCGCGAGAACGACCAGGAAGGCCACGGCCACCCATGCGGCGGGAAGCGTCACGAACGCCGCCAGGTACTCGCCGCCGAACCCACGGGCGAGGGCCGCGACCGAGACGACTCCCGCGGCGAGCATGCAGAATCCGGCGACGAAGCCGACGACCGGACCGAACGCCCGTGTGGCGTAGTGGGACGCTCCACCCGCCCTCGGGTACTTCGTCGCCAGCTCGGCGTAGGAGGTGGCGGTCAGCAGAGCCAGCAGAAGGGCGACGACGAGGGGCACCCACACGGCGCCGCCCGCGTCGGCGGCGACCTGACCGACCAGGACGTACACACCGGCGCCGAGGACGTCTCCGAGGATGAAGAAGAAGAGCAGGGGGGTGGTGAGGGCTCGCTGGAGGGAAGGCTCGGTCGCGGCCGTCGGGGGTGCGGTTTGTCCTGTCGACATGTCGGCTCGTATGTCCTGGATGGCCGGAAGCACACCCCTCCCACCAGCACTTCACTCCTCAGACGCGTCACCGTGTGCTGCGTTGGGCGTCCAGCGGCGAGACACGCGCCTTCCCGGGCGCCTTCGGCGAGGTGCCGGAATCAGGGCCTGGGATTCGTGCGGTGCCACCGAGGGCGGGCGTCGGCGCCCCGGCGACCGGCGACAGAGGCGCACCGCGGGCACAGGAGCCGGACACGGTCCGCCGCGCCGCCGGACTCCGGAAAGGTGTCCGCCCAGGTGATGTGCGAGAAGCGGGCGAGCTGAGAGCGGCTGAGGGAAAGACCGCACACGGTCTGGTTCATGCCGGGCTCCCAGGCGTGCACCTCCCCGGCGGGCAGGCGGCGCCTGCCTTCCTCCTCGTCCGTCCACTGCCCGGAAGCGGCGACTGCGTACTGCTTGGGGCGTGCCATGGCGTACTCCACAGTGCTCGGTCGATCGAGCGAATGCCCGGCCTGTCGATTTCGATGCCCGCACGCCGGGCCGATTCGTCCGGGCCCTCGCGGGAACGCGGTCATGACCCCGCTGGAAGACAGGTCTCCCGGGGCGCGCGTCCTCACTCGACACCGAGCGTGAGCGGTCGAGTACGCGGACAGAGGTTGATTCTGATTCCGGATATAGACGTATATCCGGGGAAAAGGGGTACGCGAGGCGTGCGAAAGCAGCCGGAAAGCTGATCGTTTCGATGGGACCAGGAGGAGCCTTGAGCGACTTCCAGGACAGGGACCGTTCCGACCGGAGTACGTCGGAGGCGGTGGCGAAAACGGCTCAGGCCAAGGTGAGCGAGGGCGCCGGGTTGGTCGGCGGCAAAGCCGCCGACGTCACAGGCACCGCCAGGGAACAGGGAGCCGATGTCGTCGGCGAAGCGACGAGTCAGGCCCGTGACCTGGTGGGGGAGCTGCGGGATCAGCTTCAGGGCCAGGCGCACACGCAGACGCGCAACCTCGCGCAGAACGTGCGCCGACTGGCGGACGAGCTGCGGGAGATGAGCGAGAACGGCAAACCGGAGTCCAGTGCGGCGGGCGTCGTGCGGCAACTGGCCGACGGAGGGCACCAGGTGGCCTCCCGCCTCGAGCAGCGAGGACCCGACGGGCTGGTCAGCGATCTGCAGGACTTCGCGAGGCGCAGGCCTGGCGTGTTCCTGGCGGGAGCGGCCCTCGCGGGATTCGCTGTGGCGCGGGTCGGGAAGGGCATCAGCGCCTCCGCCTCGTCGGGTGCCGGTGCGGGAGCCGGTGACGGTGCGGGGGCCGGCGGTACGGGCCAGGGTGCCGTGCCGCCGCGTCCGACCAACCCACCCCATGGCCGGGCCACCGGCAGCAGCCCTGGCGTTGCGCAGCCGGGTTACCAAGACCCGCTGGACACCTACGGGCAGTCCCAGCCGCCTCACGTGACGCCGTCGTACGGGCCGACGGCCCCGACGACCCCCCAGCGGCCGACGCAAGGGAGCTGAACGTGGTTACTCCGTACAAGCAGCGCACCACGGCAAGCACCGACCGTCCGCCGAGCCCACCCGGAGCGCCGCCCCGGACCCCTCCGGGGAGCTCCCCGGGAACGGGCTACCGGACCGCGTACGACACCTCCCCACCGCGAACGCCCTATGACACATCGGCGGAAGGCCGTGAGGACGAGCGGTCGATCGGCGACCTGATCGGCGCGATCGGTTCGGACCTGTCGCAGCTGGTACGCGACGAGATCGAGCTGGCCAAAGCGGAGATCAAGCAGGAGTCGACCAAGGCGGGCAAGGCCGTCGGCATGCTCGGCGGATCCGGCTACGCCGGCCACCTGGTCCTGCTGTTCGGCAGCCTGACCGCGGTCTTCGCCCTGGCCAATGTCATGGACCCGGCTTGGGCCGCACTGATCGTCACCGGGGTGTGGGCCGTCGTCGGCGCGGTGCTGTACGTCACCGGACGCAAGCGCCTGCGGGCCGTCCACCTCAAGCCGGAGCAGACCATGGAAACAGTGAAGGAGGATGCCCGATGGGCCCGACACCCGATGAGCTGAGGACGGACGTGGAGCACCGCCGCGCCCATCTGGCCCGCAACGTCGACCTGCTGACGGACAGGGTCACCCCTCGCAAGGTGGCGCGCCGCAAGGTCGGCGCGGCCCGGGGCCGGCTGAGCGGAGTGAAGGAGCGTGTGATGGGCACCGCCCGCGAGACCACCGGCAAGATGGCCGAGACCACGCAGGGCGTCGCGGACTCCGCCGGTCAGACCTCGGCGAGCATCGCCGAGACGGCGAAGGAAACGACCGACCGGCTCGGCGAAGCCGTGTCCCAGGCACCCGCCCAGGTCAGGCAGCAGACCCAGGGCAGCCCTCTCGCCGCCGGTCTGATCGCCTTCGGCGCCGGCATGCTGACGGCCGCGCTGCTGCCGACGACCGAGGCGGAGGAACGTGCCGGGCAGCAACTGCGGGAGCGGTCCGAGGAGTTGCTGGAGCCCGCGAAGCAGCAGGCTGTCCAGGCGGCTCAGGAGCTCAAGGAAGAGCTGCGAGAACCGGCCGCCGAAGCGGTGGACGCGGTGAAGTCCTCGGCGCAGAGCGCGGCTCGGACCACCATGGAAGAGACCCGAACGGCCGGACAGGAGACGGCCGAGGGCCTGCGCCAGGTGGGCAAGGACGCCACCGACGAGGTCCGTACGCAGACGGGCCGCCGCCAGGGACCGCCGACCACCTGAGGCGGGAGCCCGCCAAGCTCTCCCCGTTGGCGGCAGGGGCGCCCGTGCGCAGGCACGGGCGCCCCTGCCTCTTCCACTGTGAGCACGCCAGAGCCCGGCCCCTGACGCTTCCCGCGCGAATGAGAGACACAGCGATGAGTTCCGCCGTTCCGGAGAGTCTCATCAGCGTCGTCAGTGACCAACCACGGGAGGAACACGTGCCCCAGCTCTTGCGGGTCCAGAACTTCAGCGTCTCGAGCGACGGCATCGGCGCCGGTGAGGATCAGACTCTGGAGCGTCCGTTCGGACATGTCGATCCCGAGAGGCTGTTCGCCTGGGCCGGTGCCACGGCGAGCTGGCCCATGCGGACCGATCCCGGCGGGAGCCGCGGGCTCGACGACTACCTCACACGGGACTACGGACGCAACATCGGCGCCGAGATCATGGGTCGCAACAAGTTCGGGCCGCAGCGCGGGCCCTGGCGCGACCATGAGTGGCGCGGCTGGTGGGGGGACGAGCCCCCCTTCCGTACCCCGGTGTTCGTCATGACGCACCACCCGCGGCCGTCGATCACGCTCTCCGACACCACGTTCCACTTCGTCGACGCCGACCCGGCCTCGGTCCTCGAGCGGGCGCGCGAGGCGGCACAGGGCCAGGACGTCCGACTCGGCGGCGGGGTCACCACCATCCGGCAGTTCCTCGACGCCGGCCTCGTCGACACCCTGCATGTGGCGGTCTCACCGGTGAAGCTCGGGTCCGGACTGCGGCTCTGGGAGTCACCCGACGAGCTGCTCGACCGGTTCCACCTGGACGTCGTACCCAGCCCGAGCGGTGTCACGCACCACCTGTTCTGGCGGAAGTGAGCGGGAAGTGAGCGGAGGGGGCCGGGCCCCTGGGCCGGCCCCCGGCGGGCTGTGCGCCTCCCGGGGCCGCGCCCTGGCCGCGGAGCGGGTTTCTCGACGCCGCCGGTCGCGCCCACGGGCGGCGTGCCCCTCGGATGACCAGGTCGACGGGCGAGTGTCAGTGCCGGGTGCCAGGCTGAGGTGACTGCTGCTCTGCGAAAGGGAATCGCCGTGATCACCACCGACTTCGTCCCCGGCACGCCCTGTTGGCTGGACCTTGGCACTCCCGACGTCAAGGCCGCCGCGGCCTTCTACGGCGCGGTGCTGGGCTGGGAGTACGAGTCCATGGGGGAGGGGGAGGACATGGAAGGCGGGATGTTCCGGAAGGACGGCAAGACCGTCGCCGGACTGGGAAAGCTCACCGAGGCAGGCGCGCGTTCGGCCTGGATGATCTACTACTCCGTCACCGACGCGGATGCCACGACCCGCGTCGTGCAGAACGCGCGCGGCACGGTCCGGGTGGCGCCGATGGACCTGGACGAGTGGGGCCGGATGGCGCAGTACAGCGACCCGCTGGGGGGCCAGTTCGCCGTCTGGCAGCCGGGGACGAACAAGGGCGTCGACGTGGTGGACCAGCCGGGCTCGCTGTCCTGGACCGAGCTGTACACCAGTGACGCGGCGGCCGCGAAAGACTTCTACAGCCGGGTCTTCGGATGGCGGTTCAGCGACATGGAGCTGCCGGGCGGAGGGGGCACGTACTCCCTCATCACCCCCGCCGCCCTGCCCGAGGAGCGTATGCAGGGCGGCGTGATGGAGCTCGGCAGGGAGGACCTCGCGCTGACTAACGGGCGGCCGTACTGGCACCCGGTCTTCCACGTCACTGACTGCGACGCCGCCGTCGCCAAGGTCAGCGAGAACGGGGGCAGCGTCCAGATGGGGCCGGAGGACGCGGAAGGCGTGGGCCGCCTGGCCGTCTGCCTCGACCCGTCGAACGCGGACTTCGTGCTGCTCACCCCGGCCGAGAGCTGACCGTCCTTCGCCCGAGGGCCGGGCCGGTACGCGGCCCTGCGGTGCCGGCGTCGGGCGACCCGGGGTGCCCGCACGGCCGCTTCACGCGTGCCGTCCTGAGATCCTGGGCGCGCCCCGCATCGCGGAACGGTTCGCGGGCCTGACCAAGGAGGTCCCCGGCCTGGCGTCGGGGCAGGTCGAGCCGGGACCGCACTCGTGGCCCGAGGCGAGTTCTCGCTCGTCATCGTCGGACTCGTCGGCAGGATGCACAGCACGCTGGGCCCGCTGGTGACGGCGTACGTCTTCGTCCTCGCCCTCGCCGGCCCTCTCCTCACCCGCCTGGCCGGCGCCCTCCCCTTCCGGACCGGCCCGGTGCCCGGCGTACGCGGCGACGGGCCCCCCGGCACGGTGAACCCGTACGGGGGAAGACCGGGAAGTGTGAGCATGGATACCGAACGGGCAGAAGGGTCGCACGGCGCCCGGCGTGCAGGCCACCAGTGCCCGGGAGGAGGCGGGCTGCCATGATGCGCGCGGTGTGGAACGGCACGGTGATCGCGGAGGCGCCGCGCACGGTGGTGGTCGAGGGACACCACTACTTCCCGCCCGAGTCGCTGCGCCGCGAGTTCTTCGTCGGGAGCCGGACGACATCGCTGTGCTTCTGGAAGGGAATCGCCAGATATTACGACGTGAGCGTCGGCGGACGGTCGAATCCGGACGCGGCCTGGTACTACCCGAGGCCGAGCCCCCTGGCGCGAAGAATCAAGAACCATGTCGCGTTCTGGCAGGGCGTCGTGGTGGAGGGCACCCCGGAGCGGACGGGAAGCGGCGGGGCCGGGGCAGCGCCGTAGAAGGTGGCAGTGTCTGGCGGGATGCGGGCGGGGGCGCCACCGTAGGTCCGCAGCGGCCGGACGGACGGCTCGCCGACGTGGCGGCTTCCGGCCGGAGGGTGGGCGAGATCCCGGACGAGACGGTCCTCCTCGCCCGGTTCGCTTCCGGGGTCCGGTACTTGACCTGCGACGATATTCGATGGCGGCTGATACCGGGGTACGTGAGGATGCCCGCATGGACTCAGGTCAGCGTAGTGGTGAAGCAGCGGTAAGCCGGTGGACGCAGGCGACTGTCCACCCCGACATGTGGGTCGACCCGGACGACGACCCGCGCGAGACAGACGCCGAGATCGTCGATGAACGGGGCGCGCTGCTCGACGGCCTGCGTCACTACCGCCTCACGCTGGAAATGAAGTGCGCCGGCCTGGACGCCGAACAGATGGCCCGGCGCGCTGTGCCGCCGTCCACGATGTCCTTGCTCGGCCTGGTACGGCACATGGCGGAGGACGAACGTCACTTCCGCCGGTTGGCCGGCGAAGAGTCCCCCAGGATCTACCGCACCGCCGACGACCGCGACGGCGACTGGAACGGTGCGGTCGCCGACCCCGAGGTCGTGGAGGACGCCTGGAGCCGATGGCGGTCCGAGAGGGAACTGACCGACCGGTTCATAGCTCGCTTCGCCGACCTCGGCACCCCACCCGGTGGGGAAGCGCAGCTCCGCGACCTCCTCGTGATGCAGATCGCGGAGTACGCGCGGCACTCCGGCCATGCCGACCTCCTGCGCGAGCGGATCGACGGCCGGGTGGGGCAGTGATCACTGTGCCCGACGCGCCGATCAGGGCCGGGCGAGAGGGTGTTCGGGAGCGTCGGGAGCGTCGGGAGGGAGGCCGGTCCTGAGGGCCGGTGCTGAGGGTCGGTCGTGAGGGCCGGTGCTGAGGGTCGGTCGTGAGGGCTGGCCCCGCCGTCCGGGCATGTCGCGCCGCGAGAACGCACAACGACCTCTTGCCGACCGCGGAGTCGGAGTGATGCCGTCGCCGCTGCCGACCGTTGCTCCGGACCGGCCTGCGGCGGGTCAAAGCCGGCTTTCTATCTTCAACCTGCGTTGTTCCTAGAATGGCCAGGTGGAGGACATCGACGCGATCGCAATGTTGCAGGATCCGGTACGGCGCCGCCTGTACGAGTACGTGGCGGCACAGGGGCGCGAGGTCGGCCGCAACGAGGCCGCCGAGGCGACCGGGGTGGCGCGCACGCTCGCGGCGCATCATCTGGACAGGCTGGCCGAGGTCGGGCTGCTGGAGAGCGGTAGCCGCCGCCTGACGGGCCGCTCCGGGCCGGGGGCGGGCCGCCCCGCCAAGGTGTACACGCGGGCGCGGGGCGAGCGGTCGGTGTCGCTGCCCGCGCGCGACTACCGCACGGCCGCCGAGCTGCTCGCCGAGGCCGCCGAGCAGGCCGGGCTCGACGCGGGGCTCTGTGCGGCCGCGCGCCGACGTGGCGAGGCTCTGCGTGGCGAGGCGGCGGCCTGCGGAGGTCTCGCAGAGGCGATGGAGATGCTGACCGCCCGCGGCTACGAACCCCACCTGGAAGGCGTGGAGCGTCCGGAGCGCGCCGACGGCGTCGAAGAAGCTGACGAGGGGCCCGGGGCGGCCGCGCCCGTCGTACGTATGCGCAACTGCCCCTTCCATGCCGTCGCGGAACGCTTTCCGCCGCTCGTCTGCGGCATGAACCTCGCACTGCTGGAAGGGCTGCTCGGCACGGACGGTCCAGTCCGCGCTCGCATGGACGCCCGGCCGGGGGAGTGCTGCGTGGTGGTCGAAGCTTCTAAAAACAACGGTGATTGACATAGAAAAGAGAGTCGTGCTGGGATGAGGCCATGACCGCATCCGCGCATGGCGCTCACCTCGCCCAGCTCAACGTCGCCACACTCCGCTACCCCCTCGACGACCCGCGCGTGGCACCGTTCGTCGAGATGCTCGACCCGGTCAACGCCGCCGCCGACAACGCGCCCGGCTTCGTGTGGCGGCTCGTGGAGGAGGGGGCGGCCGACGCCACCGGGCTGCGCCCTGCGGGCGAAGACGTCATCGTCAACCTGTCGGTGTGGGAGACGCAGGAAGCTCTGTGGGACTTCGCCTACCGCAGCGGGCACCTGGAGGTGATGCGGAGGCGCCGCGAGTGGTTCGCACGGCACGTCGAGGCGCACATGGTGCTCTGGTGGGTCCCCGCCGGTCACCTCCCGACGGTCGAGGAGGCCCTGGAGCGGCTGGCCGACCTGCGGGTGCACGGGCCTTCTCCGCGGGCGTTCACCTTCGCCTCCCCCTACACCGCCGCCGAGGCCGCCCCGCACCTGCGGACGGTGCCGCCGACCCAGCCCGGCGCCCATGCCGCCGACGACCCACGGCGAACACCTGCCGACGACTCGGCGGCCGTCTGAAACAGGGGCGCTCGGCCCGGAGGCGGGCGCCCCCGGCCTCCCCGACCGAAGCGGGTGACCGGGTCGGCGTCATCGCCACCACCTGGGAGAGGCGCCTGAGATGGACCCCGACCCGCCGAGCGGATCGCTCAATGCCCGGACGGCCGGGTCAAGGCACGAGAGATCGCTCCCCTGACGAGGTCCGAGCGATCGGGCAGGTGCGTGGCGGTCCATGACGCAACCAGGTGAAGGAAGTCGGCGAGATCCCTCTCCGCCGCCGCCAGCAGGCGACGCAGTCCGACCCGTGACACCTCGATGCATGGACTCGCGTCCGCATCGCTGTCCACGGTCATGCGGATCGTCTCGCCGTGGCGTTCGGCGAAGGGCGAGGGGTCATGGCCGAAGCCGGCCCGGCCCACGCCGTCGAGGACCTCCCACCAGTCGTTCCGGTCCTCCAGCCCGTTGCAGCAGCCCGGCACCAGTACGGTCCCGGTCAGCGTGTCGGTCACCCGCAGCCCGCCCGCGGCGAAGAGCGGATTCATGGTCAGCAGTCCGTGGAGGAAGGAGCCGACGGCGTCGGCGGGGCGAGGCGGGCGGTCCTCATCGGGCTCGATGTCGTTGCAGGCGCCGAGGGCCATCACCGCGGTTCCCGTTTCGTCGTACGAGAGCGCGCCGCTGAGGGGGAGGAAGGTGTACGGCTCGACCATGGCCACCGGCCACAGGTCGAAGCCCGGCAGAGCCGGGATCTCGAGGACGGGCTGCATGGTGATCACCCACGGATGATGCACCACGGACCGCCCCTTCCGGAGGACGGAGACCTGCCCGCACGGGAAGCGCCTCCGGGGCGGGCCGGGGCGCTGCCGTCCCCCTGCTCGACAACAGCGAACTCACGGGTTCGGCGTTTCCTCATCCGCCCGGCGGAGCACATGCGCCAGTTCGACCCGGGAACGGACGCCCAGCCGGGCGAAGACGTTCCGCAGGTGGTGGTCGACCGTCCGCGGGCTGATGGAGAGCCGGTCCGCGATCTCCCTGTTGGTCGCGCCCTCCGCGGCGAACCGCGCGATGCGCTGCTGCTGCGGAGTCAAACCGTCCGCCGTGACGGGAGTGCGGGGACCGCCGACCGCTCCACCCGTGGCCCGCAGCTCCGCCCGGGCCTGGTCGGCCCAGATCCCGGCGGCCGCCCGCTCGAAGGTCACCAGGGCGTCGCTCAGCCGCGCACGGGCCTCCAGCGGGCGCCTGCGCCGCCGGAGCCATTTGCCGTACGACAGCAAGGTCCGGGCGCGCTCGAAATCGCTGCCGGACTCGTCGTGGCGGCGCATCGCCTCCCCGTACCAGTACGCGGCCTCCTCCGGCTTCTCCGGATCCGCCAGCACCGCCCGGCAGCGGGCCAGTTGGGCCGGCGCGTGCGGGTCCACCCCGCCGGCCGCCCAGACGGCGAACTCCTCCGCCACGGCCCGTGCCTCACCCGTCCGGCCCGCCGCTTCGGCCGCCTCGACGTAGCAGGGCACGGCGAGCATCCGCAGGGCGAAGTGCCCGCTCCGGGGTCCCGGTCCCACCAGTTGGGCGAGACGGGCCGACGCCTGTGCCGCGAGGCCCCGGGCCAGGTCGGCGCGGGCCAGAGCCCATTCCGCGAGGGTGATCGCCTGCGCGAGTCCGTGCGGCCGGGCACGTTCGAGGGCCTTCTCCGCGTGCTCCTCGACCGCGTCCGGGTGGCCGGTGACCGACGCGACGAGGGCGAGTACGGCGTGCTGATGGGCCGCCATGTTGCGCTGCCCCGTGAGCCGGGACGCCTGGAGGGCTTCGCGGGCGTGCGCCCCCGCGCGCGCGTGGCGGCCGGCGCGGAGTTCGGCGTAGGCCAGGTACTCCAGTACGCGCGGCAGCAGGGCCGTACGGTGCTCCGCCCTCACCACCGCCAGGGCGCGGCCGTGGACGCGGGCCGCCGACGCCATGTCCCCGAGCACCAGTGCGGCGGAACCGGCCCGTAGCAGAATCCTCGGGTCGTCGGCCTCCCCGTCACGCGCCACCACGCGCGCCAGCGGCGCACGCGCCTCGGGCAGCCGGACGGCGAGCGCGGCGCGCATGCCGTCGAGGAAGTCCCGGTCCGTTCCCGTCGAGTCGTCCCCGTCGCACGCCCCGGCCTCGGCGGCCCCAGGGGCGGAGCCGGAGCCCGAGCCGCCGGCTTGGGCTCCGGTGTCGGCTTCGGTGTCGGCTTCGGCGTCGCCGAGGGCGATCAGACAGGCCACGGGATCCCCTGCCGCCCAGGCGGCCTCCATGGCGAGGAGACGAGCGTCCGCGGCCTCGGCCGGTGCTTCGGCCTCGAGCAGCGCGGCCGCCAGGAGCAGCGCCTGGTGGGCGTCGGCGACCGGCCCGTCGGCGAGCGCGGTGAGCCCGCGCGCGAGTTCGGCACGACCCCGCACCACATCGGTGCGCGCGTGGACGCCGTCGGGGGCGCGGAAGCGGTCCGCCCGGTGCCGCAGACCGGGAAGCAGCGGGAACGCCTGGGCTGCGGTCGCCCGCCCCCTGCCGGTGCGGCCGTCGTTCGCGCCCGCGGCACGGGACGTGGGCACCGTCCTGCTCGCGGCGGTGGCGCGGTCGGGGCGGGCGTCCCGTTTCGGGCGCGGCGGCTCGGTCAGGCGGCCGGCGCGGCCGGGTGGAGCGTCCTGCCGATGGGGTACGGAACGGGGGTGCGGCGGCGGGGCGTCGTCCTGCGGCACGGTGAACAACGCGCGGGTCGAACGCCTCCACGCCACGGGCGTCGTGGCGAGCACGGCACGCCGCAGGAACGGGTCCGCGAAGCGGAGGGCCGTACGGGTTCCCCTGAGCAGACCGTCGGCGACCAGGCTGTCGAGCGCCTCGGGCGAGGTGCGGGCGGCGCGGGCGGCGGCGAGAACGGCGGAGGCATCGACGGCGCGTCCGCGCGGGTCCGAGCCCCAGGCTTCGAAGGCTGGCCCGTCCCCCTCCGGCCACCCGGGCATGTCCGACACAGGCACCTCGGACCCGGGCATGTCCGACGCGGGCACAGGCGCAGACATCTCCGACGTCGGCATCTCGGACGCGGGCATCTCGGACGTGGGCATCTCCGACGCAGGCATGTCCGACCTCGGCACCGACCTGGGCCCGTCCGGCACCGCACCGACCCACCATGAGCCGTCCGGCGCCGCCTCGTCCGCCCCAGGCCCCTGGACTCCCAGCCCTTCCGACCCCGGTCCGTCCGGCCCGTCCCAGGCCGGCCAGGTCCCTGCCGATGTCTCCCTCGCCAGTCCGGCGGCCCGCATCACGCCCGCGTCGAGTCCTTCCGGCGGGCCGTCGCCGGCCACGGCCACGAGGGCGAGCAGGCGCCTGCACTCCACGGGCAGGGAGTCGAGGAGTTTGCCGTAGACGTCACTCAGCACGCTCCCGTCGGTCAGCGAGCTCGGCAAGGGTTCCGCACCCGCGAGTTGGGCCCGGGACAGCCGCCGGGTCGCAGCGGCGAGGATGCCGGGGTGGCCCGCCGCCTCCCGGAGCAGCCGCTCGCGTACGGTCTCCGCGGCGGGGACCGGGCACAGGTCGTCCAGGAGCGCGCTCGCCCCGGCCGGGTCGAGGCGTTCGAGTCGCAGAACCGTCGCCCCCCGTACGGCCGGTGGGCGGTGATGGCGGGCGAACGAGACGATCCAGCCCACGCCCGGGAGGCCGCCCCCGGGCCTCCACACCGAGGCGAGAGCGGCACGGGAGTGGGCGTCCCACAGATGGTGGTCGTCGACGCAGAGCAGCAGGCGCCGTCCGGACGAGAGCCGGGAGAGCGCCTTCGCGAGGCCGTCCGGTCCCCGCGCGGCCCGCAGCGCGTGCCGTACCTCCGCGGGCGTGCTCCCGAAGGCGGACAGCAACGCCCGTACTCCGCTCCACGGGACGCGCTTCCCGGAGGGCGCGGGCACCAGATGCGCCGCGCCGTCGAAGTCCCGAACGGCGTGGGCGAGAAGCGCCGTGCGCCCCATGCCCGGGCTGCCGGTGATCAGGAGAACGCCGCCGGAACCCGCGTACACACGAGCCGACAGAGCGGCCACTGCGGCGAGTTCGGTTCTTCGGTCATGCAGCCGCGGAAAAGCGGCCGCGCCCGTCACTCCGCTCACGGGCGTTACGTTACTGCTCCGTAAGTTCCCACGGAAGGGTCTGCGCCGCGGTCGTCGGCAGCCCGGGGCCACAGCGCCGTGCGGGTACGACGCCGAGCGCCGGCCCCTCTGTTGGGACGCGGCCCAGGCGCGGGCGCCACCCCCTGTGAGCGTGCACAAGGGAGGGGCCCCGGCGCCCGGACGGACTCGATCCGGACGCCGGGGCCAGGGGCGGAACCCCGGACCGGAGACCACGGGAGCCGGGTCAGGAGCAGGAACCCTGCAGGCCAGCGCCCCAGGACCGGCCCTCGGGGCCCTGCCCCCGAGGGCCGGCCTCAGGGAACCCTGCCCCTGGACTCCGGCCCCCGTTTCCGGCCCTCAGGGTCTCGGCCCTCCGGCCCCGGACGGGTCAGGAGCCGTGCGGGCAGGTGCCGCGGTACTCCTCGATCGTCAGGCTCGGCCGCGGGATCGGGCAGAGGAACTGCTCGTAGCGGGTGTCGTTGTCGATGAAGCGCTTGAGCCAGGAGACGCTGTACTTCGCGATCGTCGTGTTGGACGTGTTCGGCGTGAAGTGACTGGCGTTGTTGAGCTCGAGGTACGCCTTGTCGAGGGAGCTCGGCAGGTTCTCGTAGAACGGCTCCGAGTGGGTGGAGACAGGCGCGACGGTGTCGCCGTCCGCGCCGATGACGAGCGTCGGCGTCGAGATCTCGGGCCAGGTCTTGTCCGTGTTCCAGCCGGTCAGCGGGATGGCTGCCTGCAGGGACGGCCGGCTCTTGGCCGCCTCCAGGCTGCCGCCGCCGCCCATCGAGTGCCCCATCACACCGAGTCGGGAGCTGTCGATGCGACCGCGGACCGCGCTGCGCTCGGTCAGGTAGTCGAGCGCGGCGAGGAGCTGCCGGCCCCGGCTCGCGGGCTGGTCCATCGTCGTGATGGTGTCGATGGTGAAGACGACGAAGCCCTGAGACGCCAGGCGCGGCCCGAGCCAGGCGATGGAGGACTGGCTCGCGGTGAAGCCGGGCGAGATCGCCACGGCCCCGAACGTGCCGTCGGCGGTCGACGTCGGGTAGTAGATGGTGCCACCGCCGAAGCCGGTGACGGCGAGGGAGGAGACGCTGGTCTCGGCGACGGAGTAGGGGCCGCGCAGTGCCTCGATGCTCGAGGTGGTGGGAGCGGGGCCCCTCTCGTACGGGTTGTCGGCTGCCTGGGCACCGGGCGCGGCGAGCGTGGTGAGACAGCAGACGGCGGCCGCGGCGGCTGCGGCGAAGTGTCGTTTCACGACGGAGTCGTCCTCTCGTGTCGTGTACGGCTCCGGCCGGTGGGTGGCCGTCGCGGAGCCGTGGAGTGACTGGTTGGGCCAATGTCCGGGCACCGGGCGATCGAGGCATCGGCAGAATCACCGGTTACGGACCGGTGGGCGGCACCCGCTCGGCCGAACTTCCGGCCGAAGGCGGAGAAGAGTCACTTTTCGGAGGCGCGAGTTCGCGGCGCGGAAGCAGAAGCGGGGTCGCCAGCAGCAGGACCCCGGCGACCGCGATGGCGGTGCGCGGGCTGGTGACGGTGGCGAGCAGCCCCCAGAGGGCCGTCAGAGCGGCGATGGCCACGTTGTTGCTGATCGACCAGGCGGCCAGGGCGCGGGCGGCCCGGTCGGGGTCGGTGTGGTCGAGCCGGTAAGTGGCGAGGACGGGGTTGAAGAGCCCGCAGCAGGTCACCAGTCCGAACTGCACGGCGATGACGAGGGCGATTCCCGGGACACCGGGCTCGACGAACGCCAGACCGAGAGGCCAGCACGCCCGCAGAGTCCCCGCGCCGAGCATCACCCGGTGATGGCCGAACCGCGCCACGAGCCGGTGCGCGAGGCGTGAGCCCAGGAGGCCGCCGATGCAGGGAGCCGCGAACACGAGACCGTACTGCCAGGGCGCGAACCCGAAGTGGTCCAGGAGGAGTACGGCGAGCAGCGGCTCGGACGCCAGGATCAGGCCGTTGACCGCGAGCGTGTTGAGGAACAGTGGGCGCAGGGCGGGGTGGGAGAGGATGTGGCGCCACCCTTCGAGCAGATCGCGGGCTCGCAGCCGAGGCGCACCGGTCCGCGCGGGGCGCGGTTCCGTCCCGCCGATGGTGCGGATGCCCAGGGCCGAGAGGAGGTGGCTCACCGCGTCGGCGACCAAGGTCGTCACCGGCCCGAACAGCCCGATCGCGGCCCCGCCGAGCGGGGGACCGACCATGGTCGCGGTCCATGTCGTGGCCTCGAAACGACTGTTCGCCACGAGCAGGTCCTCGCGCGGCACGAGCGCCTTCAGGTAGGCGCCGCCGGCCGCCCTGAAGGCGATGTCCGCCGCGGCGACGACGACGGAGACAACGAGAAGGTGGGTGAAGCCGAGCCGGCCGAGTGCGAACGCGGCGGGGATGCTCAACAACGCCGCGAACCGGGTGAGGTCCATCGCCATCATGACCGGCCGTTTACGGCGGAACTCCACCCACGGGCCGAGCGGCACCGCCACCACGGCCCCCACGGCCCGGCCCGTGGCGGCCAGCGCGGCCACCTGGGCGGGCCCGGAGTCCAGCACGAGGACCGCGATCAACGGGATCGCCCCGAACCCGAGCCCCGTCCCGTACGAGCTGACAGCGAACGCCGCCCACAACCAGCCGAACTGCCTTCCCAGCCTTCGCCGATTCCCCGGCGTCCGCCGCCTCCCTGGTTCCCGCCGCCCCGGTTCTCGTCTCCTCGGCGTCCGCCTCCTCGCCATGCCTCCACACCCCTCACCGACCGACCTGGACACCCTTCACACGCCGGCCCTCGGCATCCAAGCGAGGAACAGGTGTCCGGATCAAACAACCGATCCGCGAGGAGGGCACAACCAATCGTTGTACGGATAGGTTGACCGGCATGGATCTCGACGCTGTGCGCACTTTCGTGATCGTCGCGGACGCCGGGCGGTTCCAGGACGCCGCGGTCGAGTTGTCGATCACCCAACAGGCCGTCTCCAAGCGCATCGCCGCCCTGGAGAAGCGCCTCGGCGCACGGCTGTTCACCCGCACCGCGCGGGGAGCGAAGGTCACCATCGACGGACAGGCATTCCTGCCCCACGCGCGCGAACTCCTCCGCGCCGAAGAGCGGGCGATCAACTCCGTGCGCCCCGGCCGCCGCGCCTTGCGCGTCGACGTGATCGGTCGACGGCTCGCCCCGGCCGCGCTGTTACGGGACTTCCATCGCGCCCATCCCGAGGTCGAACTCGACGTCGTGACCCTCTTCGACGCCGACGCGGCCATCGACGCCGTACGGTCCGCCATGATCGACGCGACCTTCCGCGCCGTCACCACGCCCGACGGACGACTTCCCGCCGACATCCGGGTCGCCCGGGTCTTCGACGAGCCCGTCCAGCTCCTGACCGGCCCGGCCCACGAACTCGCCGCCGCCCGCGCGGTCACGCCCACCGAGCTCGTGGGACACCGGATCTGGATGCCCGGAATCGTTCCCGGAACCGAGTGGGCCGCCTACTACGAAGCCCTCGCCGCCGCGTTCGCCCTCACCATCGAGATCACCGGCCCCGACTTCGGCACCGAACCGCTGCTGGACACGATCGCCGATTCCCGAGCCCTGGCGACCCTCGTCGGCGAGCGGACCCGCCTCGTCTGGCCCGCCGACCACGGCCTTCGGCGCATCGCCGTGAAGGCTCCCACCCCGGTCTACCCGCATTCACTGCTGTGGCACGGCGACAACCCACACCCGACCCTCGCCGCCCTCCGCGACCACCTCTCCTCCGGGCGCCGCGAACATCCGGAAGCCGAGATCTGGACCCCGGCATGGGCCTGAAGCCCTGGCCTCGGCAGCGCCGCACCCCTGCGACGCCGTCATGGGATGTCAGTGGCGGGTGCCATGATCGCGTGCATGGGGAACTTCGAATGGGGGCCGCTGCTCAAGCGGTGGAGCGAGGAATGGCTGGACGCGGAGGAGCCGGAGGAGCTCCAGCAGCCGGCCGAGGACGTCGTGCGGCACCGCTGGCTGGGATTCGCCCCGGCCGGGCCGGCACGGATGGAGGCTCTTGAGGAGCGGGTCCGGGGCCTCGGGATAGAGGTGCCGCTGCCCCCGTCCCTGCGTTCCTTCCTCGAGACGACGGACGGGTGGCGCCATGCGGGTGTCTTCGTCCATCTGCTGGCCGGGACCGAGGACATCGGCTCCTACGGAGATCCGCACGGCCTGCAGCCGATGTACGAGGAGAGTCTGGGCGAGAACCCGCCCGCGGAGGACGTACTCCTGGCCGGCATGTGGGGCCGTTCGCTCCAGCTGTCGCTCGACTCGGACATGACGGACGTCCTGCTCGATCCGGGAGACGTGGGCGCCGACGGCGAGTGGGCGGTGTACGTCTATCACGGGTGGGGCGGGGAACTGCCGCGCCGTTACGCCTCGTTCCGCGCGTTCATGGAGGACATGTACAAGGACTTCTACCGCATGGGCGGCGGTCACTCCGGCTTCGAGAACGCCGTGACGCGGGCGCTCGATGCCAGAGTGGAGGAAGCGCGGCTGGCCTGCCTCAGAGGCGAGTTGGACGAAGCGCTCGCCGTTCTCGACGAAGCGGGGGAGTTCGGCAGACCACGGGCCGGGCTGCTGGCCGCACAGCTCCGGGCGCTGCTCGACATCGGGCGTGGCTGGGTGCCGGTCGATCCGCGCATGGACGACCCGCTGTACGCGGGTGAGGCGCTGCCCCTGAAGGTACGGAACCACCTTCGCGAACGACGCGATGACGACTCCTTCTTCTTCGGCCCCATGACCGAGGACTACGCGCAGGACCGGGAGCGGGCGAAGACCGTTCTGGACCGGATCAGGCAGCGCACGTACGAGTACACGTCGCCCGGCCCCTTCGGGCGCGCGGTCGAGGAGGCCAGGGAACTGGCGCGCTGGGGCGACACGGACGGGGCCTGGCGGCTGCTCGCGGCGATGATGCCGCAGTGGGAGCCGTACCGGGAGGACCATGTGGCCCCGTTCGGTCTGCTCGGGGACCCGCTGCTCGGGCCGGTCGTGACGCGAGAGCGGGGCCGGCAGTTGCTGTCCATACCCCGGGCCGGTCAGGCAACGGCGACGCCCATGCCCGTGCCCGCACCTGTGTCCGGTCCGGTGGCGCAGGAGGTGCGCGAGGGGCTCGGGTGGCTGACCCATGAGCATCGCAGGGGTGAACTGCCCCGGGACGCCTACCGGTTCGTCCTCGTGGAGGGCATAGGCCCCCGGGAGCTGGCGGAGCGGTTCGGCACGGGCCCGCTGGAACCTGTGGCGAGTGAGACCGATCTCTGGGATCTCCGGATCTCATGGCAGCGGGAGCGCCGCGGCGCCATGGCGCGTATCGGCGCCCAGGACGGTTGGAGCTTCGCCTTCGAATCGGCCCGCCACCTCGGCTTCGACCCCGCCCGTCTGACCCACCCCGGCACCGAGCTGTCCCACGGCACGCGCGCCCTCACGGTCTGGCAGGAGCCGGGCATGTTCCACTTCTCCTGCGCCGAGGACGGTGAGCAGCGGTACTCCTTCACGGTCCACGAGGCCGAGCGCCACCGGACGGGCACGCCCGCCGCCGCGCTCGACCTCGACCAGCTGTTCCCGGACCCCGCGGGGCCGGCCGGTGACCGGTCGGACGAGTGTCGCGCCCTGGACGCGATAGCGGCGACGTTCGGGGTGTCGCTGCCACGGTTCGCCCTGGACGACGGCAGATTGCCCACGCTGCCGACCCGGCCGTGGGTGAGGCCGCCGGGGCCGGGGGAGGCGTACGCGACGATCACGATCACGCCCGGGTAGAACCCAGGTTCAGCGGGCCGGTGTCACCCTTCGATCGAGGTCAGGACAGGGGCAGGCACACCACGAGCACACAGATTTCCGACGGCGAGGTCGAAGTGGGCGCGGTGCCCGCCTGCGGCGGCTCCGAGCCCGTGCTCCCGGCATCGCGGCCGGTGCCGGTGCCGGTGCTGTCCGTGGACCCGGGAGAAGCCTCTGCCGGCGTCGTCGTGCCGTCCGAGTCGTTCGCGCGGTCGAGGGGCGGCTGGGCGAGGGCGGGCGAGGAGTTCTTCGGCTGGGAGACCGAAGAGGCGTTCCTCCCAGGCGACGCGGCGGGGTCACCCTGGGTGCTCGGGGGTGTGGCGGGAAGGGCGTCCGTAGCGGCCTGTCGGCGGGGGGCGTCGGGCGCGGGCCGCTCGCCCTGAGGAGGGGGTCCGGAGGCGTGGGTGTGCGGCGGAATCGACGTGGTGCGGGCGTTCTGCGCCGGCTGTTCGTCGAGGGTGCCCATGCCCGGATCCTGCGGTGCCGTCGCCGCCTGCGCCCGGTCGCCGGCCTCCCGGTCCATCGCGCTCACGGTCAGGCCGCCGCCCACGAGTGCGACGGCGGTCGCGACCACGGCCCGGCGCTGGTTCTTCTTCCACCGGGCCCGCTGGCGGCGCCGTGCCGCCCGGCCCTCGGGCGCGATCGGCACCCCCTGGAGGTCGTCGGGCGTCTCGCTCGAAAGCGTCCCGTTCGCATGCGTCCTGACCGGCGTCTCGCCCTGAGGCCGGCCGTCGTGCCACAGGGCGGGGACGGAGGCCCTGTCTCCTCCCGCCTCATCCGTGGCCGTGGCCGTCACGATCGTGGCCGATGCCGAGACGAGGCGACCATCGGTGACGACGGGAGCGATGTCCGGGGCGTAGGCGCCGCATCCAGGGCATACGAGGGCGCCGTTGAGATGCCGACGGCACGAGGAGCAGTAGTCCATCTCGGGTCTTCCTGGGTTGACAGGCCGCCGACCCGGTGGGGCCACGGCTCGATCACGTTCGCAATCGGAATCACGCGGCCAGTCACGCTAACCAAGTTTTCGAAAGACTGTGCGCAGCCTGTGTGGTGCTCCTGTGGGGATCTCCTGGGCCCACGTCGCACGGCGAGGCAACATACGGTCGCCGAGCCACGTCCTTGAAGACGTGATGGAACTCTTCGACTTCCCCAGCTCCGACGACGAGGAAGCGGTCGCTCGCGGCCCGCTGTGGCGCCACGCCGTGTGGGTGGCGGCTGTCACCGCCCTTGGTGTGGGCCTGGGTTGGGCCACTTCCCTGTTCCGTATAGGACCGGAGCAGTACGGGCTGCCGTCCGCTGCGCCTGGAGCGGTCTGGCCCTACCTGTGTGCCTGGATCGCGACCGGCCTGGCGGTGGCGGCCGCACTGCGCGCCGCGGCTTGCCGGGTTCCCGTCTACGCACCGGGCCGGATCGCGGTCGTCCTCACCATGCTGGGCACTCGTCTCTCGCTGGGCTGGCGGCCCGAGGCTCTCGCGCTGGGCGCGTTGGTCGCGGCCGCAATGATGGCGACGGCTGTTTGGTGCGTACTCGCGCTCCGCTCCGGCGCGCGGCCTGAGGAGCGCACCTCCTGACAGGGGTGGCCGGGGCGCGTTCCACCCCAGCCGCGGGCGGGGTCATGCCGGCACCCTGGACTGCGCCGAAGGACAGGGTGCCCGGCTCGTCGAGCCCCCGCACGCCGACGGCTCCCATCCCGCGAAAGCGGGGAGGGAGCCGTCCGGGTGGTTCCGAGGCGTGTGCCTTCAGCGGGTCACGCGTGGCGGTGCGAGCGCCGGTTGCCCGTGACGAGACGGTAGAGGGCGAGCAGGATGACGGAACCGACGATCGCGGCGATCCAGGTGGAGAGGTCGAAGAACCCGTCGATGGAGTCGACCCCGAAGATCACCTTGCCGAGCCAGCCACCGAGCAGGCCGCCGACGATGCCGATGAGCATGGTGACGATGATGCCGCCGGGGTCCTTGCCCGGCATCAGAGCCTTGGCGATGGCACCGGCGAGCAGGCCGATGAGGATCCACGCGATGATGCCCATGGTGCGTCTCCACTTCGTCGTATAGAAGCTGTCTTCATTCAGCCTCTGCACCGATTGCGCCCGAACAAACGTCCCCAGCGGGCATCTCGCAGAAGCGGACAATCTTCCGTTCTCGCTTCAAGGGCCTCAGCCCCTGGCGAAGCGAGGTGCTGGAAGGCTCGGGCGTCCGATGGCTGATCCCGGCGTGAGCCCCGCGCATGAATCACTCCCCTCATGGGCAAGTACTTGCTAGTGTGGAAAGTGCATGCCGGGCAGGCAGGTACGGGAATGCTCGGCGCCCAGGGGGGAGGGGTTCGTCATGAGTGAACGGGTCGATGCGGCCGTGGCGTTGAAGGGCAGTGCACGGATCGAGGCGAGGGTACGGTCGCGAAGCGGGTGGTACACCGGCTACCTGGGGCTGTTCGCGCTGTGGCAACTCGTCCTGGTCCCCGCCGTACTGCTGTGGCACGGGCCGACGGGAACGGTCGTCAGCGCACTGGCGAACGCGCTCGTGATCACGGGGCTGTCCGTGTTCGCCGTGCGGCAGCCTGTCGTTCCGCGCGGTTACCGGGGCAAGCATCTGAGGGTGATCGGTGTCTGGGCGGCCGCCTACGTGGTGACGCTCGCGCTCGGCGTCACCGTGTTCGTGGACAACGTCGCCTTCGCGGCCGTCGCCGCCGTCGCCTGCGCGTTGCCCGCCGCCTTCGAGGCCCGGCGAGGGGTGCGCGGCATATGACGTCGGAAGCCGCGGCCGGTGCGGGACAGGGACCTCACCCACGCCACGCGCTCGCCCCCCTGCTGGCCTCGGCCGTGCGACTGTCGATCGTCGCGGCGCTGGCCGCGGTGGAGAGGGCCGAGTTCGCCTACGTACGGGACCTGGTGGAGATCACCGACTCCGCGTTGTCGAAGCAGGTCTCCCGCCTGGAGGAAGCCGGCTGGGTGACGGTCGAGAAGGGGCAGGTCGGGCGCCGCCCACGGACCTGGCTCCGGCTCACGGACGATGGCCTGGCCGCCTACCGGCGCCACATCGCCGCACTCACGGCCATCGCGGGCCCACTGGGTCCACCACCGGAGCGATGAACGCCCGCGAGCCATCGGCGAGCGGGGGAACCCGACCCGCGCGTTGAACGGGGCGCCGGGTGCGGTCCCGGGCGTTGCCAGGGGGAGGGCGATCCGTCCCGCGCCGGCTGGCGGCCGACGAAGTCGTCCCTGCCCCCACCCGGGAGCACAGTCGTCCGGTGCCTGGACGGGGGCGGGGGAGTCGCCCCCGTGCTCACCCGGGACGGGTATGTCGTGTCTCGCGCTGCCTGGGGCCAGCCAGACGTTCCGTGGCGCGACCCGGGGCGGGCATGTCGTTCCGCGCGCTGGCCGGAGGAGCGGCCCGGCATCCCGTGCGTTGACCCGAGGGCGGGGAAGTCGTTCCTTGCGCTGTCCGGAGGGCGACCCGACGCCCGGGAGTCGACGCCAGGGTCAGGCAGTCGTCCGCGCGCTGGCCAGGGGGGGGCGACCCGACGCGGCCTGCGCCGATCCTGCTGGGCGGACGAGACGCCCCGCGCTCCACCAGGGATCGGCAAGAAGCCCCCGCGTGGGTCCGCAAGACAGAGAAGTCGTGCTCCGCGCCGACCCAAGCGGCGCCGCAGCCGCCCCGCGTCCTGCGGGGGACGTCGGTCGGGCCTGAGCCGGCCCGATCCGGCTCCGTGCATACCGGGCCCCGGAGGGGATACCCGCACTGTGCGGACACCCGCGCACCCGAAGGGTGCCCGGAAGGAGACGATGACGGTGGCGACCTCGCAAGCGGTGTCCATACCGGCCGACGGCTCCGCGATCGCCGGTGACCTGGTCCTTCCTCCACAGTCCGGGACCGTGGTGCTCTTCGCCCATGGCAGTGGCAGCTCGCGCCACAGCCCCCGCAACAGGGCCGTGGCCGAGGCTCTGCAGGAAGCAGCCCTCGGCACCCTGCTCATGGACCTATTGACCCCACAGGAGGAGCGGGTGGACATGGTGACGGCCCAGCACCGGTTCGACATCGGGCTGCTGGGCCGGCGCCTGGTGTCCGCGATGGACTGGCTCGGTGAGCAGCCCGCCACCGCGGACCTGCCCCTGGGGCTCTTCGGCGCAAGCACCGGAGCCGCGGCCGCGCTCGTGGCCGCGGCCGAGCGACCAAACCGGGTGAGGTCCGTCGTGTCCCGCGGCGGCCGGCCCGATCTGGCGGGCGATGCCCTGGGGCGGGTCCGGGCACCGGTCCTCCTGATCGTCGGAGGCGATGACACGAACGTCCTGGGCATGAACCGCGAGGCCGCCGCGCTCCTGCGCGCGCCGCACCGGGTGCACGTGGTGCCCGGTGCCACGCATCTCTTCGAGGAGCCCGGAGCCCTGGAGGCGGTCGCCCGGGCGGCGCGTGACTGGTTCCTGAGTCCGGAAGGCGAGGAGGAAGGCGAGGAGGCGCCATGACGTCCTCCGTCGCGAGGACGGCGGTGTCCGCACCCACGCGGGAGATCAGGGACTCCGCGCTCCCTCTCCAGGACCGAAGGTCACTGGACCCCCTGATGGCGAGGATCGGTGAGGCCCGTTACGTACTACTGGGTGAGGCATCGCACGGCACCGCCGAGTACTACCGGTGGCGTGACCTGCTGACCCGCCGCCTCATCGAGGAGAAGGGTTTCTCCGTCGTGGCCGTCGAAGGGGATTGGCCGGACTGCCACGCGCTGCACCGCTCCGTCACGGCTGCCGACGGGGCGCCCGAAGATCCCGTCGAGGTGCTGGAGGGCTTCGACCGCTGGCCGGCATGGCTCTGGGCGAACACCGATGTCGCCCGGTTCAGCCGGTGGTTGCGACGGCACAACGTGTCCCTGCCACCCGAGCGGCGCGTCGGATTCTTCGGCCTGGACGTGTACAGCCTCTGGGAGTCGCTGCAGGCCGTACGCGACTACCTGGACGAACACGCCCCCGACGCGGTGGAACACGCGCTGGAGGCATACCGGTGCTTCGAGCCGTACGCGGAGGACCCGCAGTCCTATGCGAGAGCCACCCGGCTCGTACCGTCGGGCTGTGAACCGGAGGTCCTCGCCCTGCTCGTACGGCTGCGGCGCGTAGCCGAGGAGTCGGCCGCGGCCGACAGCGATGGCCTCGCCGAGTTCGCCGCGCGGCAGAACGCCGAGGTGGTCGTGGGCGCCGAGCGGTACTACCGGGCGATGCTGGACGGCGGGCCCGACGCGTGGAACATCCGCGACCGTCACATGGCCGACACCCTCGACCGGATCGTGGACCACCATGGTCCGCGCGCCAAGGCGGTGGTGTGGGAGCACAACACCCATGTGGGCGACGCCCGGGCCACCGACATGGCGGCGGCGGGCATGGTCAGCGTCGGGCAGCTCGTCCGGGAGCGGCACGCCGCCGCCGGCGTGGTCCTGGTCGGCTTCGGATCGTACGAAGGGACGGTGTTGGCCTCCGACCGTTGGGGAGGCCGCGCCCGTGTGATGGGGGTGCCGCCGGCGAGGACGGGGAGTCTCGAAGAACTGATGCACCGGGCGGCGCTGCCCGGCGACGCGGGCCTGTTCGTGTTCGAGGCCGATGGCGGGGACCGCCTGTTCCGTAATGATCGCGGGGTCCGCCGGCTCCGGGACGATCGTCAGGGCCGCCGACCGCGCGACGGACACGAGGACCGCCGGCTGCGGGACGAACACGACCACCGTGCCATCGGCGTCGTCTACCACCCCGAGCGGGAGAAGTGGGGCAACTACGTGCCGACCGTTCTCGGCGAGCGTTACGACGCCTTCTGTTTCCTGGACCGGACCACCGCCCTGAGTCCACTGCCCACCGGTCCGATGCCCACCGGTCCGGTCGGCACGGGCGAGGCGGAGACCTGGCCCACCGGTCTGTGAACCCGTTTCCAAGGAGGACCCTCATGCGCTTCTACGACCACCGTCAGGCCGGTGAGGAACTCGCCCTCCGGCTCCTCGAACGGGTGGGTGACGGCGACCTCACCGACCCGGTCGTCCTGGCGCTGCCGCGCGGAGGAGTGCCCGTCGCCGCGGAGGTCGCCAGGGCGCTCAAGGCGCCGCTGGACGTACTGGTGGCGCGCAAGATCGGCGCGCCCGGCACTCCGGAAGTGGGTATCGGGGCGATCGCGGGCGAGGACCCACCGGTTTTCGACGCGCGGGCTCTGCGCATGCTCGGGCTGACCGAGGTGGATCTCGCCGCCGATGTGGCACGCGAGCGGACCGAGCTGCACCGGCGCGAACATCTGTACCGGGACGGGCGCCCCGCGCTCGACGTCGAGGGCCGGGCGGTGATCCTGGTCGACGACGGGCTCGCGACGGGTGTCACCGCGCGGGCCGCGCTGCGTCTTCTGCGATCGCGCCGTCCGGCCCGCCTGATCCTGGCCGTGCCGGTCTGCGCTCCGGAGGCGGCGGAGGAGCTCCGGAGGGAGGCCGACGACCTCGTGTGCCTGCACGGGCCGAGTTCGTTCCGGTCGGTGGGGGAGTGGTACGAGGAGTTCGCGCAGGTCTCCGACAACGAGGTGATCTCCACCTTGCGCCGCCCCGACGTGGCGCCCGAGCAGGCGGAGGCACGGCCCGAAGGAGGCCGGCCGAGGCCCTGAACCACGCCCGCAGCCGGAGCGGACCCAGGGTGATGCAGTCCGGGCTGCGCGGCACCGCGAGTGGCGGCGGCGACGCGGCGCCGTTTCGTACCGGAGCACCGGGGCAGGCGCCGTGCATCGCATCGGAGGTGAACCATGCCAGGACGCGAAGAGCTTCCTTCGACGCTGGAGCGCTCACCCGAGGACGCCCAGCGCACCTGGATCAAGGCCCATGACTCGGCTGTGGACCAGTACGGGGAGGGCGAGCGCGCGCACCGGGTCGCCTTCAGCGCGCTCAAGCACAAGTACGAGAAGGTCGCGGACCACTGGGAGCGTAAGGAACACGGCCGCAAGGGCCCCTCGGACGCGCGTGCCGCGACGCCCCGGGAACGGCCGGCCGCGAGTGGTGAAGGCGTCGACGAGCAGGCCAGCAAACAGCATCTGTACGACCTGGCCCAGCGCATGGACATCAGCGGCCGGTCGAAGATGAGCAGATCGCAACTGCTGGAAGCGATCCGCAAGGAGAACCGCTCCCGGACGCGCAAGGCGCGTTCCTGACGGACGACGGCTACTTCGGGCGGGCGCGCCGACAGCATGACGCCCGACAGCGTGACGCCGGACAGCGTGACGCCCGAGGCTTGACGCCCCGACCGTCACCCGGTGGCGCGCCAGCCAGGGATCGTCGGCAGCACCTTCTCCGCGACGCGCAGGAGAGCCGCGTCGTCCGGCCAGCCGCCGTCCTCGCGCCAGATGGCCAGGTCGAAGGAGCCACCGTTGTCCTTCGGGTCCGAGGCCACGCTGAGGGCGCGGGCCGGGACGCCGGGACCGCCGCGCGCGTCGCTTCCGTCCAGGCGGAAGCTGATGCTGAGCGTGCGCTCCGAGTAGAGGACCGCCGGGCGGCCCAGAACCGTTCGCTCCTGCGCACCGGGCTCCATGAAGACGACGGAATCGGCCACCGGGAGATGGCCCGAGGAGGCCGACAGCGTCACGGTGTAGGTCCCCAACTCGACTTGCGCCGACGGTGTGACGATCTCCTTGCCGCCGACCGGCTTGAAGGTGCTGCTACTGCCGTTGGCGCTCTTCGCGGACTCGCCCGGGGTCCCCAGGAGTGCGCCGAGGTCGGGTCGGTGCAGCGCCTCGCACAACTGCGTCCCGGAGACGCCTGTCTTCCCCGTCTCCGCCGGTGGCGTCTCGGGTTCGCCGCCGTCGCAGGTGACCGGCCGCGGACCGCTCACCGGTGAGGACGAATCCGGGAACATCCAGGCCCCGGCAGCGAGAGCCGCCACCAGCACGACGGCCCAGATGGCCTGCCCCCAGGCGCCCGCGCCCTTCGGTAGCGCGTCGATGTCGTGTGCCATGTCCCCCGCCTGCGATGATCCCCCACCCGTGCTCGGGGACCCTAACCCCGTGATCATCCAGCGGACAAGCAGGTTTACTGCCCCGGTCGAACCGGTCACCAGCTGTTATGCCGCCACCTCTTCGCCGCGGGACCCTGATCGAGGCCCCTGATCTGGTTCCCTGCCGGGTTCGTTCCCTGCTCCTCATGACCTAGCTGTATTGATCACGAGCGTTGTTGACAGTCGCAGGTCTTGATCATGGCGAAGACCTCCGGTGTGGTGGAGGTGTCTAGGACTACACCGC